>CAYRIK010000001.1:0-57871 GCA_964424345.1 uncultured Lachnospiraceae bacterium
CTATGTGGAAGCGTGTTAAAGGAAACAGCATTAAAGTTCCACATATGGTTGCATGTGCATTATTTTTTGTACTTGTAGTTGGACTTGCAGCAGTTGGCAGCGGTAATGGTGCAGACGTTGTGATTGAGCCAGGTATTGGAATGTCAGCAGCATTATTTGCAGTTGGTATTATTGCGGCAGCAACGATGATTATTCCTGGTGTATCCGGTTCTATGATTTTATTGATCTTAGGATTTTATAATCCAATCGTATCTGAAATCAATACATTTATTCGTGCGTTGATTGCTTTTGATATGGCAGCATTATGGAGAGGTGTTTTGATTTTCGTACCATTTGGTCTTGGTGTCGTAGCAGGTATTTTTGGTATTGCAAAGATTATTGAAATTGTATTTGCAAAGTATCCATTGATTGCTTACTGGGCAATTATTGGTCTGATCGTAGCATCTCCATTTGCAATCTTATTGATGTCTAGCTTTGGTACAGTTTCTGTGATGAACGTAGTAGTAGGTATTGTTGCTTTGGCAGCAGGTACATTTACAGCTTATAAATTAGGGGAATAATATGGAGTCTTATACAGATTTTGCACAAGTATATGATGAATTTATGGATGCCACACCATATGAGGCATGGTGTGAGCGTATTATTCGTATCATAGATACATATGGAATTTCCGTTCCTTTAGCAGGAGCATCTTCTTTAGAAGAAGATGCACTTGCAAGTGAACGCAATCTTGTATTAGACCTTGGATGCGGCACTGGAACGCTGACAGAGCTTATGGCAGATGCAGGATATGATATGATGGGAATTGATATGTCTTATGATATGCTGCAGACAGCAATGGAAAAACGTGAAGAGTCAGGACATGATATTATGTATTTATGTCAGGATATGCGTGAACTGGAGCTGTATTGTACAGTAGGTACGGTAATCTGTGTATGTGATTGTATTAATTATGTGTTAAAAGAAGCGGAGGTTATCGAAACATTCCGCAGAGTAAATAATTATCTGTTCCCAAAGGGCTTGTTTATTTTTGATTTTAACACAGAATATAAGTATGCTCAGGTAATAGGAGATACAACGATTGCAGAAAACAGAGAAGACTGCAGTTTTATATGGGAAAATTTTTATGATGAAAAGACACATATCAATGAATATGATGTGACAGTATTTGTGAGAGAAGACGAGGAAGAAGATCTTTTTTATCGTTTTCAGGAAACACATTTTCAGAGAGGATATACGTTTGAACAGATGCGTCATTTTGTAGAAGAAGCAGGATTGGAATTTGTAACAGCAATAGATGCAGATACAGATGAAGAAGTGACCGAAGAAACAGAACGTGTATTAATGGTATGTCGTGAGAAAGGGAAAGACAATGAATGATTATATGGTAAGAGCAACGGCTGCGAATGCCCAGATTAGAGCATTTGCATGTACGACTAGAGAAACGGTTGAGTATGCAAGAGAGCATCATAATATGACACCAACTGCAACAGCTGCATTAGGTCGTCTTTTAACAGGCGGTGTTATGATGGGAGCAATGTTAAAAGGAGAAAAAGATATTTTGACATTGCAGATTCAGGCAGGTGGTCCGCTTCAGGGAATGACTGTAACAGCAGATGCATTTGGTCATGTAAAGGGATATGCAAATAATCCACAGGCAGATCTTCCATTAAATGCAAAAGGAAAGTTAGATGTAGCTGGTGCAGTAGGCGTTGGTTTTATGAACGTTATCAAAGATCTTGGATTAAAGGAGCCATACGTTGGACAGACTGTATTACAGACTAGTGAGATTGCAGAAGATTTGACTTATTATTTTGCAGCCAGTGAGCAGGTGCCATCTAGTGTTGGTTTAGGTGTATTAGTTGGCAAAGATTATAAGGTAGCTCAGGCAGGCGGATTTATTATACAGTTGATGCCATTTGCAGAAGACAGTGTCATTGATAAATTGGAAGAAAATTTAAAGAATGTAGATTCTGTTACAAAATTGCTTTCTGAAGGAATGACACCAGAACAGATTTTAGAGCGTTTGTTAGATGGATTTGATGTAGAATTTACAGATACAATGCCAGTAAGTTTTTATTGTGATTGTTCTAAACACAGAGTAGAAAAAGTGTTAATCAGTGTAGGAAAAGAAGAATTACAGAATATGATTAAAGATGGCGAGCCAATCGAAGTAAATTGTCATTTCTGCAATACAAATTATACATTTGAGGTAAACGAATTAAAAGAGCTTTACAAGAAGTGTAAAGCATAAAGAAAGGTTGCACAATTATGAAACATGGATTTGTAAAGGTAGCTGCCGCAACTCCAAAGATTAAAGTAGCAGATACGGTATATAATGCAACAGCTATTGTAGAAAAAGTAACAGAAGCATATGAACATGGCGCAAAGATTATCGTGCTGCCTGAACTTTGTATTACAGGTTATACATGTCATGATCTGTTTGCACAGGAAACACTTCTTTTAGGTGCATTAGAAGGCTTAGCACATATTCAGGAAGCAACAAAAGAAATGCAAGCACTTATTTTTGTCGGACTTCCTATGGAACAGGATGGAAAGCTTTATAATGTAGCAGCTGCTTTGTTCGAAGGAAAGGTGCTTGGATTTGTTCCAAAGAGCAATGTTCCTATGTATCATGAATTTTATGAAGGAAGAAATTTTGCACAAGGAAGCAGAAGTGTTACAGATGTATGCTATCAGGGCGAGATGGTTCCTTTTGGAACGGATATCTTATTTGAAGCTGGAAATGCATTAAAGGGACTTTCTGTAGCGTGTGAAATTTGTGAAGATTTATGGGTGCCAATGAGTCCTTCTACACGTCATGCGATGGCAGGAGCAAATGTAATTGTAAATCTTTCTGCATCAAGTGAAACTGTTGGAAAAAATTCTTATCGTGAACTGTTAGTTTCTTCTACATCTGCAAGATTGGTTGCTGGATATGTTTATTGTACAGCAGGAGAAGGGGAATCTACCCAGGATCTTGTATTTGGCGGTCATAATATTATTTGTGAAAATGGAAGTGTATTGGCTCAGGCAAAGAGATTTGAAAATGAAACAGTTTATGCCGATTTAGATATTCACAGACTTTTGCATGAAAGACGTAAAATGTCTACGTATCATGTAGAAGGAAGAGATGCCTACAGACGTGTCAGCGTAGCATTTCAGTCAGAAGAAACAGTGTTGGAGCGTTATTTTGCACCAATGCCGTTCGTGCCATCTGATGCGGCACAAAAACAAGAACGATGTGAAGAAATTTTATCTATTCAGGCGTATGGCTTAAAGAAGCGTTTAGAGCATACAAACTGTAAGCATGCAGTAGTAGGTATCAGTGGTGGTTTGGATTCTACACTTGCTATTTTAGTTACAGCAAAAGCATTTGATCTGCTTGGTATTCCACGAGCAAATATTCATGCGATTACAATGCCTTGCTTTGGTACAACAGATCGTACGTATGACAACGCATGTACTTTGACAAAGACATTAGGTGCAACATTAGAAGAAATCGATATTAAGGAAGCAGTACACGTTCATTTTAAAGATATTAAGCATGATGAAAGTAATCACAATGTTACTTATGAGAATAGTCAGGCAAGAGAACGTACACAGATTTTAATGGATATTGCAAATCGTGAAAATGGTATGGTCATTGGTACAGGAGATATGTCTGAGCTTGCACTTGGATGGGCAACTTATAATGGTGATCATATGTCGATGTATGGTGTAAATGCAGGTGTTCCAAAGACTTTAGTACGTCATTTGGTACAGTATTATGCAGATACTTGCGGACAAAAAGAATTAGAAGATGTATTGGTAGATGTATTAGATACACCGGTAAGTCCGGAATTGCTGCCTCCAGTAAATGGTGTAATCAGCCAGAAGACAGAAGATTTGGTAGGCCCTTATGAGCTTCATGATTTTTATTTATATTATATGCTGCGATGCGGATTCTGCCCAGCAAAGATTTATCGTGTGGCAAAGAGAGCATTTGCAGGACAATATGATGATGCAACAATCTTAAAGTGGCTTAAGACATTTTATCGTCGTTTCTTTACACAGCAGTTTAAGAGAAGTTGTCTTCCAGATGGTCCAAAGGTCGGAAGCGTTGCTGTTTCCCCTCGAGGAGACCTTCGTATGCCAAGTGATGCAAGTGCATCATTATGGCTTGCAGAATTAGAAACACTTTAAAACAAATAAAATAAAAGGAGAACAAAATGCAGAAAACAGGAAATATTGTAATTGGACAGTCAGGCGGCCCAACCGCAGTAATTAATGCATCTGTAGCAGGAGCCTATGCAGCTGCAAAAGAGCTTGGAGCAGCAAACGTATATGGTATGGTAAATGGTATTCAGGGATTTTTAGAAGAAAATCTGTTGGATTTGGATGAATATTTAGCAGAAGAAGAGGGAATGGAGTTATTAAAGCGTACTCCAGCAGCATTTTTAGGAACTTGCAGATATAAATTGCCAAAGCCAGAAGGAAATGAAGCAACATATGAAAAGATTTTTTCTATTATGGAAAAGCATAATATTACAATTATGTTATATGTTGGCGGAAATGATTCTATGGATACAATCAAAATGCTTTCTGATTATGCGAAAGAGCATGGAAAGACACAGAGATTTGTAGGTATTCCAAAGACAATCGATAATGACCTTCCAGTGACAGATCATTGTCCAGGATTTGGTTCTGCAGCAAAATATATTGCAACATCTATTAAAGAAATTATTCGTGATAATGAAGCTTTTGAAGGAAAGACAAAATTAATCTTATTAGAGATTATGGGAAGACATGCAGGATGGCTGACAGGTGCAGCTGGTCTTTGTAAGAGTGCTGATTGTACAGGTGTAGATGCTATTTATCTTCCAGAGCGAGTATTTGATATAGATGCGTTCGTTGCAAAAATAGAAGCATTAGCAAAAGAAAAATCTTCTATCGTGATTGCAGTTTCAGAAGGTGTGAAATTAGCTGACGGCAGATTTGTAAGCGAATATGCTTCTGAAAGTACAGATGTGGATGTATTTGGTCATAAGCAGGTAGCAGGCAGCTGTGCAGTTTTGTCTGATATTGTATACAAACGCACTGGAATTAAAGCAAGAGTAATTGAACCTTCTTTATTACAAAGAGCAGCATCTCATGTTGTATCTCTTACAGACGTAGAAGAAGCATTTGCAGCAGGTTATGCAGGTGTAAAAGCTGCAACAGAAGGAGAAACAGGTGTAATGGTCACATTAAACAGAGTAAATGATAATCCTTATACTTGTGAAACAGGAACCTATGATATTCATCAGATTGCAAATCTGGAAAAGAAAGTGCCTGATCATTTTATTTCAGAAGATGGATGTCAGATTACAGAAGCATTCCTGACATATTTACGACCATTGATTCAGGGTGAGTTACATCCTATTTACAAGGATGGTCTGCCAACTCATTTGGTACGTCGATAAAAATAAGGAGTTTGTTATGGATAAGATTGCAGTATTGATTCCATGCTACAATGAAGAACAGACGATAGAAAAAGTCGTGCGTGATGCAAAAAAAGCTCTGCCGGAAGCAGTTGTATATGTGTATGACAACAATTCCAAAGATCGTACGGTAGAATGTGCCAAAAGAGCAGGTGCAGTTGTACGATATGAATATAAGCAGGGAAAAGGAAATGTTATCCGCAGAATGTTTTGCGAGATTGAAGCAGAATGTTATCTTATGATAGATGGAGATGACACCTATCCATTGGAAAATGCAAGAGAAATGGTAAATTTGGTGCTGCAAAAACATGCAGATATGGTGGTAGGAGACAGACTCTCCTCCACCTACTTTGAAGAAAATAAGCGACCATTTCACAATTTTGGAAATACGATTGTGAAAAAGAGCATTAATATGTTGTTTGGTTCTGATGTCAAAGATATCATGACGGGGTATCGAGCGTTTGGATATGCATTTGTAAAGACATTTCCTGTTATTTCTACAGGATTTGAAATTGAAACGGAAATGACAATTCATGCTATTAATTATAATATGCAGCTTGAAAATGTAATCGTAGATTATCGTGACAGACCACAGGGGTCAGAATCTAAATTAAATACATATTCTGATGGTGCAAAGGTATTATTTAAGATTTTACAGTTGTTTAGAAATTACAGACCATATTGTTTTTATGGCATGATTAGTCTGATTTTGCTGTTATTTTCTGCAGTCTTGTTTATACCTGTTTTTATGGAATATGTGGCAACTGGATTAGTACCACGTTTTCCAACGTTGATTGTCAGTGGATTTTTGGCATTGGCTTCGATACAGTCTTTCTTTGCAGGGATGATTTTATCAGAGGGCTGTCAAAGAGAAAGACGAGATTTCGAATACAAGTATCATGAAATGAACAAAAGAGCATTGGAGGACAAAAAAGATGCGTAGAAGTGGTATCTTGATGCCGATTTCCAGCTTGCCTGGAACATACGGCATTGGAAGTTTTTCAAAAGAAGCGTATGAATTTGTTGATTTTTTAAAAGACTCCGGTCAAAAGCTCTGGCAGATTTTGCCGTTAGGACCGACTGGATATGGAGATAGTCCATATCAGCCGTTCTCTACTTTTGCAGGAAATCCTTATTTTATTGATTTGGAAGCATTGGTAGAAGAAGGTCTTTTAACAAAAGAAGAGTGCGATGCCCAATTTTTTGGAGCACATGAAGATGAAGTAGATTATGGCGCATTGTACGATGTGAAATTTACATTATTGCGACTTGCTTATTCGCGTGCTAAAGAAACTCTGATGCCAGGTTTTGCTGAATTTTTGAATAGAAACGGTGAGTGGGTAGAAGAATATGCCTTATTTATGGCTGCAAAAAATGCACATAAAGGTGCTTGCTGGACACAGTGGGAAGAATCTTTAATTCTTAGAGAAGAAGAAACTTTGGAATTATACAGAACAGAGTATGCATCTGAAATAGAATTTTACGAGTATGTACAGTTTTTATTTGCAAAGCAGTGGAATGCATTGAAGGCATATGCTAACAAAAAAGGAATAAAGATTGTAGGAGATGTTCCTATTTATGTTGCTTTTGATAGCGCAGATATTTGGGCAAATCCAAAGCTGTTCCAGTTAGATGAAAAAAACGTACCGCTTGCAGTAGCAGGAGTTCCACCAGATGCATTTTCTGCAACAGGACAGTTGTGGGGCAATCCATTGTATCGTTGGGAATATCATAAAAAGACGGGATATGCTTGGTGGATCAAACGTATGAAGCATTGCTTTAAAATGTATGATATTGTAAGAATGGATCATTTTAGAGGATTTGAGGCATATTATAGTGTACCGGCTGGTGATGAAACTGCGGAAAGAGGAGAATGGGAAAAAGGTCCTGGTATGGAACTGTTTTCTGCAATTGAAGAAGCAATCGGAAAGAAAGAAATTATAGCAGAAGACCTTGGATTTTTAACACCAGAAGTATGGGAATTGCTGCAGGAATCTGGATTTCCGGGAATGAAAGTATTGCAGTTTGCTTTTTATGAGAATAGCGACAGTGAATATTTGCTTCATAATCATATTTCTAATAGCGTAGTTTATACAGGAACACATGATAATCAGACAACACTTGGCTGGTATCAGTCTCTTTCTAAAAAAGACAGAGCATTTTTAGAAGAATATACAGGTGTGACATCATGGAAAGATGTCTGCAAGGGAATGATTCGTATGGCAATGATGAGTGTTGCACAAGATTGTATCATTCCGATGCAGGATTATTTAGAATTGGATGATAAAGCACGTATCAATGAACCAGGTTCTATGGGAAAGAACTGGAAGTGGCGTATGACGAAAAAATCCGCTTCTGAATATAAAGAACTTTCCGAACGTATTTATAAGTTGACCAAAATGTACGGTAGAATTTAGTCAAATACAATTTGGCTAAGATAAGAATTATGATAGTTTGGGTTATAAGTAACGTCTTCTAAAAACCAATCAGGTGCAATGAACGCATTCGCTTCTTCAAGGCTGTGAAATTCTACTTCAGCAATGACAAGTGGAGCAAAAGGTGCATCAAAAATATCTAATTCAATGGTAAGTTCCTTTGGAATACATTCTTTTGGAAAGTCGGGTTGAAATTGTGGAGAGAGCAGCGGAATTTTGTATCGTTTTTTAGCGATGATATTGCCATCACATTTTGTTTTTAAATGCTGATAGCTTTCTTTGCTAAGAAGAAATTCTTCTTCTTTTCGTGCTAACATACCGCTTCCTTTGATTGTAAGAATATAACAATCATCTTGTTTTCGTACACGAACAACGGGACTGGTACATAAGTAGCCTTGTTCTAAGCAAAGACAAGGATAATCAGATAAATTTTGTGGTATTGTTTTGACAGTAAATTTTCTTTCGATTTCCATAGTGTACTCCTTTGACAAATATGAACCTATTTAAAGGAATTATATCACATAGAAAGGCAGGTATACAAATATTATGAAAAAGATTGCAGTATTTTTTGCAGAAGGTTATGAAGAAATTGAGGCTTTGACGGTAGTTGATATGTGCCGTCGTGCTGGGATTGAAACACAGATGGTATCTGTCACAAAAGAACTGACTGTAAAGGGTTCTCATAATATTCCTGTAGTAATGGATAAATCAATAGAAGAAATAGCGTTTGAACAGCTTGATATGATTGTGCTGCCAGGTGGTATGCCAGGTACTAAAAATCTGGAAAAGGTTTCTGTACTGATGGAACAAGTAAAGGCATTTTTTGAAAATGGAAAATACGTTGCAGCTATTTGCGCTGCACCATCTGTATTTGGTCATCTTGGAATATTACAAGGTAAAAAAGCATGTTGTTATCCTGGATTTGAAGAAGAACTTACAGGCGCAAGTGTAAGTATGGCTTCTTGTGAAAAAGATGGCAATATCATTACAGCTCGCGGTATGGGTTGTGCAATTGATTTCTCCGTTGCAATCATCAACGCTTTATGTGGAGATGGTAAAGGCGAAGGTGTAGCAGAGCAGATTATATATAATTAGTATATCGTTTCAGACGAAAAAAATAAAATTTAATAAAAGTATGTAACAAAATGGCCTCCTTATGCATAAGTGTAATAAGGAGGTCATTTCTTATGCAAAAATTTAAAACAGATTTTTCAGAGCTTGTGAAGGCTCAGATGGTTCAGGAAGAACTGTTTACGTATTTTACGGGATATCATGTATTAGATGAATTGATCAATGATAAAGATATTTCAGATATCAAGATTATCTCATTTGATAAGATACGCGTAAAACGTCTTGGAAAAAGAGAAGATACTTCGGTTCATTTTAAAAGTGATCAGGAGTTAAAGCAGTTTACTGAATTTATCGCAGCCAAAAATCAAGTCAGCATTTCTAGGGCACATGCTATGCAGTCCTTCACAGACAAATCAAGCAATCGGGATTTTATCCTTCGTTTCAATATCAGTCAGCCCATTATCAATTCTGTGGACGCACCGTATATTCACATTCGTAAAATTCCAAAACAAAAACCAAGTTTAGAAGATTTACAAGAATTAGGTATGCTCACAAAAGAGCACGCAGAATATCTGAAAAAACAGATAACGAGAGGATATGTTTTGATTGCAGGAAAGGGGGCGAGTGGAAAAACAACATTATTAAACGCACTGTTAGATGAAATACCGAAAGATAAATCGGTATTAGTCATACAGGAAAATGAAGAACTTTTCAGTAAAGTACATCCTGATATGATGTTTCAGCATATTCTGGAACAAAAAGGAGAAAGTAAGATCAACTATGGTCTGAAAGAACTGAGCATCAATGCACTTTTGATCGATTTGGATTATATCGTAATCGGTGAAATCAAAGGCGGAGAGGCTTTATATTTCTTGAATGCGGCTTATACAGGTCATTTGGGATTGGCAACTGTGCATGGACAGGACGGAGAAGCAGCTTTGTATAAACTTGCAGATTATGTAAAGTATGAAGCTGATTACAGTCAGGAAGAAATCAAAAAAATGCTTGGATGTATTTCAACAGTATGTTATATGAAAGATTTCAAACTTCATACGATTACGGAAGTAAAAGTGGACCATAAAGGGCTTTTGACGACAAGAAATGTGTATGAAAGGGAGAATGCCATATGACAGAACTCATAATGGATGTTTTCTTACTTCTTTTATTGGTAATCGGTTTTTACTATGTGACCTCCTGGTTATGGGAAGTAGGAGCAACGGAACTTATAGTTTACACAGAAGGCTTTTTGCTGGAAGAAACAAAGAAACTTCACATAAAAGTATTGCCGGAAATCACAAGCAGAAAATGGCAGGACAGGTTGGAATTGCTTTTGTATTACAGTGGCATTCGTAATTATCTTCCGTTTGTCAGTGCAAAAGTATGGCTTTTGTTTAATGCTTTGGTATATAGCTGTAGTTTTATTTTCGTATCATGTGTAACAGGCTCTGTTTTAAAAGCCACAGTTGTTTGCATAATGCTGTGTCTTGGTATGATATGTTTATTGCATATGATGCGTCAGAGCAATATGAAGGCTACAGAAAAGCAGCTGTTAGAACTTTTGAATATAACAGAGAGCTTTGCAGCTACAGGCGATGAACCTTTGACAATACTAAAGCATTGCAGTCCGTATATGTCGGGACCTATTGGACATGCTTTGCGTCAGATTGAACAGTATTTAGAACAGGGCTGGTCTACAAGAATGATATTGGAGAAGCTAAGAATTACATTGGAACATCCAAAATGGCAGGAATTTATACATAATCTGAATGTTTGTTGTATATACAACAGCGATTTTAATTATGTATTTCGTTCTTCCAGAAAAAGCATGCAATCTTATCTGTCTTCCAAAAAAGAAAGACAAAGTGTCAAAAGAACAGCACAAGTAGAAATGGCAATCATTGTAGGACTTGGAATGTTGATTGTGATATTTTTAGGAAAGTTTTTAAATATTTCTGTATCTAAACTTTTATTCGGCAGCAGTTTTACAAAAGTATGTTCCGCATACATGGGAGGAATCATTGTTGGATTTTTCTGGAAACTGGGAGCTTATGAAAAGGAGTAAGTAGCGGATGAAAGCGTTTTTAAAACAATACAAAGAAGAATTAGAAGCATTTTTAAAAGCACATGGAGCAGCCGCTATGCAGGAAATGGTGATTTATCGCAATGTGCAGAATTTTATAGCAGCAAGTATTGTGGCAGGAATTATAGGAGCCATGGTGGGTGTAAGTTTTCATTGGCTTGCAGGCATACTTGGTCTTGCTGTGGGCAGTTTTCTTCCGACTTGTTTATTGTGGATGTCGGATCAAAGAGATAATGACATTTTAATGAAGGATTTGAAGTGGTTGTATGAAACAATTACGGTACAGCTTCAGTCAGGTCTACATATTTATCAGGCATTACAGGAAAGTGAAGGTCTTATGAAAAACAAAAGACTTCGCATAGCATTGCATCAACTGACAGAGCAGTTGTCAAAAGGAACAGATATGACAGCAGCTTTGACGGATTTTGAAGAAAGTTTTTCTAATCGTTATATAAGCAGCTTTAGTCTTATTTTAAGACAAATGCAGGATTCAGGATATGCAGTAAAACTTTTAGAAGATATACGTCTTCAGATTGAAGAAATGGAGCGTACCCAATTAATACGCAAAAAAGAAGCACTCGAAATGCAGTTGCAGGTGTTTCAGATGTTACTATTTATCGGTATTTTAGCACTGGTAATATATGGCTGTATTATTGCAGCATTCGAAAATATTCGTTATATATAATCAAATTGTAAGGAGAATGAAAAATTATGAAAAATGTAAAGAACTTTTTAATGAAGAAGGATAATGGAGATAAGGCAATCGTAGTAGAAGTAGGTTTGGCAGTTATTGCAGTCGTATTATTAGTTATTTTCAAAACACAGATGAGTAACTTTATCACAAAATTGGTAGGTGATATGACAACAGAAATTGGAAACATTTTATCAGCAGGAGTATAAGGTGAAACAAAAAGACGTTGGCTTTGTTGAAAAGCTGCTGCCAATCTTGTTTGGGATGGGTATGGCATTTGGATTGCTCATATTATCGGCACGATTTACACAAGTGATTAGATTGCGAGAAAATATCAATCAAGTTGCAAGAGCATATTTATTAGAAATGGAGACTTTTGGATATTTACCGCAGGAAAAAACGCTGCAATTAAAAGACACATTGCAAAAATATGGATTGCAGGATGTAAATCTAAATGGAACGACGATACAAAAAGCAGATTATGGAGAACTGATTGAACTTTGTATTCTTGGAAATCTGAAATGGGATATCGATGTGAAAATTCCATTTATAGTAAATAAGGATATTATGTGGAATATTCCGATTGACATTTGTATGGTTTCGACGGCAAAGCATTAGAAGGCTTTTTAAATAATCAAAATGATGGGCAAAAACGAAGAAAATATAAGAAAGGAAAAACTAACTAGATGAGATCCTATATCTAAAAAATTTATAGGAACGTACCGATGGCTTAGTCTGGAGGTTACGACTGTGGAGTGTACTGATAATGGTTACAAAAGCATACACGTTGAAACAGTAACTACAAATCGTGAAAATCGTGAGATTGTAGTAAATCATCTAGCATATACACGTTTGTATATGTTTTTAGTAGCAGGAAAAGTGAAGCAAAAGGATGAGGGCGTTATTTATAAGCTACTGGCACTGCTTTTGCTTTTCTGGGCAATCATCTGTTGGGGAATATTGCTGACTGTCATGAAGGCAGGGTATATGGGCAGATGTCTTGAAGATTGTCTGACACAAGCCAACCTTGCGGCTCTTGTGGTAGATCCATATCATTATGGGTCTACCGGAGAGCTTGTCTTTGAAAATATAAATACAGTAAAAGATATTTTTGAAGAAGCACTTTATAAAGGACTTGGAAGTGAGGAAAATCAAAAAAAACTTGGTATAACAGGCAAGGCAGAAGTGGAAGATTTTCGAATATACGAGGTGACAGCTCAGGGAATAAGCGAATTTATCTTTGACCGTAATGATAATTTCAGTACAAGATTATATAGCGGGAATGAAGTGGTACAAGCACCAGATGGCACACGTATTGAACATAGTGCGGTTTATGCCAAGATTGCAGTACCTGCACAATTTTTGTTTGGTGTAGAAGTTACTGCAAGGAAGGAGCATTGTGCAGATATTGTAAGTGAGGAAGTAGATTATGAATAAAAATAAAAAAATATGGATTGGCGGGATCAGTCTGTTATTGGCACTGCTTTTATTTGCAGTGCTTTTGATTATACAGCAGAGCATGAAAGAAGAACCACAAAGTGATTGGGTAATCTGTGCGAAAACAGATATTCCGCAGAATGTAGTTTTTACAGAGGAAAATATTTCTTCTTATGTAGAGAAAAAGTATATACCTGTGATGTGGCTTCCAAAAGAATATATTTCTTCTGAAGATAGTTTGGTTGGTATGATTGCAAAAAGTGACATAGCACAGGGAAATATGTTCAGCAATATGGACGTAGCAAAATACGATACGTATTATGAAGGCTATGAACAATTAAATTGGATTAGTGTACCAATCAACGAATTGTATGAAGGGGTTGCAGGAAGTCTTCGAAGTGGGGATTACATAGATATTTATCTTTTGACAAAGCAGGAAGAAGCATATCAGTGTGAACTATTGCAGGAACGAGTTCCAATTGCATATGCATATACAAGTCAGGGTTCTGGAATTGAAACAGAAAGTGAAGATGGACTGTGTCAATTGATTGTGATACCGATTGAAAAGGATGCAACGGCAGATTTTTATCAAAAGCTGGCACAAGGAAATATCAGGATAGCGAAGTATGAAGCAGGATGAAAAAAAGAAAACAATAATCATATGGATCGTGTTGTTGGTCTGTTTGCTGTTTCTTGAAAATGTGCAAGTAAGGGCAGCAGACATGGAGGTATTTGAAGGGGTTCATGGTGTTACAATTAGTCCAGACAAAACGGCATGGACAACGGATTATCTAGATAGAACAAATGAGCATTTGCAAGAAGGCTATACAGTGTATACAGGACAAACTTCTAAGCTGCGTTCTTTGAAAACAGGAGAGCATTACTATGAGACTGCTGCGAAAGGAGCACTTGCAATCGGAAAGTGGACAGTTGCATGGAGTAATGCACAATGTATTCATGAAAATCCAGGATTTACACAATTTTGTGGATTTCCAATCAAAAGCGATACGATTTGTTATGCTTATTATAATAATGGTTGGTATGCATATTGTGCAGACTGTGGGGAATTGGTAGAAGAACTTCTGTTTTATGGAACAGAAGCTACGATAAAAGGCATTTTGTCTATTCCAGCAAGTTCTGTATATGCATATATTTGTCCCTACTGTGAAGGTTTAGAACAAGGAAAAAGTTACGCTCATATTTGTAAGGCGATTTCTAATAACTATTATGAAATCGTTTATAATGCGAATGCACCTAAAAATGAAACTGTGACAGGATTTATGGCATCCACAAAGCATATGTATGATAATGCTGAATTATATAATGGAGTGGAGGCCAAAACACTTGGATATGCAAATACAACACTTAGAAAAAATACATATAAATGTCAAGGATATGAATTTGTAGGGTGGAATACACAGGCAGATGGAAAAGGACGTTTTTTTGAAGATGGTGCAGAGGTATTAAATCTTGGAAGTGTAGATGGTGAGAAAATTCAAGTATATGCACAATGGAATAAAACACAAAGCGGATTATGTATTGATGCAAATGGAGGAACGTATAAAGGAAAGTCGATTTTTGAAGTATATCAAGGATATGGAACAACATATGAAGTAGACAATACATATTTAATTCCAGCAGATGGTTATCGTGTTCATTTTGAAACAAATGGAGGAAGCAAAGTAGCTGATCAAACAACCAAAAAAGAGTTTGCATATTGGAAGTTGGAAGATGATTTTGAAGGAACATTTGAACAAAATATATATACATTTTTAGGTTCTAAACAACATAAGGATACGATAAAAGCAGAGTATGTAAATGAAAGTTTTGTACTTCCTGATTCTGTAAAAGAGAATGCTTCTTTGGCAGGATGGTATACAAGTCCTGAATTTCAGGATGAAACATTTATTGGACGTGCAGGAGATTTGGTAACAGTTGATAGAGATGTAACATTATATGCAAAGTGGTCTACGTTGACATTATGGGCGTATGATGATTATGAATCCAACGATGGAAAAGGTGCTGTAGATTTAAAGTGGGAACAAAAAGATGGAAAAAGTAAATTTTACAGGTTATTTCAATCAATGGATAAAACAAACTGGAACGAAATCTTTTCGGCAAATACAAGTATTTCTGAACTTGTCGTGGAGGAAATGTTTGATACGAAACAGCAAGGAAAAGAGTATATTATACCGCATACAGGATACTATGTTTTGACAGCACAAGGTGCAAAGGGTGCTGACTACAGTACAAACAAAAAAGGCGGAAAAGGCGGTGTGGTCAGTGCGGAGTATTGGCTTCAAAAAGGTGATGTCGTCAGCTTTTATGCAGGAACGATGGGAACAGACAAACAAGGCGGTACAAATAAGAGTAATTCTTATGGAGGTTCTTCCACCGATGTATATGGAAGCGGTGGTGGTGCTGCTACAGAAGTATATGTAACTCGAAATAAAACAAAAACATTATTACTTGTTGCTGGCGGTGGTGGCGGTGGTAATGAGAAGTATGCTGGCGGTGCAGGTGGACAAACGTTAAGCAGTGTTGCAAATCAGTCTGGAAAGGAATCTGCTTATGGAGGCGGTGGCGGCGGTGCAATCGGCGGAGATGCTGGCGGCACGTTGGTCATTACCACAAAAGAAGATACAACCGATTATGCATTTAAGAGTAATATGAGCAAAAATCTGAATGCAGGAAGTTTCCAAGTTTATGGAATGGATCAGGAATTAGAAACACCGTCTTTAAAAAAGACAACAGGAAATGGACAAAATGATTGGAAATGGATCACACAGATGGGAAGTCTGACAAAAACGTTTCAGACAAATTATAGTCTTTGGTACAATGATGCCTATAGTGCATTTTTTGGAAAAGAAACAGGAGAGGCAGCAGTAGGAAAAGTTCCATATATTCAAGTGCAGGCAAGAGACGGTGTAAGTATGTCCATGTCACAAACGTATGAAACAAATGGAAATACGCATCTTTTGCTTGGTGGAGGATTGTTTAGACAAGACTATGGAGCCCCTGGTATCACAAAGTTACATATTACAGTAAATAATGCAGATACGGGAGCAACACTATTCCAAAATTGTATCTATAATGGTTATAGCAATAACGATAAAGCTGGAATTGCAAGTGTTATAGATGTGGAAATTTCTTCGGCAAAAAGGGTTACAATAAGGATTGCTTCTGAAACAGAAGGAACACAGGAAGAAACGGATGGCCATAAAACACAGCTTTATTTTTCTGATATTATATTTTATGGAAAGACAGTTTCTAATGCTAAAGAAGCTTCTGGTGGTACAAGCTATATCAATACAGCGTTTGGATGTAAAAATCAGCAAAACAGTGCTGGAGTAAATAATGGAAATGGATTTGCTCATATAAAAGGAACTGATATAGGATATCAGGAAGTGAATACATTAGATGATGTTTCAGCCAAAGATGATGCAAAACCAGATGCAGTAACAGTGTATACACAATCACTTATAGGTGCAGATGAAATAAAAGTCACATTTACAAAACCAAAAGATCATGGAACAACCTATTATCATATGGCAAAAAGTTATTGCTTGGAGAAGGAAAAAGTTAAGCAGCTTGCCGTATCAAATATAACAGAAAATACACTTACGACAGGTGTAAAAGGATACTATTACTATGTAGATACAAAAAGTTATGGAACGGTAAACGATAAAAATACATTTCTTTTGGCAGGTAAGGAAACGATTTCTGTACAGCTTAAGAATCCTGTAATGTATATTCATATTGCTGCAGTAGATGGAGCAGGAAATATTGGTGAAACAACACATATTCGTTTAGAAATTGATTTGGATATTCCAACAGATGAAACGTATGCAAAACAGATTCCGCTTTATACAACGCCGATTACATTAAAAGAAAGTGAGTTTGTATATAAAACAGAGGAACAAGTTTATTATGTAAAAGCAGATGGCGTGACAGTGCATCAGATTGCAGAAGAAACGTATATGGGTGGAGCCGCTACAAAAGATTATCAAATAGAGCAAGTTTATTTCTGTTTGAAAGATCAGGCACAGTGGGCAAAAATCATCGTTCCATATGCGGATATTGCAGACAATTCTGTTTTTTATGCAGGTGAAACATTAAGTACAGTTGTATCAGATACATATTGTGATTATATGAACATAGATAGTATGCAGGCACAAAGGATAGAACATGCTAAAAATTTACAAGTGCTTGAAAGATTTACTGTTTCAAAAGATACCGATTCTTTTGTAGTTTATCCGAGGGCAGCAGCGACACTTTTAGGAATGGAATATTTTTCTGACGAGCAACAGGATAAAGAACATGAACTTACGATTATACCGGATGGAATTGCTCCAAAAATAGAAGGCATGGAAAGTCTTGCACAGTGGGATGTGTTAGATATGACAGAACAGACAATGGCGTTTGAACTAAAGGCAAGTGATTTCGAAAGTGGATTAAAAGAATTTGTTGTAACAGTAAAAAATAAAGATAATCTGATGACAGAATCGTTTGAGGCAGATCGTGAAGGCAAGATTTTATTACAGATAGATAAAGAAAATGCACTGTTTCAAGGAGAGATAGTAGTAACGGCAACTGCAATAGATCATGTTGGGAATGCTAATATCATAGGAGAAGATGGGTTGACCTTTACGTTGGATACGCTTTTATATAAAGAACGAAATCCAGCAGAAACGATATTTAAAACAGGTGAAACAGCGGTGTTGGATATTAAGACAACAGGGTATGTGGAACGTCTGGAAATAGAATATCCGGAAGAATTGTTGGAACATGATCCAAACCTTCCAACTTCATACGAATATGAAGTTCCTTATTTGAAAAAAACAGAAACAATCAAATTTGAAATTCCGCTTGGAATGGAAGAAAAAGAATATAAGATTATGATAAAGGCTTACAAAAATGGAAAGATGCTTGTAAGTAAGCAAACATTGATGGTAGTAGAAGGGAATGTGTTAGATGAGCTTCGTACAAGGATTCGTAATAATGGCTGATAGTATGTTTATGGGATATCTGATTTGGGCGGCTTGGCAGGATTATAAAGAAAAAATGGTCGTGCGTTATACACATCTAGTTGGACTGGCAGCAGTTTTTCTTATGGCATGTATCAAAACAAAATATATATTAGATTGTCCGGTAGAATATATGCTTGGAATAGCATTTGTGTTGCTTACGCAAATAGCTGCACAAAAATGTCGTTTATATGGAATGGCAGATATTTTTGTTTTTTCTTTGATAGGTCTGTTTTTTGTGTTTTCTAAAGGCCCGAAGTTGTACATGACGGCATATTTATTTGTGTTTGCCTTATCAGGATGTCTGTTGGTTTTGGTGCAAATAGGAAGGAAAAATATAAAAGGAACACATTTAAATTGTTCTGTGGCCTATATTCCTTATATATGCTTTGCTTTTTTCTTGACAAATGTAGTGGTTTAGCGATACATTTATAATAACTATCTTTATAAACAGGAAATATTTTTTGTTTCCGGCGTATAATATGTAAGGAGTTTTGAAAGTATGAGTAAAGAATTAGCAAAGATATACGACCCAAAAGGTCTTGAGGACAGACTTTACCAGAAATGGTTAGATAAAAAATACTTCCATGCAGAAGTAGACAGAAGTAAAAAACCATTTACTATTGTAATGCCTCCTCCAAATATTACAGGTCAGTTACACATGGGACATGCATTGGATAATACAATGCAGGATATCCTGATTCGTTTTAAGAGAATGCAGGGATACAATGCATTATGGCAGCCAGGTACAGACCATGCTTCTATCGCAACAGAAGTTAAGATCATCGAAGCTATGCGTAAAGAAGGAATCTCTAAAGAAGATTTAGGAAGAGAAGGCTTCTTAGAAAGAGCTTGGGATTGGAAGAAAGAATACGGCGGACGTATTATCAGCCAGTTAAAGAAAATGGGTTCCTCTTGTGACTGGGATAGAGAACGTTTTACAATGGACGAAGGCTGTAATAAGGCTGTAACAGAAGTATTCTGCAAGATGCATGAAAAAGGATGGATTTACAAAGGAAGCCGTATCATCAACTGGTGTCCTGTATGTAATACTTCTATTTCTGATGCAGAAGTAGAATATCAGGAACAGGCTGGACATTTCTGGCATATTAAGTATCCTATCATAGATGAAAATGGCGAACCAAGTAAGACAGAGTTCCTTACATTTGCAACAACTCGTCCAGAAACTATGCTTGGTGATACTGCAGTAGCAATTCATCCAAACGATGAACGTTACAAACATTTACATGGCAAAAAGGTAATGCTTCCACTCGTAAACAGAGAACTTCCTATCGTAGAAGACTCTTATGTTGATATGGAATTTGGTACTGGTGTAGTAAAGATCACACCAGCACATGACCCAAATGACTTTGAAGTTGGTAAGAGACATAACCTTCCAGAAATCAACATTATGAATGATGATGCAACAATCAATGCAAACGGCGGAAAGTTTGAAGGCTTAGATCGTTATGAAGCAAGAAAGCAGATCGTTGCAGAATTAGATGAACTTGGATTATTAGTAAAGATTGAAGATTATTCCCATAATGTAGGTACACATGACAGATGTAAGACTACAATCGAACCAATGATCAAAAAACAGTGGTTTGTAAAGATGGATGAATTGATCAAACCTGCTGTAGAAGCTGTAAAGAGCGGAGATATCAAGTTAATTCCGGAACGTATGGATAAAACATACTTTAACTGGACTGACAATATTCGTGACTGGTGTATCAGCCGTCAGTTATGGTGGGGACATAGAATTCCAGCATACTATTGTGATAAGTGTGGAGAATATATTGTTTCTAAAGAAGCTCCAACAGGTGCTTGCCCTCATTGTGGATGTGAACATTTCACACAGGATCCAGATACATTAGATACATGGTTTTCTTCTGCATTGTGGCCATTTTCAACATTAGGCTGGCCTGAAAAAACAGAAGATTTAGAGTATTTCTATCCTACAGACGTATTAGTTACAGGTTACGATATTATTTTCTTCTGGGTAATTCGTATGATTTTCTCCGGATTTGAACAGATGAAGGAAAAACCATTTAAGACAGTATTATTCCATGGATTGGTTCGTGACAGTCAGGGACGTAAGATGAGTAAGTCTTTAGGAAATGGTATTGATCCATTAGAAATTATTGATCAGTACGGTGCAGATGCACTTCGTCTTACTCTTATTACAGGTAATGCACCTGGAAATGATATGCGTTTCTATTATGAAAGAGTAGAAAATAGCCGTAACTTTGCAAACAAAGTATGGAATGCATCCCGATTTATTATGATGAATATGGGAGATAAGAATGTAACAACTCCTTCTATGGATGATCTTGCTCCAGTTGATAAGTGGATTTTATCTAAGTTAAACAGCCTTGTAAAAGAAGTTACTGAAAATATGGAAAACTTTGAACTTGGTATTGCAGTTCAGAAGGTATATGACTTTATTTGGGATGAGTTCTGTGACTGGTATATTGAAATGGTTAAGCCACGTTTATATGCCGATGATGATGCAGTAAGCCAGAATGCAGCTCTTTATACATTAAAGACTGTTTTAATCGATGCATTAAAGTTATTACATCCATATATGCCATTTATTACAGAGGAAATTTTCTGTACATTACAGAATGAAGAAGAATCTATTATGATTTCTAAGTGGCCTGAATATACAGAGGAAAGAAACTTTGGAAAAGAAGAAGCTGCTATTGAAATTATCAAAGAAGCAGTACGTGGTATCAGAAATGTTCGTACAGAAATGAACGTTCCACCTAGCAAGAAAGCACTTGTTTATGTAGTAAGTGAAAAAGAAGACTTAAGAAATACCTTTGAAGAAGGTAAGTTATTCTTTGCATCTTTAGCATATGCTTCTGAAGTAAAAGTTCAGGAAGATAAGAGTGGAATCGCAGAGGATGCAGTTTCTGTAGTAATCGCAAATGCTACTATTTACATTCCATTTGCTGAATTAGTAGATATTAAGCAGGAAATCGAACGTTTACAGAAAGAAGAAAAACGTTTGGAAGGTGAATTGAAGCGAGTTGCAGGTATGCTTGGAAATGAGAAATTTATTTCTAAAGCACCAGCTGCAAAAATTCAGGAAGAAAAAGACAAGCAGGCAAAATATGCTCAGATGATGGAACAGGTAAAAGAAAGACTTGCTCAGTTATCTGCTATGTAATATTTGGAGAGATAATGTCAGATCATATTACAAATTACGAGGAAGCGGTAGAATTATTCTACCGTATTCCTCGTTTTAATAAGAATCATAAATTACAAAGTATAGAAAGAGTCCTGAC
The DNA here is from genome assembly GCA_964424345.1 of uncultured Lachnospiraceae bacterium. Taxonomy (GTDB): domain Bacteria; phylum Bacillota; class Clostridia; order Lachnospirales; family Lachnospiraceae; genus RGIG6307. The sequence continues at coordinate 21,494 of CAYRIK010000001.1, forward strand.
TCGAATGGGTCAGCCTGACAGGCAGATGAAGATCGTACACATTGCAGGTACAAACGGCAAGGGATCTACATCTGCCTATTTGGCGGGTCTATTAGAAAAATCGGGATGTAAGACAGGCTTATTTACCTCACCGCATTTAGTAGATATTAGAGAACGTTTTTTGATCAATGGAAAAATGGTTTCAAAAGAATTATTTACAGAGGCAGTAGGGGCAGTTTGTTCTTTCATTGAAACATTAAAAAGAGAAGGCGAAACATATGAACCATGTTTTTTTGATATGTTGTTCTTTGTTGGAATGTATATATTTGCAAAAGAGCGAGTAGAAATCGTTGTTTTGGAAACTGGTTTGGGAGGCAGATTAGATGCTACCAATGCGGTACAACAGAAAGATTTGACGTTGATTACGCATATTGCATTGGATCATACAGAATATCTTGGTACAACATTGCAAGAAATTGCATTGGAAAAAGCAGGGATTATGAGACCAAATATTCCATGTGTTGTAGCACCAAAAAACGACATGGTAACAGATATTTTCCTGAAAAAAGCAGAAGAATTAGGAAGTAAGTGTCGAGTTTTGGGAGAACGAGACTATGCTTGTCAAGGAGTTTATGAAAAATCCGTTGCTTTTTCTTATTTTTCCAGTTATTATGGAACTGTTCCAGTAAGACTTCATACACCAGCACTATATCAGGCAGATAATGTGTGTTTGGCATTAGCAGGTTTTGAAATGTTGATAGAGCTTGGTATTGTTAGGAAAGAACAGATGTCTGTTGAACAGTTAAAGCAGACATTGTGGGAGACAAGCTGGGCAGGTCGTATGGAAGAAGTGTGCAGGAATGTTTTTTTAGATGGAGCTCATAATACAGATGGAATGCACATGTTTTTGGAGAGTGTTCGAGAAGATGACTGCATAGAAAACAGAACAGTGATATTTTCTGCGGTAAGTGATAAAGACTATAAACAGATGTTGGCAGATGTAATCGAAAGCGGATTGTTTTCAAAAATCATTGTAACGCAGCTTGCTACGGAACGTGGTGTAGATGTGATGCGTCTATATGAGGAGGCAGAAAAAAAGATCAAGAGCAGTATGACAAAAATGGAGTGCTGTTTTATGCCTGAGATTTCAGAAGCCGTCTTAGAAGTGATTGAAAAACGAACTTCTAAAGAATATATTTACATCGTAGGATCGTTGTATCTGGTCGGACAGATGAAGCAGTTGTTGGAGCAGAGTAAAACAGTTTGACCATTCTTTGTGATTGAAGGGGTAACTTTATGATACAGTTTGAGGAAGAAATCAAGAAATTTTATAAAAGTCCTGAAGTTGGGGAAGTAGAAGATGTAATTTATAATAGAGATATGACAGATGCTACGGATTTATTGTTTCAGATGATGCAGAAACAGGAGTCACGCAATACTAAAACGAATGCATAGGAGACAAAAAGATGAAGTGTTATCACTGTGGTGCGACGCTGACAAGACATGATTTTTGTACTGCATGCAAAAGTGATGTGAAACAGTACAAGCTCATTATAGAAGCCGCTAACCGTAAGTATAATGAGGGACTGGAAAAAGCACAGGTAAGAGATTTGAGTGGTGCGATTGTCAGTTTACAGCAATGCCTTAAATTAAATAAAGAGCATGTAGATGCGAGAAATTTACTTGGTCTTGTTTATTTTGAAACTGGAGAAGTGGTATTGGCTTTGGCAGAATGGATCATCAGCAAAAATTTGCAGCCTGAGAAAAATCTGGCAGAGGATTATATAGCGAAATTACAGAATAATCAGAGCAGACTGGATATGTATAATCAGGCAATTCACAAATATAATATTGCATTGGATCTTTATTTGCAGGGAAGTGATGATCTTGCAATTATTCAGTTAAAAAAGATCATGACACTGAATCCGAAGTTTTTAAAGCCTCAACTGCTGTTAGCATTGGTATATATGCAAAAGCAGGAGTGGGATAAAGCACAGCCTATTTTAAAAAAGGTGCTTCAGATTGATCATGGAAATATACAGGCACAGAGATATTTAAAAGAAATATCACAGGTAAAAGATGCTAAAAAAGCACGTACTAAAAACAAAAAAGACAAGGAATCTGTTGTTCGATATGAACGAGATAATGAGATTATCATTCAGCCAACACAGGTTATAGAGCCAAATACGAGCAAGAGTACACTTGTTGGATTTGCAGTTGGATTTTTGCTTGGAGCTGCTATTTTATTTTTCTTGGTGCTTCCAGGAAAGATTGAAAATGTAAGACAGCAGTTAGAAACTGTCATTCGTACAGCTAACGAAGAAAAAGAGGCGCAGTCAGCTACGATTGCATCACTTCGAACGCAGTTGGAAAACTTGACAAAAGAAAGAGATGCTGTTGTAGAGCAGTATGGTAATTTGTATGGTCAGGAAAGTAATGAAGAAGCAGTAACAGCGTTGATCAGTGCGATTGGAGCATATTTGACAGATGCACAAAATTTAGAGCAGATTAGCCCTTATATGGATATCTGTGTAAGAAATGAAACATTTTATGCTGAGAACAGCAATAGTATTTTAAATCTTTATAATAATATAAAAGCGGTAACTGCATCAGAATTATCACAGTATCATTATGATCTTGGGTATGCAGCATATGAAGCCAAAGAATATGAGACAGCAGCTTCTGAGTTAGAACTTGCTAAATTGTATTATGGAGATTATGTAGATACATTATATTATTTAGGCCTTTCTTATCAGGCATTGAATCAAAAGGACCAAGCAAAGGCAATCTACAATGAAATATTGGAGCGTTTTGCAGATAGTGTTAGAGTTTCACAAGTACAAAGAGCATTAAATAGTTTAGAATAAAAAGATTTGCACGAAAGAGAAATAAAAAGGTTTCTTTTTCGTGCATTTTTTATATACTAGGAAATTACTTATTTCATGGTATATAAAAACACTTCCTGGGATGTGTACTTTCACGTTATCTATTAGGAGGTAATGTGGCAGCATATAGAAAAAAGAAAATTTAATAAAAGGGGAATGGAATATGGATTTTTTAGTACAAAAGGGAGATGTGTTGTTTATAAAACTTCCAGAAGAAATCGATCATTACAAAACGAAAATGATGGTAAAAGAGATTGATGAAGTGATTTTATCAAAAGAGCCATCAAAAGTTGTATTTGATTTTGAACGGACTCAATTTATGGATAGTTCTGGTATTGGTTTAATCAGTGGGAGATATCAGAAAATGATAAGTCTTGGAGGAGATGTATTTTTGTACAATGCCAAAGGACATATGGATAAAATATTGAGAATGTCAGGTTTGAGTAAAATTATAGGAAAGTATGAGGAAACAACATGAAAAAACAAATTACGCAGTTAGATACTATGAAATTTATAAATGAAATGAAAGTATGCTTTCAGGCAAGAAGTGAAAATGAAAGCTTTGCACGCGTGGCAGTAGCCGGATTTTTAACATATCTTAATCCAACATTAGATGAGATGGAAGATATAAAAACAGCAGTTTCAGAAGCTGTTACAAATGCAATCATTCATGGGTATGAAGAAAAAGAAAGTGCGACAGTGTATGTGTCTTGTATGCTTTATCAAGATGAAAAATCATATGTCTTACAGGTTGTCGTAGAAGATACCGGAAAAGGAATTGCAGACATTCAAAAAGCGGTAGAGCCAATGTTTACGACAAAACCAGATATGGAACGTGCAGGAATGGGATTTTCATTTATGAAGGCTTTTATGGATGATGTTCAAGTGGAAAGTGAGGTTATGAAAGGAACGGTCGTGACAATGACCAAACGCTTAGGCTTTTGCGAGGAACACATACATGAAAGATAGAGAGCAGCTTATTTCACAAAATATTGGATTGATACATTTTGTGATAAAGCGCTTTGCTATGAGAGGATTGGATACAGAAGAATTATTTCAGGTCGGCTGTGTAGGATTATGTAAAGCGGCAGATGGCTTTAAAGAAGAGTTGGGATTAAAATTCAGTACATACGCAGTACCAGTAATATTAGGAGAAATTAAACGTTTTGTAAGAGATAACACACAAGTACATATTAGCAGAGGCATGAAAGAACAGTACACAAAAATCAAATATGCGAGAGAACAGTTCGAGGCGATGTATCATAAAGAACCTACGATACAGCAATTATCAGATATGACAGGAATTAAGACAGAACATATTTTGCTGGCAGAAGAGGCGTTGCGGCCAGCAGAAAGTCTTGATAGTTTTATCAGTGAGGAAGAACATGATGTAAGAAAAATAGATTTATTGTCAGATCATAAAGATATGCAGCAGACAGTCGTAAACAGGTTATTGTGTGAGGAGGCATTTGAAAAAATGTCTTCTACAGAACGAAAATTAGTCTATTTTCGATATTTTGAAAATATGACACAAGCTAAAACAGCACAAAAACTGGACATAACACAAGTGCAGGTGAGTCGTATGGAAAAGAAGCTGTTGCTGCGATTAAGAGAAGAATGGAACACATAAAAAAGCTGCACACAGAATAAAAAATTTCTGCATACAGCCTTTTGTTGCTCTTGTATATTCAATCTGATTTTATTATCCAAAAGAAGCAATTTATAACAACCTTTTTTGGATATTTGAGAGGGGAAAAATTACTTTAATCCTTCTTCGTAAGATTTGATCATACGGCGAACCATTTCTCCACCGATAGAACCAGCTTCTTTGCTTGTCAGATCACCATTGTAACCTTCTTTTAAGTTGACACCTAATTCGCTGGCAACTTCTGTTTTAAATTTGTCCATTTTTGCTTTTGCTTCTGGTACTTCCATTTTATTTGACTTATTAGTATTTGCCATTGCTTTTTCCTCCATCGACACAAAGTGCCTTTCAATCCTGTGTTTTTTTGTTTTTTTGTCTATTCTGAAAAGATAAGAAAGGCACTTCCGTTTTGTAACCAAATGATATATTTCTTTTGTTGGAACTGCGCTTTTTTATCTTGGTCTTAGTATGAGATAAATACAAAAAACTATACAAGAAAATTTTGGCAAAATAACAGAACAAAACAGAAAGCATTGACGAGTCTGTTTCTATCGGATAGAATAAGAACAGTTAAAACAAAAGAAAGAGGAAACGTGTTATGGGCAAAATTATAATACAGAACGAAACTACTATAGATCCAATCTCTTTGATCGGTCGTGAAGCAGGTGTCTGCTGGGGCGCTGACATTACGAATCAGGAAAAAAATTATAAAAGAGGTATGGACTGTCTGATGTCTGGCCATGGAAGAACATGGGAATACCCACAAGTTTACATGGTGTTAGATGGTTATTCTGCAAGAGTAATCCGAGAGTTATATACACATATTGGCGGTGCACCTACCCGTTTACAGGCTTCCACCAGATATATCAATTACCAGAAGGGATTTCCATTTGTTACACCACCTTCTATTGGAAGTAAGGAAGAAGCAAATCAGATTTATGCACAGGCAATGCAGGATATTACAGAAGCAATGCAGAAATTAGAAGCATTGGGACTTCCACGAGAAGACGTAGCAATGTTATTGCCACTTGGTATGGAAAGTAAAGTAGTGCTTCGTACAAATCTTAGAAATTTGATTGATATGGCACATCAGCGTCTTTGCACAAGAGCTTATTGGGAATATCGTCAGCTGATGAGAGATTTGATGAAAGCGTTGAGCGAATATTCCGAAGAATGGAAGTATTTAGTAGATACATATTTCATTCCTAAGTGTGAAGTAAGTGGTTTTTGTACAGAAAAGAAATCATGCGGCAGAATGCCTGCAAAGGAAATTTAATAGAAATTTCCGAAAATACCACTAGTCATATAGTGAAAATTATGTTACAATGATGAAATGGATGTGTTATGCACAGAGGTATATACAGACCATCTGTATCGCATAGATTGACATGATATATACAAATGTATTTTAGGAGGACCTCTAACATGAGTTTAAAGGTAGAAAACTTAGAAAAAAATATGATTAAGCTTACTATCGAAGTAGAAGCTTCTGAATTAGACAAAGCTATTGAGAAAGCTTATCAGAAACAGAAAAGCCAGATCAACATTCCTGGTTTCCGTAAGGGCAAAGCACCTCGTAAGATGATCGAGCAGATGTACGGTGTTGGCGTATTCTACGAAGACGCTGCAAATGCTTTAATCCCAGAAAATTACCAGAAAGCTTTAGATGAATACGAAGGAACAGAAATCGTATCTGCACCAAGCATCAACGTAGTTCAGATCGAAGCTGGAAAGCCTTTCATCTTCACAGCAGAAGTTGCTATTAAGCCAGAAGTTACACTTGGCCAGTACAAGGGTGTAGAAGTTGATAAGTTAGAAGCAACTGTTTCTGCTGAAGAAGTAGATGCTGAAATTAAGCGTGAGCAGGAAGCAAATGCAAGAGAAATCGTTGTAGAAGACAGAGCTGTTAAAGCTGGTGACATCACAGTAATCGATTTCGAAGGTTTTGTTGACGGTGTAGCATTCGCAGGTGGTAAGGGTGAAGATTATCCTCTTACAATCGGTTCTGGCGCTTTCATTCCAGGTTTCGAAGATCAGTTAATCGGTGCTGAAATCGGCAAGGAAGTAGAAGTAAACGTTACATTCCCAGCAGAATACCATGCAGCTGAATTAGCTGGCAAGGAAGCTGTTTTCAAATGCACAGTAAAAGAAATTAAAGAAAAAGAATTACCAGAATTAGATGATGAATTCGCTTCAGAAGTATCTGAATTTGATACTATGGACGAATACAAAGCAAGCGTTGAAAAGAAGTTAGCTGATAAGAAGGCTGCTGATGTGAAGAACGCAAAAGAAAATGCTGTTGTAGAAGCAGTTGTAGCAAATGCAACAATGGAAATTCCAGAAGCTATGATCGAAACACAGCAGAGACAGATGGTAGATGATTTCGCTCAGAGATTACAGATGCAGGGATTATCTTTAGATCAGTACTTCCAGTACACAGGTATGACAGCAGCAACTATGCTTGATCAGGTTAAGCCACAGGCTGAAGCTCGTATCAAATCAAGCCTCGTATTAGAAGCTGTAGTAAAGGCTGAAGGTATTGAAGCAACAGAAGAAGATTTCGCAGCAGAAGTTGCAAAGATGGCTGAACAGTACAAGATGGAAGTTGCAGCAATCGAAGAAATGATGGGCGAAGCTGGCAAGAAGCAGGTTATGGGCGACCTTGCTATCGCTAAGGCTGTTGAATTCTTAGTAGCAAACGCTGTTGAGAAATAATCATTAAAATTTAGGAGGATCATATCATGAGCTTAGTGCCTTATGTAGTAGAGCAGACAAGCAGGGGGGAGAGATCCTATGACATTTATTCCAGATTGTTAAAGGATAGAATTATCTTTTTAGGAGAAGAAGTAAATGAAACAACCGCTTCTTTAGTAGTAGCACAGTTATTATTTTTAGAAGCAGAAGATCCTGATAAGGATATTCATTTATACATTAACAGTCCGGGCGGTTCCGTCACAGCCGGCATGGCTATTTACGATACTATGCAGTATATCAAATGTGACGTATCAACTATTTGTATCGGTATGGCAGCAAGTATGGGTGCATTCTTACTTGCAGGCGGTGCGAAAGGCAAACGTATGGCATTACCGAACGCTGAGATCATGATTCACCAGCCACTTGGTGGAGCACAGGGTCAGGCTACTGAAATCGAAATTGCTGCAAAGCATATTTTGAAGACAAAAGAAAAGTTAAATCGTATTTTAGCTGAAAACTGTGGCAGAGATTACGAAGAAATCGCAGCTGACACAGAACGTGACAACTGGAAGAGTGCTGAAGAAGCGGTTGCTTATGGCTTAATCGACAGTGTTGTTACCAAGAAATAAATATTTATTTTGAGGGGCGTGCTTCATGCCCCTCATGTATTAAGAGGAAAAGTATGCCAGGAAAGAATCCTATTAAAATAAAATGTTCTTTTTGTGGTAAGCCACAGGATGCAGTAAGAAAACTGATCGCAGGTCCAGATGGTATTTTTATTTGCGATGAATGTGTTTCTTTATGTTCTGAGATTATCGATGAAGAATTATATGATGATGATATGTCAGCTCATGCAGAGAGCATGGATATCAATCTTTTGAAGCCAAGAGAGATCAAACATTTTATGGATGAGTATATAATCGGTCAGGAAGAGGCAAAAAAGACTCTGGCAGTAGCCGTTTATAATCATTATAAGCGTGTTTTGGCAGGACAGGATGCGCAGGATGATGGTGTAGAGCTTCAAAAAAGCAATATTTTACTGTTAGGTCCTACAGGATGCGGTAAAACATATATTGCACAGACATTGGCAAAAATCATTAATGTACCATTTGCAATAGCAGATGCTACTACTTTGACAGAAGCCGGTTATGTAGGCGAAGACGTAGAAAATATCTTATTAAAACTGATTCAGTCAGCAGATTATGATATTGAGCGTGCCCAGTATGGTATCATTTACATTGATGAAATTGATAAGATTTCCAAAAAAGGTGAAAATGTATCCATTACAAGAGATGTATCCGGAGAAGGCGTTCAACAGGCATTGTTAAAGCTTATCGAAGGAACGGTTGCGAATGTACCGCCTCAGGGTGGACGAAAGCATCCACAGCAGGAGCTTATTCCGATTGATACATCCAATATTCTGTTCATTTGCGGTGGTGCTTTTGCAGGCTTGGAACAGATTATTGAAAAAAGATTGGACCGCAGTGCCATCGGCTTTAATCAGGCAGTAGTAAAAAAGAACAACAAAGATATCGGTGAACTCTTTAAGCAAGTGACAACACAGGATCTTATTAAATTTGGTATGATTCCTGAATTTATTGGACGTGTTCCAATCAGTGTGTCATTAGAGGGATTAGATAAGCAGGCTCTTATGCGTATTTTGAGAGAGCCAAAAAATGCATTGGTAAAACAATATCAGAAACTTCTGGATTTTGATAATGTAGAATTGGAATTTGAAGAAGGAGCCATTGAGTGTATTGCCAGTGAAGCCTTTGAGAAAAAGACCGGTGCAAGAGGTTTACGTTCTATTTTAGAATATGTTATGAGAGATGTTATGTACGAGATTCCAAGTGATGAGACAATTACAAAATGTATCATTACAAAAGAGTCCGTAGAAGGAACAGGTAAGCCAAAGATTATACACCGCGAAGCATAAAGTCAAATAATACCATGCGATGTTTTGGCAGAGGTGTATTGTGATACACAGCCGAATGTTGCATGGTTTTTGTATAGTAGGAAATATCCGCTTTGATTAGAGGAGTTTATGGAACAGGAAGTTTTATTACAAGAAGAAATTACAGAAAATACAGAAAAGACATATCAGGAATATCCAATGGTAGCACTTCGTGGTTTGGTTATATTTCCACATATGAGTCTGAGCTTTGATGTCAGTCGATCAATCAGTGTAGCTGCTGTAGAAGAAGCTATGGCAAACGATCAAAGTATGTTTTTGTGTAAACAAAAATATGTATCTACAGAAGATCCAAGATTAGAAGATTTGGAAACGATGGGGACAATTGTGAAAATTCGTCAGATATCCAGATTGAGCAATCATAATCTGCGTGTTGTAGTAGAGGGAATAGAACGTGCCAAAATACAGGATGCCGTATTAGTTGATGGATATTTATCAGCTAAAGTTGAAGTTTGTCCAGAAGAAGATGAAGATGCAATGGAGCCTGTATTAAAAGAGGCAAATATCCGACAAATGACAGCTGCATTGGCAGAATATCTTCGATTTAATCCAAAAGCAGGAAAAAATATCGTAGAGTATATGGAAAAGGCAGATGAAGTAGGAACAAGTGCTGATTTTATTGCGATTTCCTTGCCATTGCCTCCAGAGAAAAAACAACGTATTTTAGAACAGGTTTCTTTAGAAGAACGTGTAAAAGAAACGTTGACGATATTGACAGAAGAAGCCTATATCGGAAAAGTTCGCAGTCAGTTAAAAGAAAAAGTTCAGGCACGTGTAGATAAACAGCAAAAAGAATATCTTCTGAGAGAACAGTTAAAAGTCATTCGTGAAGAATTAGGAGAAGACACAACCGGTTCTGATGCAGATATTTTCATGAGCAAGTTGGAAACATTGCAGGCGAGCGACGAAGTAAAACAAAAGATCAAAAAGCAGATTAATCGAATGCGTTCTTTGATGACTGGAAGTCCAGAAGTTGGGATTGAAAGAAATTATATTGAAACATTGTTAGAAATGCCATGGGATAAAGCAACTAAAGATAATGTAGATTTGAAGCTTGCACAGAACATTTTAGATGAAGAACATTATGGTCTGGAAAAAGTAAAAGAACGTATTTTAGAATTTTTGGCAGTAAGAGCTTATAATCAGCATGGAAAGAGTCCAATCCTTTGCTTGGTAGGACCTCCGGGAACAGGTAAAAGCTCTATCGCACGTTCTATCGCAGAAGCTTTAAATAAAAAATATGTCCGTATCAGTCTTGGTGGCGTACACGATGAAGCTGAAATCAGAGGTCATAGAAAAACGTACGTCGGAGCGATGCCGGGACGTGTGGCAAGCGGTATGCGTATGGCAGGTGTTAAAAATCCAGTAATGCTGTTGGATGAAATTGATAAAGTTGGAGTAGACCACAGAGGCGATGCATTTGCAGCTTTATTAGAAGTATTAGACCCTGAGCAGAATAAGGCGTTTCGTGATAATTATGTAGAAATACCATTGGATTTATCAGAAGTATTTTTTGTGGCAACGGCAAATGATGTTTCTACAATTCCGACTCCGCTTTTAGACCGTATGGATGTAATCGAAGTAAACAGCTATACAGCAAATGAAAAATTCCATATTGCAAAAGAACACTTAGTTCCAAAACAGGTGAAAGAACATGGAATGGAAGATGTAATTCAGTTTAGTGACGGAGCACTTAGAAAAGTGATTGCAAGCTATACAAGAGAAGCTGGTGTACGAAATTTAGAGCGTACAATCGGTGAACTTTGCAGAAAATCAGCGCGCAAGATTTTAACAGCTTCCGATGATAAAAAGACAATCAAAATTACAGCTTCTAACATTTCTTCTTTTTTAGGAAAAGAAAAATATCACCAGATTGCAGTAAATAAACAGCCTCAGATTGGTATTGTGCGAGGTCTTGCATGGACAAGCGTTGGAGGCGATACGTTGGAAATTCAGGTAAATACAATGCCTGGCGATGGAAAATTAAAACTGACAGGACAGATGGGAGATGTTATGCAGGAATCTGCACAGATTGCATATACCTATGTCAGAAGTATTGCAGTACAATATGGTGTAGCAGAAGATTATTTTGAACATCATAATTTCCATTTACATATTCCAGCAGGTGCAGTTCCAAAAGATGGTCCAAGTGCAGGTATTACAATGGCAACTGCATTACTGAGTGCGGCTGCACAAAAGCCAGTTGATCATCTCATTGCGATGACAGGAGAAATCAATCTTCGAGGAAAAGTAATGCCAATCGGTGGCTTGAAAGAAAAATTACTTGCTGCAAATATGGCAGGTGTAAAAAGAGTATTGATTCCAGAAGAAAACCGCTTGGATTTGGAAGAATTGTCAGCAGAAATCATAGGGGATATGCAGGTGAAGCCAGTATCTGATATGAGTGAAGTATTAGCAGCAGCTCTTATATAGGGGGAAGAAAATATGACAATAAAAGATGTAAATTTGGAAACTGTCTGTGGTATTACAAGTACATTTCCGGAACATGATAAGATTGAGATTGCATTTGCAGGAAAAAGTAATGTAGGAAAATCTTCTTTGATCAATGCTTTGATGAATAGAAAAAGTCTTGCAAGAACGAGTGCTCAGCCGGGAAAGACACAGACTATCAACTTTTATCACGTGTCTTGCTATCATAACATACCTGAAACACAAGATCGTGTAGAAGGAAGCTTGTATTTTGTAGACCTTCCAGGATATGGATATGCACAGGCAAACGAAGAAGTAAAAGCTAAATGGGGTAAAATGATTGAAAAATATCTGCATACATCCGAAATGTTAAAGGTTGTATTCTTATTAGTAGATATTCGTCATGAACCTTCTGCAAATGATAAACATATGTACCAGTGGATATTAGATCAAGGATATCAGCCGGTGATTATAGCAACAAAATTAGATAAGATCAACCGCAGTCAGGTACAAAAACATGTAAAAATGTTAAAACAAGGCTTAAATGTAGTAAAAGGAACAATCGTGATTCCATTTTCAGCAGAAACAAAACAAGGCAGAGATGATATTTATGCTTATATCGATCAAATCTGTCTGGAACAGTAAGAAACGTTCTGAAAGGAATCATTATGAATCATCACAAATTTACCTATGCTAAAATTTTTTGCAATTTACTGTTTTTTGGATTGACCATATGGATTGTTGTAAAGTTTGTTCCGAGGGTCTTAGTATTTTTTATGCCATTTGTAGTAGCGTGGATTATAGCATGTATTGCAACACCAATCGTACATTTAGTAGAAAGACTATTGAAATTAAGACGAAAAACTAGTATGGTATTTGTAGTAGTTGCTATTATTGCGGCGGTAGTCTCTGCAATATATGGAGCAGGTCTGTTGATTATGAAAATAGTGACCAGCTTCATGGAAGATTTGCCTGAAATATGGCAAAGTATTCGAATAGAAGCAGAGAGCGTATTTAATGTCATTTTTGAAATGCTGGAAAAAGTTCCAGGAAACAGTACAGCGTCTTTGCAAAAAATTATTGAAAATAGTGAAGACTATATTGCAGATGTAATCAGCAATCTGAGTGTACCAACTATTTCTGCGGTGGGAAGCGTAGCGAGTATGGTTCCTGATATGATTGTTTTTATGGTTATGTGCCTGATTGCAACGTATTTTTTTGTAGCAGAAAGAGAAGCTATCAATGAAAAGGTTTATGAATGGATGCCAAAATCCGTATTGCGAGTATGTGAGCTGATCAAACGCTGTTTTGTAGAATCTATTGGCGGATATTTTAAAGCACAGCTTAAAATTGAAGTATGGGTTTATGTATTGATTTTTATCGGTTTGTGTATTTTAAGAGTAAGATATGCATTCTTGATTGCTTTTGGTATAGCATTTTTGGATTTACTTCCAGTATTTGGTACCGGTGCAGTGCTTTGGCCATGGGCATTGATTAAATTGATCAATGGTCAGTATTTAGAAGCTGCAGGAATGATGATCATATGGGGCATTGCTCAGTTGTTACGTCAAATGATTCAGCCTAAATATGTAGGGGAAACATTAGGAATCCATCCACTTCCAACCTTGTTTTTATTATTTACAGGCTATAAAATATCAGGTGTATTTGGAATGATTATTGCCGTTCCACTTGGCATTTTAGTAGCTGCATTATACAGAGAAGGCGTTTTTGAAACAACAGAACAGTCTCTGGTACTGCTTATAGGAAGAATTGCAGCATTTTGCAAGTATGACAAAGCAGAACTAGAAGAAATAGAACAATATAAACATAAAGAAAAAGAAAAGGAGTAAAGTTATGCAGGTTACAGTATTTGGTTGCAGACCTTATGATGAATTACCAGAATTTACAGAAAGAGCAAAGGAACTCGGACTGAAGTTAGTTACAACAACAGAACGTCCATCTTTGGACAATCTTCACTTCGTAGAAGGAAGCCAGTGTGTAGATATTTTAACAACACCAATTGACAGAACATTATTACAGGCATTCTATGATAAGGGAGTAAGATATTTAGTAACACGTTGTATCGGTTACGATCATATTGATGTAGAAGCAGCAAAGGAAATCGGTATCACTGTTGCAAATACTCCATATGGCCCATCAGGCGTAGCAGATTATGCAGTAATGCTTATTTTAATGTGTATCCGTAAGATGAATGAAATTATGGCAAGAAACGTAGTTCAGGATTATACATTAAAGGGAATGCTTGGCAGAGAACTTCACAATCTTACTGTTGGTGTAGTTGGAACAGGCCGTATCGGTTTAAATGTTATTAAAAATCTTTCTGGTTTCGGCTGTAAGATTATTTGCTATGATTTATATCCAAATAAGGCAGCAGAAGAATATGCAACATATGTATCTTTTGATGAATTAATAGAACAGTCTGATGTTATTACATTACATGCACCATTAACAGAAGAAAACTTCCATATGATCAATGCAGAAGCTATGGAAAAAATGAAAGACGATGTAGTAATCGTAAATACAGGCCGTGGTTCTTTAATCGATACAGCAGCATTATGTGATTACATTGAAAACGGAAAAGTTGCAGCAGCAGGTCTTGATGTAGTAGAAAACGAATTTGATCTTTACTACTATGACAGAAAAGGCGATGTTTTAACAAACAGAGAATTAAATTTATTCCGCAGCTATCCAAACGTAATCGTATCTCACCATATGGCATTCTTTACACGCAACTACTTAAAGACAATTGTTGGCGATTCTTTAAAGGGATGCAAGGCATTTATGCTTGGTGAAGAAAATCCTTGGATTGTAAGCAAATAATCAGAGGGTTGTTTTGTGCGAAATTTTAAGATAGTTTTACAATATGATGGTACGAGATATCAAGGATGGCAGCGACAAGTATCTACAGATAATACGATACAGGGAAAATTAGAAACGCTGTTGTCAAAGATGTGTGAACAGCCTGTAGAAATACAGGGAGCTGGAAGAACTGACGCAGGCGTACATGCGTATGGTCAGGTAGCAAATTTTCACATAGATACTGATAAAACACCAAGTGAGATTATGGAATACATGAATGCGTATTTGCCAGAAGATATCTGTGTTATAAGCTGTGAAGAAAAGCCGGAACGTTTTCATGCAAGATTGCTTGCAAAAGGCAAGATTTATCAGTACTGCATCTGGAATAGTGAGGTAAAACCAGTATTTAGACGTAAATATGTGCATCAGATTCCAAGAACACTGGATGTAGAAGCAATGCAAAAGGCAGCAGACCTTTTAATTGGAACACATGACTATCAATCTTTTACTTCCACAAAAAGAGGAAAAAAGTCCACTGTGAGAACAGTGGACTCTATCCGAATTGAGCGTAAAGGAGAAGAACTTGTTTTTACGTTTAAGGGAAATGGATTTTTGTATCATATGGTCCGCATCATTATGGGAACATTGGTTGAAACCGGACTTGGTTTACGAAAACCGGAAGATATCGTATCTGTGTTAGAAGCAAAAGACAGAAGCAAAGCAGGGCATTTGATTCCTGGCAATGGGCTTACTTTGGTAAAAGTATTATATGAATAAGGAAAAAGAAAAGATGTGTGGTATGAAAAGTCTATTCTCTATAATCGTGTATGTATGTAGTAATGTGATTTTCTCGCAAGTCTTTTCTTTTTTTTATGAAAGAAAAGATGGAATGGCATGGAATAGAATCTGCACATTTTTAGCAGTCAGTATTGTGCTGTATGTGTTAGGAAGAGGCAGAGAAGCCATTCAAAAGGGAAACAAACGGAACGTGCCTGATTGGAAAAAAACATCTGTATGGGTGATTTTTTCTGTCGCATTGGCACTTGGTTTAAATATATTATTTTGGAAACTTGGTTTTCTTTCTTTAGACAGCGGGTATCAGGAAGCATCACAATCATTATATCGTGTGAGTATTCCAATGGGAATCATTCTATATGGTATTGCAGCACCATTGGCAGAAGAAATGCTGTTTCGCGGTATTTTATTTCAAGATTTTAAAACATATTTAAAACCAGTATACGCAGCGGCAGCATCTGCTCTTATATTTGGATTGTACCATGGAAATGTTGTACAGGCAGTGTATGGTTTTTGCATGGGATTTGTATTTGCATATGCATACGAAGATACCGAAAGTTTTTTGACACCGCTTTTGATGCATGGCATCGTAAATATAGTTGTATTTTGTATTTCTTCACATTAATCAGATAAAATGTACTTCTTTTGTAGGTTAAAGTGTTAAAATTTATTGACTTTTCTAAGTATGCAAGATATGATAAGAAATATGTGAATTTATACACTTTTACACAAGATTATGCGAGAGGAAATATAAAATGGAACCGATTATAAAGATTGAAAACGTCAGCAAATCCTTTGCAGGCAAAAATCAGGTAAACGCTTTAAATGGTGTCAGCCTGGATATTTATCGCGGCGACATCTTTGGTATCATCGGTATGTCAGGTGCCGGTAAGAGTACACTGGTAAGATGTCTGAATTTTTTAGAGAAGCCAACAGATGGTAAGGTATACGTAGAAGGAAAAGATTTGTCAGGATTATCCCCAAAACAGCTTCGAAAAATGCGTACACATATTTCCATGATCTTCCAGCATTTCAATTTATTGATGCAGAAAAGTATCATAGATAATGTATGTTTTCCATTACAGTTAGCAGGTGTTAAGAAAAAAGATGCACATGCAAGAGCAATGGAACTTTTAGAAATCGTAGGTCTTACAGAAAAGGCAAATGCATATCCATCCCAGTTATCCGGTGGACAAAAGCAAAGAGTTGCTATCGCAAGAGCACTTGCAAGTGATCCTCAGATTTTACTTTGCGATGAAGCAACAAGTGCATTAGACCCACAGACAACAAAGTCTATTTTAAAACTTTTAAAAGAAATCAATGAAAAAATGGGTATCACAATTGTTTTAATTACCCATGAAATGAGCGTTGTAGAAGAAATTTGTACAAAGGTTGCAATCTTAGACAATGGTAATCTGGCAGAAACTGGATTGGTAAGTGAAATCTTTGCTTCTCCAAAGAGTGACGAAGGTAAGAAAATCATTTATGGTACAGAAACACAAGAACATTTTGAAGTAGACAGCAGATGTATCCGTCTTGTATTTAATAATAACGGTGCATATGAGCCAGTCATTGCAAACATGATATTGACATTTAAGATGCCAGTAAATATTTTAAAGGCAAATATCCGAAATGTGAGCGGTACTGTAAAAGGAGAAATGGTACTGCAGCTTCCTGATAATGCAGATATTGCAGAGAAAATGGTTGGATATTTGAAAAATCATGATGTTACGGTAGAAGAATTTAGACCAGTAAGTGGAATGAGGGGTGAACAAGATGTTTAGTACAGAAATGATAGAACTTTTCCGAGACGGATTTGGAGAAAGTTTATATATGACTGTTTGTGCCACCCTTTTGGCATACGCAGTAGGTCTTCCATGGGGCGTGATTTTAAATATCACAGATAAAGAAGGTATTTGTGCAAATCGTGCAGTATATACAGTATTGGATTTACTTGCCAATGTACTTAGAAGTATTCCGTTCTTAATTTTGTTAATCTGGATTCAGCCTGTAACAAAGTTTGTAGTAGGTAAGAGCTATGGCTCTAGTGCTACAATGTTTCCACTTTTTGTAGCAGCAGCTCCATTTATTGCCAGAATGGTAGAAAGCTCTTTAAAGGAAGTAGATAAGGGCGTAATTGAAGCAGCATTAAGTATGGGAGCAAGCCCAATACAGATTATTTTCAAAGTGCTTTTAGTAGAAGCACGTACTTCTTTAATCGTTGGTGTAACTATTGCACTTGGAACAGTGCTTGGATATTCTGCAATGGCCGGAACAGTTGGCGGCGGTGGTCTTGGCGACATCGCAATCCGTTATGGATATTATCGAAGAGAAGAAGATGTTATGTTTGTATCTGTTGTACTGTTAGTACTGTTGATTCAGGTATTACAGGGAATCGGAATGAAACTTGCAAAGAAAGTAGATAAAAGAATAAGATAAATAGAAACCCTCTGCATAGTATTGTGTGCAGAGGGTTTTTGTGTGAATGTTATTTTTTAGGAAATAAGAAATGGTTTTAAGCGATGTTCATATAATGGATTGACTTCTAATTCCATATAAATGCCGTCAGCCTGATATTCTTGTGTAAAAATATTGGCTTCCTTTTGCATAAGGTTATGGAGAGAACCTTCTGTATAAGGTAAAAGAACTTTTGCATGGAATAAATTTCCATAAATTTGCTGCATAATCAATTCCATTAATTCTGAAATACCAATTCCCTTTCCAGCAGCCATATGAATCTTTTTGTCATGAATGCGAGGAAGAGAAGTAATTTCCAAAAGGCGATCAGCTTTATTGTATACGATAATCTGTGGAATATGTCCAGCTCCAAGTTCTGCAAGTGTTTCATTTGTAACACGCATATGTTCCTTATAGTATGGATCAGAAACGTCAACAACCTGTAATAATAAATCTGCTTCACAAGCTTCTTCTAAAGTAGAACGGAATGCATCAATCAGATTGTGTGGAAGTTTGTCAATAAATCCAACGGTATCTGAAAGATAAAAAGGAGATTTCCCAGGTGGTGTGATTTTACGAATCGTAGTTTCCAATGTTGCAAAGAGCATATCTTTTTGCAGTACCATTTTATGTTCGTTGTGTGCAATATCGGAATTGCCGTATTCTTCTAATAAGCGATTCATGATAGTAGATTTTCCGGCATTTGTGTAACCAACGAGGGAAACTTGTGGAATCGCACTATTTTTACGGCTTTTTCTCTGTGTGATACGATTTTTTTTGACTACTTCTAATTCTCGTCTGCATTCTGCAATACGATGTTCGATATGACGTCTGTCTAACTCTAATTTTTTCTCACCAGCACCTTTGTTGGAACGAGAACCGCTGCCACCGCCCTGTCTGGATAAAGAAGTACCCATTCCGCTTAAACGAGGAAGTAAATATTGCAGTCTTGCAAGTTCTACTTGCAGTTTGGCTTCACGTGTTTTGGCTCGGTCGCTGAATATTTCTAAAATAAGGGCTGTTCGGTCTAATAAAGGCTTTTCAATTTCCATACTCAAGTTACGAACCTGAGATGGAGAGAGTGCATTGTCAAATACGACAACATCAGCATCTGTTTCCTGACAAGCTTCGATAACTTCTTGTACTTTTCCAGTGCCGATATAAAGAGCCTGATGCGGAGCTGGAAGCGTCTGCGTCAAGGTGGCAACTACTTCCATATTGCATGCTTCACAGAGACTGATTAATTCGTCCATGGAATGTTCAAAGTGTAGGTCCTGTCCAATAGAAAGCCCTACAACAACTGCTCGCTCTTTTTCGACAGGTTCTTGTATAAGGTCTAAATCTTCCAAATGATTTGTGGTATTTTTCACGATAAGTCCTCCTTTTGAGGTATTGAATTTACTATATTTATTCGATATAATGAATGCAAAGGGTACATACCCTTGATTTTACCATAAGACATTGCATTGTGAAATGTTTTTTGTATGAAAATGATATTTTTTCAATGTAAAAAGGATTTGCTTAGTATGAAAGAAAACAAAGGAGCAGCAGATAATGATTAGTACCGTTTTTGAAGCCAGCTTATCCGTAGGTGAGACATTGCGTGTTCAAAAAAATAGAATCGGGGTAGGAGATAAGAAGCCTGCCGCAGCCAGACTTTCTGTAGTAACAGGAATACATGGAGATGAGTTAGAAGGACAGTATGTGTGTTATGAACTGGCTCGCAGATTAAAGGAACAGCCACAATTTTTACAAGGAAATGTCGATATTTATCCAGCATTAAACCCGCTTGGAATTGATATGTCAACGAGGTTGATTCCTAAAAAAGAACTTGATTTGAACCGTTGCTTTCCAGGAAGAGAAGAAGGCAAGATGACAGAACGTTATGCAGCAGCAATCGTAGATTCTTTAGCAGGTTCGGATATGGTTTTAGATATTCATTCCAGTGATAAATTTACAAGAGAGCTTCCACAAGTGCGTATCAGCAGAGAATTTGCAGACAAACTGCTGCCATTTGCAAAACAAATGAACGTAGATGTAATCTGGATCAATGAAATAGATGTTGTGCATAAAGCAACATTGGCACATACGTTAAATGTGCTTGGTATTCCAACAATGGTAGTAGACATGGGACTTGGCATTCGTATACATAGAGATTGCGGGGATCAGATTGTAGATGGAATCTTTAAGCTAATGAGCGAAATGGGAATGTGGACAGGTCCGGTTCCAAAGACACAGCATCCAGTTATTTCCAGTGATGGCGAAGTAGAATTTATCCGAAGCAGCCGAAAAGGAATTTTCCTTCCAGCAATTGAGCACAACCATTATGTAGTGCCGGGACAGGTAATAGGAAGTTTAGTAGATCCATATACAGGAGAAACATATGAAAAGATTTATGCCAAAAGAGGCGGTCTGATTTTTTCATTGCGTGTAAATCCAATGGTGTATGAAGGATCTTTGCTTGCAAGGGTACTGAGTGAGAAAGAGGAGAACGAGGCATGATAGAAAGAGAAATTTTCCGTATGCAGACTCCTTATCGTGAAGATATGGTCATAAAAGGATATCAATTTGGTAAAGGACAGAAGGGAGCCTGTATTTTAGGGCCATTGAGAGGAAATGAAATACAACAGCTTTATGTATGTTCTCAGCTTGTAAAAGCACTAAAAGAATTAGAACAAAGAGGCTGTATCTCCAGTAATAAAGAGATTTTGATTATTCCAGTAGTCAATACATATTCTATGAACGTAGATCAACGCTTTTTTGGCGCAGACGATGTAGATATCAATCGTAGTTTTCCAGGAAATGAACGTGGAGAAACGACATATCGAATCAGTGCCGCTTTGTTAAATGAAATCAAAGAATATTCTTATGGTATACAGTTTGGCAGCTTTTATATGACAGGAGAGTGTGTTCCACATGTGCGTATTATAGAGAATGGACATCAGAGTTCTTCTCTTGCAAACCTTTTTGGCTTGCCATATGTTGTTGCAAGAGATCCAAAGCCAATCGACACAAGAACACTTAATTATAACTGGCAGACCAAAATGACAAAGGCGTTTAGTGTGTATACGAATAAGAGTACAGAGATTGATGATAAGAGTGCATCACAGGCAGTTTCAGCTGTACTGCGCTTTTTGACGAGAATGGGTATTATCAAGTATGAAAGCCATAGTGGTTATATTAGCCATGTCATAAAAGAAAAGGATTTGAAATCTGTATATTCTCCAACGAATGGTATTTTTAGAAGCCGTATTCATGCAGGAGATGAAGTACGCTATGGAGACCCGATGGCAGATATTATCGATCCATATACTGGAGAAGTGAAAATGACGATTCTTGCACCGACCGATGGTATTGTATTTTTTGCATATACAGATATGCTGATTGGACAATATGATGTAGTGTGTAAGTTGATTCATAGACTGCATCAATAAAAGTAACTTAATTATCTAATAAAAAAATCCGCCTGTATATCAATCTGATATGCAGGCGGATATGTGAGTAAGCAAAAATGCGTAATATAGAATGGAACAAGTGTCAGATCATAGGAACGATTTGAAATTATTCATCGTATGTATGGTCTGGCAAATCTTTTTTCCAAATACCTGAAATGTAAGAACTTAAAGCAAGGATACATTCTGTTACCCAGCACAATATCCATGCGATATACATACCATCCATGCCAAAGCGTGGGATGAGTAACATACTGAACAGTACACGAGAAATCGCACCGGAGGCAGTCAGGGAAACTAATAATTTCAAAGAAGATGTACCACGATAGAAAGAGTGGAACAGGTTATTGATCATATTAAACATAATAAATGGAGAAAATACTTGAGCAAATCTGATTGCATAAGTAAGTCCTTCACCATTGTATCCTGCTGGGAAAAAGACTGCACATACAGGCTTTGCAAAAATCATGCAGATCAATACAGGAACAGAAGTAAATAAAATACCCTGAAGCATTCCAACGCGTACACCTTTGTTCAACTGATGAGATTTTTCAGCACCGATACACTGTGCTGCATAATTGCTCAATGTCTTTGCAGAGTTCTGGTAAATAGAAGCACTGAAATTGTAAATTTGTCCTACAACAGTATAAGCGGCACTTGCAGAACTGCTGATGCCATTGATCATAGGAGCAATGATGAGTCCTGCAACGTACATGATAAGCTGCTGGGCAGAACATGGCAGAGCGATAATGGACATTTTCTGGATAACTTGGAAGTTAAAGGATACTTTTTGGTTGGAAACGCCCATTTCTTTGAAACATTTTCTTAACTTCCATAGGTAGCAAATATCTACAACAAGACCAGCAAATAAAGTAGAAAGTGCGATACCGGCAACACCAAGTTTTAAAATAGTAACAGATAGTATATTGCCAGCGATATTTAGTACAGCAGAAACTAAGGACATATAAAATGGATAAGAGCTTAATCCAAATGCATTCATAATATGTACGAAATTATTGCTTAACAGTAAAAGGAAAAATCCGATGATGTAGATATTTAAGTAAATCTTAGCATCTGTATAAATAGAAGCATCTACTTTTAAAAACTTCAGTACGATGTCATCACAAAGTACGACAATAATACCAAATACAATGGATGCAACTGTAAGTGTTCCAAGATTGTGATAAACAGAAATCTTGATATCTTTATATTTTTTTGCACCAAATAAAGCAGCAAGATGAATGGAAGCACCGGCTGCGTATCCCCAGAAAATAGAAGAGGAAAAAGAAATAAACGCAGAAGTAGAACCAATGGCAGCAAGACCAGTATCACCTAAAAACTTTCCGGCAATTACAGTGTCAATCAAGTTATAGCATTGTGACAGCAGACCGGACAAAACGAGGGGAATGGCAAACAGGATAAAGGTTTTATAAATATTGCCTTTTGTTAAATCTTTCATAATATAAAATCTCCTTATCTTAAAACATTACCCTACATCATAGCAACTTTAAAAAAAATTTCAAGTTAAAAAACAGAAAAGAGGAAATATATGAAATTTGTAATACAACGAGTAAACCACGCTTCTGTCAGTGTGGAAGGAAATGTAATTGGAAAAATTGAAAAAGGATTTATGGTATTGATCGGAGTTTGTCAGGAAGACACAAAAGAAACAGCCGACAAGCTTATTCATAAGATGACAGGGCTTCGCATTTTTGCAGATGAAAATGGAAAGACCAATTTGGCGTTAAAAGATGTAGATGGTGCTTTGCTGTTGGTGTCTCAGTTTACACTTTATGCAGACTGCAAAAAAGGATTCCGCCCAAGCTTTGTACATGCAGGAGATCCAAATCATGCAAAAGAACTCTATGAATATATAATAGAAGAATGTCGTAAAAAAGAATTTAAAGTAGAAACAGGAGAATTTGGTGCAGATATGCAGGTATCTTTAGAAAATGATGGGCCTTTTACAATCATTTTGGATTCCAGAGAGCTGTAAAACAAAGAAAAAGTCAAAAAAACTTTTAACAAATAAGAAAAAATAATAAATTGCACTACACAAAATAAATTTTTTGTGCTAAAATATAACCACTGGAGTGTAGCTTATGTATTTTTTGATATATAAGTGGTATGTTTATGCATACCTACACTGGTCACACACAATATAATTCTTATTAGGAGGTCATAGATTATGGCTAAAAAGTGGGTATACCTTTTTACAGAAGGTGACGCTACCATGAGAAACTTACTTGGTGGTAAGGGTGCTAACCTTGCTGAGATGACAAACTTAGGTCTTCCAGTACCACAGGGTTTCACAATTACAACTGAAGCTTGTACTCAGTATTATGAAGATGGTCAGCAGATCAACGAAGAAATTCAGGCACAGATTAACGAATACATCGTAAAGATGGAAGAAATCACAGGCAAGAAGTTTGGTGATTTAGAAAATCCATTACTCGTATCTGTTCGTTCTGGTGCTAGAGCTTCTATGCCAGGTATGATGGATACAATCCTTAACCTTGGTTTAAATGACGAAGTAGTTGAAGTAGTTGCTGCAAAGACAGGCAACGAAAGATGGGCTCGTGACTGCTACAGAAGATTCATCCAGATGTACTCTGACGTAGTTATGGAAGTTGGTAAGAAGTACTTCGAAGAACTCATCGACAAGATGAAAGAAGAAAAAGGCGTTAAGCAGGACGTTGAACTTACAGCAGCAGACTTAAAGGAATTAGCAGAACAGTTCAAGGCTGAATACAAGGCTAAGATCGGTGTTGAATTCCCTCAGGATCCAAAGGAACAGTTAATGGGCGCTGTTAAGGCTGTATTCCGTTCTTGGGACAACCCTCGTGCAAACGTATACCGTCGTGACAACGATATCCCTTATTCTTGGGGTACAGCTGTTAACGTACAGGAAATGGCATTCGGTAACTGGTCTGATGAATCTGGTACAGGTGTTGCATTTACTCGTGACCCAGCTACAGGTGAGAAGAAGCTTATGGGTGAATTCTTAATCAATGCTCAGGGTGAAGACGTAGTTGCTGGTGTTCGTACACCACAGCCTATCGCTGCTTTAGCAGAAGTTATGCCAGAAGTATTCGAACAGTTCACACAGGTTTGCTCTACATTAGAGAACCACTACAGAGATATGCAGGACATGGAATTCACTATCCAGGATAGAAAGCTTTTCATGTTACAGACAAGAAACGGTAAGAGAACAGCTCAGGCTGCTTTAAAGATCGCTTGTGATTTAGTTGATGAAGGTATGAGAACAGAGGAAGAAGCAGTAGCTATGATCGATCCTCGTAACTTAGATACTTTATTACATCCACAGTTCGACGCTAAGGCATTAAAGGCTGCTACTCCTATGGGTAAGGGTCTTGGCGCTTCTCCAGGTGCTGCTTGCGGTAAGGTTGTATTTACAGCTGAAGATGCAGAAAACTGGAACGCTAGAGGCGAAAAGGTTGTTTTAGTTCGTCTTGAAACATCTCCAGAAGATATCACTGGTATGAAGGCATCTCAGGGTATCTTAACAGTACGTGGTGGTATGACATCTCACGCTGCAGTAGTTGCTCGTGGTATGGGTACTTGCTGTGTATCTGGTTGTGGCGACATCATCATGGATGAAGCTAACAAGAAATTCACATTAGCTGGAAAGACATTCCACGAAGGAGATTGCATCTCTATCGATGGTACAACAGGTAACATCTATGAGGGTATCATCCCAACAGTTGATGCTACAATCGCTGGTGAATTCGGAAGAATCATGGCTTGGGCTGACAAGTTCCGTAGATTAAAAGTTCGTACAAACGCTGATACACCATCTGATGCTAAGAAGGCTCGTGAACTTGGTGCAGAAGGTATCGGTCTTTGCCGTACAGAGCATATGTTCTTCGAAGCTGACAGAATCGCAGCATTCAGAGAAATGATCTGTTCTGATACAGTAGAAGAAAGAGAAGAAGCTCTTGAAAAGATTTTACCATATCAGCAGGGTGACTTCGAGAAGTTATACGAAGCATTAGAGGGTAACCCAGTTACTATCCGTTTCTTGGATCCACCTCTTCATGAGTTCGTTCCTACTGAAGAAGAAGATATTAAGAAATTAGCAGACGCTCAGGGCAAGTCTGTTGAAGACATCAAGGCTATCATCGCTTCCTTACATGAATTCAACCCAATGATGGGTCATAGAGGATGCCGTCTTGCTGTTACATATCCTGAAATTGCAAGAATGCAGACAAAGGCTGTTATCCGTGCAGCTATCAATGTAAAGAAGGCTCATGCTGATTGGAACATCAAACCAGAAATCATGATTCCTCTTACATCTGAAGTTAAAGAATACAAGTTCGTTAAGAAGGTTGTAGTTGAAACAGCAAACGCTGAAATCGCAGCAGCTGGTGTTGACATGGAATACGAAGTTGGTACTATGATGGAAATTCCACGTGCTTGCTTAACAGCTGACGAAATCGCTGCTGAAGCTGACTTCTTCTGCTTCGGTACAAACGACTTAACACAGATGACATATGGCTTCTCTCGTGATGATGCTGGTAAGTTCTTAAACGCTTACTATGATACAAAGATCTTCGAGAACGACCCATTTGCTAAGTTAGACCAGACAGGTGTTGGTAAACTTATGGATATGACTATCAAACTTGGTAAGCCAGTAAATCCTAAGTTACATGTTGGTATCTGTGGTGAACATGGCGGTGACCCATCTTCTGTAGAATTCTGCCACAAGATCGGTCTTGACTATGTATCTTGTTCTCCATTCCGCGTGCCAATCGCTAGATTAGCAGCAGCTCAGGCAGCAATCGCAGAAAAGAGTGCAAAATAATTATATCTTGAGTCAAAATGATAAATAGATAATGATATGGAGGTAAACATATTGTTTGCCTCCATATTTTTTTATATAAAGTATTGCTTCGTAAAAACGCTTGACTCAGCAAAGTGGAGCAAGCCTCTTATGCGTGAGGAATATAGGAAATTGAAGTGGACATCTCCACATTGTTATTTGCTAATAAATATAATTTTCAAGAAAAATTAAGAAAAACAGTTCAGTTTTGTTAAGAAATTTCTTTTATAATGGCACTAGAACGACGGAATCGTAAAGAGGCACAAGATTATGAAAGAAAGATTAGAAAAAATAATACCCAAAAACATGAGATTACCGTTGGTTTGGGCCTTGGTTTTTAACTGTATTGCTTATTATGGAACAAGGATAATTATGAGTGAAAGCTATCATCATGATATTTCCAATGATTTAGATGTAAAATTTCCATTCTTGCCATGGACAGCAGCAATTTATTTAGGCTGTTATGTATTTTGGGCAATCAATTATATATTAGGATGTCAGCAAAAGGAACAAGAAGCATTTCACTTTATCAGTGCAGATTTTGCAGCAAAAATCGTATGTATGATATGTTTTGTCGTATTTCCAACGACAAATGCAAGACCTGTCATAGAAGGAAATTCTTTTTGGGAACAAGTGATGATGTGGCTGTATCAAAATGATGCAGCAGATAATCTGTTTCCATCGATTCATTGTCTGACAAGCTGGTTTTGCTTTATTGCAGTAAGAAAAAATGAAAAGATACCTTGCTGGTATAAAGCAGCATCAGTTATTTTTGCAATCAGTGTATGTATATCAACCTTAACAACCAAACAGCATGTGTGGATAGATGTTGTGGCTGGGGTGGCACTTGCAGAAGGAAGTTATTGGTTTGTTGAAAAAAGTAGATTTTGTATATGGTATACACACGCTATGTCAAAAGTTTATAGTGTATTATAATGTAAATAAATGTTATGAGGGAGAAACAAATGAAAAAGAAAGTACTGGGATATTGGGATTACACAGTAATATTAACTTATTTAGGAATGTTATTTGCTTATTTAGGCATTATGAATGCAATCGGACAGGAGTACAGAAATGCAATTTTATGTCTGATGATGGCAGGAGTTTGCGATATGTTTGATGGAGCTGTTGCAGCTACAAAATCCAGAAATGTAAGCGAAAAACGTTTTGGTATTCAGATTGACTCTTTGAGTGATTTGATTAGTTTTGGATTGCTTCCAAGCATTTTTGTATACATGATTTCAGGAAGAACAAAAATAACAGGCATTATTTGTGCGGTATTCGCATTGTGTGCATTGATTCGTTTAGCATATTTCAATGTATTAGAAGAAGAACGTCAGCAAGAGACAAGCGAAAAGAGAAAAAGTTATCTTGGCGTTCCGGTTACAACTATTGCTGTATTCTTACCGCTCGTATATATGATTTATGCAAATGTTGTACAGAGTAATGTATGTTTTCCGTTGCTGTTAGGTATTGTAGGCATTGGATATTTATCTCCAATCGAAATTAAAAAACCTGGAACCGTTGGAAAAATTTGCATATTGGTGCTTGGTATTGCAGAAGTACTCGCAATTTTATGCTTTTAGGAAAATAGTGGGATGTAAGAAATATGAAAGATACGTTAATACTACGTTTTTTATATAAAACAGTAATTGGAAGAATGTTGCTGAAGATATTGGTACAGCCAAAGGTATCTAAAATAGGCGGGAAAGTGCTTTCTTCTCGAATATCTAAAATCATTGTTCCATATTATATTCGAAAACATCATATAGATATGACAGACATCGATGTTCCAAAAGGAGGATTTACCTCCTTTAATGATTTCTTTACAAGAAAAAGAAATATGGAAATGTTTGATATTACAAGAGAACATTTGATTAGTCCATGTGATGGATTTTTAACAATCAAAGAGATTACAAAAGATACGTCTCTTTGGATTAAGCATACAGAATACTTTTTGAAAGATTTATTGCAGGACGAACAACTCGCACAAAAGTTAGAAGGTGGAACGGCATTTATTTTTCGTTTGACGCCGTCTCATTATCATAGATACTGTTATGCTGCAAGTGGAACGATTTGTGCTTCTAAAAAAATTCAAGGAGTTTTGCATTGTGTCAGACCTGTGGCATTAAGTACGATGCCGGTGTTTGTTCAAAACAGCAGAGAATATCAAGTATTAGATACAGAATGTTTTGGTTCTATGGTGCAAATGGAAGTAGGCGCATTGTTAGTCGGTAAAATAAGCAATCATATAAGAGCATTACAAGATGTATATGTAACAGCAGGAGAAGAAAAAGGGTACTTTGAATTTGGAGGTTCTACGATTATTTTATTTTGTGAGAAAGAAAAAATTCGTATCAATCCAGCTATGAATGCTTCTAAGCATGAATTAGAAATTCCAGTAAAAATGGGAGAATACATTGCATCAAAATTATAAAAATGCACAAAATAACCTCTGAAAGAAACAAACTCAGGAGGTTATTTTTTATGTCCAACAAGTATAAGGGAACAAAAACAGAAGAAAATTTAGTGGCGGCATTTGCAGGAGAGTCAGAGGCAAGAAATAAATATACCTATTTTGCTTCTGTAGCAAAAGAAGAAGGATATGAGCAGATTGCAGCTATCTTTTTAGAAACAGCAAATAATGAAAAAGAGCACGCAAAATTGTGGTTTCAGGAATTGGGATTATTAAATGATAGTGCTTCTAATTTAGAAGCGGCGGCAAAAGGAGAAAATTACGAATGGACAGAAATGTATGATGACTTTGCCAAAACAGCAGAAGAGGAAGGATTTAAAGAACTTGCTGCAAAATTTCGTGCGGTTGCGGCTGTGGAAAAAACACATGAAGAACGCTACCGCACGTTATTAAATAATGTAGAAAACAAAACTGTTTTTGAAAAATGTTCTGTGCAAATCTGGGTATGCAGAAATTGTGGGCATCTCGTTGTTGGAACAAAAGCACCACAGGTTTGTGCTGTGTGCGGATATACACAGGGATATTTTGAGATAAAAGCAGAAAATTACTAAATTTCGTTTGTTTGTAATGCTGCTCGAATATCTGCTTCCGAAGCAGTGATATTTCCTTGTATCATTTTGGCAGAACCGCCTCCCTTTGCACCAAAGGCGTTACGAAGAAGCTGGGCTGCCTGTTTGCAGTCTTTAGATGCAGAACCAAGCACGAAGGTGTAACCACATTTGGCATCGCCTACGAAAATACCACAATATCCACTATATTTTGTACAAAGTTCATTTACGGCATCTCTGATTGCTTTTGTGTCTAAGTCTTTTTGGAATAAGAACACATCTTGTACGGTATCAGAAGCTGGCAGTTTTGTAAGTTCCGCTTCTAATACTTTCTTTTGCAGATCGTTTATGCGTAAGATAAGAGCCTGTTGGTCTTGCTTTGCTTTTTCCACAGCAGAAGCGACCTCAGGCTGTTTTGCAGAAAGAAGCATGGAAATCTGTTCTACACTTGTTTGCTTTGCCTGATAATCTGCGATAGCACGAGAACCGCACAGGATTGTCAGACGCATACCGCCTCTATGTGCCATAGCGTGAACGATTTTTACGATACCGATTTCACCTGTATGATATACATGAGGAGCACAGCAAGCACACATATCATATTCTGGTAAAATAACAATTCTTACATCACCAGACAATTCTTTTTTGCTGCGATAATCCATTGTTGCAAGTGTTTTGGCATCTGGAAATACAATTTGAAACGCGATATTTTTATAAATTGCTTCATTTGCCTGAATTTCTAATTCTTTAATTTGTTCCATTGTTAATGGTCCATCAAAGTCTAAAGTAGTTTCTGTTAAACCTAAATGAAATCCAACATTGTTGTAGCCATATGTTTTATGAACGATACCTGATATGATATGTTCAGCAGAATGTTGCTGCATAAAATCAAAACGACGTTTCCAGTCAATCTGACAAGTTACCTTTTCGCCTACAAGTAAAGCAGACTTTGTATAATGTGTGATTACATCGTCTTTTATTTGTACATCCAATACTTCTATATCGTTGATTGAACCTAAATCACAAAACTGACCGCCGCCTTCTGGAAAGAAAACGGTCTGATCTAATATTACAGCATAGGTCTGTTTCTCGGAACAATATTCACAGCTAAGTACAACAGCACTACAGCTAGTTACATGAGAATCCTGATCGTATATTTTTAATGTTTTTTGCATGATAATGCCTCCTAGAATGATACCTTTCATTGTAAACGATAGATTTTGGAAAAGCAATATGTAAACAAATTTCTGTTTCTTCCTTGTTGTATCTGATTCAAAAAAATGCTATGCTGAATACGATTGAAATTACACATAAGGGAAAGAACTATTTATGAATAAACGAAATTATAATCAGGAAATGGAAAAAATCATATCCAATCCGCAAATGAGAGGAAAAAGGTTGTTTTTACACAGTTGTTGTGCTCCTTGCAGCAGTGCTGTATTAGAACGTTTGCGTAGTGTTTTTCAAATTACGGTTTTTTATTATAATCCAAATATCTCTTGGCAGGAAGAATATCAGTTAAGGGCAGCAGAACAAAAAAGGCTGATAGAATGGTTCAATACACAGGAAGATATTAAAAAGGGAGAAGCATATCCGATTGATTATATAGAAGGGGATTACGAACCGGAGTTATTTTTGCAGGCGGCAAAAGGATTGGAATTAGAGCCGGAAGGCGGCGCAAGATGTGAAAAATGTTTTGATTTGCGTTTGCGTAAAACAATAGAACAGGCACAAAAGGTATGTGCGGATTTTGTGACAACAACGCTTACCATCAGTCCTTTAAAAAATGCAGTACTATTAAATACGATAGGAGAAAATCTTGTCTTAGACACAAAGGTAGTATGGCTGCCAAGTGATTTTAAGAAAAAAAACGGTTACAAGCGAAGCGTAGAACTGTCAGCAGAGCATGATTTGTACAGACAAGATTATTGTGGCTGTGCATATTCTAAAGCAGAACGAGAACGTATGACAAAATAACTGTCGAAGAATTGTTGAGATGCTTGACGAATGAAGCTGAGATAATGTATACTGACCTTTATAACTTTTACGTTTAGAGTGTGTGAAAACTTATACACAAGAAAGAGAGATAAAACATGCAGAAATTTTTAGATTTAATTTCCGAGGAAGTAAAGCAGGCGTTTGAAGCGGCTGGTTACGACAGGGAGTTGGGTAAAGTGACTGTATCCAACCGTCCTGATCTTTGCGAATATCAGTGCAATGGTGCAATGGCAGGTGCTAAAAAATATAAATGTGCGCCTATCATGCTTGCAAATGCTGTTGCAGAGAAGTTGGCAGACAGTCAGGTATTTTCTACTGTAAATGCTGTTATGCCAGGCTTTTTAAATATGAATGTAAGTGAAGAATTTGCAGCAAAGTACATGAGAGAAATGGCTGAGTCCGAAAAGTTTGGACTTGAAATGCCAGAACATCCACATCGTATTATGATTGATTACGGCGGACCAAACGTAGCAAAACCATTACATGTAGGACATTTAAGAAGTGCTATCATTGGTGAAAGTATCAAACGTATTTGCAGATACTGTGGTCATGAAGTGATTGGTGATATTCATCTTGGAGACTGGGGACTTCAGATGGGCTTAATCATTACAGAACTTCAGGAAAGAAAGCCTGAATTGGTTTATTTTGATGACAGCTTTACAGGAGAATATCCAGAAGAAGCTCCATTTACTATTTCTGAATTAGAAGAAATTTATCCAACAGCAAGTGGTAAATCTAAAGAAGATGAAGAATACAAAGCTCGTGCGATGGAAGCTACTAAAAATCTTCAGAATGGTAAGAGAGGATATCGTGCTCTTTGGAACCACATTATCAAAGTATCTGTTACAGACTTAAAGAAAAACTACGCAAACTTAAATGTAGATTTCGACCTTTGGAAAGGGGAATCTGACGTACAGGACGTAATCGTTCCTATGGCAGAAGAAATGAAAAATGCTGGTTTTGCTTATGAAAGTGAAGGTGCTTTGGTTGTAGATGTTAAATTAGATACAGATACAAAAGAAGTTCCTCCATGTATGATTTTAAAGAGCGATGGTGCTGCATTATATACTACAACAGATATCGCTACAATTAAAGAACGTGTAAGAGAATATCAGCCAGATGATATTATTTATGTAGTAGATAAACGTCAGGAATTACATTTTGATCAGGTATTCCGTTGTGTTCGCAAGACAGGTATTGCTCCTGAAACAATGAACTTAAAGTTTGTTGGATTTGGTACTATGAACGGTAAAGATGGCAAGCCATACAAGACTCGTGAAGGCGGCGTTATGCGTCTGGAAAGATTGATTTCTGAAATCAATGAAGAAATGTATCAGAAGATTATCAGCGGTCGTGAAGTTTCAGAAGAAGAAGCAAGACAGACAGCAGCAGTTGTTGGTTTATCTGCAATCAAATATGGTGACCTTTCTAATCAGGCAAGCAAAGATTATATTTTTGATATTGACCGTTTCACTTCTTTT
The DNA here is from genome assembly GCA_964424345.1 of uncultured Lachnospiraceae bacterium. Lineage (GTDB taxonomy): Bacteria > Bacillota > Clostridia > Lachnospirales > Lachnospiraceae > RGIG6307. Next base: position 53,969 of record CAYRIK010000001.1, read on the forward strand.
GAAGGAGATACTGGCCCATACATTTTATATACAATCGTTCGTATTAAGTCTATTCTTACAAAATATGTAGAACAGGGCGGCAATTTAGACGGTATTGCAGTAAGAGCAGCACAGAATGCAAGCGAAAAAGCATTGATGTTAGAAATTGCAAAGTTCAATGCTATGATGGAAAATGCGTGTGCAGAAACAGCACCACATAAAGTTTGTGCATATATTTATGACCTTGCAAATGCATTCAATAAGTTCTATCACGAAACAAAGATTCTTGCAGAAGAAGATGCAGAAAAGAAAGCTGGCTGGATTGCATTGTTATGCTTAGCAAAGGGCGTATTAGAAGCTGCTATTGATGTATTAGGTTTTAGTGCTCCAGACAAAATGTAATGGAAGCAGATTGGAGAACTGTATGAAATATATGATTGCGTCTGATATTCATGGAAGTGCTTATTACTGTGAGAAGCTTTTGGAACGTTTGGTTGAGGAAAAAGCAGACAGACTTCTTTTGTTAGGAGATTTGCTTTATCATGGTCCTCGTAATGACCTTCCAAAGGAGTATGCTCCTAAAAAAGTAATAGCGATGTTAAATGAATATAAAGATAAAATTTGGTGTGTGCGTGGAAATTGTGAAGCGGAAGTTGATCAGATGGTATTGGAATTTCCAGTGATGGCGGAATATTGTCTGCTTACAGAAGGAAAGCAGTTGATTATGGCAACACATGGTCATGTATTTAATATGAGTAATCCTCCAAAACTGCAAAAAGGTGATATTTTACTTCATGGACATACCCATGTTCCAGCAAATATAGAAACGGATACGTTCCGTTATTTGAATCCGGGTTCTGTATCTATTCCAAAAGAAGACAGCCCAAACAGCTATATGATTTTAGAAAATGGCTGCTTTGTATGGAAGGATATTACTGGAAAAGAATATCAGCGTTGGAGCTGTAACGAATAAATAAAGATGAAAGTGTAAAATCTATTGTTTTCGGACATGGATTTTGCACTTTTTTTGATTTTCAGAAAAGCTGCTTGGCTTACATGATGTGTGAAATACATATTTCTAAGCCAAGCTAGTCCAAAGAGTTGCTTACATATAAAAGATATGCTTTTTAGAAATGTAATTTGATATGTCTTATTACAAGTATGCATGAGAAGGATATTTTGTCACAGAAATATGTACCAAAAATCGGAATTGGTTTTTGGTATATATGATGAATTTATTGTTTGGAATATAAAAAATTATATCTGCTATTGACTTTTAATAACAATGTGATAACATGAACATATGAACAATCATTCATATGAAATGAGGTGAAAACATTGCACATGGAGAGAGAAAACGTGGAAGTATGTGAGTTTTTACATGTTCACGATTCGGTTGTCGAGGATGTAAAAACGCATATGCCTGATGAAGATGCGTTGTATGATCTGGCAGATTTTTTTAAGATATTTGCAGATTCCACAAGAATTAAAATATTGTATGTATTATTGATGCATGAAATGTGTGTGTGTGATCTTGCAGGTACGCTTGGTGTGAGTCAGTCAGCAATATCGCATCAGCTTAGAACGTTAAAGCAGATGGATTTGGTACGAAGCCGCAGAGAAGGAAAGACGGTATTTTATTCATTAGCGGATGACCATATCAAAGCTATTTTAAATCAGGGTATGGATCATATCGCAGAAGATTAAACGTTGTAATGTCTGTCAACAAAAGACATAAATATAAAAATAAAAGGAGATTTTTGGTATGAAAAAAGTATATATTTTAGAGGATTTAGATTGTGCACATTGCGCGGCAATCATTGAAGAGCAGGTAGGCAAGTTGGAAGGTGTAAGCAAAAGTACTTTAACTTTTTTAACACAGAAACTTACTATCGAAGTGGAAGAAGACAAAGCTGCAGAAGTAGAAAAGGCTATTATTGATATTGTAAAGAAAAAGGAGCCAGACGTAACAGTCATCGTAAAATAACATGAGCAAGAAACTAAAAAAGCAACTCAAGAAACTTCTGACCAGCGGTAGTTTATTTGCCGTTGGTATGATATTAGAGCATATTTCTTTTATTCCAGCATTGGTTGCAGCTCCATTTTTTATTGCTTCTTATCTGTTGATCGGTTTAGAAGTCGTAAAAAAAGCAGTCAGCGGTGTAAAGCGCAAGCAGATGATGGATGAAAATTTCCTGATGACGATTGCAACGTTTGGAGCATTTCTTATGGGAGATCTTGGAGAAGCGTGTGCAGTTATGCTGTTTTATCAGGTAGGCGAGTGGTTTCAGAGTTATGCGGTTGGCAAAAGCCGTAAATCTATTACCGCTTTGATGGATATTTGTCCAGAATATGCAAATGTAAAACGTGGAGATGAATTAGAAGAGGTTGATCCAAGCGAAGTAAAGATTGGTGATATCATTGTAATCAAGCCTGGTGAAAAAGTTCCATTGGATGGCGTTGTTAAAACAGGAATGTCTGCTTTGGATACAAAAGCAATCACTGGAGAAAGTGTTCCTCGTGATATTAAGCCAGGGGAAACGATTATCAGTGGATGTGTCAATATGAGTGCTGTATTAGAAGTAGAAGTAACAAAGCTTTATGAAAATTCTACAGTTGCCAAAATTTTGGATCTTGTAGAAAATGCTTCTGCAAATAAGGCACAGGCAGAACAGTTTATTAGTAAGTTCGCTCGTATTTACACACCAATCGTTGTATATTGTGCATTGGCATTGGCAATCGTACCATCTGTTGCAGTGACAGTCGGAAATATATTAGGATTTTTAGATATGCCGATTTTAGCAGCATGGAAGCAATGGGTTTATAGAGGACTTGTATTTTTAGTAACATCTTGTCCTTGTGCTTTGGTAATCAGTATTCCGCTTAGCTTTTTTGGTGGTATTGGTGGTGCAAGTAAAGAAGGTATTCTGATTAAGGGAAGTAACTATTTGGAAATGCTTGCAAAAGTAGATACCGTTGTTATGGACAAAACAGGTACATTGACCAAAGGTACATTTTCTATTCAGGAGATTCATCCAAACGGACTTTCCGAACAAGAATTTATCCGTATACTGGCACATGTAGAATATTTATCTAATCATCCGATTGCAAAATCTGCAGTTGCAGCATTTGAAGGCACCATAGATACGGCTGCTATTTCTAATATGAAGGAATTGGCAGGAAAAGGAATTGAAGTTTGCTTTGCACAAGAGATGTATTATGGCGGTAACTATCGTTTGATGCAGGATTTAGGATTTAATAACTTACAGGAAAGTCAGGTAGGTACGATAGTTCATCTTGCAAAGAAAACAGATGCAGGATATGTATATCTTGGATATGCGGTTGCAGCAGATACCATTAAACCAGATGCGAAAGATGCCATGAAACAATTAAAGGCATGTGGCGTGGAACAGTTGGTTATGCTGACAGGCGATAAAAAGTCTACAGCAGAAGCAGTGGCAGAGGAAATTGGAGTAGATACTGTTTATGCAGAGCTGCTTCCAGCAGATAAAGTAGAAAAGGTAGAAGCATTATTTGCCAATAAAAAAGACAAAGGTAAAATCTGTTTTGTCGGAGATGGTATCAATGATGCACCGGTACTTGCTAGAGCAGATGTTGGTATTGCTATGGGCGGTATGGGTTCTGATGCGGCGATTGAGGCAGCAGATATTGTTATTATGACAGATGAACCAAGTAAGATTGCAAGAGCAATGAAGATATCCAGAAAGACATTGCTTATCGTAAATCAAAATATTATTGGAGCAATCGGCATTAAAGTGCTTGTACTGATTTTAACGGCTTTTGGATTTGTAGGTATGTGGGCTGCTGTATTTGCAGACGTAGGCGTTGCATTTATTGCAATTTTAAATGCGATGAGAGCATTAAATACAAAATAATCAAATGGATATAATAAAGAGACTGTAT
>CAYRIK010000001.1:57971-110398 GCA_964424345.1 uncultured Lachnospiraceae bacterium
GGATGCAGTCTTTTTTATATACTAGGAAATTACTCATTTCCTAGTATATAAAAACGCTCCGCGAAGATGAGCATGAGCGTATACAGAAAGTAGGCTTTATATTATTACAGTATAATATTTGATTGGCGAAGTTTGTAAAATTCTATTTAAAAAATGGCTAAAGAGTAGTATGATAAAAGACACGAGAGGACAAAGGAGGAAAAAACATGATATTTGGTAAACATATTAATAAATACTATATCAAATATGGTGGATGGCTGCTGGGAGGCTTGGCAGCATTAATATTAGTTGACTGGTTTCAGTTAGTCATCCCAAATCTGTATCAGATGTTGATCAATGGTGTCAATGACGGATACGTTATATCAAATGGCGTACAGACCGCATTTGATATGGATTTTTTATTGGACAAGATTTGTATGCCTATGGTAGGTGTCGTGCTGGCAATGGCGTTTGGACGTTTTAGCTGGCGTGTCTGCATATTGGGTTCTGCTGTAAAAGTAGAAGCAGATTTAAGAGAGCGTATGTTTGATCATGCCAAAGATTTAAGTCGTGAATACTATCAGGCAAACAAAGTCGGAAATCTCATGAGCTTATTTACAAACGACCTTGATACGATTCAAGAATGTTTTGGTTGGGGCTTTTTGATGTTTTTTGACGCTGCATTTTTGGGTTGTCTTGCTGTTGTGAAAATGTGGAAGATGAACTGGCAGCTTGCATTGTTATCTATGATACCAATGTTTATCTTGATGGTAGCAAGTACCGTAGTAGGAAAGTATATGATGAAAAAGTGGGAAGTTAGACAGGAAGCATTTTCTAAGTTATCCGATTTTTCACAGGAAAGTTTTTCTGGTATTGCTGTTATTAAGGCATTTGTAAAAGAAACAAAAGAATTATTGGCATTTAAAAAATTAAATCAGGAAAATGAAGAAGCAAACATTGATTATACAAGAACTTCTGTACTTTTGAAGATTTTAGTAACATTGTTTGTAGAAAGTGTAATCTGTGTTATTTTAGGTTACGGTGGTTACCTTGTATACAAAGGCACATTTAATGCAGGTCAGTTAGTAGAGTACATTGGATATTTTAACTCTGTAGTATGGCCAATCATGGCAGTTGCAGAATTAATCGATATGATTTCTAGAGGAAATGCATCTATGAAGCGTATCAGCGAGCTGTTGGATGCAAAACAAGATGTTATGGACAGAGAAGATGTAGAAGTAATCGAAAACATCAAAGGTAATATTGAATTTAGAGATCTTACATTCCGCTATCCTGATGGAGAATATAATGTATTAGATCATGTATCTTTTACGATTCATGCAGGAGAAAATATCGGTCTGATCGGAAAGACTGGTGCTGGTAAGACAACATTGGTAGATTTGATTTTGCGTACTTACAATGTTCCAGATGGTACGTTGTTTATTGACGGAAAAGATGTTAATACAATATCTATTCGTGCAGTACGAGCAGCTTGTGCTTATGTACCACAGGATAATTTCTTATTCTCCGACACGATTGAAAACAATATTTCTTTCGGTACAGATGATAAATCACAACAAGGTATTATTGATGCAGCAGTGCTTGCAGACGTAGACAGTAATATCAAAGATTTCCAAAAAGGTTATCAGACAGTATTAGGAGAACGAGGCGTAACCGTTTCCGGTGGACAAAAACAGCGTATCAGTATTGCGAGAGCGTTGATGAAAGATGCTCCAATCTTAATATTAGATGATTCTGTTTCCGCAGTAGATACTAAGACAGAAAGAACAATCTTAAATAATTTAAGACAGACAAGACAAGGCAAGACAACAATCTTGATTGCACACAGAATTTCTACAGTAGAACAAATGGATAAGGTATTATTCGTTGACGAAGGCAAACTTGTAGCATTTGGTACACATGAAGAATTGTATGCAACTTGTCCGGATTATAAGAAGATGGTAGAACTTCAAAAACTGGAAGAAGAGGGAGGAAACGAGTAATGTATGAATATTTACCGATACTGATCGTCGGTGCTATTATCGGCGTATTTTCCACTGCTTTCATCATAGCATATATTCTATTATGTAAACAAAAAGAAGAAAAAGACAAAGAACGTATCATGTCCGATGGAGAGCTGATCAAGCGTCTGATGGAATATGCAAAACCATATTGGAAAACATTTATTTTAATCTTTTTCATTATGCTTGCGTCTATCGTATATGACATTGTATCACCATTGATTATTGGAAATATCGAAGAAATGGTGAAAAAAGATTTCCCATTAGAGGATTTATTTAAAATGGTTGCTGTGTATGCAAGTATTTTAATTGTTTCCATGGTATGTACTTATTTTCAAGCAATCATTTTACAAAGAACAGGACAAAAGATTTTATCTAAGCTGAGAATGGACGTATTTAGTCACATTGAAAGTTTGAGCCATGATCAGTTAAACAACATTCCAGTCGGAAAATTAGTAACCAGAGTTACAAACGATACAAACGCCATTTCTATGATGGTAACAAATATGTTAGTAACATTGGCTAAAAACATTATGGTATTGATTGGTGTATTAGGTGCGATGTTGATGTTAAACTATGCGTTGACATTAATGGTGCTTTGCTTCGTACCATTTGTTGTATTGTTTACAGTAATCTTTAGAAAGTTTTCCAGAAAAGTACATCGTGAAGTAAATGATACTAGAACAGATATCAATACTTACCTTTCTGAAAATCTTTCAGGTATTAAAATTACACAGATTTTCAATCGTGAGCAGGAAAAGATGGATGACTTCATGAACAGAAGCCAGAAATTAAAACGTGCAAAGCAAAAACAGATTTGGGTATTTAGTATTTTCAGACCGATGGTATATACACTTTATATGTCATCTATATTATGCCTGTTTTACTTTGGTGGTAAAAACTGCATCAAAGATGTTGTATTTTTAGGTCAGGTAATGGACAGCGGTGTAATCGTTTCCTTCTATATGTATATCTCTAAATTCTATAATCCAATTCAGACGTTGGCAGAACAGTTTGACGTGCTTCAGCGTTCTTTGGCAGCCGCAGAGAAGATTTTTACAATCATGGATATGGTTCCACAGGTTGTAGATGAGCCGGATGCAATAGAATTAGATGAAATCAAAGGTGAAATTGAATTTAAAGATGTATGGTTCTGTTATGAACCAGGTGAATGGGTATTACAAGGTGTTTCTTTCCATGTATTACCAAAGCAGACGGTTGCATTCGTTGGTTCTACAGGTTCAGGAAAGACAACAATCCTTTCTTTAATCTGCCGTAATTATGACATTCAAAAAGGACAGATTTTAATTGACGGTATTGATATTAAAAAGATTAAAATCTCTTCTTTGCGTAAACACTTCGGACAGATGCTTCAGGATGTATTTTTATTCTCAGGAGATATCCGCAGTAATATATTGTTGCGTGAAGAAGGCATTTCTGACAAAGAAGTTATGGAAGCATGTCGTTATGTAAATGCAGACAGCTTTATCAACAAGTTAGAACATGGTCTGGATGAAAAAGTACAGGAAAGAGGAAATAATTTCTCTGCCGGTCAAAGACAGCTTTTATCTTTTGCAAGAACAATCGTACACAAACCAAGTGTTATGATCTTAGACGAGGCAACTGCAAATATCGATACAGAAACAGAAGTGCTTATTCAGGATTCTTTGGAAAAAATGAAAAATATCGGTACAATGCTCGTAGTAGCACATCGTCTTTCTACAATTCAGCATTCTGATAATATTATTTTACTTTCCAAAGGAAAGATTGTAGAGCAGGGTACACATCAAGAACTGTTACATTTAAAAGGAAAATATTATCAGCTTTATACACTTCAGTTCAATAAGCAACAGTTGAAAAACAGCTAAAAATATCAAAACATAATTGCATATCAAACAATTTAGAATAAGTGGAGAAAACAATACTTTCTCCGCTTATTTTTTTTGAAAAAAGGTTGACATTGGAAAATTTTAGTAGTATTATCATAATGCAAGTTAGTTAATAATAACTAACTCAAAAGCTTGATGAAATATCATAAAAAATATTGATATGTATCGCTGCCCTCGTAAGAGTGTGGATGAAATACAGGAAATTGAGGGATAATTTATGAATTTGGTGGATGCAAACATTGGGCAGGAATATATTGTAAAAGAGATTATTACAGAAGATGAAGAATTAAATTCTTTTCTTTTCTCTCTTGGATGTTACAGTGGTGAGCCAATTACCGTAATTTCCCGTGTAAAGGGTGGATGTGTAGTTTCTATCAAAGATGGACGTTACAACATTGATAATGAATTGGCAAAAGCAATCGCTGTAAACGAAAATTAATCTATAAATTTTATAGATTATAAAGAATCAGCAAAGCAGAGTTATGATCTGCTTTACAAAAATGTTTGGGAATGAGAGTGTGTGAAGGCACGCTTTTATTTCTGATGATAGGTTAGGCTATACTAACTGATAGATGCAAGAAATGAGGAGGATGCATTATGAGAATTGCATTAGCGGGAAATCCTAACAGTGGTAAAACGACAATGTACAATGCACTGACAGGAAGAACAGAAAAAGTTGGTAACTGGGCAGGTGTTACCGTAGACAAGAAAGAATGTCTGATTAAGAAAAATTATTATGATGGTGCGGAGAAGGTAATCGCAGTTGACTTACCAGGTGCGTATTCTATGTCTCCATTTACATCAGAAGAAAGTATTACAAGCGGTTACGTAAAAAATGAAAATCCAGACGTAATCATTAATATTGTAGATGCTACAAACTTAAGCCGCAGCTTATTCTTTACAACACAGTTGTTAGAACTTGGTATTCCAGTAGTAGTTGCATTAAATAAGAGTGATATTAATGCAAAGAAAGATACAAAGATTGATGTAAAGGCATTATCTGCAAAGTTAGGATGTCCTGTTATCAATACTGTTTCTACACAGAACAACGACAATGGCTTAAAAGAATTGGTAAATACAGCGGTTTCTCTTTATGGAAAGGAACAGAAAGCTCCTTATGTACAGGCTGAAATTGACCTTCATAGCAAGGCAGCTGTAGAAGCAGAAGATAGAAAACGTTTTGAATTTACAAATAAGATTGTAGCAAGCGTAGAAAAACGTAAAGTTTTCACTAGAAACAAAAACGCACAGGATAAGATCGATGCAGTATTGACACATCCAATTGGCGGTATCTTAATATTTGCAGTGATTATGTACCTTGTATTTTATATTTCCCAGTCTACGGTAGGTACTTGGATCGCAGACTGGCTGGTAGGCTGGATCGAAACATTCCAGGAATGGGTTGCTGGTCTTGTTGAAAATGCCAATCCATTCTTACAGTCTTTATTAGTTGATGGTATCATCGGCGGTGTAGGTGCAGTAGTTGGTTTCCTCCCTCTCGTAATGGTAATGTACTTCTTAATCGCTTTACTGGAAGACTGTGGTTATATGGCTCGTGCAACTGTTGTATTAGATCCTATTTTCAAAAAAGTTGGTCTTTCCGGTAAATCTGTTATCCCTATGGTAATCGGTACTGGTTGTGCGATCCCTGGTATTATGGCTTGCCGTACAATTCGTAATGAAAGAGAAAGAAGAGCAACAGCAATGCTTACTCCATTTATGCCTTGCGGCGCAAAGCTTCCTGTTATTGCATTGTTTGTAGGTGCTTTCTTCCCAGGTGCAGAATGGGTTGGCCCATTGATGTACTTTGTAGGTATTGTATTGATCTTAATTGGTGCGTTGCTCATTAACAAGATTACAGGTTACAAGTACAGAAAATCCTTCTTTATTATGGAGCTTCCAGAATACAAACTTCCAAGTGTAAAGAGAGCTGCACAGTCCATGTTATCTCGTGGTAAAGCATATATCGTAAAAGCTGGTACAATCATTTTAGTATGTAACGCAATCGTACAGATTATGCAGACATTTAACTGGAGCTTACAGGTAGTAGAAGAAGGTATGGAAAGTACTTCTATCCTTGCAACAATCGCTTCTCCAATCGCAGTATTGTTAATTCCAATCGTAGGTGTTGCAGCATGGCAGCTTGCAGCAGCAGCAGTTACAGGTTTTATTGCAAAGGAAAATGTAGTTGGTACATTAGCAGTTTGCTACGGCTTACAGGCATTTATCGATACAGAAGAATTAGCTTTAGTTGGTGATGGTAACGTAGTTGCTACAACTATGGCATTAACAAAAGTTGCAGCATTAGCATTCTTAATGTTTAACTTATATACACCTCCTTGTTTCGCAGCATTAGGTGCTATGAACTCTGAAATGCAGGATAAGAAGTGGTTCTGGGGCGGTATCGCATTCCAGTTCGGTACAGGTTACACAGTAGCATTCCTTGTATACCAGATTGGTACACTCATCACAACAGGAAGCTTAGGTGCAGGCTTTGTTCCAGGTCTTATTGCAGTAGCAGCAATGGTTGCTGTTGTAGTAGCTCTTATCATGAATACAGAAAAGCAATTTAATGATACATATGCATTGAAAAAATAATGATATGAGATAGAATAAGAGTGTGCCGGAGTGGTACACTCTTATTATTTTGTTTTATATAAAGAAAGGTTTGGATAAATATGGCAAATATTATTACGATTATTGTACTTGTACTGATTATTGGTGCAGCAGTTTATTATATTTTAAAAGAAAGAAAGCGTGGAAATAAATGTATTGGATGTCCAGCAGGCGGAAATTGTCCGGGACATTGTGCAAGTGCTGCTACAGCACAAAAAAGAAAAAAATAACTGCATGTATAACATTGTGGAAAATGCACAAAAATATACATATCAAATTCTGTACTTTGGGTAAAAGTAACATTGACATTTTTTTAACGATAACATATACTTATAGTACATTGATTGACAAAAAAATAACAATCTAATACACAAGGAAATTATTTCATGGAGGATAAAAAACATGGCAAAAAACGTTGAGCAGAACGTTGAACAGGCAGTTCCAACAATTATTGATAATGTGGACGCATTACTTGCAAAGATGAAAGCAATGCGTGAAGCACAGAAAATATTTGCTACTTATACACAGGAGCAGGTTGACGCTATTTTCCACGCAGCAGCAAGTGCAGCAAACAAAATGCGTATCCCTCTCGCTAAAATGGCTGTAGAAGAAACAGGCATGGGTGTTGTAGAAGATAAGGTTATCAAGAACAACTATGCATCAGAGCATATTTATAACGCATACAAGAACACAAAGACAGTAGGTGTTGTAGAAGAAGATAAGGAATTTGGTACAACTAAGATTGCAGAGCCAATCGGTTTAATCGCAGCTGTTATTCCTACAACAAACCCAACATCTACAGCAATCTTTAAGACATTACTTTGCTTAAAGACAAGAAACGCTATCATCATCAGCCCACATCCACGTGCTAAGGGCAGCACAATCGCAGCAGCAAAGGTTGTATTAGAAGCAGCAGTAAAAGCTGGTGCTCCAGAAGGCATCATCAGCTGGATCGATGTTCCAAGCTTAGACCTTACAAACGCAGTTATGCAGAATGCAGATTTAATCCTTGCTACAGGTGGTCCTGGTATGGTTAAGGCTGCTTACTCTTCAGGTAAGCCAGCAGTAGGTGTAGGTGCAGGTAATACTCCTGTTATCATTGATGAAACAGCAGATATTAAGATGGCAGTAAGCTCTATTATCCATTCTAAGACATTTGATAATGGTATGATTTGTGCTTCTGAACAGTCTGTAACTGTTTTAGAGTCCATCTACGAAGAAGTAAAGAAAGAATTTGCTTACAGAGGATGTTACTTCTTAAAGGGTGAAGAAATTGATAAGGTTCGTAAGACAATCCTTATCAATGGTGCATTAAATGCAAAAATCGTTGGTCAGAGCGCATACAACATTGCAAAATTAGCAGGTGTTGAAGTTCCTGAAGATTCTAAGATCTTAATCGGTGAAGTAGAAAGCGTAGATATCAGCGAAGAATTTGCACATGAAAAATTATCTCCTGTACTTGCTATGTACAAGGCTAAAACATTTGAAGAAGCTTTAGATAAGGCTGAACAGTTAGTTGCTGACGGTGGTTACGGTCATACATCTTCTCTTTATGTAAACGTAAACGAAAGAGAAAAAATCATGGCTCATGCTTCTAGAATGAAGACTTGCCGTATCGTAGTAAATACTCCATCTTCTCAGGGTGGTATCGGTGACTTATACAACTTTAACTTAACACCATCTCTTACATTAGGTTGTGGTTCTTGGGGCGGTAACTCTGTATCTGAGAACGTAGGTGTTAAACACTTATTAAACATCAAGACAGTTGCTGAGAGGAGAGAAAATATGTTATGGTTCCGCGCACCTGAAAAGGTATACTTCAAGAAGGGTTGTCTGCCAGTTGCATTAAGAGAATTAAAAGATGTTATGGGCAAAAAGCGTGCATTCATCGTAACAGACTCCTTCCTTTACAAGAATGGTTACACAAATGTAATCACAGATAGATTGAACGAAATGGGTATCACATACACAGTATTCTCTGATGTACAGCCAGACCCAACACTTGCAAATGCTCAGGCAGGTGCAAAGGCTATGGCAGCATTCCAGCCAGACGTTGTTATCGCAATGGGTGGTGGTTCTGCAATGGACGCTGGTAAGATCATGTGGGTTCTTTACGAACATCCAGAAGCTGACTTCCAGGATATGGCTATGCGTTTCATCGATATCCGTAAGAGAGTATTCACATTCCCTAACATGGGTGAAAAGGCATACTTCATCGCTGTTCCTACATCTTCAGGTACAGGTTCTGAAGTTACACCTTTCGCAGTTATCACAGATCAGGAAACAGGCGTTAAGTATCCATTAGCTGACTACCAGTTAATGCCAAATATGGCTATCGTTGATACAGATAACATGATGAGCCAGCCAAAGGGCTTAACAAGTGCATCTGGTGTTGACGTATTAACACATGCTTTAGAAGCATATGCTTCTGTAATGGCTACAGATTATACAGACGGTCTTGCATTAAAGGCTATGAAGAACGTATTTGAATATTTACCAATAGCTTACAACGAACCTACAAACGTAGATGCTCGTCAGAAGATGGCAGATGCTTCTTGTATGGCAGGTATGGCATTCGCAAATGCATTCCTTGGTGTATGTCACTCTATGGCTCACAAGTTAGGTGCATTCCACCACTTACCACATGGTGTTGCTAACGCATTATTAATCAGCCTTGTTGTTGAATTCAATGCAGAAGAAAATCCTCGTAAGATGGGTACTTTCTCTCAGTATCAGTATCCACATACACAGGCTCGTTATGCAGAATGTGCTCGTTTCTGTGGTATCAACGAAAAAGACGATGCAGTAGCAGTTAAGAAGTTAATCGAAAAGATTGAAGAATTAAAGAAGGCAGTAGGCATTAAGGAATCTATCCAGGCTTACGGCATTGATGAAAAGTACTTCCTTGACACATTAGATGAAATGGTTGAACAGGCATTCGACGACCAGTGTACAGGTGCAAACCCAAGATATCCATTAATGAAGGAAATCAAGGAAATGTACTTAAAGGCTTACTACGGCAAATAAGAACGAGTAGGCACATAATAATAGTTTATTTCGGAAAAATCCGTTATAATTTCCCTATGTGTAGAAAGCAGAGTCTCATTTTGAGGCTCTGTTTTCATGTGCAATAAATCCCCTTCAATCTTTTTGGTCTGCGGCAAAATGCAGCTTAGGAGGCTGCAGATATTGGTCTTTAGTTCTTTTATAAATGAGATATTCGGTGTAGTGAAGTAATTCAGAAAGTTCAGCATTGTTTAGAGAAAACAGTATTTGAAGAAACGTGTAAAGATTCAAATGGATATTGATGGGACGTTCCAGTTTGACATATGGTACATTGATAGTTGTTAATCCACATAGGTAATCAAGCGAGCAGTGTAATTCTTTTGCTAAGGTACAAAGCTTTGCAAAAGGAGGCGGATAAATTCCATTTTCATAATTGGAATAAGTAGCCGCAGAAATATGTAATATGGCTGCAAGCTGCTTTTGTGACAAATTTGCCTCACAGCGAAGTTCGCGGAGACGGGCTGCAAATATGTCATTCATATATAAAAACCTCGTGAAAGTATTATACTTGGCATTATAACAAATTTTGTAAAACTTTGTTGACATTTTATAAACCAAGTGATAGACTCTATAAAAATATGTGCAAATAGGAGAACAAAAATGATTAATCAATTAGTTGAAAAGATCCAAAAAACACAGGCACCTATCGTTGTAGGTTTAGACCCAATGATGAAGTTTATCCCAGAACATATCAAAGCTGCAGCATTTGCTGAGCATGGCGAAACTTTAGCAGGTGCAGGAGAAGCAATCTGGCAGTATAACAAGGCAATCGTAGATGCAACATACGATTTGATTCCAGCAGTAAAGCCACAGATTGCAATGTATGAACAGTTTGGAATCGAAGGACTCATTGCTTTCAAGAAAACAGTGGATTATTGTAAGTCTAAAGGATTAGTCGTTATTGGAGATATTAAGCGTGGCGATATCGGTTCTACATCAGAAGCGTATGCAGTTGGTCATTTAGGAAAAGTTACTGTAGGAAGCAAGCAGTATTACGGATTTGATGAAGACTTTGCAACTGTAAATCCATATCTTGGTTCTGACGGTATCAAGCCTTTCGTAAACGTATGTAAAGAAGAAAATAAAGGTCTTTTCATCCTTGCAAAGACTTCTAACCCAAGCAGTGGAGAATTCCAGGACAGAATCGTAGATGGCAAGCCATTATATGAAGTAGTTGCAGAAAAGATTGCAGAGTGGGGCGAAGACCATATGGGAAGCTGTGGTTACAGCTACATCGGTGCAGTAGTTGGCGCAACATATCCAGAAATGGGTAAAGCACTTCGTAAAGTAATGCCAAAGAATTATATCCTTGTACCAGGTTACGGCGCACAGGGTGGTAAAGGCAAAGACTTAGTTCACTTCTTCAACGAAGATGGACTTGGTGCAATCATCAACTCTTCTAGAGGTATTATTGCAGCATACCAGCAGGAAGCGTATGCAAAGTTTGGTGCAGAGCATTTCGCAGAAGCATCTCGTCAGGCAGTACTTGATATGAAGGAAGATATCGCACAGGCACTTGCACAGCGATAAGAAAATCAGCATAAAAGGAAGAAAAACTATGCAGAATTGCGGATATTGCCAAAAAGGCGAATTATTAGATAAATTTGGTATTGAAATCTGTGAACTGAGTGTGAGTACTTTGATTTTATTCAAAGAACAGTCTCATCCAGGCAGATGTATCGTAGCATACAAAGATCATGTAAGTGAATTAGTAGATATTTCAGACGAAGACAGAAATGCATTTTTTGCAGATGTAGCTCGTGCTGCAAAAGCAATTCACAAAGCATTTGGTCCGGATAAAGTAAACTATGGTGCATATGGAGATACAGGATGCCATTTACATGTTCATCTTGTTCCAAAGTACAAAGATGGCTTTGAATGGGGCGGTGTATTTGAAATGAACCCTGCAAAGACATACTTAACAGATAAAGAATATGCAGAAATGATTGAAAAAATCAAGGCTTGCTTATAAGAAATAAAGATACGAAAGTCCATCTAAGGTATAGGATACCTTAGGTGGATTTTTGTATATAAAATATTTTACGGATAAGTAGATGTGGTACATATTGCTTTGTGAATATATTTGACTAAAGAAAGCAAAGAAGCCTCTTAGGAAAGAGCGTTACTATATTCACGCAGACTTGTCCGCTTTGTAGTAAGGTGGTATACTAAAACCAGAAAAAATGTGTGAATATACAACCAGAAAATAAGAAAATAAAGGAGACAAAAAAGTGCATATCGTAGATTTACATTGTGATACATTACATGAATTAAATAAATTAAAAGCAAAAGGAAAACACTATAATCTGTATAAATCAGAAGGTCATTTAGATATTGAACGTATGCAGGAAAGCGATTATAAATTACAGTGCTTTGCAGCGTTTGTACAGATGCAGGAAGTAGAAAGTGCTTATCAGCAGGGAAAAACACTTGCAGAATTATATAAGCAGTTTTGTGCAGAATATAGTCCATACATTGCACCAGTATACCATTACGCAGACATTGAAAAAAATGCGAAAAAGGGGCTGATTTCCGCTATGCTCACGATTGAAGAAGGCGGTGTATTAGAAGGAAGTTTAGAGCGTTTGAGAGAGTTTTATGAATATGGTGTGCGTATGATTACACTGACATGGAATTTCCCAAATGAGATTGGATATCCGGGCTGTATGGAAGAACAAGAAATACCAGAAATTGCATCTTTAGATACATGGAAGGTAAAAGGTACTTATCCAGGATTGACCAAAAAAGGAATTGAAATTGTGGAAAAAATGCAGGAAGAAGGAATTATTGTGGATGTTTCCCATTTATCTGATGCAGGTTTTTGGGACGTTGCAGCAATTACAAAAAAGCCATTTGCAGCAAGTCATTCCAATGCAAGAAGTATTTGCGGACATAAGCGTAATCTTTCTGATGCACAGATTCGTTTGTTAGCAGAACGAGGCGGTGTTATGGGATTAAATTATGCAGCAGACTTTTTGGAAGATGATCCAAGCAATTTGACATGGGATAGTTTTATCAGACATATCAAGCACATTATTCAAGTAGGTGGAGAAGATGTATTAGCACTTGGAAGTGATTTTGATGGCATTGACACAAATCCGATATTGCCACATTCCGGAAAGCTTCCACAATTATTTGAACAGATGCACAAAAGCGGAATATCAGAATCTGTTATAGATAAGATTAAAGGGGAAAACGCACTGCGTATGATGAAAGAGGTTTTACGATAAATGAGTCTTCGTTTTGTATTAGGACCAAGCGGTTCTGGAAAAAGTATCGGTATTTATGAACGTATGATAAGCGAAGCAATCAAACATCCTAAAAGACAATATTTGATTATCGTACCGGATCAGTATACGATGCAAATTCAAAAGCAGATTGTCAGTATGCATCCTGGAAATGCAATCTTAAATATCGA
The DNA here is from genome assembly GCA_964424345.1 of uncultured Lachnospiraceae bacterium. Classification (GTDB taxonomy): domain Bacteria; phylum Bacillota; class Clostridia; order Lachnospirales; family Lachnospiraceae; genus RGIG6307. The sequence continues at coordinate 70,961 of CAYRIK010000001.1, forward strand.
TATTTTAAGTTTTGGACGTTTGTATCACAGAGTTATGGAAGAACTTGGAGGAGATTCGCTCACACCGTTAGATGATACAGGAAAAAATTTAATATTGCGCCGACTAGCTGAAGAAATGAAAGAGGAAATACCGGTACTTGGAAAGTTAATGGAGCATCATGGATATATTTCAGAAGTAAAAGGTATTATTTCAGAGTTTCAGCAGTATGGCATTTCTCCAGAGGAAATGGAGCACGTTATACAAGAAAGTGCGTCCAGAAGAGGACTTCAGGCAAGATTAGAGGATATTCAAAAGTTATATAAAGCATACGTTGCATATCAAAAAGACAGTTATCGTACAAGTGAATCTATGTATCCTATTTTAACAAAGCGTTTAAAGGAGTCTAGCATTTGGAAAGATACTGTATTGTGTCTGGATGGATTTACTGGTTTTACACCTGTACAGATGCCGCTTGTGCAGGAATTGATGATATTGTCAAAGGAAATGTATGTTACTATGACAATAGAAGGAGAACCAAAGTTTGTAACGACAGAACAGCAGTTGTTTTATATTACGGCAAAGACGATTCAGGATTTGGAAAAGTTAGCAGAGCAGGCACGCGTGCGTGTAGAGCCTTATATTTGGTATACAGGACAAAAACGATTTGAGCGTCAGCCGGAGCTTGCACATTTTGAGCAAAATCTATTTCGTGAAAAAACAAGTGCTTACACAAAAGAAACAAATGCAATCACCATATGGCAGGCTGCAAATCCGCAGCAGGAAAGTCTTTGGCTTGCAGGAGAAATCAAACGACTCATTCGAGAAGAAGGCTATCAATATAGAGATATTGCAGTCATCTGCGGAAGTATGGACACCTATCGCCATCCATTACAGGAAGCAATGCTTCAGATGGAAATACCATACTTTATGGATACCAATACAAAAATTATGCACAATCCGGCAACAGAACTTCTTATGGGACTGTTAGAAATTTTAGAGAGAGATTTTTCCTATGCAGGAGTTATGCGATATGTAAGAAGCGGATTTAGCACTTTGACAGCAGAAGAAGCAGATTTGTTTGAAGTATATTTGATTGAAACCGGTATTCGCGGAAGAAAAGCATTTTTGCGTCCATTTACAAGAAAAGGAAAGACATTTTCTTTAGAATATATCAACCAATTAAGAGAAAAACTCATAAAAGAGATAGAACCATGTTTGTTTGAAGGAAACTATACGGTTCGCACTTATATGGAGCAGTTGTATCATTTTATGGAGCAGCTTTGTGTAGAACAGAAGCTGTGGGAGTATGCAGAAGCTTTTGAACAACAGGGTGATATGGCAAGAGCAAAGGAATATCATCAGATTTATCGAGAAATCATGGATTTGTTTAATCAGATGACAGTGCTTATGGGAGATGAGGAAATGTCGTTAGAACATTTTCAGGAAATATTGCAGGCTGGATTTGAAGAATTGCAGGTTGGTCTGATTCCAGCCAAAGCAGACCAAGTGCTGATTGGTGATATGGAACGAACACGTCTTAGTCAGGTAAAAGCACTGTTTGTAGTAGGAGTCAACGATACGAATATTCCGGGAAACAATACAAAGGGCGGCATGATATCTGATATGGACAGAGAATATCTGACCAATCAAGGCATTACGCTTGCACCGACAAGAAGACAGCTGCAGTTTAGACAGCGTTTTTATTTGTATCAGCAGCTTACAAAGCCTTCCCAACGACTGTATTTATTGTATGCACTTTTAGATAATGCAGAAAAAGAAATTCGTCCTTCTTATTTTATTGGAACTGTAAAAAAACTTTTTCCACGCCTTATAGTACAAAAAATTTCGCTGCAAAATATGCCAGAGCATCGTTCCGTGCTAATACAGCAGACCGCACAATTACTTCGTAAGTATGCCGAAGGAAGTCTTCCGTCAGAACAGCATGACGTATTATATACAATGTTGTTTGTATTACAGCAGCATAAAGAACAGGATATCGTAAATCAGATGCTAGAACAGGCATTTTTAATGGGCGGAAGCGAAAAGATAGACCCTAGCATTGCAAGAGCATTGTATGGCAGTGTATTGTATGGCAGTATCAGCCGTTTGGAGCAATTTGCAGCTTGCCCGTATGCACATTTTTTGAAGTACGGTATGGGATTAAGAAAACCAGAAGAATATGTCCTTCATGCAGCAGACCTCGGAAATATTTTTCATGATGTGTTGGCATCGTTTGGAAAAGATTTGGAAAAAGATGGATATAGTTGGAAAAACTTCCCGAATGAATATGGAGAAGAAAAAATATCTGAAAAGCTGGCACTTTTAAAAGAACAATATGGCGATGAATTGTTGTTGGATAAAGCTCGTAACGGCTATGCATTAACAAGAGCAGAGCGTATTTTAAAACGAAGCCTGAGCGTATTAAAAACGCATATGCAGGCAGGTGCTTTTCAAACGTATGGCGTAGAAATTGATTTTGATGTTTCTTGTGAGTGGAATGCAACGCGTGAATTGATGATGCGACTTCAGGGCCGTATTGACCGTTTGGATGTTGCAAAGGTAGAAGATGATATGTATGTAAAAGTCATCGACTATAAAACGGGAAATAAGCAGTTAGAGCTGGATTGTATGTATGAAGGACTGCAAATGCAGTTAATCGTCTATATGGATAGTTCAGCACGATTATTAGAAGCAAAATATCCGAAAAATCATATTCATCCGGCAGCGATGTTTTATTACCGCGTAGCAGATCCGATCGTAAGTATGGATGGAGCACAAGATTTAGACAATCTGGATGCAGCATTGTTAAAAGAACAGAGAAGTCGTGGATTGTTAAATGCAGATGAAACAGTCGTTCATCTGTTAGACAGCGAAATGGAAACGACATCTAACATTATTCCATACAGTCGTAAAAAAGATGGCTCACCGACACAAAGTTCAAGCGTATGCAGTGAAACAGATTTTGATGTTATGCGAAAATTTGCCCATCATAAAATATATGAGATGGGAAGTCAGATTATGAACGGAGATATCGAAAAAAAGCCATACGTTAGAAATATGCAAGAAGATGGCTGTATGTATTGTGATTACAAAGGTATCTGCGGATTTGATGAAAAGCAGACAGGATATGAGAAAAAGCAGATTAAAACGATGTCTGATGAAGAAGCATTAGAACAGATGAAACAAAAACTTGCAGAAAAGGAAGAAAGATGGCAATAACATTCACGAAAGATCAGCAAAAGGTCATTGACACAAGAGAAAAAAATATATTAGTTTCTGCGGCAGCAGGAAGTGGTAAAACTGCTGTGTTGGTAGAACGTATTTTGCAGCTTATTACCGATCAGCAACATCCGATAGACATTGACCGTCTGTTAGTCGTAACATTTACAAATGCTGCAGCAGCAGGTATGAAAGAACGAATCAGCAATGCCATTCAGGAAAGGCTTGCAGCAGACCCTATGAATGCACATCTGCAAAGACAGGCTGTATTGGTGCATCAGGCACAAATTACAACAATCCATAGTTTTTGTTTGTATTTAATCAAAAATCATTTTGAAGCGATTGCATTAGAACCAGACTTTACAGTAGCTGATGAGGTGACAGTAAAGCTAATCAGCAGCGAAGTAAAAGAGCAGATTTTAGAAGAAGCATTTGCAGCAGCCGAACCTGATTTCTTAAATATGGTAGAATTTATATGCCACAATACAAGAGAAAGTAATCTGGAAGAATATATAGAACAGCTCTATATAAGAGCGATGAGTATGCCATTTCCAAAGCGATGGCTTTTGGAGCGAAAAAAAGATTACACATTCCGCAATATGGAAGAATTTACACATACAGAAAGCGGAGCATATTTATTACTGCATATAAAGGGCTTGTTAAAAAGCTATAGGGAGGCTTACGGACAATTATATCGTGTAGCAACAGAGCCTGATGGACCATATATGTATGCCGATATATTAGAGGCAGAAATGGAATATTTGGAAAAATTAGATGCACAAGAAGATTTAGATGCATTGTCTAAATTGCTTCCAAATATGAAATTTGACCGACTGTCTTCTAAAAAAGATGAAAGTGTTCATAGTGGAAAAAGAGAGTGGGTCAAAAAGAAACGTACAGATTATAAAAAAGCAATTCAAGAATTGGGTATTTCTTTCTTTGGCAAGAGTCCGCAGAGCATTGAAACAGAAAACGAGATATGCTGTGCAGTTGCAGGTACATTGATTGATATGACTATTACATACATGGAACGATTAGATGCTGAAAAAAGAAGACGAGGCATCATTGATTTCCATGATATGGAGCATATGGCATTAAAGATTTTATTAAAAGAGACTGAAGATGGATATGAGCCGACAGAAATTGCAAAAGGATATCAGGAATTTTTTGCAGAAGTCATGATTGATGAATATCAGGACAGCAACATGGTACAGGAATATCTTGTAACAGCGGTATCAGGAGAAAAGATTGGCAAATATAACCGTTTTATGGTAGGAGATGTGAAACAGAGTATTTATAAATTCCGTTTGGCACGACCAGAGCTTTTTATGGAGAAATATTATGCCTATGCCAAAGAACAAGACGAGGATATCCGCATTGATTTAAAGCAAAATTTTAGAAGCCGTAAAGAGGTGTTAGAAGCGACAAACAGTATCTTCTCTAAAGTAATGATGCAGGAGTTGGGCGGTATTGATTATGATGAACATGCAGCACTGTATCTTGGTGCAAACTATGAGGAAGCACCAAATATGGAGGCAGAGCTTTTGATTGCTACGCAGGATAAGCCGGATTTATATGATACAAAGCAATGGGAAGCATATTGTGTGGCAAAACGTATCAAAGAATTGGTGCAGGATGGATATATATTAGACGAAGAAGGAGAAGGCCTTCGCAAAGTCACATACAAAGACATTGTGCTGTTGTTTCGTGCACCATCTAGTTTTCAGGATGCCTATCAAACAGTATTCGAACAAGAAGGAATCCCTGTTTTTATGGCTTCTGGAAGTGGCTACTTTGATGCAGCAGAAATCCAAAATTTAGTTAAATTATTGCAAGCAATCGAAAATCCAAGATTAGATGTGGCATTGTTTGGCGTATGTATTTCTATTTTTGGAAATATGACAGAAAATGAACTTTCTAAAGTAAAGATTTATTATAACGAAACGATACAAAAAAGACAGCTTTCTGTTAAAAAATCAGAGCAGACATTGTATGAAATGCTTTCTTTATATAAGGAAGATATGCCAGAAGATGCTATTTCTCATAAAATTCAAACACTATTTGAGATGTTGCAAAACTATCGCCGAAAAATGGAATATTTAACGGTGGCAGAATTGTTATATGAAATTTTAAGAGATTTTCATTATAAAGAATATGTCAGTGTACTTTCAGATGGAGAAAAACGTTTGGCAAATGTTATGCTTTTATTGGAAAAAGCAGCAAGTTTTGGAATAGGTGGTTATCAAGGCTTGTTTGCATTTACTTCCTATATTAATCAGCTTCATAAACAGTCTATTGATTATGGAGAAGCATCTAATATCGAGCATACCAATGCAGTAAAAGTCATGAGTATACACAAAAGTAAGGGACTGGAATTTCCAGTCGTATTTGTATGTGGTATGGGGCAGCAATATCAGATGCGTGATAAACAGCAGATGATTTTAATTGATAATGATATGGGACTGGGAATGGATTATATCAATGTCAATTTGAGAAGTAAAAATCGTACGCTTCGTAAAAATGTCATTGCACTTAAAATGGAACAGGAAATTTTGGCAGAGGAACAGCGTATTTTTTATGTTGCTATGACAAGAGCAAAAGAAAAGCTTATTATGGCAGGATATAAAGCACAGATTGATGTGGAAGAACCTATGTCATTTTCTGAAACGTGTATATTGTCAGATGTATTAGAAGCAAGGTCTTATCTGGATTTATGTCTGATTGCAAGAGACGAGCATACACCAATCAAACTTCGTGTATTTACAGTAGAAGATTATGTAGCTACAGAAATCGAAGAAGCTCTCAGTCGAGACGAACGAAAAGAATCATTGCTTGCACAGTTACAATCGTTTGCAGCAGAACAAAAAGAAACGTCACCACAAATAAAACGCTTAAAAGAGGCATACGATACCCGCTTTTCTTATCAGTATCCGTATGAAAATCTACAGCAGCTTTACAGTAAAACAACGGTTACAGAATTAAAAAGAGAAGCAATGAAAGAGGAATGGGAAGGTGTTTATGAAGCGATGGAAGCACCGCAGCAAAAAGAATTTACACCATATATTCCACCTTTTATACAGCAGGCAGAAGAAGTAAAGGGTGCAGAACGAGGAACGGCTTATCATAGAGTGTTTGAGCTTTTGGATTTTACGCATATTCCGAACAATATGGCAGAATGGAAGCAGGCATTAGAACAGATGGAGGCTTCCGGAAAGTTGACACAAAGACAAAAGGAATGTATTTACATTAAAAATATGCAGCAATTTGCCAAAACAACACTTGCCAAAAGAATGGCTTTGGCAGCAAAGCATGATAAACTTTTCAAAGAACAGTCCTTTTTCCTTGGAATACCAGCAAATACGATGAATGAAACATTTCCGGAAACAGAAATGATGCTTGTACAGGGAATTATGGATGCGTATTTTGAAGAAGACGGCAAATTAGTCTTAGTAGATTATAAAACAGACTTTATCCAACAGCCGGAAGAATTAAGAAAACGTTATCATGTGCAGATGGAATATTACAAAAAAGCATTAGAGCAGGCACTTTATATGGAAGTCAAAGAAGTGATTTTGTATTCGGTGACACTTGGTGAAGAAGTGTGTTTGGAATAAAATAATATAATTGATAGCATAAAAATGAAAAAAAGTGTATAAATTTCAAAAATAAGGTTGAAAAAATCTCCGCTACCGATTATGATAAATAGGTAAGAAAAAGGTATTACCAATTTTGGTGAACGAGAAGAGGAGAAAAATTTATGAACAAAAGTGAAAACTGTAGTGTAAACAACATCTACAAGTTGGATGGACGAGTGCCTGTAGCAAAGGCTGTTCCATTTGGTTTACAGCATATTTTAGCTATGTTTGTTGCCAACCTTACACCAATTACCATTATTGCAGCAGCAGGTGGACTTGATCAGGAAGCAATCGCTGTATTATTGCAGAATGCTATGTTTGTTGCAGGTATCGCAACATTGATTCAGCTTTTTCCAGTTTGGAAAGTAGGTTCTAGACTTCCAATCGTTATGGGTGTAAGTTTTACATTCGTAACAGTATTATGTACAGTAGCAGCTAATTATGGATATCCGGCTGTAATCGGTGCTGTTATCTGTGGTGGTATTTTTGAAGGTACAATTGGTCTTTTCGCAAAATATTGGAGAAAGATTATTTCCCCAATCGTAGCTGCATCTGTAGTAACTTCTATCGGTTATTCTTTATTTACAGTAGGTGCAAGAAGCTTTGGCGGTGGTTATGCAGAAGACTTTGGTTCTCCACAGAACTTATTGCTCGGTACTATTACATTAGCAGTATGTTTAATCTGGAACTGTGTTGCAAAAGGATATTTAAAACAGTTATCTGTATTAGCAGGTCTTGTTGTTGGTTATATTGCAGCAATCTTCATGGGTAAAGTAGATTTATCTGCTATTTTTGAAGGTGGCATCGTTTCTTTACCAAAGTTAATGCCATATGCACCAGAATTTCATCTTGGAGCAATCTTCTCTGTTGCAATTATCTTTTTAGTATCCGCTGCAGAAACAATCGGTGATACAACTGCAATGGTAGCAGGTGGTTTAGGAAGAGACATTAAAGACGAAGAAATTTCAGGCTCTTTAGCTTGTGATGGTTTTGCTTCTGCAATCTCAGGTTTATTTGGATGTCCTCCTGTAACAAGCTTTTCACAGAACGTAGGATTAATCAATATGACAAAGGTTGTAAACCGTTTTACAATTGCAACTGGTGCAGTATGTATGATTTTAGCTGGTTTATTACCTCCAATCGGTAATTTCTTTGCATCTTTACCAGAGTCTGTATTAGGCGGATGTACAATTATGATGTTTGGTACAATCATGGTTTCTGGTGTAGAAATGATTGCAAAAGCAGGTTTTAATCAGAGAAATATTACAATTGCAGCATTATCTCTTGCAGTTGGTATTGGTTTTACAGCAGCAAGTGAAATCGACTTATGGAGATGCTTCCCAAGTATGGTACAGGCTGTATTTTCTGAGAACGTAGTAGCGGTAGTATTCGTAGTTTCTATCGTATTAAATTTGGTTCTTCCAAAAAATATGGAAGTAGGAAAAGTTGAATAATATATAAGTTATTTACAAAAGGCCACGATAGAACCGTTGTTATCGTGGTCTTTTTTTTGAGGTGAGATATATGTTAAAAGGTTATATTATCGAAAAATACAGTCATATGACAGGTGCTTATACTTGTAATCGTCTTGTAGAAGAAGCAAAAAAACGAGGTGTGGATCTGAAAATCATCGGTATTGCAGATGTGACAGTAGAAGAAGATGGCGTATACTATGAAGGAAAAAAACTAGAGAAGCGCGATTTTGTAATCAATCGTTATAAATATGGACATATCAAAGATCAGATCAATACACTTGCAACACGCTCTTATAATAAATTAGAGGCATTTGACTGCTATATCAATAAATATATGCAAGTACAGACTCTTTCTTCTAAAGGCTTTTATATGCCAAAATATATGCTTGGAACAGCATTTACTAAATATGAAACGATTGCCCAAAAACTTGGAAGCGTATTTGTTGCAAAAGGCTTAGAAAGCTCTCAAGGAGCAGAAGTATTTTTGATAGAAAATGCAGCGGATTGGGAAGCATTGACAAAACGATATGATTTAGAAAAAGAATATTTATTAGAAGCATATATTTCAGAAAGTTATGGCAGGGATATTCGCTTTTACAGCATTCGTGGAGAAATCATAGCATCTATGACAAGAGAAGCAAAACAAGGATTTAAGGCAAATGTAGCACTTGGAGCAAGTGTAAGAGCGTTGCCAATCACAGATGATATGAGACAGGCAGCAAAAGATATTTACGCCAAAACAGGACTGGATTTTCTTGGCATTGATCTTTTGTTTGGAAAAGAAAAGCCTTATTTTTGTGAAATCAATGTAATGCCTGGAATTGAGGGCATGGAACGAGCAACAGGAGTAAATGTGGCAGGAGCAATTCTTGATACAATCATGGGAGATTTTAAAGCATGAATATCAAACAGGCAATAGATTATGTATATGCTTCTTATATGAAAGCAGAGCCTTATCTGGATTATCTTGCAAAAGACAGCGAAAAAAGAAATCCTAAATTTTCAAAAGAAATCATAGAAGCCTATGCACAAAAACAACAAGTACCGACTGTGTTGGTAACTGGAAGTAAAGGAAAAGGCTCTGTAGCAAAAATGCTTTCAGAAATTTTAGGCGTGCATGGAAAAACAGGACTTATGACAAGTCCTCATATTCTGCATTTTACAGAACGTATTCAGATACAGGGAAAGCCTGTAGAAGATCAAGCATTTGCACAGGCGGCCTTACATGTAAAACCACAGTTTGATAAAGTAGAAGCAACACTCAAACCACAAGAATACATCAGTCCGATGGGTATTCAGGCAGCCATTGCATTGGAATTATTTCATAAAGCAGGAGTACAGTATCAAGTAATGGAATGTGGAAAAGGTGCTGCACAGGATGATGTAAATAATGTTGTGCATGATTATGCAATAATTAACCGTATATTTTTGGAGCATACAAGAGAACTTGGTGATACATTAGAAAAAATTGCACAAAATAAAGCTGCCATCATCCAAAGCGGACAAAAAGCAGTGTTTGTCAGCGAGCAAGAGCCAGAAGTATTGCAGGTTTTAAAAAAGCGAGCAGAACAGATGCAAGTTCCGATGTATATATATGGAAGAGACTTTTGGGCAGAGCATATATTGTATACAAAAAAGGGAATGTGTTTTGATGTCGTGACATTACAACGCCGCTATAAAGATATTCAGATTCCGCTGTTAGGCACATATCAGGCAAAAAATGTAGCCTTGGCAGTTGCAATGAGTGAATTGATGTTACAAGACCAAACGCAGAAAAATGTGCTGAAAGAAGCGGAAATGAAAGCAGTGCTGAAAACATTAAAATGGCCGGGGCGTTTGGAAATCTTGTCAGAAGAACCCTTTTTATTGTTGGATGCATGCATTAATCGAACAAGCTGTAATCAAGTATTAGAAGCGTTGAAACAGCTTCAGATTGAGCAGGCAGCAGTCATTATCGGAATCCCTTCTGATAAAGATTATATAGGGGTAGCCCAGATGATGCAGCAGACCGCACAAAAGATGATTTTAACAAAGAGTCAAAATGCACATTATAAATTTGGAAAAGAACAGACGGAAACATTAAAAGAACAAGGCATTTGTGCAGAGTGGACAGAGACGATAGAAGAAGCAATCACATTAGCACAGCAAACGCAAAAACCGATTTGTATTCTTGGAACAACGTCTCTTGTATCAGAAGTAGAACAGTGGGTGGAACGCAGAGCATCCAAGAAAGAAGTGTAAACGTATGAAACGAACAATGGAATTTAAAATGGAACGACAGGGGCTTTTAGAGATTGGACAGCAGATTACGGTAACTGAGGGTGTACTGCCAAGCAATTATTATTATACGATTGATCCCTCACTTGCCATGTCAGGAAATTTTCCATTTAATCAAAGAATGTTGGCAAGAACAGGCGTTGTTACCAATATTGAACAAAATCCAAAAGGCTTTTATGTAACTTGTGAATTTGAAGAATGAAAATGAAATGTTCCTCACATACTAAAGGCAACATAGTCGATTGCAGTATGATGGCTTTTGAAAAGTCAAAGTTTTGCAATCGCTTATAAAGATAAGTGAGGACTTCATATGGAATATGTATGGGCATTTATAGGCGGCGGTATTGTATGTGCACTCGTGCAGATTTTAATGGAAAAAACAAAACTGATGCCTGGACGCATTATGGTGTTATTAGTTGTGAGCGGAGCAGTGTTGAGTTTTATTGGAGTTTTTGAACCATTGCAGGAAGCAATCGGAGCAGGAATTACGGTACCGCTGTTAGGATTTGGAAATATATTGATGAAAGGCGTAAAAGAAGCGGTAGATAAAGATGGATTTATGGGATTGTTTACTGGTGGATTTCAGGCGGCAGCAGTAGGATGCAGTGCTGCACTGATCTTTGGTCTGCTTGCAGCCGTAATCTTTAAACCAAAACTAAAGCATTAAATGTAGTCAAATCGGATATCTGCTTTGACAAGGAAATCTGCCAGTGCTTTGTCCCAAATACGTTCTGGTTCTTTCTCCATAGAAAAGGACGTATAGCTGATTCCAGATGTGACCATTGCTTTGCTGCCATCAAAGCGAATGTTTACAATCAATGCTTTTATAAGATGTGTCTCTAATCCTTCTGGAAAGAGTGCAAGACACTTAGAAGGGGAAAGCTGTAACACGATTTGGAAACCAAGTGGTGTACGCTTTCCTTTTATTAAGTCAAATAAAGTGCTTTTTACTTCGCGATAAGGAATAAAATCAAGATTTGCAATCAAAGCATCTTCTTCGTTTGTATAAAAATCTTTGTGAATGTGACCATCTATTACATAACCGATTCCCATTTGAAGTACCGCCTCCTGAAGAAGAAAGTCATCAAACACATTTGTAGCTAACAGTTTTCCCATAAATGATTTTAATTCTGTAATTTGTAATGCAATCATGTTGTATCAATCCTTTAAATATAGTATAATGAACAGTACAACAACTAGTATAACAAACTACATATGATTGTGCAAAGAAAATATTTTAAAATGGGGTAGTGATATATGAGCTTTAGAATTGTAATAGATAGCTGTGGTGAGGTACCAAGCATTTTAAAAAAAGATGAACATATTGTGAGCATTCCACTTGGACTTCAAGTAGGAGAAAAGTTCTGGGAAGATGATGAAGCTCTGGATCAGAAGGAATTATTGGAACATATTGCTGCTTATGAAGGCTGTCCAAAAACTTCTTGTCCATCTCCAGAAGCGTTTATGCAGGCATACAATTGTGATGCACAGAGAGTATATGTTATCACACTTTCCAGTCATTTAAGCGGAAGCTATAATGCTGCTGTATTAGGAAAAAATTTATATGAGGAAATATATGGAGAAAAACAAATCCATGTTATCGATTCTGAATCTGCAAGTGCAGGTATGACAGCACAGCTTTTAGAATTACTTCGTTTAGAAAAGCTCGGACTTTCTTTTGAAGATATTGTAGAACGTATAGAACGTTTCCGCGATGAACATATTATTTATTTTGTTTTGGACAACTTAGAAACACTTCGTAAAAATGGTCGTTTGCCAAATTGGAAAGCAGCATTGGCAAGTACAATGAAAATCAAACCAATCTGCAAAGGCGTAAAAGGAGAGATTGTACAAAGCTCACAGACAATCGGAAGCCGTAAAGCACTTATGAAGATGGTAGAGAGTGTGCTTTCAGAAGCAGCTAAGTTAGGAAAAAATGTAAAAGAATGTAATCTTGTCATTGCACATTGCAACTGTGCAGAAAGAGCAGAATATGTAAAAGGACTTTTTGCAGCAAAGGCACAGTACAAAGATATCGTAATCAATGAAACAAGAGGGGTGTCCTCTATTTATGCAAATGATGGCGGTATTATCGTATCTCTTGCATAAAAATAAAATCATACTTATAACACAAAAGCAGGGTGGTCTATAACCAACCTGCTTTTATAAATGTCCATATGAGTATGCCAAGCACTTGAAGCAGTGTAATACATGGCATAAAAAACTGAAAATACCAATGATTGGTTTTATGATGAAATACAAGCATACCAGCAGTAGAACCAATGCTGCCGCCAAGAAGTGCAATAACAAAGAGAGAGGCTTCCGAAATTCGGAAAGCCCCTTTTTTTGCTTTATGTTTGTCAACTCCCATGAGGATGAAAGCAACAAGTGTTATGATTGCGAAGTATGCTAATAATATATAGCCTACTTTCAATTATTTACCCTCAACTTCAGCCATTTTCATAGCACGAACCTTGCAGGAAAGACCAAATAAGTTGATAAATCCGCTTGCATCATGGTGATCATATAAATCGCCAGTCTTGAAAGAAGCAAGGCTTTCATTGTAGAGAGAATATGGAGAAGTAGTACCAGCTTTAATGATGTTGCCTTTGTAAAGTTTGAATTTAACTTCACCAGTAACATACTTCTGTGTAGATTCAATGAATGCCTGAATAGCTTCACGCTTAGGTGTGAACCATTTTCCTTCGTATACAAGGTCAGCAAACTTGTTGCCCATTTCTTTCTTTAATGTATATGTATCACGATCTAAGATTAATTCTTCTAACTGCTGATGAGCTTCCATAAGGATTGTACCGCCTGGAGTTTCATAAACACCACGAGACTTCATACCAACAACACGGTTTTCTACGATATCAATGATACCAATACCATGCTTTCCACCTAAAGCGTTTAACTCTGTAATGATTTCAGAAACTTTCATAGCTTTGCCGTTTAATGTTTTTGGAACACCAGCTTCAAATGTCATTGTTACATATTCTGCTTCATCTGGAGCTTTTTCTGGAGTCTGGCTAAGTACTAATAAGTGATCGTAATTTGGCTCCTGAGATGGGAACTCTAATTCAAGACCTTCATGGCTGATGTGCCATAAGTTACGGTCACGGCTGTAAGAAGTATCAGCAGAGAATGGAAGATTAATGCCATGAGCTTTGCAGTATTCAATTTCAGATTCACGAGAATCCATCTGCCACTTATCATCTCTCCATGGAGCGATAATCTTTAAGTCTGGAGCTAATGCTTTGATACCTAATTCAAAACGAATCTGGTCATTACCTTTACCAGTAGCACCATGGCAAATTGCAACAGCACCTTCTTTACGAGCGATTTCAACTAATCTCTTTGCGATAACAGGACGAGCCATAGAAGTACCTAATAAATACTTGTTTTCATAGATTGCATTTGCCTGTACGCAAGGAACTACATAATCATCACAGAATTCATCAATAACATCTTCAATATATAATTTTGTAGCACCACAGGATTTTGCTCTTTCTTCTAATCCGTCTAATTCTTCACCCTGACCACAGTTGATACAGCAGCAAACAACATCATAATTGTAATTCTCCTGTAACCATGGAATAATTGCTGTAGTATCAAGACCACCTGAATATGCTAAAATAATTTTATCTTTCATTATAAAAATCTCCTTTAAGACTGTGTTTCATTTTCTCTACTTGATACAATACACCTTTTCATGAATAAATGCAAGCATTATTTGCATAAAAATGCATAAAAAAATAAAAAAAAATAAAATATGCACAAATATGCAGGAATGGCGTATAAAAAAGATGTTGTCGCAGACTTTCCGTAAAAAGCAGATATGCGTCTTTGAATTTTGTATACTTACGTTTGGTCAGATAAATGCAGATTGGACTTTCTGATAGAAAAATAACGGATTCATTTAAAGAAGGAAATATGCTACATATTCACGATAAAACTTCGGTGTGTTTGAAAGAAATATCTGATTATAAATTAGCATTTTTGCGTGAAGCAGCCACTTTGAGTGTTACACATGACTAGGAAATCATCGATTTATGTGACCGTTATATATTTATGCACAAAAAAGAAATTTCAGGCTTGCTTAATCATTATTATAAGGAAAACAAAAAAGGTTATTTATGTGCAGGAGTCCGTAAATAACCTTTTTTGTATAGTAGGAATTATTTGTTTTCTAGTATATAAAATGCTTGTCGAGAAAACACATAGATGTAGGGGGAGTGAATAAAAATACAAAACAAAACAAAAATATGCAAAAAACTATTGCAAAACAGGAAAATAAGGTGTATAAATATACAAGAATGTGATGTGTGTGGGAGTGACACCCCAAAAAGATGGAGGTATCTATGATAAAGGTTGGTATTATCGGTTCTACCGGATATGCAGGTGGAGAGTTGGTTCGTATTTTAATGAATCATAAAGAAGTTGAGATTAAATGGTATGGTTCCCGTAGTTATGTGGACCAGAAATACAGTGATGTATATCGTAATTTCTTTGAAATCGTAGAAGCAAAATGCTTTGATGATAACATTGCAGAATTGGTAGAACAGGTAGATGTTGTATTTACAGCAACACCACAAGGATACCTCGCTGGCATCTTAAAAGAGGAATATTTACAGAAAGCAAAGTTTATTGATTTATCTGCTGATTATCGTATTAAAGATGTAGCTGTTTATGAAAAATGGTATGGTATCGAACATAAATCTCCACAGTTTATCGAAGAAGCTGTGTATGGTCTTTGTGAAATAAATCGTGAGGATGTAAAAAAGGCAAGATTGGTTGCAAATCCTGGATGTTATACAACATGTTCTATTTTAACCTGTTATCCTTTAGTAAAAGAAGGGTTGATCGATGTTGATACGATTATCATTGATGCAAAATCTGGTACATCTGGCGCAGGCAGAGGTGCGAAGCTTCCAAATCTGTTCTGTGAAGTAAATGAAAATATGAAAGCATATGGCGTTGCAAGCCATAGACATACACCAGAAATCGAAGAACAATTAGGGTATGCTGGAGATTGTCAGGTGATGATTAATTTCACACCACATTTAGTTCCAATGAATCGTGGTATTTTGGCAACTGCTTATGCAAAATTAAAAGTACAGGCAGATGGTACACTTCCAACAAAAGAACAGATTCGTACAGCATACAAAAAGTATTATGATAAAGAAAAATTTGTGCGTGTATTAGATGAAGGGGTATGTCCGGAAACAAAATGGGTAGAAGGTTCTAATTATGTAGATGTCAATGTCGTTTTAGATGAAAGAACTGGTCGTGTCATTATGATGGGAGCCATTGACAATCTTGTAAAAGGTGCAGCAGGACAGGCAGTTCAAAATATGAATCTGATGTTTGGCTTTGCAGAGGACGAAGGGTTACATTTAATTCCAATGTTCCCATAAATAATAACAGGAATAGTTAAGAAAAAGAGGAGATGAAATGATGCAGGATATTTGGATCAGACCAATGACCATAGAAGATTATGACGCTGTATTTGAAATGTGGAAATCTATTTCAGGTTTCGGTATTCGTTCAATTGATGATTCCAGAGAGGGGATAGCAAGATTTTTAAAAAGAAATCCTGGCTTGAGTGTAGTAGCTGTACATCATGAAACGATAGTCGGCGGTATTCTTTGCGGACATGACGGAAGAAGAGGATGCCTGTATCATGTATGTGTCCTTCCAAAGTATCGTAAGCTTGGAATTGGACAGCAAATGGTGGAGATTTGCAAGGATTCTTTGAAGAACGAGGGGATTAACAAAATAAATCTGATTGCATTTAAGAGCAATGCAGTCGGCAATCATTTTTGGCAGAAATTAAAATGGAAATTCAGAGAAGATTGCAATTATTATGAAGAAAATTTAAATGAGGAAAATGTTACAAAGTTTGTGCCATAAGGGAGAAAAAAGATGAAGATTATTCAGGGTGGTGTAACCGCAGCAAAAGGATTTGAAGCAGCAGGCGTAGAAGCAGGAATTAAATATCAGAACAGACTGGATATGGCGTTAGTATACAGCGTTGTACCATGTAAGGCAGCAGGTACATTTACTACAAACGTAGTAAAAGCAGCTCCAGTATTATGGGACAAAGAGGTTGTAGAACATAGTGATTATGCACAGGCTGTAATCGTAAATTCAGGTATTGCAAATGCATGTACCGGAAAGCTTGGCTATTCTTATTGCTTAGAAACAGCAGAAACAGCAAGCAATGCATTACAGATTCCAAAAGAAAGTGTATTGGTAGCATCTACAGGTGTTATTGGAATGCAGTTAAAAATGGACAAGTTAAAAGCCGGTGTCATAAAACTTGCAGAAG
Source organism: uncultured Lachnospiraceae bacterium (assembly GCA_964424345.1). GTDB lineage: Bacteria > Bacillota > Clostridia > Lachnospirales > Lachnospiraceae > RGIG6307. Next base: position 87,878 of record CAYRIK010000001.1, read on the forward strand.
CAAAAAAAGCAGGTTTGGAAGCAGGTCATCAGGCAGCAAAAGCAATTATGACAACAGATACTGTTTCTAAAGAAGTAGCTGTACAGTTTGATATTGATGGAGTGACTGTAACAGTAGGCGGTATGTGTAAAGGTTCTGGTATGATACATCCAAATATGTGTACTATGCTTGGATTTGTTACAACAGATATCGCAATTAGCAAGGAGCTTTTGACAGAGGCAGTAAAAACAGACGTTGTAGATACTTTTAACATGATTTCTGTAGATGGAGACACTTCTACCAATGATACATTGCTCGTATTAGCAAACGGTATGGCAGGAAATGCAGAAATTACAACAAAGGGAGAAGCATACGAGAAATTTACACAAGCACTTCATTATATTAATGAAACATTGGCAAAGAAAATGGCAGGAGATGGAGAAGGTGCGACAGCTTTATTTGAAACAACTGTTATCAATGCGGATACAAAAGAGCATGCTCGTATTTTAGCAAAGAGTGTAATTTGTTCTTCTTTGACAAAGGCTGCTATTTATGGACATGATGCTAACTGGGGACGTATTTTATGTGCATTAGGATATTCAGGTGTAGAGTTTGATCCAGAAGTAATTGAATTGTTCTTCCAGTCTAAGGCAGGTCGTATTCAGATTTATAAAGATGGGTGCGGTACTGATTACAGCGAAGAAGAAGCAACAAAGATTTTGTCCGAGCCAGAGGTTACGGTCGTAGTAGATATGAAAATGGGAACAGAGACAGCAACAGCATGGGGATGTGATCTGACATATGATTATGTAAAAATCAATGCAGATTATCGTTCTTAAAGAGGTGGAGAGTATGATTGAACATTTAAGTGCATTAGATAAAGCGAGCGTATTGGTTGAGGCATTGCCATATATTCAGAAATTTAATCGTAAGATTGTAGTAGTAAAATATGGCGGTTCTGCTATGAGCAACGAAGAATTACAAAAAAATGTAATCAAAGATGTTGTGTTATTAAAATTGGTTGGATTTAAACCAATTATTGTACATGGCGGCGGTAAGGAAATCAGCAAATGGGTTGCCAAAACAGGAAAAGAATCCCGTTTTGTAAATGGTCTTCGTGTCACAGATGAAGAAACGATGGAAATTGCAGAAATGGTACTTGGAAAAGTAAATAAGCGTCTTGTAACAATGGTACAGGAACTTGGTGTAAAGGCTGTAGGAATCAGTGGTAAAGACGGTGGATTATTACAAGTAGAAAAGAAATATTCCAACGGAGAAGATATTGGATTTGTAGGAAATATTACAAAGGTAAATGAAGGTATCTTATATGATATATTAGAAAAGGATTTTCTTCCTATCGTTGCACCAATCGGTCTTGATGAAAAGTTCCAGACTTATAATATCAATGCAGATGATGCGGCTTGTGCAATCGCAAAAGCAGTTGGTGCAGAGAAACTTGCATTTTTAACAGATATAGAAGGTTTGTATAAAGATTTTAATGATAAGAGCAGCTTTATTTCCCGTTTGACAGCAACACAGGCTCAGGAATTGATTGACAGTGGTTTGATTGGAGGCGGTATGCTTCCAAAACTTGGAAACTGTACAGATGCAATTCGAAACGGTGTAAACAGAGTACATATTTTAGATGGACGTATTCCACACAGTTTATTGTTGGAAGTGTTTACAAACAAAGGTATTGGTACTGCGATTATAGCAGACCACGAAGCAGATCATTTATGATTTGAAATTTGAGGACAACGGAGAAGAAAAAGGCCATGATGAAGGAATATATCGAACAGGCAGAACAAGATCTGCTGCATACATATAATCGTTATCAGATTGTATTAGATCGTGGAGAAGGCGTACATTTGTATGATATCGAAGGAAAAGAATATTTAGATTTTTGTGCAGGAATTGCTGTATTTGGTCTCGGATATGGAAATAAGGCTTTTCAGGATACATTAAAAGCACAGATTGATAAACTGACACATACTTCTAATTATTATTACAACGTTCCGGCTATAGATGCAGCACATAAACTAAAAAAGATTACAGGTATGGATCGTGTATTCTTTACAAATTCTGGTGCAGAAGCAGTAGAGGGTGCATTGAAGGCAGCGAAAAAGTATGCTTATACAAAAGACGGTACAACAGATCATGAGATTATTGCAATGGAACATTCTTTTCATGGTCGTACAATGGGTGCATTAGCAGTAACTGGAAATGCACATTATAGAGAAGCTTTTGAACCATTGGTCGGACATATAAAATTTGCACAGTTTAATGATTTTGACAGCGTGTTGGAACAGGTGACAGATAAAACTTGTGCAATCATTATGGAAACAGTACAGGGTGAAGGTGGTATTTATCCAGCAGAGCAGGAATTTATCCAAAAAGTAAGAGCACTTTGTGATGAAAAAGATATCTTGCTTATTTTAGATGAAATTCAGTGCGGTATGGGACGTACTGGCACGATGTATGCGTATGAGCAGTATGGCATTTTGCCTGATATTATGACAACAGCAAAGGCAGTTGGAAATGGTATTCCAGTCGGTGCATTTGCAATGACAGAAAAGGTAGCACAAAAGAGTCTTGTTCCAGGAGATCATGGAACGACATACGGTGGAAATCCGCTTGCGTGTGCAGCAATTGCTAAAGTAATTGATCTGTTCGAGGAAGAGAAGATACTTGACAAGGTGAGGGATGTTGCTCCATACTTAGAGGAGAAACTAAACACATTAGCAGAAAAATATGACTTCATCCAATGTCAGCGTGGAATGGGCTTAATGCGTGGGCTTGTATTCGACATCCCAGTTGGTCCAATTATTTCAAAAGCACTGGAAAAGGGCTTAATCTTAATCAATGCAGGAAGCAATATTATTCGTTTTGTTCCGCCTTTGATTATTACAAAAAAAGATGTAGACGATATGATTGTTATTTTGGATGAATGTCTCAAAGAATATCAGGGAGTTTAATTCATGAAGAAATTGCGTCATAAGATTATAATAGCATTGTTGATTATAGCAGTATTGGGAGTAGGATTTTGGAGTTATATCGGTTTAAACGGTCTGGGATATCATATCCTCACGGAAGCATTGGAGTCTGGAACGGTAAATTTCTGGTATACGAATGACCATTTGACCAATTATTATAATAATATGGCGAGTGTTTATAATAAAACACACAGAGGAGCGACAATCGTTCCAAAGCTGGTATCTGCCAAGGAATATGTAGAACAGATTTATCAGGCATCTCATAAAGGGGAAGATTATCCGGACCTTTATGTTGTAACAAGTGATGCTATGGAAAAGGCATATTTATCTGGAGTTACCATACCAGTAGAAAATGAAGAAGGAATAAAGAAAAATTTCCCAAAGGTTGCAATCAAAGCGGCATCTTATGAGGATATGCTGCTTGGATATCCGTTTTATTTTGATACAAGTACACTTGTATATAATAAGACATTATTAGAAGAAATTGCATATGACCAGTTTGAGCTGCAGGCAGCAGAAAGCGGAAAGAGTGTAGAAGAATTAGGCGTTACACAAGAACAGATTGAAAATCTGATGCAGGTGATGCTTCCGGAAACAATCGATGAGCTTATTGAGTTTGCCAATAATTTAGAAGCTCCTGATGGAATGCAGACGGTATTTAAGTGGAATATCAATGATGTATTTTTAAATTATTTTTATCTGGGCGAGTATACAACACTTTCTTCTGATGATATTCAGATTTACAATGAGCAGACTGTAGCTTGTATTGAAATCTTTAAACATTTAACAGAATATTTTTATATGGATGCAGAAACCGTATCAACAGAAAGTATTTTAGAAGAGTTTATGCAAGGTACGATGTTATTTACGATATTAGATTCTGAATCTGCAGTTGTATTAGAAAAAGCAAGAGCAAATGGCGAGCTTTCGTTTGATTTTGACTATGCATTGCTGCCAAATCCAAGTACCGAATTATCAGGTCGTCCATTGTCTGTAACAAATGTTGTTATGGTAAATGGTTATACGGATTATCCTGAAACAGCAGTGGATTTTGCAGAGTTTTTAACGATGGAAAGTTATAGTACCGAGCAGCTTTATGAAAAGACGGGCTACCTTCCATCTTGTAAAAATGCGGCTGTTGGTACAAATATGGAAGCTGTATTCAAACAGGAATATGAAGAATCAGCAAATATGCCAAACTATATGGTAACGAGCAATTTCTGGATGTTGTTGGAAAATGCTTTCAATGAAATCTGGGAAGGGGCTGACACACAGGAAATGTTGTCTTCTTTGGAACAAAGATTAAGAAATCAGATTCCATAAATAGAAGTACGATATAAAATTTTTCCAAAATAAGTAATAAAATCCAATCAGAGTGGATATGACTAAAGAAAAGAAAGTGAGGTCATATTGCTATGGTTGGATTTTTTATTGCAATTATCTCAGGGGCGTTGATGAGTGTGCAGGGCGTTTTCAATACACAGGTGACAAAGTCAAGTTCAGTCTGGGCAGCAGCTTCTTTTGTTCAGTTTTCGGCATTGGTCGTTTGTCTTGGAGCATGGGCAATCTTTGAACGGACACCATTTCGTCAAGTGCTTTCTGTAGAACCAAAATATATGTTGCTTGGAGGTGCAATCGGTGCTTTTATCACATATACTGTTATTCAGAGTATGTCAGCACTAGGACCTGCCAAAGCGGCAATGCTTATAGTAATTGCACAGTTGATTGTGGCATATCTGATAGAAGTATTTGGTTTATTTGGAGTAGAAAAGACTGGATTTTCTATAAGAAAGATACTGGGGATGGGAATTGCAATCATAGGCATTATCATTTTCAAATGGGAATGATTTTGTGCTTGCCTTTGTAAGATATTTGGCATAAAATAAAAAGTGTGTTACAAGAGGCTGTCCTGAAAGGACAAAGAATGAAAAATGTATGGATATGGATTTTTATCTGTATAAGCAGTTTGTATGGATGCAGTCAAAAGAGCGTCTCTTTAGAGGAGGCACTTTGGAAGCAGGAAATAGCGTCAGAAACGGTTAAGATAGCCGATTCTGAACCTGTTTCTGAAACAGTCGAGCGTTTAGAGCAGACGCTTGTGTATGTGTATGTATGCGGTGCAGTCAAGCATCCGGGAGTATACGCACTAGAGCAGGGAAGCCGTATTGTTTCTGCAATAGAAGCCGCAGGAGGTTTTTTAGAGGAAGCAGTGAGGGAACAGGTGAATCTTGCACAAGTCGTATCAGATGGAATGCAGATTACGATACCGGATATATCGCAGGCAATGGAATTGCAGACAGAACAACAGGAACAAAAAGACGGCAGGGTCAATCTAAATCGTGCATCGGTTGCCCAGCTTTGTACTCTTTCTGGAATCGGAGAATCCAAGGCAAAAGCGATTATTGCGTATCGTGAAGAAATTGGAGGATTTACGAGTCTGGAACAGATTCAAAATGTGACTGGTATAGGAGAAAAGCTTTTTAAACAGATTCAAGAAAATATTTACATAGAATAGAGGCAGAATTTATGAAAAAAGTATTGGTCGTAGATGATGAAAAGTTAATTGTAAAAGGAATACGTTTTAGTCTGGAACAGGAAGGCATGGAAGTAGATGCGGCCTATGATGGAGAAGAAGCGGTGGAAATGGCAAAAGCAAAGGATTATGATATCATTTTGCTGGATGTAATGTTGCCTAAATTGGGCGGTTTTGAAGTATGCCAGCAGATTCGTGAATTTTCCAAAGTGCCTATTTTGATGCTTACTGCGAAAGGCGATGATATGGATAAAATCCTTGGTCTGGAATACGGTGCAGATGATTATGTTGCAAAGCCATTTAACATATTAGAAGTAAAGGCTCGTATGAAGGCAATTATGAGACGTACAGCCCAAAAAGAAGAAAAGATACTGAATGCAGATGTAGTAGAAAATGGAGATGTTCATTTAGAAAAGAGTGGACGCAGATGCTATATCAAAGGTCAGGAAATGAATCTTACGGCCAAAGAGTATGAAATGTTAGAGCTTTTGGTATTAAATCCGGGCAAAGTATACAGCAGAGAAAAGCTGTTGGAGTTAATCTGGGGAATGGATTATCCAGGCGATGTGCGTACTGTAGATGTACATATCCGCAGACTTCGTGAAAAAATCGAAAAGAATCCAAGTGAGCCAAAGTACGTTCATACAAAATGGGGTGTAGGATATTACTATCTTTGCAAGTAGGCTTATATTATGAAAAATACAAAGAAAATCAGTGATTATATACGCGAATTTTTGGTTTCGCTGATCAGTATACGAAATGTAATCTTTGTCATTATTATGATTGCAGGTACGATTCCAGCTATCTTTTTATATACAGGTATTTTACAGGATTATGAAGCAAAAGCAGTAGAGATTCGTGCGAATACGGTACAAAATCAGTTGCTTGTAATAGCGAATCATTTAGTTGAAGTAAACTATTTGGAAAATCCGCAGGATGATGTCGTAAGTGCAGAATTAGAAATGATTTCCAATTTGTATGAAGGTCGTGTACTGATTATTTCCGAAAATTATCAGATTATCAAAGACACGTATTCTATCAGTCAGGGTAAATATATGCTTTCAGAGGAAATTATTAAGTGTTTTCGTGGAGAAAGTATTACTCGTTATGATAAAGTAGATGGTTATATCGAAATGACAATGCCAATTAAGATTTTAGAAGAGTCTGATATTGAGGAAAAAAATCCGCAGGAAAAAGTAATCGGTGTCATGTTTACAAGTATTTCTAATGACAGTATTGCAGAAACATTAGAAATGTTAAGACGCAGATCTTATGTGCTTTTGAGCTTTTCTATGGTAGTTATGGGTATTGTGGCAGTATTGCTGTCTAAAATGTTAGTAGTACCGTTTAAGCGATTAAGCATTTCTATCCGTAATATCAAAAATGGATATTTTGATGAGTTTATACCAGTCAATACATATGTAGAGACAAGAGAGATTACGGCTGCATTTAAAGAATTGATGGGACGCATGAAGGCGTTAGATGATTCCAGACAGGAATTTGTTGCCAATGTCAGCCATGAATTAAAAACACCTTTGACTTCTATTAAGGTGTTAGCAGAGTCTATATCTGGTATGCAGGGAGCTCCCGTAGAGCTTTATGAGGAATTTTTTCAGGATATTTCTTCCGAAATTGATAGAGAAAACCAGATTATTACAGATTTGTTGGCTTTGGTAAAGATGGACAAGAAAGCGGCAGAACTTGTAGTAGATACTGTGGATGTAGCAAATTTATTAGAACTTATTTTAAAGAGACTTCGTCCATTAGCGCGCAAGAAAGATGTGGAATTGGTATTAGAATGTATTCGTCCTGTTACAGCTGAAATCGATTCTGTAAAGATGAATCTTGTTTTTACAAATTTGATTGAAAATGCAATCAAATATAATGTAGACCATGGCAGCGTACAAGTAAAACTGGATGCGGATCACAAAAATTTTACCGTAGAAGTAAGTGATACGGGTATTGGTATTCCGAAAGAAGATGCAGAGCATATTTATGAGCGATTTTATCGAGTAGACAAGTCACATTCTCGTGAGATTGGCGGTACGGGGCTTGGTCTTGCAATTACTAAAAATGCGGTTATGATGCATCGAGGTACGATTTCTATGTCCAGTGATCTTGGAAAAGGAAGCGTATTTACCGTAAAAATACCATTGATATATCAAAAGGATTCATAAAGGGTTTGTTATGAATGATTACAAAAAATCTATAAAAAGTCTTGTGTGCAGGGCATGGATCGTATTTTTGGTTATGGTGTGCGGGATGTTTGCTGTTTCTTGCGGAAAAGAAGAGGAACAGGGAACAAAAGTGTTGATGTCTTATATCAATTTCCAGAAAACAAAAATTGTGGAACAAGAAGTATATTTACAGACAGATACCGTACAGGAACAGTTAGAAGAGGTGCTTGGATATTTGTCTACAGCATCTCCGAAATTAGAATATCAAGTTCCGCTTGCACAAGACATTACAGTAATAGGAACAAAAATGACAGGAAGTACGTTGCTGTTAAATTTAAGTGAAGAATATAAAACATTAGATACAGCGACGGAAATTTTAACGAGGGCTTCTATTGTAAAGAGTTTGACACAGATAGATGGAATTGATAAAGTTAATATACTGATTAAAGGAGAACCTTTAAAAGATAGCTTAGGAAAGCTGGTCGGAAATATGTCATCCGATATGTTTATTGATAATGCCGGCAAGGAAATTAGTACTTATGAGAAGGTTACGATTCGTTTGTATTTTACAAATGAAGATGGAAACAGTTTGGTAGCAGTAGACAGAACAAAGCCATATAATACAAATGTGTCATTGGACAAGTTTGTTATAGAAGAATTGATCAAAGGACCGGAATCTACTACGACAGAAGGTGTATATCCAACGATCAATCCAAATACAAAGCTAATTAGTACTTATACGAAAGATAATACTTGTTATGTAAATTTTGACAGTGCATTTTTGACACAAGTATCTAACGTACAAAATGGAGTGATTGTTTACAGTGTTGTAAATACTTTGTGCAATCTTCCAGGCATCGATAAAGTCCAAATCATCATAGACGGAAAAACAGATGTCGTATTTCATGGTGTCATACCATTATCTACTGTATTCAGCCGTAATATGACGTATATGGAAGATTATTCTGCTTATTAAAATTCTTGGAGGAGTAATGAAAAGACCACTCGTATGGGTCTGCCTGCTCTTTGTCTTATTTATTCGTTTGTTTTATGTATGTTTTCCAGCCACTCTGCCTGATTACGAGTCGTTTGACGGCAGAGAGGTATACATAAAAGGTCAAGTCGTTTCGATTCAGAAACAAATATTCGAAGGTTATTCACAATATACATTATCAGATGTAGAGATGCAAAAAAGCAGTGCAGTTTCTTATTTATCTTACGATTCTGATAAAAGCAATTCTGTATTAAATACAAATGAAAAAATCCCTTATAAAGAAAAGTTTATATATTGTTATGTAAAAGAGACGGATATAGATGTGGATATCGGTTCTTATGTGCTGTGCAAAGGAACGATTGCTGTATATGAAGAGGCACAAAATCCCGGTCAGTTTGACAGTCGCTTTTATTATCATGTACAAGGTGTCGGTTTGCGTATTAAAAATGCAGCACTGTTATGGTGTGATCAAAACGAACATATCATAAAGTCAGTATTATATGATGTAAAACAGTTATGTTTAGAAAAGCTAGGTACTTGTTTTGGAGAAAGATACGCTGGTGTTATGCAGACAATTTTACTTGGTGAAAAGAAAAATCTGGATACACAGTTAAAACAGTTTTTTCAAGAGGGAGGCATTTTGCATATTTTGACCATTTCCGGTATGCATATAAGCATGATTGGAATGGGTGTCTTTCGTTTGCTTAGAAAAGTTGGTGTACATAAAAAAACAAGTGCTGTTATAGGAATGGTTGTTATTTTACTCTATGGGACAATGATTGGTGTAAAAGCGGCTATGTTTCGGGCTATCTGTATGTTTATGTTACAAATGGCGGCAAAGCTGTTAGGAAGAACGTATGACAGTCTGACTGGACTTAGTGTGGCAGCACTTTTGTTATTGTTAGAAGAACCGATGTACTTATTTTACAGTGGGTTTTTATTGTCGTTTGGAGCAGTTATAGGTGTTTGTGCTGTTTCTCCTATTTTGGAAAAATGGTGTAAGGAAGGCGGAGCGGTATTACAGCTATTGGCAAAGGTATTTGCATCACAGCTTGGAATTTTACTCATTACATTCCCAATCCAGCTTTATTATTTTTATGAATATGCCTTATACAGTACATGGATTAATTTGATATTATTGCCGTTTCTTCCATACATAGCAGGACTTGGTATCGCTGTTTTGTTTTTGCCAAGAAGCATTGTCTTTGTATTTGTGTGGATTTGCGAAACAATTTTACAAGGATATGAATATGTCTGTGTACAGAGTCAGAAATTAGCATTTCATAGTTTAGTATTAGGTGCACCGACAAAGGAACAGATGATAGTCTATTATGCTTGTCTTGCTGTCTTTTTATGGGCGTTGCAGAGAAAGAAAAGCAGAAGTATGTTTACTGCTGTTTGTGGTATAAGCTTTGTAGGTGCATTTTTCATACTTTCTTCTGTTCGTCCAATATCAGGGCTTTGCTGTGATTTTTTAAGCGTGGGGCAGGGAGATTGTGCGGTATTTCGCTGTCAGCAAGGAACGTATGTGATTGATTGCGGCAGCAGCGATAAAGATTTGGTTGGAACGGATATATTACTGCCTTATTTAAAATACTATGGAATATCAAACGTAGATGGCGTGTTTTTAAGTCATGCGGATGCTGACCATATGAATGGCATATTGCAGTGGTTGGAAGCGTATGAGCATAGTCATGTAAAAATTGGCTGTATCATTGTGCCTGAGCTTTCTAAAGAAAAACTGTTGGAAGAATTTTTTGAGGTGATTACGCTTGCAGATACATGGCAGATTCCAGTTGTTTCGTTGGCGGCAGGGGATAGCCTTTCTATGGGCACATTGCAAATACAAGTATTGCATCCGCAAAAATCATGTTCGGAAACAGAAGACAGAAATGCCTATTCACAGGTGTTGCTGTTTGCGTACGAAAAGCAAAAGATTTTAATGACAGGAGATATTGGAAGTGAGCAGGAAGCAAAGATAAGTCAGGAAAACGAGCAGCAGCTTTCAGACATTACAATTTTAAAAGCAGCACATCATGGAAGTGCTTATTCTAGTTCTGATTCATTTTTACAGCTATGTAATCCTAAAAATATTATATTGTCCTACGGAATTGGAAATCGTTATGGACATCCTGCAAAGGAAGCGATAGAGCGGATGCAGAAAACGGACGCTGTTCTTTGGTATACAGGAAGGCAGGGGGCGATTCAATGTAGAATTACAAAAAATAAAATGCAGATTACAAGTTGGTCTGAAAGGTAAAATTTCTAACCTACGTTGACTGAAAGGGTGATTTTTTGTATACTAGATAAAGAAAAAAGAGCATAATAAGAAGCCTTAAAAGATAAGGAATATTGGATATATGAAGCGTATTTTGGAAGATATTCAAAATAACAGCTTTCGCAGCGTATATGTGTTATACGGGCAGGAAGCCTATTTACAAAAACAATATAGAGATAAGCTTGTAAATGCATTGGTAGGGGAAGAAGATACTATGAATATATGGCATGTTCAGGGAAAAGATTTCTCTATACCACAGCTTATCGACTTTTCAGAGACAATGCCGTTTTTAGCAGAACGAAGAGTAGTCGTTTTAGAAGGAACAGGACTGTTAAAAAGCGGTGGAGAAATGCTGGCAGAATACTTTCAGGAGCCATGTGAAACGACAACGTGGATTTTGGTGGAAAGTGAATGTGATAAGAGAAGCAAACTGTTTAAGGCAGCAGGAAAAAAAGGTCTTTGCATAGAATTTACAGTTCAGGATGAAACAACGCTAAAACGTTGGATTTTGGGAATTCTTAAAAAAGAACAAAAGCAGATTACACAGGCAACGTTGGAACTTTTTTTGGAAAAAGCAGGAACGGATATGAATATTATACGTTCTGAATTAGAAAAGGTACTTTGTTATACGTTAGACCGTTCTGTAATCACATCTGAAGACGTAGAAGCAGTTTGTATTACGCGCATCACGAGCCATATATTTGAAATGGTAGATGCAATCGGGGTACGAGATCAGAAAAAAGCATTGGATTTGTATAACGAATTGCAGATGCTTAGAGAACCTCCAATCCGAATTTTATTTTTGATTGGAAGACATATGAATATTTTGCTTCAGGTAAAAGATTTGAAAAAAAGAGGTTGTGATCATAAAACGATTGCTTCTAATATCGGAGTTCCGCCGTTTACAATCAATAAATATGTAAAGCAGGCAGAATTGTACAAAACAAGCCAGTTAAAATATGCGCTTGAATCTTGTATAAAAGCAGATGAATCTATTAAAAATGGTACATTGCAGGATAAGCTTAGCGTAGAATTATTAATTTTTGAATTGACCGATACAAAATAGGTCAATAGAAAGGACTGACAAATGAGAATAGGAATGGGATATGATGTGCATAAATTGGTAACAGGCAGAGACTTGATCATAGGCGGTGTAAAGATTCCGTATGAAAAAGGTTTGCTTGGTCATTCTGATGCAGACGTATTATTGCATGCAATTATGGATGCTTTATTAGGAGCTGCAGCACTTGGAGATATCGGAAAACATTTTCCGGATACAGATGAAAAATACAAAGGCATTTCTTCTATCGCTTTATTAGAACATGTTGGCACATTATTAGAAGAACATTGCTTCTTTATTGAAAATATCGATGCAACAATCATTGCACAAGCACCAAAGATGCGTCCTCACATTGATACAATGAGAGAAAATATTGCAAAAGCATTGGGCATTGACGTGACACAGGTAAATGTAAAGGCAACAACAGAGGAAGGCTTAGGATTTACTGGAACAGGAGAGGGTATTTCTTCTCAGGCAATCTGTCTTTTGACCAGTCCAAGAAGTATGGCAACGATGGAAATGAGTCAGACAAAGGATTGCAGTGGCTGCAGCGGATGCAGAAAGTAGATTATACTTCTGCAAACACTGTTTTTCCAGCCTCAGCTTCCATGTCGGTATAGAATGTCAGCGTTGGAAAAAGGGAATAATTGGTAACAGCAAAAATACAGGTGGCAGAACAGCCATGTTCTTTTAAGATATTGGCATCAAAGGAAAAAAGTTTGTCGCCTGCTGTTACATGGTCTCCTTTTTGTACAAACATTTGAAATCCTTTTCCTTGTAAAGAAACGGTACCAATTCCTTCATGGATGATCATACTCATTCCATTTTCGCAAGAGATGCCGACAGCATGCATGGAATCAGGAAAGGTAGCAGTAATGACTCCATCACATGGAGCAACGATTACATTGCTGGTTGGTTCTATGATAATACCATCACCAAGTATTTTGGCAGAAAAGACAGGATCATCTGCTTGTTCAATCGGATAGACATGTCCACTTAAAAATGCTTTTAATTCCATAATAAAATCCTTTTCTTTTTATAGTAATCGCTTATGAATGTACCATTATTTGGAATGGTTTGCAAGCTGGAAATAAGCGATATTTTCCATGACTAATCCTTGACAAAATACACTTTCTCGCATATTCTAATACTAGAGCGTGAAAAATATATATGAAATGCATAGAACAGGAAAAGTAACAATATAACATCTTTTCAGAGAGGGATCGTCATCGGCTGAAAGCAATCCTAAAGAACGTATTGCGAAGTGCGCCTGGGAGCTTTGTAGGGGAATATAGTATCTTACAACGGGTAGTGCCGTTATACACCTAAAGAGAAAGCCAAAGTGGCTTTAATTGGAGTGGAACCGCGGATTATTTCGTCTCTAAAGGAGATGGGATGACCGCGTTTTTTAGTATATAAGAACGCTCCATAAGGATGCACACGAGCGCATATGAAAAGTATTGCTTCGAAAACTAGAGCAAGCCTTTCATGCGTGAGAAATATAGGAAATTGCAGTGGTTTGTCCACTGTGTTCTATACTAGAAAAGTAAAATTAGATATACGCTAGCTTGTTGATATATAAAATATGAGAAGGGAAGTTGTATGGGAATAATTCGTAAAATAAAAGAAGAAATTGCCATTATCAAAGAGCGAGACCCAGCAATGCATTCAGATTGGGAAGTATTTTTATATCCTTCTTTCTGGGCAATATTAAGTTATAGGGTCGCACATAAGTTATATGTAAAAAAACATTATTTCCTTGCAAGATGGATATCTCAGCGCAGTGCAAGAAAGCATGGAATTGAAATACATCCGGGTGCAACAATCGGAAAAGGATTGTTTATTGACCATGGGCATGGTGTAATCATAGGAGAAACCGCAGTTATAGGAGATAATGTTACAATTTATCAGGGCGTTACGCTTGGTGGAAATGGAAAAGAACATGGCAAACGTCATCCTACGATTGGAAACAATGTGATGATCAGTGCCGGTGCAAAAGTACTTGGTTCTTTTGAAATTGGAGATAATTGTAAGATTGGTGCCGGAAGTGTTGTACTTTCTCCTGTACCTGATAATTGTACGGTAGTAGGTGTACCGGGACGTATTGTAAAACGCAATAATATTTCCTGTCCAAGTATAGAATTAAATCAGATTGATTTACCAGACCCAGTAAAAGAGGAAATGGCAAATCTGCAGAAACGCAATCAGTTATTAAGCGAGAGACTGTATGAATTAGAAAAACAAATACAACAATTAAAATAAAGGAGACAAAGAAATGAAAATTTTTAATACACTCACAAAGAATGTAGAAGAATTTGTACCAAACGTAGAAGGCAAGGTAAATATGTATACTTGCGGACCTACTGTATATCATTTTGCACATATCGGAAATTTAAGAAGCTATATTATGGAAGACGTTTTAGAAAAAGTATTACGTTATTCTGGATATGATGTAAAGCGTGTTATGAATATTACAGACGTAGGTCATCTTTCTTCTGATGCAGATACTGGAGAAGATAAGATGTTAAAGGGTGCAAAGAGAGAAAACAAGTCTATTATGGAAATTGCAAAATTTTACACAGATGCATTTTTCTCTGACTGCGCAAAGTTAAATATTAAGACACCAGATGTAGTAGAACCAGCTACAAACTGTATTGATCAGTTTATTGAAATGATTCAGGTATTATTAGAAAAAGGTTATGCTTATCAGGCAGGAGAAAACATTTATTTTGATACATCTAAATTAAAAGATTACTATGTATTTGGAAATCATAACGAAGAAGACCTTATGGTTGGTGTTCGTGACGATGTAACAGAAGATACAAATAAGAGAAATAAAAATGACTTCGTATTATGGTTTACAAAATCCAAATTTGAAGATCAGGCATTGAAATGGGATAGCCCATGGGGTGTAGGTTATCCAGGCTGGCATATTGAATGCTCTTGCATCAGTATGAAGCATCTTGGAGAATATATGGATATTCACTGTGGTGGTATCGACAATATGTTCCCACACCATACAAATGAAATTGCACAGAGTGAAGCATATCTTGGACATAAATGGTGTAACTATTGGTTCCATGTACATCACTTAAATGATCAGTCTGGTAAGATGAGTAAATCTAAGGGAGAATTTTTAACTGTTTCTTTATTAGAATCTAAAGGATATGATCCATTAGCATACCGTTTATTCTGTTTACAGTCTCATTACAGAAAACCATTGGTATTCTCTTATGAAGCATTAGATCAGGCAGCAGGTACTTACAAGAAGTTAAAGAAACGTATCGCAAATCTTGAAAAAGAAGGCGTTGTAGATAACAATGCAGTTGCAGAATACAAGACAAAGTTTATAGAAGCAGTTGGAAACGATGTAAATACTTCTATGGGTATCACATTGTTATATGATGTATTAAAGAGCGATGTAAACGATGCAACAAAGCGTGCAGTAATTGAAAGCTACGATTATGTACTTGGTCTTGATCTCTTAAAAGAAGAAGTAAAAGAGCAGGCAGCAGGTGTAGATGCAGAATTAGAAGCATATGTTCTTGGAAAGATTGAAGAAAGAAAGGCTGCAAAGAAAGCAAAAGATTTTGCGTTAGCAGATGCAATCCGTAATGAATTATTAGAACATGGTATTGTAATCAAAGACACTAGAGAGGGTGTAGTATGGGAGAGAGCATAACCGATTTAGACAAAATCAAAGCAAGTTTCCAATTAGAAGAGCAGGATTATCGTACATGTAATAGTTTGACACTTGCTTATATTGGGGATTGTATATTTGATTTAGTAATTCGTACGGTTGTCATTTATCATAGCAAAAAAGCGGTAAATGATCTCCACAAAAAAGCAACCAAATTTGTAAAAGCGGAAAGTCAGGCACTTATGATACAGGGCATCTTAGAAGAAGATGTCCTGACAGAAGAAGAAAAGGGTGTTTATAAAAGAGGACGTAATACAAAATCACATACAAGTGCTAAAAATGCGTCTGTTGCAGCGTATCGTAAAGCAACAGGATTTGAAGCATTGCTTGGATATTTGTATATCACAAATCAGATGGACCGCATTTTAGAACTTACACATATAGGACTGAAATACGTAGAAGCAGAGCTGTAAAAAGCATGTGAAATTAAGAAAGGAAAAGCCGATCAAAGGTTGGCAGCAGATAGTATGGGATATACAGAATTTACCATAGAAGGCAGAAATGCCGTAATTGAAGCATTTCGTGCAGGAAAACCAATTGATAAAATCTTTATTTTAGATGGATGTCAGGATGGTCCGGTTTCTACAATCAAAAGAGAAGCAAAGAAAAAAGATGTTTTGATTAAATATGTTACAAAAGAACGTTTAGATCAGATTTCCGAAACAGGAAAGCATCAGGGTGTTATTGCATATGCTGCAGCATATGAATATGCAGAATTAGAAGATATTTTTGAAAATGCAAAGAAAAAAGGAGAAGATCCATTTGTTATCGTATTGGATAATATTGAAGACCCACATAATCTGGGTGCAATTATCCGTACAGCAAACCTTGCTGGTGCACATGGCGTAATTATTCCTAAAAATCGTGCCGTTGGTCTGACAGCTACAGTAGCACGTACTTCTGCAGGCGCATTGAATTTTACACCTGTTGTAAAAGTAACCAATATTTCTAAGACAATTGAAGAATTAAAAGAACGTGGTCTTTGGTTCGTTTGTGCAGATATGGGCGGTACAGAAATGTATAAGCTGAACTTAAAAGGACCAATCGGACTTGTTATTGGAAATGAAGGCGATGGTGTAAGCCGTCTTGTAAAAGAACATTGTGATATGATTGCATCTATTCCAATGAAGGGAGATATTGATTCCTTAAACGCATCTGTAGCAGCAGGTGTATTGGCATATGAAATCGTAAGACAGAGATTACAGTAACATGAAAGAACAATATAAAGAGCTGACCGATGAACAGCTTTTAGAGCGATATGCACAAGGGGAGTTGGAAGTTGCTGACTTTTTAATGGATAAATACAAATATCTTGTGCGTAATCAAGTGGCAAATTTATTTCTTCCGGGAGCAGATCATGAAGATCTGCTTCAGGAGGGAATGATTGGCTTGTTTAAAGCGGTCAGAGATTATAATGGAAAGAAAAATGCAAGTTTTCAAACATTTGCAAGACTTTGCATATCCAGACAAGTATTAACTGCAATCGAGGCTTCTAATCGTAACAAACATGCTCCATTAAATTCGTATACTTCTTTGTCTGCACCAAATGATGGACAGGAAGGGCAGCTTTACGAGCGTCTTTTGGAAGTGACTGCGATAGAAAGCCCTGAAAAAACAGTAATCGATAAAGAAAATATGGAAGGCTTAGAAAAAATGCTCGAAAAAGAGCTGAGTCCTTTAGAAAAAAAGGTGTTTGACCTATATTTTATCGGTATGTCCACAAGAGAGATTGCTGGCATATTAGGGCGTACAGAAAAAGCAACGGATAATGCCCTGCAAAGATTAAAAGGAAAACTTCGAAAAAAATTTCAATCGTAGTTTTACTGTGGATGATTTCTATATTCAGATGGAGTGACTGCAAAATATTTTTTGAATATTTTTCGGAAATTATTTAAGGAGGAATATCCGAGACTTTCTCCAATTTCTGAGACGGATTTATTTGTTTCAACCAACAGTCTTGCAGCCATTTCAATTTTTTGCTTTTGTATATTTTCTGTAAAAGTCATTCCAGTAGCAGATAAAATAATACGTTGCAGTTGTCTTGGACTATAGTTGAAGATGGAAGATAGTTCTTTTAAGGTTACAGTAGTATAATTAGACTGCATGTAACGAAGGATAAACATAAGGTTATTATCAGTTCCGTTAAAATGAATGTTAGGTACTTCGATACAATGTTCGTATTTTTGCAGCAAACGGATGAAAAATTCGGATACGACAGCGTTGATCATTTGCTTACGGTAACGATGCATGCTATGGTATTCGTCTTCGGCTTTTCTTATATATTGAACTAGTTCAGAATCCCCTTTTGTATGAAATAACAGGTAAGGAATATCTTTGGAAGCATAAAATGCGTGGCGGAAAAAATTGGATAAAACATTGTCTGGTTCCATCAATCCAAGAAATGATTTATCAAAGGTACTTTTTCTTACTAATATATTGACTAAAATGGCGTTATCTTGAAATGCACTGATGGTATGGATTGTTCCAGGTGCATGGATGCAGATATCGCCTTTTTTTAGTTCAAAAGAGCGGTCAGAAAAGATATTTTGACACGTTCCTTCTAAAACAAACAATAGCTCAAAAAATTCATGTTGATGCCAAAAGGCAGGAGCGTAACGCATATGTCTGACAAAGGTAATATCCATATCTTTTGGGATAAATGTAGTTTCTTGAATGTTTGTTTCAAATTTTTTGTGTGAGTCTATCATTAGCTGTTTTGGATAGATAGAATTTATAGAAAATGCATGCGCAATAATATCATCGATATCTTCTCGGTTACAAGGCTGGTCAAGATGACGTTCTGGATATTTTAGATAACTGTTTTTTAAGCGTTGTTCTATTTCGTTTAAAGGATATGCAGTAAGTATATGCTCCATAAAGTAATCTCCTTATGCAGTTTTTTATATATTATAACATACTTTTAATTGCGATGTCGCAAAAGTTACTATTCTCTGTCGTGTTTTCGGCTTTTGAGAAAGAAAAATAAGTGTTACTATTTCTTTAACAAGAGATGAAACGTGCACATATCATCTTAAATGAGTAGCGAAAACATTAGATGAGAGGATATATAAATGGAAAATAACCATAAATTAAAATTTACTGAGAAATTGTCTTATGGGGTATCTGATTTCCCAGAAGCAATAAATTCTATTTTAGCGGCATTTTTGACTATGTTTTATACGGATAATATAGGAATGTCAGCAGCTGCTGTAGGAACTATGTTTTTTATTTCAAAGCTTTTTGATGGTGTTACAGACTTATTGGCAGGAGTGCTGATTGATAAGACTCGTACACGTTGGGGAAAGGCTCGTCCATGGCTGTTGTGGCTGTCTGTACCGACCGGGCTTTCTGTAGCATTGATTTTCTTTGTTCCGCAAAATGCTTCACCGATGATGCAGATGTTGTATGCATTTCTTTCATACAACTTGTTTACATCTATTATGTTTACAATTACTGGTATTGCCAGATCTGCTCTTTTAGCACTGATGACACAGGATATGAAGGAAAGAGGTTCTATGGCATCTTTTGGTATGTTTTTTGGATTAGGCAGTACAATCCTTGGATGTTCTTTTACATTCCCGCTTGTATTCCGTTTTGGCGGAGACACTGCAGCTTGGAGAATTGTATTTATGATATATGGCGTAATCGTTACTATTGGTTTGCTGTATGGATTTTTCTTTTCCAAAGAGCACGTAGTTTCTGTAGCTGAGGCAACACAGCAGAAAGTGAAATTATCCGTAAAAGAAGAAATTAAGATGTTCTTTACAAATAAGTATTTGATATTGGCACTTGTAATGACGGTACTTGTTAATTTTGCGACACAGGTAAATCAGTCATCTCAGACATATTTTTATACATATGCAATGGGAGATGCAAATCTGACTACTTCATTGAACTTAGTTTCTATTCTTCCGATTTTATTTGGAATCGTTTTTTTAGTTGGGCCATGTCTTGGAAAATTTGGCAAAAAGAGAACTATGTACATTGGTATTTGGGGCCAGATTTTAGGATATTGTATTCGTGCTGTTGCAGGTATGATACAGAGTGTACCGCTTCTTATCGTTGGAACTGTAGTTGCAGGACTTGTTACAGGCTGTCTTGCTGTACCGGTTAGTACACTTTTTGCAGATGGTATTGACTATGGAGAATATATTTTCAATAAACGAATTGAAGGTATGGGCTCTGCGATAACTTCTTTCTCACAAAAAATCAGTTCCGGTTTATCTATGGCTAGTGTTGGCTGGATTTTAGGACTGACTGGTTATGTAGCAAATGAACTGCAAAATGCAGCAACGAACATGGGAATTATTACCTTGTTTGCTTGGGCTCCAGCAGTCGTATTGTTAGCAGTATTTTTTATTCTTCATTTTATTTACAAATATGACCAGATATCTAATAAGGTGGTAGATACACTTGAAAAACGCAGAAAGGGTTTAGAATAGGATTATTTTATGAATAAATATATAACATGGATTACAGATGGTTCAGCTCAGCCATTTTATACAAGAAAGAACATTAAGATAAAAAAATCTATTCAAAAAGCAACCGTACATGTTTGTGGATTAGGACAGTTTGTTTTTTATATCAATGGACGTAAAGTTGGTGATCATGAACTGGATCCGGGGTGGACAGATTATAGAAAAGCAATAGAATATGTGACATTTGATGTGACTTCCTATTTGACAGAAGGAAAAAATGCGTTAGGAGCTGAGATTGGAAATGGTTGGTTTATTATGGACAAAGCAGGTGGATATAGCTTTGATTTTCCAGGATTTATGCCGCCAAATCCAAACCCATATTGTCCTTATGGCAAGGCTTTGATATTTGCTATGGAATTATTGGTAGAATATGAAGACGGAGAGAAAGAACGCTTTTGTACCGATAAGTCTTGGAAGGTTGCACCACATGAAGTATGTCATACGAATGTATATGGGTCTGAAATCGTTGATGCAGCTTTGCAGAAAAAAGGATTTTCTGAGCTGGGATACAAAGATGATGATTGGAAAAATGCTTTTGAATTACAAGAAAAAGAAATTCCATGTACAAATTATATAGAACAGACACATCCGGAAATTAAAGTAATTAAAAGTTATAAGGGAACATATTTGCATACCGCAGCGCAAAAAGAAATCTATGATTTTTCACAAAACATGTCCTTTTTATTATCCTTCGACATAAAAGGAAAGAAAGGTGACATTGTAAAAATCTATCCAGCCGAAAAATTAGACCAAGATGGAATGGTTGACCAGATGGCAAAAAATTGGATGATGATTGATACAGTTCTTGAATATACGATTGGAGAAACAGAAGAATGGGAATCTTATCGTGAAAAATTCACATATTTTGCTGGTCAATATATTGCTGTTGAAAAAAGTTCTTCTGATATTGAACTGCGAAATATAACAGCACACGCAATTACAAGTGCATGGGAAAATGTTGGCGTATTTGAATCCGATGATCTTCGATATCAGCAGATTTATTCTTTGGTGGAAAAATCTGTTGAAGCAAATATGGTCAGTGTACATACAGATTGTCCAACGATAGAGCGATTTGCATGGCAGGAACCAAATCACTTGATGGCACCAGCTATTATGTATATGAAAAACGGAAAGTCTTTATGGAAAAAGTTCTTAATGGATATGCGTTTAGGACAACATGGAAAAGAAGATATTTTCCAGGATTATGAAGGAAATGAACTATATCCAGGAGACGGATTAGTTCCATCTCAGTGTCCTTGCTATATTCCAAATGTAATTCCAGTTCCTGGTATGGGCAGCTTTTATGATATTATTCCTTGGGGCAGTTCTATCATTTTGGCAACCAGATGGCATTATATATTTTATGGTGATAAGAGTGTTATCGAAGAAAATTATCAAGCAGGAAAAAGATATTTGGCTCATTTAAAAACAAAGATGACAGAAGATGGATTTATCAATCATGGCTTAGGTGACTGGGGAAATCCGGAACAGATTCTTGCAAGAGAAAATGTAGAAACAGCGTTTTTATATGCAGATGCAAAAACATTGGCAGAATTTGCTGAACTCTTAGGTGAAAAAGAGGATGAGAAAGCATTTCGCTTATTTGCAGAAGCAGTAAAAGAAAATTATAACAGAAAGCTTCTGACAAAGATGCCTGATGGAAAATACGTTTATCGATGCTATGAATGTAAGGAAAAAATCGTAACAAGTCAAGCGTGTGAAGCACTTCCATTGTATTGGGGAATGGTTCCGAAAGAAGCCAAAGCAGATGTATGTGAGGCATTTCGTAATACATTGATTGAAAAAAATGGATTTGTGTCAGGAGAAGTGGGAATGCCTTATATTATCCAGACCGCATCTCAATATGGTATGAATGAGTTGATTTCTCAGTATATAACAAAACCAGAGCATCCATCTTATTATGCCTTTGTTTTAGACGGTATGAATACATTAGGAGAATATTGGGAAAAAAATCCACGCAGTCATTGCCATGATATGATGGGACATATTATAGAATGGTATTATAATGGTATAGCAGGAATCAAACCGCTGGAAGCAGGATTTAAAAAGGTGCTGATTAAACCATATTTGCCAAACTCCATGAATCATATGAAATGTACGTTTCAATCTGTATCAGGAATGATTTTGATTGAAATGACCAGACAAAATGAAACGATAGTATTAGATGTAACGTGCGATGAAAACATAGAGTATGTAATCGATCGCAGCCTCCTATAGTAAAACAAAAATAAAAAACTCCCGAACAAATGCTTAGGGTGAATAAGGAAGTATTTTAGAAAATGCGGTGTAACCTCGCAAAATGGGGTTA
>CAYRIK010000002.1:0-95666 GCA_964424345.1 uncultured Lachnospiraceae bacterium
TATTATAAATAATATAAAAAATACCATAACAACTCTAAATATATCAAATTTACATCTTTTCGTCAACTACATGGGTATTTGCTAACGATAAACTTATCTCCAAAGCAGAATTTACCTGTCCCATAATATCTTCTCCAAGATGACATACTTTATCTTTTAAACGTTTTTTATCAATTGTGCGTAATTGCTCTAATAAGATAACAGAATCCTTTTCCATATCATATACATTAGAAGAAATCGTAATATGAGTCGGCAGCTTTGCTTTTTCTAATTTACTTGTAATTGCTGCACAGATTACAGTCGGGCTGTGTTTATTTCCCATATCATTTTGTATAATAAGCACCGGACGGATACCGCCCTGCTCACTGCCTATTACAGGTCTTAAATCTGCATAATAAACGTCTCCACGTTTCATTTCTACGCCTTCCTTTCTATGTAAAGATTTTCTTTTCATAGTTTAGTATGGCTCAAAATTTCTTTCGTATTCACATTTACTTTGTTATTTCTCTATCTTCCAATGTATTCTCTTGGAATACGTTTGTTCAAATTACATGCCAATTCATAATTAAAACGGCCACTCAAATCTCCAAGTTCTTCGATTGCGATTGTTTCCATTCCATCTGTTCCGATCAATGTGACTAAATCTCCCATAGAAGCATCTGGTATATGCGTTACATCTACCATACACTGATCCATACATACTCTTCCTAATATCGGTGCTTTTTGTCCGCGAATCAAAACATATCCCTTAGAAGAAAGACTTCTTGGATAACCATCTCCATAACCAACAGGTATGGTTGCCACTTTCATCGGATGCTCTGCTAAAAATGTACCTCCGTAGCTTACACAATCCCCTTTTTGAATTTCTTTGATATATACAATATGACTATACAAAGATAATGCAGGCTGTAATGCTGCGGTGTCTTGTCTGATTTCATCTGACGGCCACATGCCATATAATGCTACTCCGATTCTTGCAAATTTCAAATGACTTTTCGGAAATTCCAAAATAGCTGCACTGTTTGCACAATGCTTGCAAGGAATCGTAATCTGGAAACGAGATTCTGCCATATTTGCAAAATCCATAAACCTTGTAAACTGCTCCTCTGTGCTTGTTTTGTTTATTTCATCTGCTCTTGCAAAATGCGTAAACAAACCGTCTAATACAATTCCATCTGTATGAAGCAGCTTTTCTATAAATGCAAGCCCACGTTCATCTGGTGTAACGCCAATTCGGTGCATGCCTGTATCTACTTTTACATGCACTTTGAGTGGCTTTCCAGCCTGCTGTGCTGCTTTAGATAATGCTTCTAAAGAATCTTCTCGAAATACTGTCGGCATAATTTGATACTGTGCAAGCTGTTCATAACTGTCTTCAAAGGTATAGCCAAGCACAACAATCGGCTTTTCAATATGATGTTGTCTTAACTCTATCGCTTCTTCTGCTGTTGCAACAGCAAATCCATATAATTTTTCTTCTTTTTCCAATGCTTTTGCAATCGGCACTGCTCCATGCCCATATCCATCGGCCTTGATAACTGCAAAAAGCTGACATTCTGCATTCGTAAGAGCAGCCAATGCATTAAAATTATTTCTGATGCAGTTCAAATCTACTTCTGCATATACTCTATTATGATGTTCCATTTCATGCCTCAATATTATTGTATGACTTTTTATTCTGACTGTGTCTTTGACAACTTATAAGATAATTTCATAAGACTGTCTGATAAATGTACGTTTTCTACCTGCACATCCTTTGGAAGTTCCAAATCTACATGTGCAAAGTTCCAAATTGCTTTGATACCGTTTTTTACAAGAATATCTGCAACTTCTACCGCACCCGTCTTTGGAATTGTCATGACTGCAATATCAATTGCATGTTCTTTGATAAAGCCTTCTAATTTTTCCATCGGCATTACTTCCATATCGCGAATCTTTTTTCCACAAAGCTCTGGATTTTTATCGAAAATTCCTTTAAAAATAAAGCCTCTTTTTTCAAAATTCATGTAATTTGCAATTGCCTGACCAAGATTGCCTGCTCCTACAATGATCAGATGATGTTCCTGTGACAAGCCTAACAGCTTACTGATCTCTGTATATAAGTGTTCTACATTATATCCATAGCCTTGTTGTCCAAAGCCTCCAAAATTATTAAAATCCTGTCTAATCTGGGATGCGGTCACATTCATCATTTTACTCAATTCCTGTGATGAAATACGTTCTACTCCACTTTCTCTTAAATCTCCCAAATATCTAAGATACCTCGGAAGTCTTGCTATAACTGCCTGTGATATTCCTTTGTCCATCTTTACCAGCCTTTCTTCCTGTTGTAATTTAACCTATTACCAAAGCAAATATTGCATACCGCTTTGGTCATCATTGTTTATATTTTAACAAATTCTTTATTGTTATTCAATAGCCTTTTACAAAACTTTGACAAACTGCATGATTTCATATAGAATGAAAATGTTATGGATATACAAGTTTTTATAGATATATATTTACGGAGGATTACAACATGATATTATCCTGTCAGGACATCGGAAAAAGCTTCGGTGATGTAGACATTTTGTCTCATATTTCCTTTCATATAGATGATTACGAAAAAGCAGCATTGGTTGGTATCAATGGTGCCGGCAAAACAACATTATTAAAAGTTATCGTTGGCGAATATGCTGCCGACCATGGTATCGTTACATTTGGGAAAGGAATCTCTTGGGGTTATCTTGCCCAACATGATGCATTAAATACCGACCTTACAATTTATGATGAATTGTTAAGCGTAAAACAAGATTTGATCAATTTAGAACATAAAATCCGTACTGCAGAAGCACAGATGAATACAACAGAAGGTGCAGCTTTAGAAGAATTAATGGAAAGCTATGCAAAACTGACACATCAATTTGAATCTCAGGGCGGTTATATTTACCAAAGTGAATTAGTCGGCGTATTAAAAGGACTTGGCTTTCATACAGAAGATTTTTCTAAACCAGTCAATACACTTTCCGGCGGTCAGAAAACACGTGTTGCATTAGGTAAACTTTTATTACAAAAGCCAGATTTAATCATCCTTGACGAGCCTACCAACCATTTAGACTTAAACTCTATCGCATGGTTAGAAAATTATCTGCTCAATTATAAAGGTGCTGTATTGATTGTATCTCATGACCGTTATTTCTTAGACAAAGTCGTTTCTAAAGTAATTGAAATCGACCAGAGCAAATCTACTGTATTCAGTGGTAATTATTCTGATTATGCCCAGAAAAAAGAACAGCTTCGTGTAGCATATATGAATGCTTACTTAAATCAGCAGCGTGAAATCAAACACCAGCAGGAAGTCATTGAAAAACTTCGTTCCTTCAATCGTGAAAAATCTATTAAACGTGCAGAAAGCCGTGAAAAATTATTAGATAAAATCGATGTGATTGATGCTCCTACAGAAGTCAAAACAGATATGAAGCTTACATTAGAACCAGCAATTACGAGTGGAAATGATGTATTACATATAGAAAATCTTGCAAAATCTTTTGGAAATCTGCATTTATTCAGCGGATTAGATATGGATATTAAGCGTGGAGAACATGTTGCTATTATTGGCGACAACGGTACTGGAAAAACAACACTCTTAAAAATTTTAAACGGTATGGAAACAGCCGACTGCGGAACATTCAAACTTGGTACAAATGTAGAAATTGGTTATTACGATCAGGAACAGCAATTGTTACATCCAGAGAAAACACTGTTTGAGGAAATTTCTGACGCTTATCCGGATATGTCTAATACCAAAATCCGCAATACACTTGCAGCCTTTTTATTTACAGGAGATGATGTATTTAAACAGATAAAAGATTTAAGCGGTGGTGAAAAAGGCCGTCTTTCCCTTGCAAAGCTCATGCTCAGTAATGCAAACTTTATTATCTTAGACGAACCTACCAACCACCTTGATATTACAAGTAAAGAAATCTTAGAAGATGCTCTGAACAATTATACAGGTACTCTTTTATACGTTTCCCACGACCGTTATTTTATTAACCGTACTGCTACTCGCATCGTAGAACTGTGCGGTAAAGAATTTTATAACTATGCCGGAAATTATGATTATTATCTTGAAAAGAAAATTACCCCTGTTGAAGAAATCGTACAGAAACCGGAAATTGATACTGAAAGCAAATTAGATTGGAAAGCCCAAAAAGAAGAACAGGCAAAGCAGAGAAAACGTGAAAATGATTTAAAAAAATGTGAAGACCTGATTACTCGTTTAGAACAAGAAATTGAAGCAATCGACCAAAAGATGGCTCAGCCTGATATTGCCTGCAATTCTGCTGAATTAGGAAAACTTTCTAAAGAACAATCTTCTTTGATGGAACAATTAGAAGCTCAGATGGAAATTTGGGAGACATTAGCCTAATCATTTTCCTTGTCACCCTTTTGAACTTTCAAACATACCTTATAGCATAACCATAAATTTTTGGAGGTTCTTATGAGTGATTTAACAAACAACTGTGGATGCAGCTCCAGAAACAGCAATTCCTGTAACTGCAATAATAACTGTTCTAACGGACTTTTAAGTGGAAATAACAATAGCTGTCTGTGGATCATTTTATTGTTGCTGTTCTGTGGAAATAATCAGAATAATGGCTGTGGATGCGGAAACAGTCTGTTAGGCAATAATAACAACAGCTGTGAATGGATTATCTGGATTATCCTTCTTCTTTCTTTCTGTGGAAATAATTGCTAATATGCCTAAGAGTCCCGCCCTTATCTATCCTATAGGGGTGGGACTTTTTATGCATACTTTGTCTTTCGTTTCATATATTTAATCAGGAGGTGACGTTATGGAAGATATCGACCGTTTACAAGGACAATTTGAAAATATCGATAAGCTCTTAGATGCTCTGCTTCCATTTGTCTCTCCTGATATGCAAACCAAATTACAAGCTCTCCACAAAATGTTAGAACCTATGAAGCATATAAAGGATATGATGAAAACAATGGAGATGATTCAAACAATGCAGTCTGTTATGTCCGAATCGGAAGATGGAACACCAGATTTTTCCAAACTTTCTGCTTTTTTAAGTCCTGAGCAACTGCAAATGTTTGAAATGGTTCAAGCTATGCAAGACGTCACATTATAAAAGAGGTGTATATTATGAATAAACCAGATTGGATGTCTGATCCTGCAATCACACATATTCCGCAGGAAAAATTAAATTTTCTCTCTGAAATGTTTGAAAAAATCAAAGGAAAAAACCAAAAAGAGCTGATGCCTTTTTTAATGGCAATGACTGCCAAAAACAAACAGTCTATTCATTTTACAACAGAAGAAATCCAGTCCATTATTGCTGCAATTAAAAGAGCTTCTTCTGAAAAAGAACAACAGCAGATTGACCATGTACTGCACATGGCACAAGAAAAGGCAAAACAAACACCACCAAAGGAATTTTAATGAAATGAAATCACAAAAAAATGAGGTTACGACATCCTATGCCGAACCTCATTTTTGTATGTTTTATTTTACTACGATATTTACAATCTTACCTTTTACGTAAATTTCTTTTACGATATTCTTGCCTTCGATTGCAGCTTTTACAGAAGCAACTTCTTTTGCTTTTGCTAAAGCACTTTCGCTGTCTTCATCTACAGCTAATGATACAGTACCTTTTACTTTACCATTAATCTGAACTGCGATTTCAATTGTATCTTCCTTGATTGCTGCTTCATCATAAGTTGGCCAAGCTTCATATGCGATTGTAGCATCATGACCGAGCATACCCCAGATTTCTTCACCAATATGAGGGCAGATACAAGAGAACATCTTAATAAATCCTTCTGCATATTCTCTTGGGCACTTGCCAGCTTTGTATACTGCATTTACAAAAATCATCATCTGGCTGATTGCTGTATTGAAACCAAGCTGTTCAAAATCTTCTGTTACTTTCTTTACAGTCTGATGATATACTTTCTTTAATGTATCATCCTGTGCATCTACGATATTTTCCTGTGCAGTAAAGAAATTCCATACACGATTGATAAAACGTCTTGCACCATCTACACCCTGTGGATTCCATGGCTTAGAAACCTCTAAAGGTCCCATGAACATTTCATAGAGACGAAGTGTATCTGCACCATATTCATTTACGATATCACTTGGATTTACTACAAATTCAGGGAAACGCTTACCCATCTTAATTCCATTTTCACCTAAGATCATACCCTGATGAACTAATTTCTGGAATGGTTCTTTTACTGGAGATAAGCCCTTGTCATATAAGAAACGGTTCCAGATTCTTGCATACATCAAATGACCTACTGCGTGTTCTGGTCCACCAACATAAAGGTCAACAGGAAGCCAATGCTTTAATAATTCCTGATCTGCAAACTCTTTATCATTATGTGGATCGATATATCTCATATAATACCAGCTTGAACCAGCACTGCCTGGCATAGTAGATGTCTCACGAACACCTTTGATACCATTTGCATCATACTGCTTCCATTCTGTTGCATTTTCCAAAGGAGCTTTACCATTTTTGCCTTTATAATCTTCTAATTCTGGTAAAATCAATGGTAATTCTTCATCTGGAAGAACATGAATTTCTCCATCTTCTGTATATACAACTGGAACTGGTTCGCCCCAATAACGCTGACGTGCAAAAATCCACTCACGGAAATGATAATTTACAGTTCTTCTTGCAACACCTTTGTTTACAAGCTTATCTGTAATTGCTTCTTTTGCATCTTCTACAACCATACCTGTAAATTCTTCAGAATTCATCAATGTACAGCCTTTACCAAGATAAGAACCTTTTTCAAATGCCTGCTCACTTACATCACCGCCATCAATAACCTGAATCATAGGAATGTTGTGTGCAATTGCATACTCAAAGTCTCTCTGATCATGAGAAGGAACTGCCATAACAGCACCTGTACCATAGCTTGCAAGTACGAAATCACCGATAAATAAAGGAACTTCCTTACCATTTACAGGGTTGATTGCATATAATCCCTTTAAGATACAGCCTGACTTTGTCTTATTTAACTCTGTACGATCCATATCGTTTTTCTTGAGTGTTTCATCGATATAAGCCTGTACTTCTTCTGGGTTCTGTACTCTAGGCATTAAATCTTTTACAATCTGTCCGTCTGGTGCAAGTACCATAAATGTAATACCATAAATGGTCTCAATACAAGTAGTATAAATAGAAAAATTGCCGCCGCCAACGATTTCAAAATCTACTTCTACACCTTCAGATTTTCCAATCCAATGTCTCTGGATATCTTTTGTAGATTCTGGCCAATCAATTTCTTCTAAACCTTCTAATAATTTTTCTGCAAAAGCTGGCTGATTGATAACCCACTGCTTCATGTTCTTACGAACAACTGGATAACCGCCTCTTTCACTCTTACCGTCGATTACTTCATCATTAGATAAAACTGTACCTAATTCTTCACACCAGTTTACTGGCATATCTACGTATTTTGCATAACCATCTAAATATAACTGTTTAAAAATCCACTGTGTCCACTTATAAAATTCAGGATCACTTGTTGCAATCATCTTAGACCAGTCATAGTCAAATCCTAATTCTCTTAACTGTTTAGAGAATGTCTCGATATTTTTCTGAGTAAATCCGTTTGGATGATTACCTGTGCTTACTGCATACTGCTCTGCTGGTAAACCAAAAGAGTCATAACCCATTGGATGCAGTACATTGTAACCCTGCATACGTTTCATACGAGACATAATATCTGTAGCAGTGTATCCTTCTGGATGACCTGCATGTAAACCTACGCCTGAAGGATATGGAAACATATCCAATGCATAATATTTTGGCTTGCTGAAATCCCATACATCTGTTTTGAATGTTTCGTTATCAGCCCAATATTTCTGCCATTTCTGTTCCACCTCATGGTGATTATATGGTATTGCCATAACTTTAACCTCTTGTTTCTGTATTTTCTACTATTGCCATTTTATTCGCGTTTGTACACAATGTCAAGATTTCCTGTCAATTTTATCCGACTTCCAATCTTTCCTGTTGTCTCTTTGTGATACTTTCTAAAAAAATATTACTGTACCACTTCTGCTCTTACAACTTTACGAAGTATACCGTCTGTTTCTTCATAAAATACACCAATTGCTTCTCCAACTTCAAAAGATACCGCTCTTACATTTGCTTCTTCTGCAACATTAATCCAGTAATAATGGAAATGCTTTTCTTCTTCTCCATCTGCAAGACGAACGTAAAAACCACTGTCTCCATCTACTACTACACTGTACATCTCCATGATTTTACCACTTGTCATCTTAATTTCAGGCTCTTCTGGCTGCTGCGTAGTATCTTGTTTCGTTTCTTCTTGTATAATGCCGTTTTCTATTAATATTGCACGATAATTCTGCTCACATTCTTTAATCGTATCTCCAGTCGCTACAAGCTGATATTTTTGTACATTTACCATTGCATACATCTTTACCAAACCTGCCTGGTCTTTTAATGCCATAAAATACGTTGGTTCTTCTGCAACATTTAACAATAGTGGGAATGTAGAAACATAATTTAGGTGCTGTACTTGACCTTGTGCACTGCTCATAGCTGAATCTTCGATTGCACCTTCGATTTCATAATATTTTGTTTCCATTGTACGCTGATTCATCAATACAAATCCAACATTAGACTGATCTGCATTCAAACTTGTTACACCTGTATATACCCACACATCGTCATCTAATGCAAGATAATTATAACCATTGGTAGACTGTAAACATCCTTTTTGGCTTAATACGCTATTTAAAAATCCATTTACATAAATGCCGCTGTAATCATAAAGCTGCATCAATAATTCTGCACTATATACCTTGTCAATCCATGTAGGAACTGCATCAATATCATAATCCGTACATTCTCCTGTGATTGCATTTACAATAACAACTCTGCCAATCGTTTCCCCACCAAATAATCCAATATTAAACTTCTTGACTGGACAAATCCAATAAGGTGTTCCTTCCTCATCAATTTCAAAAAAGATCTGATCTGCAAAAATATAGGTTGGATAGTTAAAACGCAAATGTCTGTAAATATTACGTCCAAAATGTTCACTCTTAGAATAGCGGATACCTTTCTCTAACATCACACATTCTGTTTCCTGTGTTGTCATATCAATCATAATATATGCAGGTATTCCTTTGGACTTATTTGTAACCCATTTAATCGTAGATGCATATTCTAAAGGAGTAACTCTTACCGGCTTTCCTTGATAATTAATCTGTGTATAATCATCTGCTGCTTCAAACTGAGAAACAAATTCTACCATCGAACCCATTTTTCGGTCTCCAAGCAATGCTGCACTTGTCTTATCCAGTAAAGGAATAGTACTATAATCAGCCTCTTTAATATCTTGTGCGAAATCGCCTTCCTGTACTGTCAAAAGTTTTTGATATTTTGATGCGTTGATTATTGGACTGCCAAGCAAGCTACCAACAACAAATACTAAAATAGATAAAATCAACGCCGCACCACTGATTTTTACACTCAAGCTTCCATGCTGTTTATGATGTCCTTTTTTTCCATCGTATCTGTTATCGCAAAGTAATCTCCATATAAAAACAACTGCAATGATAGAAATAAAGAACCACCAAAATCCAATAGAATGTATATTAACAGCTGGCAATGTAATATAGTAATAAATCCCTGCTGCCAAAATTGCTCCTATGGCTCCTATCAATCCAATAATCTTTTTCATAAAAACACCTCTCTTATGTTTTTTCTTTGATAATATCATATAATTCCAGATAAATACTTGTCAATATACTTTCCTTTTTTTCTTTTTTCCACACATATTACAGATTTATACGTTTTTTGGTTGTACTTTTTTCAAAAAAGGCATATGCTATATATGTATTCCATATACATATACAAAAATACAACATACAGAAAGGAATATTATGAACGACTTATTACATACCCCTTTTAAGGTTGGCATTGCTGGTAGAAAACACCAGACCAAAAATTACGAAAATGCTTGTATCGAACTTGGTTTTACTCCTTGTGTCAGTCTTTCTCTTTCTAAGTTAAGTACCTGTGATGCTCTGATTCTTCCAGGCGGATTTGATATTACACCCGGATTTTATGGTCAGGCAAATCATGGTTCCAGAAATATTGATACCGAACTGGATTTATTACAATTTCATGCTTTGGAATTTTTTGTTCGTACCAAAAAACCAATTCTTGGCATTTGCAAAGGCATGCAGTTAATCAATGTTTACTTCGGAGGCACGTTAATACAGGATTTAGAACATTCCGAACTGCACCAGCAAGCCGAAGGCGATCTGCTGCACCTTTCCCATGTAAACACACCATGTTTATTATCTGAATTGTATGGAGAAGATTTTCAGATCAACTCCAATCACCATCAAGCTGTAGATAAAATCGGTAAAGATTTAGTAGTTGTGCAAACTTCTGCAGATGGCATTACGGAAGCATTTTACCACAATACTTATCCAATATGGGGTGTACAATGGCATCCGGAAAGACTTCCGTTTATAGAAGTATCTAAAAATGAAAAAAAGACTTCCGTTGCCGGAAATCTCCTTATTCGTGCGGCCCTGACCATTTAACGATTGGTCAGGCCTTCTATTTTATTGTGCAGATACTGTTCTGTTTCTGCCCAAATTCTGCTTCTGGACATTTTTATAATGTCCTTTATTGTTCGTTGAATGCAATTTTTTGTTTCTTCATCCAAATTCTGAATCGCCTCTGCCATTCCAGACAAACTCTTACTCCAATTTTTTGTAAAGCTCACCAAATCTGTAGCTTCACTTGCTGCCACGATTTGATACAATGCATTTACAAAATTCTCTACTTCTTCTTTCGGCAAAGACATCGCCCATTCATTCAAACTCTCATCCATAATACGTTGTTTTTCATTCATTTGTTCCATGTACTGAAAGTCAATGCGATCTATCTGCCAAGAATATGGATCATGTTGAAGGAAACTGATATTCTTACTTGCTACCACTCTATAAGAACCATGATTTTCTAATAGCATTCCTACAATAGATGAATATGGAATGATTTTTTGGATTTTGGAAGAAATCCTTTCAAATCCACCCATCTGATACACTTCTGTACGAAATCCCGGACCATCCAGATTGTATATTTGCCCTATTCTATCCTGAATAGAAACAGAAGATGTCATAGCTGCGTATACAGCCAGATTACCGCCTTTCGAATGTCCAATCAAATCTATAGTTCCTGTAACTTTTTCTGCTGCTTTCTGCAAATATTCCAGACTTGCCTGCTGTCCAGGAATCGGATATTGAAACGCCATATTGAAATCTTCTTTCCAGCCTATGATTGTTCCATCTGTTCCACGATACACAATCTTGACACTTCCATCTGATAATACACACGTTAATGCCATAAACTGTGTTTCGTCTTCTGTGCAATACCGATGCGCACAATACATACATTTCATCGTACCAAAACGTTTACTTTCACACATTTCAAAAAATAATGCCCTGTTATTTGCTTCATATCTAGGATCAGAAAAAATCGTATCTATCTGCTCATACTTTTGTAATTGACGTAAGGTAACTGCCATATCATCCGGCTCTTTTCCTTGTTCCATCACCGGAAGCACATTCTCTAAATTCAAATAAACAAACTGTGCTAATACCAAAGCATCTACTGCTCCAAACGGCAATGCTTCAAAATCAAAATATCCATATGCATGCACATATTCAATCATGTTTCCTATCATGTTCTGTGCCTCTATCGTGTTTTTAAGAAGTCATACTCTCTTTGTGCTTCCACATCATTTGGATAATCTCTTAAATATGCTTCCATAAGACTGGCAGCTGTTTTAAAATCTGCAAGATATTCATATGCTACCGCTTCATTAAAACGAAGAGACTGCTTTACAGATGTATCTTCACATTCTAATCCTTTTTGGAATGCCTCTAATGCTTCTGTATAGGCACCACGCTTTAACTGACACAAACCAAGCTGATTATACAATGCCGGATTAGTACTTCCTTCAATCCCACTATTGTAAACACTTGCCGCATAGTTATAATCTCCCATTGCCTCATAGCTCATACCCAAATACCATGCAGCATCTTGATTTTGTTTCCAATTTACTTTT
This sequence comes from uncultured Lachnospiraceae bacterium, assembly GCA_964424345.1. Classification (GTDB taxonomy): domain Bacteria; phylum Bacillota; class Clostridia; order Lachnospirales; family Lachnospiraceae; genus RGIG6307. The sequence continues at coordinate 12,145 of CAYRIK010000002.1, forward strand.
TCTAAGGCAACAATTGCTTCGTTATAATTTCCTATATGATACAACATACGTCCTTTATCATAATCGCTGATATTACTCTGTGCATTGATTGCCTGCTCCACATATTCTAATCCCTGACTTGGATATCCAAATTGGTATAATGCTTTATAAATTTCTATAATGCGATCGTAATTTGTTGGCTCCAATGCAATTGCTTCTTCAAATTCTTTTGTACTTTCTTCATGTTTTTCAAGATTTAACAGTACAACACCATGAGAAAAACGCACCTGTGCGTCCTTTGGTTTTAAATCTGCAATCGCCTTATATACATGCTCTGCTTCTTCATATCGTCCTAAGTTTACATATGCTACTGCAAGATATTCATTGATATCATAGTCTACATCATATAAAAATCCAGTATTATAGGATAATGCTGTTTCCAATGCTTCTACCGCTTTTTCATATGCACCAAGCCCCATATAGCAGATACCTTTTAAACGATATACTTCCTGTCTATTATTGCGGTCTGTTTCCAATGTTTCTAACTGTGTAAGCGCATCCTGATAAGACATTGCTTCTATAGATGTATACACTGCATGCATTGGTTCTTCTTCCTGATTTTTTTGACAACCAGTCAACAACAAAGCTGCCGTCATTCCTATACACCATAATTTTACATATTTTTTCATAATGAATTTCAGCTTCCCTTTTCAAAAATTTTAATGCTATCCCTATATTAACCAAAATTTACTACAATATACGCTCCTGCATCGATGATAGAGCCTTCTTTTGGCCATGCCGGCATATCTTCATACTGGGACTGAATTTCTCTGCATGCCTGTGCATCTTCGATACGTTCAAATAAATGTCCATGCATTGCAAAAAAATCATGTGTTTCTTTATCCCAGCCCTCAAATGCGATATTTCCCCATGTGAAAACAGAATATATCGCTTCACTGCTGACACTATAACAATCTTGTATCACAAAGCAATCCTTCAAGTTTGGATCAAGCATATTTAAAAATACTGATATTTTCTTGTATGCTTCGCTATCATATTCTACACACATTTTAGAAATAATCTCTTTTGGAATCGTATAATTTCCTTTAAACACAACTGGTTTTTGCGTGTCATATTCTTTTTCTAACTCATAAGAAATCAAATTGACCGTATTTACTGCATCTTCGTATTTCATGTAATCTACATAAAACCATTGTGTCATTTCATATGCCTGATTATATACTAATATTCCAATTGCTACACACCACGCACCGATTACATAACGATGCTTGCAAGACTCTACAATACAAGTAAACAACATTGCCACAAATGCCACATAAATCGGTACAAACTGACTATTGCGATAAAAGGTTGCATGTCCTTCTAAAAATACTAATATAAGTGGCACAATCTGCATAGCTGCTGCCCCTAATAGTGGTACAATCTGACGATGACGAACTAATCGATACAATGACCAAACAAAATACAATATAACTGCCAGTAAATAAATACGAACCGGAATATAAGCAATCGCATTTACATAATACATTACAATATATTGCTTGATTGTCATTACAAATTCCGCAAGTCCTTCACTTGACTGAAACCATTTAAGTGCTTCTAAAATACTGCGTCTGTTCATAATACCGATTTGATCTTGTAAAGAACATACAGCAGTAATCACTTCTATTGTAACACTTCGCAATGCTATGCTAAGTGCCAGCAAAACACCTGCCAAAAGTCCCTGTGTCACTACTGTTTTCACATCTAACTTTTTGCCGGCATATACAGTCTGTAATACCCACATCATGACTACTGCCATTAAAAATACAATTGTAAAAGATTCCATAAAGCTATTACTTAACCATAACAGCACTAATGAAATGCCAAGTCTTCCTATGCGAGCCTTTCCTTTTTGCTCTAATGCTTCCATAAAAAAGAGCATAAATAAAGCAGACAGACAATAACACATTCCAATGCCATTGTGCAAATAATAAATAAATACTTCACTGATCATCGGACAAGAAATCATGACACAGGAAAAAATCGTTGCCGCCTTTTCTGATAATGTTTTCTGCATTGCTTTTTCCCATACAAGACACCATAATGCAGAACCTAATACCAAACATAATACGCCAATAAAATCCGTAATAAATGGTGTATATTCTGCTACAGGACATATTTTATGTAATAAATAGTAGCCAAAACGGCCCATAATCGGCCCAATACCATCGGCAAAATATCGTCCGATTGCACTATCATCAACTCCTACCATCGGCTGACATACTGCAAAACCATAGCTTAATACAGCCGTTATAAGTACACAAATCTTATATGTTTTTTGGTCTATTATTCGTTTTAAATCTGACAAATTCATATTCTTTTTCCTTTTACTGTCATTGAATTGATATTTTTTATATTAACATAATGACACAAAAAGGGCAATCGCCTTTTGGCAACTGCCCTTTTGAAAGCTTATGCAAATAATTCTGTAGACAAATAACGGTCTCCTGTATCTGGTAATAAGACAACGATATTTTTTCCTTTATTTTCTTCTCTCTTTGCTACTTCTATCGCTGCAAAAAGAGCTGCTCCGGAAGAAATACCTACTAAAATGCCTTCTTTTGTACCAATTTCTCGTCCTGCCGCAAAAGCATCTTCATTTGCTACTGTAATAATCTCATCATAAATATTTGTATTTAATACTTCTGGAATAAATCCTGCTCCAATTCCTTGGATTTTATGAGGACCTGCTACTCCTGTGGAAAGTACTGCAGATGATTTTGGTTCTACTGCTATAATCTTCACATCTGGTCTCTGGGATTTTAAATATTCACCAACGCCTGTAATTGTACCGCCTGTACCAACACCTGCCACAAAAATATCAACCGCTCCATCTGTATCTTCATAAATTTCTGGTCCTGTTGTATCTCTATGTGCTTTGGAATTTGCTGGATTTACAAACTGTCCTGGAATAAAACTATTTGGAATTTCTTTTGCCAATTCCTCTGCTTTTTCAATCGCACCTGCCATACCTTTTTTGCCATCGGATAAAACAAGCTCTGCTCCGTACGCTTTCATAATCTGTCTGCGTTCTACAGACATTGTATCAGGCATTACAATAATGCTGCGATATCCTCTTGCTGCTGCAACAGACGCAAGCCCAATTCCTGTATTTCCAGATGTTGGTTCAATAATCACAGAACCTTCCTTTAATTTTCCACTCTGTTCCGCATCCTCGATCATTGCTTTTGCTACACGATCTTTTACAGAACCTGCTGGATTCAAATATTCTAATTTTGCTAAAATCTTTGCTTGCAGACCATATGCTTTTTCTAAATGTGTAAGCTCTAATAATGGTGTATGACCAATCAACTGGTCTGCTGATGTATAAATACGTGCCATGATGTCAAAATCCTCCCGTCAACTTTTCTAATACTATATCTCCATATTCCTATTTTGTCAATAGGAATTATTCGTTATCAAGAACCACATAGACAAACTTGCTCTATTCTTAATAAAACCATTTGTCAAACGAAAATTACGCACTTTGACATCTGCCAAAGTGCGTATGGTTCTTAATAATTTTCTTCGCGAACTTCAAAGTAACTTTGAGGATGATTACATACTGGACATACAAGCGGAGCTTTTGTACCAACAACAAGGTGTCCACAATTTCTGCATTCCCAAACTTTTACTTCAGACTTTTCAAATACCTGTGCTGTCTCAATGTTCTTTAATAACGCACGATATCTTTCTTCATGATGTTTTTCGATTGCAGCTACTGCTCTGAACTTTGCTGCTAACTCTGGAAATCCTTCTTCTTCAGCTGTCTTTGCAAAACCGTCATACATATCTGTCCATTCGTAATTTTCACCTTCAGCTGCAGCTGCAAGATTTTCTTTTGTATCACCAAGACCAGCTAATTCTTTAAACCACATTTTAGCATGCTCTTTTTCATTTTCAGCAGTCTTTAAAAACAAAGCTGCCATCTGCTCATAACCTTCTTTTTTGGCTACAGAAGCAAAGTATGTGTACTTATTTCTTGCTTGAGATTCTCCTGAGAATGCTTCCTGTAAATTTTTTTCTGTCTGTGTTCCTTTGTATTTATTTGTTGCCATTTGTTCATTTTCCTCCTTAGTAGGCTGTATTACTTTTTCAAAATCAGATGCAGGATGCTTGCAAAGCGGACAAATATAGTCCTCCGGCAATGTTTCTCCTACATATTCATAGCCACAGATTGTACAACGCCAAACTGTTTGTCCGTTGTCATTTTCTTTTTTATTTTCCTGTGGTTTTGGTTTGATATGCTCAAAATAATATGCATATGTTGCAGAAGCTGTATCACTTAATACTTCCATATCTGTAATTTCACCAATAAACATTGTATGAGAACCTAAATCCAATGTTTTATTTACTTTTACACTCATATAAGCATTCGTTCCTTCTGTTATATAACAAATGCCATTTGTTCCTCTTTTATATGATTGAAAAGAAGCAAATTTATCGGTATCTTTACCGGAATGGAAACCAAAACGTTCAAATAGTTCAAACGTTGCTGACTGACTAATAACAGAAACCGTAAACATTTCTGTACGCATAATCATATCATGTGTAAAATTTGCTTTATTCACACAAATGCTCATCTGATTTGGCTCGGAAGCTGCTTGAATAGCTGTATTGATAATACATCCATTATCTTTTGTTCCTTCCTTTGCTGTTAATACAAATAATCCATAACTCAACTTATGCATTGCTTTTTGATCCATATCTCATGCTCCTTATACTAGTATTTTTACTCCATCGGTTTTTGATAAAATCTTCCAGAAATCTGTTCTGTACGAATTACATTGATAAATGCCTTTGGATCGGTTTCTTTGATTGTATGCAATACACGTTTACTTTCTGCTCTGGATACAACAGAATATACTACATGACGTTCACATTGTTCATAAGAACCGAGTCCTTCTAAAATGGTTGCACCATGATGGCACTCTCTAGAAATCGCATCACTTACTTGCTTTGGCTCATTTGTTACTACAAATAATGTCTGCTGCTGATATCTCTTATATAAAGTATGGAGTACTTGCGTAGAAGCATACTGGAAAATAATGGAGTACAATGCTTTATCCCATCCAAACAAAATACCTGCTGCAAGTAATATCACCGCATTCAAAGCAAGAACAATATTAAATGAATCAATTCCCTTTTTTTCTGAAAGGAATATCGCAATAAAATCGGTTCCTCCCGTAGTCGCATCTGCCGTCAGACAAGTACTTATGACAAATCCATTAATCATACCGCCAAAAATACTGATCAAAAGTGTATCATATGTAATCGTATAGCCAGGAACAATATCTGTAAATACACTGGTCAATACGATCATCAAGCAAGAATACATCGTAAATTTCTTTCCAATAAAACGAAATCCAATGTAGACTGGTATCGCATTTAAAAGAATATTTACAAAGGAATATGGTATTTCTACTTGAAAGAACAATTGTGACACCCTTTGAATCAAAATCGTAAGTCCTGTTGCCCCGCCTGGATATAATCCACCCGTACGGACAAAAGATTTAATGTTGATTGCCATCAACAATGCTGCGAAAAAAATGATAACAATTCGTTTTCCGTCTTTTTTTAATTCAAAACTCATAAAAACCCCTCATCTTTTGCTTTTATAGTAAAATATTACCATTTTATCACATTCATTTCAACAACTTTTTGTATCTTTTTACCATTTTCAAATACTCTCTGACAAGCATAATGCACCCCATCCATATCGTTCATTTGGCCACGCATCTGGAACATCAAATCGCCTTGCACCTCGTATCATATTTGCTTTTAATTTTTCCCCATATAAAAATATATCTTCTCCTCGTACAATGCCATATTCCATCATCAGTGCTGCAGAACCTGTTACAATTGGTGTGGAAAAGCTCGTTCCAGTTACATACTGATATGTTCCGCCTGGTGTTACTGCCTGCAAAGATACTCCTGGTGCTGTAATCGTAGGTTTTACCATACCAATATCCCGTTCTCCTATCGTTTGATTCTGTCTTGGATATCCCCTTCCTGAAAAATCCGCGTATGCACGATACACCGAATTGTATGCACCTACTGAAATTGCTCTTGATGCAGTAGATGGTATAGTAAGTGTGACATCTGGTGTCGAACTCAAAAAACGTGTTCCTCTGCTTCGTACCGCTTCACTTGGCAAATAAAAATATAAAGAGCCATTTTTTACTTCTATCGGGATAAAACGTATCGTCCAAATACCACTGTCCACATATTGATTTGTTGGAAGAAAATCTATATAAATTTCCTGATCTGTTGTATATGGTTTTGGTTCTCCTACATATAGTAAAAGTTTTGTGCTTCCAAGTGTCACTTCTGCCTTTCCACGTATATCCTCTGATAATACAAATGTTTCTCCAAGCGGAGCTGTGATCTCTATTCGATAACGGTCTACATAATTTTTCCAAATCTGTAAATTTAATGTTGTCTCATAAGAAGCTACTGCAAACTCCGTTTCAAACACTTCTCTTGCTTTTACTTTTCCAGAAAAATGTCCGCCGCTTGCCCCTTCATTTCCCGTTCCAATGCAAATGACGTTTCTTCCAATTTCAGAAATTCTGTCAATAAAACGTTCTAATATCGATGTGCCATTATGAGAACCATAATTGTTTCCAAAACTCAAATTGATGGCTATTGGAAGTTCTCGTTCAACTGCATATGTTGTCACAAATGTCAATGCCCTCATAAGTTCTGTTGTTCTTGGAAAACTTTCTCTATCTGTGTTCCATAACTTCACGACCAAAAGCATACTTTCCGGTGCAACCCCTTGATAATCTTCCACATTGCTTGCAGCAGCAAGTCCAGCTACAGCAGTTCCATGCCCTGTCGTATCTTCACTTAACAATTGTTCGCCACGCTCTAATGCTTGGTCTATATCTTCTTTTGTATACAATCTTCCGTTTGTAAATCCAACCGGTGGTGGATAACGTTCCTCTAATGATTGTCCTTGATCCCATAACGCAAGAATTCTTGTCGTTCCATCCTCATTTCTAAAATGTGGAAGGGTATAGTCGATGCCAGAATCAATAACCGCAACAACAACTCCTTTTCCTGTCACATTTGGGTATTCCTGCGTCACTTCTAAAATACAAGAGGCTGCTCTTGCTTGAAAATCAGCAAAATACAGCCTCTTTGGTATCTCTGCGTATTCAATTTCTCTTTGGGATAATACCTCGCGTACAAGATTTTGTGGAATGGTCAATATTCCGTATCCATAAATCAGCTCCTCTGCTGTTACACCTACAAATCTGTTAGAAAGTTCCACAAGACTTCCATGATATGTTACAATAACTTCCCACGTTCTGTCTTCTTGTGTATATCCTACATTCAAGTTTGCAGACTGCATTCTTTCCTGCAGCGGGGTATCCAGTGCCAGATTCAATAAATTTTCTGCTTTTTGATTTACCATACTGTCTGTCCCAAACTTTATGATTTAACACTACTATATGCAGCTTACTGGATATCTAATACCTTATAATCCTGATCTTCTACTGCTTTCTTTAATACATCATTTGCAACTTCTTCTTTTAAAGTTACAACTGCTGTACCTTCTGTATGACTTACCTGTGCTTCTGCAACTTCTGGAAGTGCTTCTAATACTTTCTTTACGCGTGCCTCACAATGTCCGCACATCATACCTTCGATTTTCATTGTTCTTGTCATCTTTTTTTCCTCCGCTTTCTTTTTGGATTTTTTGATTTTTTTATCATGACTTGCATCATACAATTTACAGAAATTCAGACGCAATGCATTACTAACAACACAAAAGCTAGACAAGCTCATAGCCGCGGCTCCAAACATCGGATTTAACTGCCAATGAAACAGTGGAATCCATACACCTGCTGCCAACGGAATACCAATCATATTGTAGAAAAATGCCCAAAACAGATTTTCATGAATATTGGTTAATGTTGCTCGACTCAAACGAATTGCTGCACCAACATCACTCAACTTACTCTTCATCAATACAACATCCGCTGCATCGATTGCAATATCTGTTCCTGCTCCAATAGCAATACCAATATCTGCTCTCGTAAGTGCTGGTGCATCGTTTATACCATCTCCTACCATAGCAACCTTACCATGTTCTTTTAATTTGCGAACTACTTCTTCTTTGCCGTCTGGAAGAACTCCTGCGATTACTTCGTCTACACCCGCCAGTTTTCCTACTGCCTGTGCGGTACGAACATTATCACCTGTCAGCATTACTACACGAATGCCCATATTTTTAAGTTCTTCGATTGCTTGTGGGGAATCTTCTTTTAACACATCAGCTACTGCAATAATACCTTCCAATACACCATCTTTTGCAAAATACAATGGAGTCTTTCCTTCATTTGCAAATGTATCTGCATATGCCTTCATCTGTGTCGGAATACTGCATTTTGTTGCTATAAAAGAAGCATTGCCGCCTGCAAGCAGTTTGCCATTTTGCAAGGCTGTTAAGCCATTTCCTGCAATCGCTGCAAATTCTGTAACCTCTTGTGCCAAAATTCCTTCTTCTTGTGCCTTCATCAATATAGCTTTTGCCAAAGGATGTTCACTCTTACATTCCAGACTATATGCCATAGTCAACAATTCTTTTTCAGAAATACCATCCATTGCAACGATATCTGTCACACGTGGCTCTCCGCTTGTGATTGTACCTGTCTTATCTAATACGACAGTATCAATCTTTCCTGTCTCTTCCAAAGAAACTGCTGTTTTAAACATAATACCATGCTTTGCTCCAACGCCATTTCCAACCATAATAGCAACAGGCGTTGCAAGACCTAATGCACATGGACAGCTGATTACTAATACAGAAATTCCTCTTGCAAGTGCAAAACCAACACTCTGTCCTGCCAACAACCATACTGCAATCGTAATCAAAGCAATCGTGATAACAGTAGGAACAAAAATACCAGATACTTTATCTGCAACTTTTGCTATCGGTGCTTTTGTAGCAGCCGCATCACTTACCATTTGAATGATTTGTGATAATGTTGTATCTTCTCCTACACGTGTTGCTTCACAAGTCAAAAATCCTGACTGATTTAATGTAGCAGCAGAAACATTGTCCCCTTTTTCTTTGTCTACAGGAATACTCTCTCCTGTCAAAGCAGATTCATTCACTGCACTTGAGCCATCTATCACAATACCATCTACCGGTATATTTTCTCCTGGTCGTACAACAAATATGTCTCCTTTGACTACCGCATCGATTGCTACCTGCTGCTCTACACCATTTCTTATGACATTTGCAGTCTTTGGTGCAAGTTTCATAAGACTCTTTAACGCATCTGTCGTTTTTCCCTTAGAACGTGCTTCCAACATCTTTCCTACGGTAATCAGCGTTAAAATCATTGCTGCAGACTCGAAGTAAAACTCATGCATATAAGACATAACACCTGCCATATCGCCTTTTACCTGAGCATCTGTCATTGCAAACAAAGCATATGTGCTGTATACAAATGCTGCACTCGAACCAAGTGCTACCAACGTATCCATATTTGGTGCTTTATGCCACAAACTCTTAAAACCACTTATAAAAAACTTCTGGTTAATGACCATAACTGTCAGTGTCAACAATAACTGCAACAATCCCATTGCAATATGATTATTTGCAAAAAAGGCTGGAACAGGCCAATTCCACATCATATGTCCCATAGAAAAATACATCAATACAAGTAAAAATCCAAGTGATGCACACAATCTCTTTTTTAATTTTGGTGTCTCTTTATCTGCCAGTGCATCTTCTGCGGCCTGCATACTGCTCGTATAAGAGCTGCCCGCACGTCTTTCTCCTGTAGAGTCTGCACTCTTTTCACTTGCTCCATATCCAGCTTCTTCTACTGCACGAATAATTTCTTCAGAAGAAACATTTCCTTCTACACCCATAGAATTTGTCAAAAGACTGACAGAACAGCTTTCTACACCTGCAACCTTATTGACTGCTTTTTCAACGCGGGCACTGCACGCGGCACAGCTCATGCCCGTTACATTATACTGTTTCATAGATTCTCCAATCTGTAAATTATTTCATCATTTTTTGCAGTGTATCCACTAACTCATCTACAGTTTCTTCTTTACCTGCTAAAATATCTCTTGTAACACATCCTTTGATATGCTCTGTCAACAATACTCTGCTAAAACTGTTTAATGCTGCAGTCACTGCAGATACCTGTATCAGTATATCTGTACAATACGCATCATTTTTGAGCATCTTTTCAATGCCTCGAACCTGACCTTGAATACGATTCAAACGATTGATCAAGCTTCTGTACTCTTTTGCAGAACGTTCGGTTGTCTTATTACAACAGCTGCATCCTTGCTCTTTTTCTTCTATGTTTTCTACATTTTCAAACTCTTCCATAGCAAAACCTCCCGTTTCTATTTGCTCTCATTATATACCCCCAACGGGTATTTGTCAAGTAAACAACGTACTTTGTTTCTTACTTGATAATATTTCTCATTACAATGATGTTTTATTTTACTTAAACACTTTTATGTTCCAGAAATATTTTCTTCCCGCATCTGTATATATAAAAATATCCCCTGACAGAGGACACAACCATGCCGTATCAGGGGATGAAAACCTTATTTATTTATAAAATTCTTTTAATGCTGTTACAAGATATACAACATCTTTTGTTCCTGCTGTTTCTACTGCTGAATGCATTGCAAGCTGTGGAAGACCAATATCCACACTTGCTACAGATACATGATGTGTTGCAATATTACCAAGTGTAGAACCACCAATCATATCAGAATGATTGTAGAATACCTGATAAGGAACGCCTGCATCTGTACAAACTTTCTTCATAATGCTTCCGCTGAACGCATCAGATGTATATCTCTGATTACCAGAATATTTGATTACGATACCACCATTGATTACAGGTCTGTTGCTAGGATCTGCTTTTTCAGGATGGTTTGGATGCACTGCATGCGCATTGTCAGCAGAAACCATAAAGCTGTTTGCTACTGCTCTCATGTAGCTTTCTTCTGTTCCGCCAAATGCATAATTAATTCTCTTTAATGTATTTCCAAGGAAATCAGAATCTGCACCCTGTCTTGTAGAGCTTCCTACTTCTTCATTATCTAAGACAGCACAAACATTTACAAACGCTTCTGGTGTACTCTCACAAAGAGCCTGTAAGCTGGAATATGCACATTCCTGATCGTCAAGTCTTGGGCTTAAGATAAATTCTTTATCATTACCAATCAATAAGCCTGTCTGTCTTGTATAAATGTATAAATCCTGACCTAAAATATCTTCGATTTCTACACCTGCCTGCTCTGCAATACGTTTCTGGAGCATTGTCTTATCAGCACCAAGTCCCATCAATGGACACATATCACTCTGAGCCTTATATTCATATCCGCTGTTAATCTCACGATTCATGTGAACAGCTAAATTTGGAATCACTAAAAGATCTTCATCAAAGTGAATCAATTTCTGTTCCATACCATTTGGAGTATTTACATATACTCTTCCTGCGATAGAAAGTGGTCTATCTAACCATGTAGACAAAATCAAACCGCCGTATTTTTCTACGTTTAATCTTGTATACATCTCACCTGTTGTCAATTCTGGATTCTCTTTCAGTTTAAAACATGGTGAATCATCATGGGAAGCAACGATATGAAATCCCTTAAACTCCTGTTTTGGTACCTGAAATGCGATAATTGCAGACTCACTTCTTGTTACATAATAATTACCGCCTGCTTTTAAATCCCATGCTTCTTTTTCTGACACTTCAGTAAATCCTGCTGCATCCAACATCTTCTTTGCAGTATCTACTGCATGATATGGACTCGGACTATGATTGATATAATCAAAAAGTCCGTCTACATAACGTTCTGTTGCCATTTTTCATCCTCCAAATCAACTCGCCCGATTATTCCTGTACTATTTCATATTCGAGCATTTCATACTTCAGCGTACATCCTTCGTAAATATCTGCCGGAAGCAAAGCTCTTGCTACTAACTTCCATTCACTGGTCGTATCTGTTACATCCTGTAATCTGGCATAATCACCGTCTATCTGCATAACTTTATATGTCTTACTGATCATTTATAACTCCTCTTCTGCCAACATTTCCATAAATTTAGTATCTCGCATCTTCCATGCGTCCTTGAGCAGTGTCGTATTCGTCTCAACAATCTGCTTCGGTGATGCCCAGACCAAACGATATCCTCGTTCTATCTCGCTGTCAGTCAGCTTTAATGATACCTCATAATCCTCTGCTTCGCAAGAATAAAAATAAGTATTACAATGATAGATTTTATCTGTCTCAAAAACGTCTCGTCTTTTTTCTTCAATATAGCCGATTGGTTTGATTGTATCTGGTTTTAAAATCAATCCGCCTTCTTCTTCTACTTCTCTTGCAAGTGTCTGCTCCTGTGTCTCACCAGGTTCTACTACACCGCCTAATATTTTAAATACACCCGCCCTGCTCTGCTGCATGGCAATCTTTCCGTTTCGCATGATAATGGCTCTTACCGTAGTCTTCTCAACAATTGGCATATCTTCTGTGTAATCTTTTGTATCTAATAACAATAATCTCTTCATCGCTTTGCCCTCTCATATTCTGGTGTACTTTGCAGATTATTATAACACGTTTTTGAATTTTTGCACTATTTTATGCCACTATTTGTTGTTTTTCGTCATTTTTCAACGAAAGTTTTGTGCATTTCTCACAAATTTACACGTAATATTACACTTGATTTTCCTTTAAAAAACCGCTACACTAACATCAAAGTAACATAATGATGAAAAAAGGATTTTTATTTATGAAGAAAAAACAAATTTTGGCAATCATTGCCATTTTTTTACTGATTGGTATGTATGTTGCCACATTTATTCTTGCTTTTTGCGATTTTCCAGATGCTGACCGCTTATTAAAAGGATTTATGCTCTTAGATATCGCAGCACCAATCTTTTTATGGATTTTAATCTATCTATATCAGAAGTTAGGTAAATAATAATTACGATATTGTTCACATAACTCTTTGATTACACGGCCGCTTGCCGCATAAAATCCATCTTCTCCGCCATATTGCATCCATTCGCGCAGCTGTTCTAATTCTCGTCCCTCTTTTGACTTGACGATTTGTGTTTCCATATCTTTCATACGTTCTTCTAACGTTAAAGATAAATCAAATAAATCTTCTCTATCACAGATCATGTCTAAATACTGCTGTTCCGGATAATGCATTCTGGCTACTGTCAGCCATGCAAACATCGTATCCTCTTCTGGAGAAAGTTTGTATGACTGTTCTAGTGCATCTAATGCCTGCTCATATAAAAATAACTGTGTTCTGGCTGCTGCCAAATTATAATAACAAGCTGCTTTCAATTGTTTTTCTCTTTTTGGGAGTATTTCTATCAATTCCTCATACATTTGGATACTGTTTCCATAACATTTCTGCTGATACAGGCGGTCCGCTTCCTGCTTTTTACGCTCATATCCAGTCATTCCCATTCCTTGTGCGATTTCTTTTACAATATGTTTAATTTCATCTTCCGGAATATATCCTACAAAACGCAAAATATGCTCTACAAATAATTCTTTTGTCCCTTTTTCTTTTAATACAAGCTCTAGTCTATACGCAAGTTCATCGCATCCGCATGCTTTTCTTACCCACATCGCCAAAGCCTTATTTGCAAAATCTCCATCTAACGCATAGCTTTGGTATCTGCATACATACGCCAGTTCTTCTATGCTGTATATCATACTGCCTGTCTGTTCAATATAATATCCTTCTTCAGCAATCATACTCTGACTGATAATCACGATTTTCACCTCCCATTACAACTTCAAATTCTTCTGAATAATCTTTCCGCTTCCTGGCATTACTTGACCTAATCCAACATCTTCTATCGTAACACAAAGTGTATGATTATCAGGGCATTCCATTTCAACCTTCCACTTTGCATTTCCAACTGTTTGTTTGCTAAATTCCGATGTATCAATCTGTTCTACTCGTTTTTCCTCTTTTATGGATTTGATTTCAACCAACAAACTACTTTCTTCCTCTGGTATAACAAAAAAAGAAGCCTTACAATCCATAAACGACATACCATGTTCAAAGATATTGATATATTCTGTCTTACTTTCTTCCCATGTACCTTGTTTTTTGCAATATACACCAATATCACATAACAAATCCTGCGGACTCAAATAAACATAATCCTGTAATACCAACGTTGGTTCCAATACTTGTTTTAAACAATAACAAGCTCCAAGACTGTATAAATTATTTCCCTGAAATACTCTTCCATGCTCACATAACTGATTTAAAGAGCGTTCCATCCAATCACCTTTAAAACCATCTCCAATCAGATAAGAAAGTCCAAAATCGTATTTTCGCTCTAAATCTCCGATAACCTGATAAAACATATCATCTCTTAAAAGCGTTGTTTCTTCCTGTTCAGAAAGCTTCATGTCAGGATAGTCCATACGTTCAATAGAAATGGTAAATGGTGCTTTCGTTCCATGTTTTTGTAAAAAATATGTTTTCAGATAATCTTTTTGGTAATCACAAACCAATGTATTTTCCTGATACAAGCTTTCATCCTGATGCATCAAAAAATAATAAATGCTCTCACTTCTAGTCAAAAGATATAATTTCATTCTTTTATCTAACACTTGTGCAGCAGCTCTTGTCAAAACCTCATACAATCTGACCTGTAAAGCTGGGTCTTCATCAATATACGTAGTAAAAATGATACCACCCGCTTTCTCCGGTCTTCCATAATCTTCTGAAAGCACTAAAGTCAGCTTTAAAAACAGTCCTAACAGATAATCCGTTTCAAATCGCTGTCCTCCAACTACAACAGTAGGCTGATTCATGGCAATATCCAACAAATCTTCAAATACAAAAGCGCCCTCTTTATCAGCCAATGCTTCTGCTTCAAACCCTGCATAGAAACGTCCCTCATATTTTACAAGCATACATGGAAAATGAAACACTGCAGCATCTTTTCTGCTCAACATCGTTACCGGTCTTAAATCATGTTCTGTAAAAACGCTGATTTCCCCATATCCAGCTCCAAGGTCATATCCTATATATGTTTTTCCTTTTAATTCTTTATTGAATTTATCTACCAGTTCCAATTTTTTAAACATCTCATTCACCGTCATCCAATATTATAGTTACTTTAAGGAAAATATTTGTTCTGCCACAGCCGTCTGATCATAATAACGTTCCAATTCGTTATAAAGCTCTTGATTTTTCTTTTCCTGTCGAAGTGCTAGCATATGATTTAATCTCACAAAACGGTTATCATTTTGTGTCAAAAAGCTCTTACCTCTTTGCAAAATGCCTTGTTTACGCAATCTTTGCTCATTTCCTTCCATTGCAAAGATTTCATATCTGATGCGTTCTCCATAAAACAAAATAAAACGTTTTGCATACACACCTTCACACACCATTTCCATTTCCTGTGTCTGCATACTCTGTGCATCTTCTTTTTCTTCTTCATACAGCCAAATATGTATCCAGATTTTATCCTCTTCTATTCCTCTGTATTCAAGTACTTCAAATGCTTCTAGTGATTCTAACTGCGGACAAATCACCTTTAACGGCTGCATCCATGAAAAATAAATATGCTCTTTCAACAATTCCTGTATGTATCGACGTACTATTTTAGACATCTTTGCATCTGCATTTCCTACACCAGACTGCACGACTTTTTGTAAAAATGCAAGTTTTGCTGTCGTAGAAAATGGATGTCCCTGTAAAGAATATTCTATCTGTTTTTGTACAACACCAATTTCTAGCACCTTATCATCCATATAAGCCTGTGTCGTTTCCAACTCTAAAAAGCTACAAACAAGCTCTTCATCTGCCTGTTGTTGACAGTACGCTTCTAATATTTCCAAATGCTGTGGAAGTAATTGCTGCTGCTCTACCATTACCTGAAGCAAATGCTGTGCATAATATGCTGTTTCTATGCCAAGCTTTTTGGCTTTCACAAAAATACTTCCATATTCCACCAATGTACCATCATAATGATCCATCAAAAACTGGATTCCATATATACCAATTCTTTCTGCAAGATACTGTCTATGCCAAAATTCTAATTCTTTCGCTTTACTATAAATTCCAAATTCTGTAAATACATTTGGCACTTCGTCTAATATTTTTTCGTATGCACCATTCATATCCCAATATGGGAACAGCTCTGCTGCCACTTCTTCTTTAAATGCAAGCGTAATTTCTTTTGCATCCAATATACGTTTTGCAGATGCTTCTTCCATTGCCAGTTCATGTGCTTTTTCTGCCTTTTCTACACAAGCCATATGAAAAAATAAGGACTGCGGACACTGTGATTTTAAATACGTTTCCCATACATTCGTATCCATCATGCGATGTACTTCTGCATCCTTTGCTGATAGTTCAACACCATTGTAATTTTCTGCAAAAAGCGTATACGCATCTCCAAACAATGGAACAATCACACATTGCTCTGTAAACGGAATTCTAATCTGCTGTGTATGATGTTCATAACGCACAATCAGTGTTCCTTCCTGAATTGGAAGGTTTCTGATCTGACAGCTATAACAAATATCTGTAAACCCTTCTAAACAGTCTTTTGTAATATCTCTTGGCTGTAACACCGCTTCGTATAAATATGCCAATCCAGCATTCACATTGCCGTTATACAACTGATCTGCCACAAATGCCTGTATCAATGGCTCATACGTCAAATACATTGTCTGCCATCTTTCACGGTACTTATGTACAAATGCATACAAATAAGCAGTTCTCATATCATCAGGACATGCTGCATGTGCAAAATAAGAAATTACCTCATACGGAATATTTCTTCCAGCGTCAAACTCATGATCGTCTAAATACCATTGTTCTATAGGCAGAGACTTCATAAACGCCTCATACAGCCCTTCTGCCATAATATTTTCTGCAATGCCTTTTCGATACCATACATCAAAATGCATACCTCTACAGCCGCCAAGCACCATCATACGGCAAATACCTTCTAATAATCTTTTAGATGGTGTCACTTCATAGCATCCGCACAATATGAGCAGATAAATATAACGATAATCCGTTCTTTGCAGCATATATTCTCCTAATATACTGCTTACCCTTTCTGATATTCCCGCATGACGCATCATAAAAACGATTAATTGTACTTCAAATTCTGAAAATTCATACAAAAACGTAGGATTTCGTTCTAACAACACCCTTGCTTCTAAATATACCAAAGGACTGCGACAACCTTTGATAAACATCTTTTTCAAAAAATGATATTGCTCCAGCGGATCTTTTGCCAAATCAGCATCTACATAATACAATAACCACTCTATCTGCCAAATATCCGAATATTTTCTAGAAAGCTCCAAAAGCTTTGCTCGCACTTTTGCATCATATGTTTTGTCTTCTCTTATAAGCGTTGTAAGATATAAATAATAAGCATGGCAAGCCGGTGCTTTTTGACTGTTTAATCGAAGCCATGCAGCACATTCCTCCAATACTTCTTCGGCAGCCTCTATTGTTCCTTTTGTAAGCAGAAGCTGTGCATAAAAAAGCTCTCCTGAAATATCAGACTGTTCTAATTCTCGTAATTCCTGTAAGGTCTGTTCTGTTTCGGTCATCCAGTTCAATTTAGAAATACGCTTCAAACGCATATCCATATACAATTTTGTGACTTTTGCCTGTAATCTGTCGTTTGCTGTACTCATATTCTTATATCCCATCTATTAAAAATCTATGTTTCAGTATAGCACATATGTTCCTCTTTTGCATACTATAAAGGTAACTAAATTTTTAGAATGGACTTTTTTTATGCCAAATGATGTAAGCCAAGGTTTTCTGCGTGTTTTTATATTAGAACGCAGCGGATTGCGTCCCATCGAAAATGCCTCTGTAACAATCGTTTATGAAAACGAAACAGATGCAGAACCACGCGAATTTATTACAGATAATTCAGGACAGACACCTGATATAGCACTTCCGACACCTCCTCGTGCCTATAGTGAATCCCCTGATGAACCAAAGCCTTATTCCGAGTACACAATTACCGTTACCAAATCAGGCTATGAAGAATCCATTGTAACAGGAAGTGAAATCCTTCCAGACGAAATTTCTATTCAAGTCATTCAGTTAAATCGTCTGACAGAGCCTGTAGAACCGCCTGTAATCATCAACATACCAGAACATACGTTATATGGAGACTATCCGGCAAAGATTCCGGAATCAGAGATAAAACCCCTTCCAGACCAAGGCGAAATTGTCCTTTCCAGAGTCGTTATCCCTGAATATGTAATCGTTCATGACGGTGTCCCAAGTGACTCCTCTGCTCCTGATTATTGGGTTCGTTATCCAGACTACATCAAAAATGTTGCTTCTTGTGAAATTTATGCTACTTGGGAAGAATCAAGTATTTTGGCTAATATATTAGTCATTATGTCTTTTACCCTAAACAGAGTTTATACAGAATTTTATAGAAATCAGGGCTATAACTTTACGATTACCAGTTCAACTGCTTATGACCAGAAATTTATATACGGACGAAATATATTTGAAAATATATCTAATCTTGTAGATCAGGTATTTAACAATTATCTTGCCCGTCCTGGTATCACACAGCCTATCTTTACCTCTTACTGTGACGGTCGGCGTGTTACATGCAATGGATTAAGCCAATGGGGTTCTAAATTTCTTGGTGATGAAGGCTATAGTGCCATTGAAATCATTCGAAATTATTATGGTCAGGATATGTATATTGCAACTGCCACACAAATTTCCGGCGTCCCAAGTTCTTTTCCAGGCTATGACTTAACGATTGGTGCATCTGGTGACAAAGTCCGTCAGCTCCAAAGACAATTAAACCGCATTGCACAAGATTATCCTGCCATCCCTACTTTGAATGTAGATGGTATTTACGGTCCTCGCACTGCGGAAAGTGTTCGTATTTTTCAGCGTATCTTTGGCATTACCCAGACAGGCGTAACGGATTTTGCTACTTGGTATGCAATCAGCCGCATTTATGTAGGTGTATCCCGCATCAGTGAACCAGGTGCTTTTTAAGTTTTCCTTTACAAACATGACATTTTTCGCTAGAATATAATGTGCGTAAAATGATGGAACGGAGAACACTGCAATGGGTAAAAAAGCCACGAAAACACTAGATAATGTATATTATAAAGCACGAATGGAGGCTGCAGCCAAAAACGATGATTTTTCCAGTCGTGAAAAGACTGCTGAAATCCTTGGTATCGACCGAACACGTCTTGCACGTATCGAATTAGAAACAATCCTTCCTTATCCAGAAGAAGTTGTTTTAATGTCTAAAACATACAACGCTCCTGAGCTGTTAAACTTTTTCTGTGCCAGAGAATGTCCTATCGGTATCGGAAATGTACGTGAAATTACCATTGATGATCTTGACCGCCTTACATTAAAAGTACTTGGCTCTCTAAAAGATATTGAATCTTTGCGTATGTCCTTAATTGCAATCAGCGAAGATGGTACCGTTACAAAAGGAGAAGAACAACAATTTTACTCCATTTTAGATTCTCTCGATAAAATTGCAGAAAATGCAAGTGCCTTAAAACTTTGGGCCTTAAAAAATATCAAACACAAAGAACCTGATCAATAATGGTCAGGTTCTTTATATTTCTATTTATATGCTATTTTGCTGCTTCTTCTGCAAATCGGGTATTTACCAAGTCTTCATACGGAAGCATTTCTTCTAATTCTCCTGCTTCTATCAAAATATGCTCCAGCAGTTCAAAGCTCTCCTTACGGAATATCAAATCATTCGGCCATGTATTTTGTGCTGCATATCGTTCCACAATTGTGATAATCGTATTCATATCCGTTTCTGCAAACTGTGGTGCAATAATCTTTGCAATTTCTTCTGCACTATGATGATTTACATAATCTAACCCTTTTTGCAGTGCATTTACAAATGCCTGTATCACATACGGATTTTCTGCAATATATGCTTTCGTTGCACTAAATGCTGTATATGGCACATATCCGGACTCTTCTCCAAGACTGGCTACGATGTAACCATCCCCTTTTTCTTCTAATCCTGTAGCATGTGGTTCAAACTCGATTGTATAAGTACCTTTTCCTCCTGAAAAAGCTGCTGCAGTAGAACCAAAATCAATACTTTGATCGATATCTACATCTTTCTTAGGGTCAATGCCATGTTTCTTTAATACATACTCAAATACCATTTGAGGCATTCCGCCTGCTCTTCCGCCTAATACTTCTGCACCTTTTAGCATATCCCATTTAAAATCCTTAATATTTTCTCTTGCAACTACAAAATTGCCAGCTCTTTGTGTCAACTGTGCAAAATTTACAACGGGATTTTCTGTTCCTTGTACATATGTGTAAATGCTGCTTTCACTGCCCATAAACCCAATATCTGCTTCTTTTGTTAATACGGCTGTCATCGTTTTATCTGCACCAAATCCAGTTACCAATTCCAGTTCAATGCCTTCTTCTTCAAAATATCCTTCTTCTATTGCCACATACATCGGCGCATAGAAAATAGAATGTGCTACTTCATTTAATGTTACTTTTGTAAGTCCTGATGTGCCTTTGCTCTTACCGCATCCAACTATGGAAATTATGCATAATAAAAGCACCAACCACATAGAAATCCATCTTGACCATTTCTGCGTCATAGTCTGCCTCCTAAAAAAGTTGATGCTTTATTGTATGCCCTAATCGGGCTGTTGTTTCCTGCTATCTTATACTGGATATTCCACACCTTCTGGAAGTGGATCCCATTCATTTACGCCAATCTGCTGTCTGAACTTTGCCTGTTCTAATGTTAATGGTTCTAAATCATCTTTTAAATACTCCATTAACTCATCGATACCTTCTCGTGTTACATTATTCACTTCAAAAATACGTTCACATCCCGCTTCTGTAAGCCACTGTCTTACCATCGGAATGTTGGCAAATTTAGAGTCTATCTTTGTAATGATACCGATCAATGGTCGCTGAATAAAACAACGGGAACTAGAACCAAATAAACTAAATGGCTCATCTGCTGCCTGTACAATAGCTACTACATCAGATTCAAAAGAAAAACATGCCAAACCAGCCGCAAAATGCTTAGACTCTGCATACTCTCCCGGTGAATCTATCGTATCATCCGCAGTATTCGTATATTGTGTTTTAATATAGCGAAGCTCCTCGCCTTTTAATGCCTGTGTAAGTGAGGTTTTTCCTGCCTCACTTCGGCCCATTAAAAAAATCTTCTTCATTTATAAACAGCACCCTATTTTAATTTCTGTGAATCTCACAAGTTCGAAAACCTAATTCTTTGCCAAAGAAGCGTACAACCTCTTCTACCGCAGTCTGTACTTCTGAGAAACCTCCAAGAATAATAAGCGTTCCACAGAAACGATCCATAAATCCAATCTGTACATCTGCACTCTTTACTGCAACATCCGCAGCAACTACAACTGCTTCCCATGGAGTAAAACGAATTAAGCCGATAGACTCTCCTGTATGATCTTCTCCTTCATGTGTTCCGATATGTAATCCTAAATTCTGGTAAATACGACTTTCAGAAGGATTGAGTACATGAGCCAGACACACTTCCTTACCAGGAACACGTACACGAGTCATACGCAGCTTTTTTCCTTTTAGATTTTCATAATCATCACGAAATATCTTTTCCAGCAGTTCTTCTCTCGTCATACGAACCATAGCTGCACTTCCTATCTCTTTGTAATCTTACATACGACATATCCGAGTGCATCGCGGAAATAATCTACGATTTCTGTCATAGCAGAAACTACATCGGAAATTTCACCTGTAATAATCAATGTTCCTGTAAAACGATCCGCAAAGCCAAGATAAATATCACCACTTTTTACTGCGATATCAGATGCAATAACAGCAGATTCCGGAGGAGTCATATTCATGATACCGATTGCGGAGGAACGATAATCCACCTGTGGATTTAAACCAAGTTTCTGATATATAATTGGGTCAGGACCACCCATAACATGAGCAAATGTAATTTCTTTGCCTGCAACTGTTTCCTGTACAATTCTAATCTGTTCGTTTTCCATTCGAATACTTCCTTTCAATGCGTGTTCTGTGGTCAGAACACGCCATTACTCACATTAAGTATACTATCAGAAAATTTTTGTGTCAAGTTAAACCCTAAAACAGCTTCCTCCTACAAATTCTCTGCATATACTGTTGTTTGGCAGATTTTCACTGCTGATACCAAGAAAATAGTCCAGAAACTTTAATAATCGCTCTGCTTCTGCATAAGACGGATCATCTGGTGTAATATGGAACAGCAATGGTTCTGCAAATTGCTTTAACACTGCCAATTCATATACTAACGCAGAATTAAACATTACATCAGCACTTTCCTGATATGGGAAAATATTTTCTTCTTCTCCACGTCTGACGCTTGGCCACATCTGGATGGTCATAGAAGCACTCTGTCCTCTTGTTCTTGCATCTCGTATAATACGACGGATTAAGCGATTATCCGTAGATGGAATGCGGTTGTGTTCATCAATATTTAAACTGGTCAATGCACTGATATACACTTTAAACTTACTTTCAACCGGAAGTGTATAAGAAAGTTTATCATTTAATCCATGAATACCTTCAATAACGAGCAGATCATCTTCTCCTAATTTCAGTTTATGACCATTATACTCTCTTCTTCCTGTTTTGAAATTATAATATGGAATTTCTACTTCTTCTCCGCTAAGCAGTGCAATCATATCTTTGTTAAACTGCTCTACATCAATAGCTTCTAAACATTCAAAATTTGGCTTTCCTTCTTCATCTAACGGAGTATCTGCACGATTTATAAAATAATCATCTAATGCGATTGGATGCGGAACTTTTCCTTGTGTACGAAGCTGAATAGAAAGTCTGTGGCTAAATGTTGTTTTTCCAGAACTTGTTGGTCCTGCAATCATAACAAACTTTACACCTTCTCTTTGGCAGATCATCTTTGCAATCTCGCCAATCTTTCTTTCCTGTTCTGCTTCCTGTACTAAAATCAGATCACTGATATCTCCATTACAAATCTTATCATTTAAATCACCAATTGTAGAAATACCAATCTTTTCATCCCACAAATGACGGTCTTCTAATGTTTTTCTAAGTAATGGTCTTCCTACAAATTCAGGCAATGTATTTAAGTCACTCGCCAATGGAAGGACAAAATAAAATCCACCCTCTTCCGGAATCAGGTCAAATACTGTAATCTCAGAAACATCTGGAAGTGTTGCACCGTAAAAATAGTCATAATATCCATTCAGATAACATAAATTCAGTCCATTATTTCTGCGGTAACGGAATAATTTTTCCTTCTCATGCATGCCTCTTGCACGAATGATTTCCATCGCTTTATCTTTAAAGAAAATCTGATTTACAATTGGCATTCCTTCTTCTACCAATTCATGCATACGAGTTTTTATCTTTTGCAAGGTGGCCGTATCTAAGTCTGGCATTCCCTTTGTACGAACAAAATATGCATGTGCAATCGTATAATCAACCATACAATTCCATACTGCTTTTTCACCCAATACATCAGAAAGAGCCTTACACAAAAGCATAATGGCAGTACGTGTATACTGTCGATAATAAACCTGGTCAACCTTTTTCTTTTCCATAAGAAAACCTCCCTGCAAAATTTTTATTGCCGTCTGTGCTTTAAGAAAGCACCCAAAACGGCTCACCCTCTGTGGCCTTTATAACTTCACATTCGGGTAAAATTTTAGAAAAATAATCATACATATATGGAACAAACAATTTTTCAACTCCATAATGACCTGCATCGATAACACAAACTCCTTGTGCTACAAGATCGATGCCTGTATGATGGTCAATATCCCCTGTAATATATACATCAGCTTCGGTCTGAAGCACATTATCTGTTAGACTCTTTCCTGAACCTGGGCAGACTGCTACCTCACAGCAGATTGTCTTTGGATCACCAAACACTTTTACAGATGGCACTTGGAATACTTCTTTTGTAAAATAAGCAAGT
This sequence comes from uncultured Lachnospiraceae bacterium, assembly GCA_964424345.1. Classification (GTDB taxonomy): domain Bacteria; phylum Bacillota; class Clostridia; order Lachnospirales; family Lachnospiraceae; genus RGIG6307. The sequence continues at coordinate 36,216 of CAYRIK010000002.1, forward strand.
TCTTCCAAAGTCATCGCGCCTTTTAATTTTCCGACACGACCAATACCTTCTGTAGCAATTTCATCTTCGTATGTTACCTGCAACACCTGTGTATCAATCAATTCCAAACGTTCTGCTGCCGCATCTGCCATACCAATCACATCAAAATTTGTATGCATAGCGTACACACAAATATCCGCCTGTATCAGCTTCAACAATCTGTTGCCAAATACATTTTCATCGGTAATACGTTTTTCTCCAGAAAAAATGATTGGATGATGACTTATAATCATGCTGACCTTTTTTTGAATTGCCTGCTGAATTACTTGTTCTGTAACGTCTACACAAAGCATGATAGATTCAATCTCTTTATTCTGTCTTCCCACCAAAAGTCCAACATTATCCCACTTTTCAGCAAAGCTTGTTGGAGATAAATCTTCTACACACTGTATAATATCCTTACAAGTCAACATCCTTCCATTCCTCTACCTTTCGTATTCTTTTACGATTTCTTCCATGACAGAAATTTCATCTGCCAATTCTTTTGCCCTTGCCTGCTGTCCTTCATTTCCCTCACAAAGCTGATCTGCCAGTTTTTGCTTTAATCCTATGGAAAACAATAGATACTGCTTTAATACAGGATGCTTTTGAGCTATCAGCAATGGTCCAAATGCAAGTTCTCGTTCTGTCGGCATTTTGCTCTGACCTGGCTCTATATACATCATTGGATAGTAAATACCCTGAGCTGGTGCTGTCATATCCTCCTCAAAGACCATATCTTCTTTTACAATATGCCAGCCATTCTCATAAATATATCTGCGTACCAGTGCCAATTCTGATTGAGGCTGTAATACAGCCCCTTTCATCTTTGACATGACTTCTCTTCCTTCTGTCATAATACGAACGATCAATCTGCCGCCCATTCCGGCACACAAAAATGCATCCGCTTCTCCTGGAACAACTTGCTTTAACCCATCAGACAGACGAAAATCCATCTTTTGTGTCATTCCAAATACTTGTGCATTATGCTTTGCCTGCTCTAATGGTCCGACATTTACATCCATTGCAATCATACGCTTTGCAATGTTTTTTTGTAAAAATGCGATAGAAACATATCCATGGTCACAACCTATATCACATATCGTATCCATAGCAGGCATCATTTCTACTACTTTTTGTAATCGTTTTGAAAGTTCCATATTAGTCTAAATAATCCTTTAATTTACGGCTGCGGCTTGGATGACGCAATTTGCGTAAAGCCTTTGCTTCAATCTGTCTGATACGTTCTCTTGTAACTTTAAATTCTTTACCAACTTCCTCTAAAGTACGTGCCTTTCCATCATCTAAACCAAAACGCAATCTCAATACTTTCTGCTCACGCTCTGTAAGTGTTTCTAACACTTCTGTAAGCTGTTCTTTTAATAATGTATTCGCAGCAGCTTCAGCTGGTACAGGAACAGCATCGTCCTGAATGAAGTCACCTAAATGGCTGTCTTCTTCTTCACCGATTGGAGTTTCTAAAGAAACAGGTTCCTGACTGATCTTAATGATTTCACGAACACGTTCTACAGGCATTTCCATTGCTTCTGCAATTTCTTCTGGGCTTGGTTCACGACCAAGTTCCTGAAGGAGCTGACGGCTTACTCTGATCAGTTTGTTGATTGTTTCTACCATGTGTACAGGGATTCTGATTGTTCTTGCCTGATCTGCGATAGCTCTTGTGATTGCCTGACGAATCCACCATGTAGCATATGTGGAGAATTTATAACCTTTATGATAGTCGAACTTTTCTACTGCCTTGATCAGACCAAGATTACCTTCCTGAATCAAATCTAAGAATAACATACCACGACCAACATAACGCTTTGCAATACTTACAACAAGACGAAGGTTAGCTTCTGCCAAACGCTTCTTTGCTTCCTCATCGCCTTCTTCCATACGTCTTGCAAGTTCAATTTCTTCTTCTGCACTTAAAAGAGGTACTTTACCAATTTCTTTTAAATACATACGAACAGGGTCTTCAATGCTGATGCCATCTGGAACAGACAGATCTAAATCCACCATATCCAAATCTTCTTCCCCATTTAATAAAATATCATCATCCAATGGGATCAGATCATCATCGTCAGAAATTCTTAATACGTCAATACCTGATTTTTCTAACGCATTTACTAATCTTTCCAACTGATCTACGGACAGATTTAATTCTGCCATAAATTCTACTACTTCATTATATTCTAATGTTTTATTCTTTTTTGAGCGACCAAGCTCCAAGAGTGCCTTTACTTTTTCTTCGTATTTTGCAACCATGTTCTCTTCCATTTTGGTCCATCCTTCCATTATTTAGTATGAGCTTAAGAAAGTAAAATATGTACTTTTGCAAGCTCTTCTAACGCTCTTTTTCCATCTATTACCTGCTGAAGTGCCATAACATCACTGCCAAGCCTCTGCGTGTAATATTCGTAACTATTTTTTTTGACGGCATATACAATATCATGCAATGCCTTTTCTTTATCCTGTATGCTCTCTATCCCATCTAATTTGGTATGAAATACTTCTGCAGCCTTTCTTTGCTGTTCTTCTTCTGTGAAATGAGATAAAATAGCTGCTGGATTATAAGTACCAGCCTCTAAATCTGCAAATAATAACTCTGCCACCTTGCCATACAGCTCCTCTGTAAAATCAGAAGGCTTGATATATTTTGCAATATGCTTATATATCTCAGGCTCATCGGTAATCCACGTCAGCAATATCCTCTGCGTACGCTTTTTATGATCTTCTGCAGTCTGCCTCTTTGAAACAGCAGGCTTTGGACGCTCTATAGGGCTTGCACCGCCTGTCTGTGCCGCATACTGATTTACAAGACTGCGTAAATTTTCAAATCCGATGTGATATTCCTGTGCTGCTGCCTGAATATAATTTTCCCTTTCAATATCCATAGAAAATTTACATAACTTTTTGGCAATCTCTTTATAAAATTTTGTTTTGTCATCTGGGTCATCAAGATTATACTCTCTTTTTAACATGCGTATTTCAAACATAAAGCTGTTTTCCGCACATTTGATTCGTTCTGCAAACGCCTCTTTTCCCAAATGCTTCATAAATTCATCGGGGTCCTTATATGGCTCTAAATTAATTACCTTGCCAGTAAGCCCTGTCTGTCTTAATATTTCTAATGCTCGCAATGCAGCTTTGACTCCTGCTTCGTCACTGTCATAGCTTAAAAGCACTTCATCCGCATAACGTCTGAGCAAACTTGCCTGTCCCGGTGTAAATGCCGTACCAAGACTTGCTACTGCCTGTGTAAAGCCAGCCTGATGCATTGCAATTACATCCATATATCCTTCACACAGTATAAAATTGCCTGCTCGGCTCGTTCTGGCAAAATTTAATCCATACAGATTTCGGCTCTTATCAAAGATCATCGTTTCCGGACTGTTTAAATACTTTGGTTTTGCATCTCCCATAACACGTCCGCCAAATCCGATTACCTTATGATTTACATCTTGAATCGGAAACATGACTCTGTTCCAAAATTTGTCATGGATTCCATATTTTTCATCTATCGTTGACAGTCCTGCTTCTACCAACAATTCATCACTATAACCTTTTCTTTTTAAATATTGTGTAAGGTCATCCGGTGTCTTTAATGCATATCCAAGACCGAATTTATGCATCGTCTCATCGGTAAGCTGTCTGTCTGTAAAATAAGTACGTCCCTGTGTTCCACGCTCAGAACGAAGCTGATAATAAAAATATTTTGCAGCTTCTTTATTTACCTCAAGCAGTTTATTACGCTTATTCTGCCTGTCTTTGTTTTCTTTTGTATACTCGATTTCAGGCAATGTCATACCTGCACGCTCTGCCAAAAACTTTACTGCCTCTGGAAACGTATAATTTTCATAATTCATAATGAAACTGATTACATTGCCCCCTGCTCCGCAGCCAAAACAATAATAAATCTGTTTATGACCGGAAACAGAAAAAGAAGGACTTTTTTCATTATGAAACGGACATAGCCCAAAATAAGAACTGCCTTTTTTTTGGATTTTGACATAACTGCCAATTACATCCACTATATCATTTTTTGTCCTAACTTCTTCTATGATTTCATCAGGATAATACATGAAAATCTTCCTTTTCTAATTTATTACCGGAAATGACAAATTTCCAGTATACAAAATATATTCTGTGTTAACCCCTAAAATTCCTTTTTTTACTTTATTTTTCACACAATTAACACAAACTTATCCTACTACACTCATAAAAATTGGTACAATGATTACCGTTAAGATACCTGTCACTACGATTGCAAGACTGCTCATGGCTCCCTGTACCTCTCCAATCTCTAATGCTTTGCTTGTACCAATCGCATGAGAAGCACTTCCCATACCAAGTCCAAATGCAACTGGATTTTTTACTTTGATCAAACGAAGTACCATTGGACCTACCATATTTCCTAAAATACCTGCAATAGAAAGACCAATAATCGTTACACCCTGTACACCTGCAAGTTCAGAAGTAACGCCAAGTGCAATCGCAGTCGTTACACTCTTGCCCATCAAAGAATTTCTAAGTATTTCATTTAAACCAAATAACTGTGATAATCCAAAAATAGTAATACAATGTGCAATCACACCACAAGTAATACTAATTACAATTGCTGCAATATTTTCTTTTAATGTCTTTATCTGACGATACAATGGTACTGCAAGACAAACCGTCAGTGGCGTCAGGAAATTTCCAATCATAGAAGCACCCTGATTATATGTATCATAAGAAATACCCGTTGCCATCAAAAATACCATGATTACAAAAATAGAAATCAATAATGGGTTAAAAATAGGAAGCGGCCATTTCTTTTGAATTTTTACCGCCATTAAATATACAAAGATAGTAACAACTACCCCAAAATAAATTGAATTAGAAAAATACGCCTGCATCACTTCTTTCCTTCCTTTATTTTCATAATCACCTGTGCTATAAGTCCAGTCACTGCCATAACGACCAATGTAGAAACAATACTGATGACACAGATTGCTAAAACATTACCTTTAATCACATCAAAGCTGTTCATAAGTCCTACACAAGATGGAACAAAGAAAATTCCCATCATACTAAGCATAAAATCTGCTGTTTCTTCTATCATTTCTACTTTAACTACACCTGCAAGCAATAAAATCATCATCAATACAAGACCATATACACTTGCTGGAATTGGAAGCGGAAGTACAGCATACAACAACTCGCCGATGCAGCTTACGCCAGCAATAATACCAAATTGTTTAAAATATTTCATAATCTTCTCCTCTTTTCTTTTACCTACCATAATATTCTATTTTGACAGTTTTTTCAATCTTATTTATAAAATCCATTTTTTAAGATAAATATCTACCTGTATCCTCACAGAACGTTTTTGTACACTGGAAAATGAATATTTTCCTAATAGACAAAAAAAGAGCAAATCTTTCGATTTGCTCTCCTCATTTTCACTGCGGAAGATGGGACTTGAACCCACACGACTGCAATAGCCACAAGATCCTTAGTCTTGCTCGTCTGCCAGTTCCGACACTTCCGCGTTTCTGTTTGTTACTCGTGTTCGCCACAAGCAAGTATTATATTACATGATGTTCTATGATTTGTCAACACTTTTTTTAAAAAATTTTTTATTTTTTTATTTTTCTGATTTTTCGTTTTTTTCACGCTTTGACAAAGCCCTATCTGCCCTCGCACCAACCACGATACAGCAATACAATATAAACATATACACAATCAAAAATACGATACCTATTACGATCAACACAGCCTTCATATTTCACCTACTCTGTTTTTCGTATAGTATGTGCCAAAAGAGATATCTTAAACATACGTTTTTATTTTTTATGTATATATGCCATTCTTTCCATACTCTTCCAAATAATCCAACCAAGCAATGTTCCAATAGTATTGGTCATCACATCATCTACTTGACAATACCCTCTCTGTGTAATCAACTGACTAAGTTCGATTGCACAAGAACTGAAACATCCTATTCCTACACAAATCCACGCTTTCTGCATCTTTTCAAATACCATAGGCATCAAAAAACCAAATGGAACAAATAATAAAATATTTTCTATAAACAATGCATGTGTAATCGAAGTATGACCCCACGTTTCAAATAAAATCCAATCTATCCCCTTACGACTTCCTGGTTCTCTGGAAAAAAATGTCATTTCAAGTACTACTTCTAAATAAATAGAGGATAAAATTGCTGCCAATAATTTTTTTTGTGAAAAAGCATGCTTCACATTCACTTTTCGTATACGACATACAATAAAACTTATTACAACTATAATGGCAGTGAGCACTATCGCTGGTGCTAAATAACTAATCGGCTTTTCCAGATCTTTTATAATATTTCTGCATATTCTTCTTGCTAAATCACTAATTTTTTACACCAACCTTTTCCTCTAAAATATCTTTCTTTCGATTTTAGCATTGAATATTACAAATAGCAAGGTAAGAACATCTGTATTTTAGAAATAATAAACAACCTAAAACGAGCCAGTGCAAAGCACTGACTCGTTTTAGGAAAAACATACCTTTAGGTACGATTTTGGAGGTTGAAGATTTATGATGTTATTGTACAACTTCTTTCTCAAAAATGCAATAGTTATTTTTTACTTTTTGTATTTTTCTTTATTTTTCCCAAAAACCTCTTTTTTGTTTTTAAAACTTTTTAACAATTCGATATTTCATTCCGCAATTATAAGACTAAACACATTTTCTTCCACTTACTACTTTCTCATTCAAGAAAACTTGCTCCACTTTGCTGAGCCGAGCGTTTTTGCATGCTAGGAAATGAGTAATTTCCTAGTATATAAAAAATAACCTATATCAAGTACCATAAAAATTACGATACTCGATATAGGTTTTATCTTTTTAATTTGTACTATCGTACCCTTTTTGTCTCATGCTTTCTGCTAATTTATTTCTGCAATAGAACACTTTCTTTCTGACTGCAGCAGAAGACATATGCATAATCTTCCCAATTTCTTTTGGCTTTAATCCAATAGAATACTGTAAGTAAATCAGTTCTTTTTCTTCATAAGAAAGTTCTGATAACGCCTGTCTTAATATTTCCATATCAAAATCCTGAATAATTGCATCGAGTAAATCTTCGGATTCGTCTGGAAGTGCATCTTCATCGATTCCTTTTTCGTCAGGGAAATAACATAGCTTTTCTTGTTCTCGGATCATATCGATAGCTGCATTTCTTACAATGATACAACTCATCTTTACTAAATTGGTATAAGGTTGATCTTTATATTTATCAAATCCTTTTACCATCTTTAAAAATCCATTGTGTACTGCATCTTCTGCACGCATTTCATCTTTTAAAATACGCCATGCAATAAAATATAATTTCTGTTTGTTTTCCGCATAGAGCTTGTGAACGATAGTCTGATCAACTTTAGTTTTTGTCATCATAGTTCTTCACCATCCTCGTCTTTTTCTTTTGTAAAATTATTTCCCCTTTACTTTATTAACGTACGAGGATTGATTTTGTTCCATGATTTTTACAACTTTTTTTATTTTTTTATAAAAATTTATTTTGCAAGTCTGATTGTCTTAATTTCAAACGCTCTGAAGTCTAATGTAACGGACTTATCTGTTACTGTAAGTTCTTCTTTTACGTTTTCTAACATATCACAATCATACGCCTTAAATGTATCTGCATAATTTGCAAATAAAGTTGCCTTTGTAGCTGCCTTCTTAGATTCGTATAAACGAACGATAATATCGCCGCTGCCATCTTCTGCTAATTTTACAGTATCGATGATAATATTGTCATTATCCATATGTAAATAGCTTGTATCGAGGCATCCACCCTGTACTACTGCAGGTTTGATATTGATTTCGTAAGCCTGTTTTACAACATCGCTTGCTGTGAAATCGCCTTCCCATGCTGTAAATGCATATGTAAAGTTGTGTACGCGATTGTCTGTACGAAGTTCTGGACATGCACCGGAACGAAGCAATGTAAGTTCCATACTGTTTTCATTTACAGAAATACCATACTTGCAGTCATTCATGATTGCTGCACCATGTGCGCCATCACGAAGTGCTGTATAACGATGGTTGCATACTTCAAAACGTTCTTTATCGTAAAGTCTGGAACGATGTGTAGGACGTTCTACATAACCAAACTGCATTTCGTTGATTGCATTTTCTGCATATACATCAACTGGGAATCCAACTTTAAGCAATCTGTGAAGTTCTTTCCAATCTACTTCTGTTTCAAATTCTAATCTTCTGCTGTCTTTTGCAAGACGGATATACTGTGTATAAGTAGAATTTAATAATTTACCAGTAACCTTTAATACAGCTTCAATGCCCTGTGATACTAATTCTACATGAACATCATATGCACCTTCAATTTCCTGATATACATAGTTAGAGTCAATATCCCAACCATCCCATCTTCTAGGAACATCCTTGAAGAGACGGAAACGGTTCATAGCACCCTTTGCAAATTCTCTTCCGCTTTCTTTTAATACGAAAGAAGTTACTTCACCGCGTGCGTTTACTGCTGCCTTTACAAGTGCATTTTCTAATACAAATCCATCTTCAGCTACAGTAACTGCTACATTTCCTTCTTTTACAGCCTGTGCTGTGTCTGCTGGTCTTAAAGATACTGCACCACAGCTTGGAAGGGTTACAACAGCCTTTAAGCCTTCTGGTGTATGCTCTACAGCTACATAAGTGCCATCTGCTAATACAGCACCCTGTTCAAAGCCTTCTGGTAATGTAATCAATGCTTTTCTTTCAAAACCAAGAGAGTTAAATACTGTAACTGCTGCCGCATTTTCATCCTTCTCTAATAATTTTGCCTGAGCATCCTTTAATAAAGCAGCAGCTTCTGCTAATACTTTATTGTGTAACTTTTCAGCTTCTACATATACTCTTGCAATAGAAGAACCAGGTAAAATGTCATGGAACTGATTTAATAAAACATCTTTCCAAAGTGCCTCTGTCTGCTGTGCTGGATATTCTGCACCTTCTAATGCAGCCGGCACTGCCCAAAATTCTAATTCACGAAGTGCTTCTTCGCTCTTTCTATTGCCCTTCTTTACGGAAGCCTGAACAGTATAAGTACCTCTATGTGCAGTGAAATATAATTCACCAACATATGTATTCTTTGGATCACCCTTCTGTTCCTGCATATCTTCAAAGAATTCTACAGGATCAGCAATCTTAATCTTAACGCCGCCTTCTAAGTCTTTCTGACGGATTGCATATTCGATATGATCTCTTGTTGGGCCGCCGCCGCCATCACCATATCCGAATGGATACAGGAAGGCATCTAAATCTCTTGCCTGACTTCTATTCTTCCAAACGCCATTGATTTCAATTGGGTGTGTTGGATATTCATACTTTGTTGGAAGGAAGGATACAATCTTAGATCCGTCCATACCCTGCCATGTAAAGTAATGATATGGGAACTGTTCGCCCTTATTGTAAGACCAGAAAATCTTCTGTGTTACAAGGTATTTTACACCACATCCATTTAAAATCTGTGGAAGTGCTGCAGTATAACCAAATGTATCTGGAAGCCATAATAATTCACTATCTACATCGAATACTTCTTTGTAATAACGCTTACCATATACTAACTGACGGATTAATGCTTCACCGCCTGCCATATTTGTATCTGGTTCTACCCACATTGCACCATCTGCAATCCATCTGCCGTCTTTTGCAGCCTTTTTAATACGTTCAAATAATTCAGGATAATGTTCACGAACCATTTCATAACAAGCTGGCTGGCTTACTAAGAATTTATAATCTGGATATTCTTCTAATAAACGAAGCTGTGCTGCGAAAGTACGTGCTGTCTTACGATATGTTTCCTGAAGAGGCCAACACCATGCAAGGTCTAAATGTGCATTACCAATTGCATAAAAGACTGGTGTAGAAGATCCGTTTACTGCTTCCATAGCAGGACGGATTGCTTCACGAGCTGCACGATAAGAAGCATTTCTTGTCTCTCTGTCCTGTTCAAAGTCTACGATTAAAGTGAACTGCTCTAATGCATCACAAATCTTAGATGCTCGTAAAGAAGTATCATCTAATGTTTCTAATAACTTGAACAATGTATCTACGTCCATATATAACTGGTATGCATCTTCATTCCAGATACCATATGTACAAGTGCCAAGTGTTCTTCTAGCGCCTTCTTTTAATGGATCTTCAAACTGATGACCATCTGGAAGCACTGGACCTGTGTAACAACCATATCCTGCTGTTGCATAGTAATGACCAGCATATGTTTCCATTAAAATATCAAACTTATCTCCAGCTTTTGCATCTCTTGTAAGATAGTTGTCTACCATAAAGTGATGTTCATCGCTGATCCAGTCTGCTCTGTATGTACCAAAAGCCTGTCCATTTACAAAAAGTGTGGACTCTCCGCCTGGATTTAAGTTCATAACAATACGCTTGCCGTCTACACCTTCAGGAATAACTACGCTGCCTTTGAACCAGCAGTATTCCCATGTTTCGCCCCATGTAAAGCCTGGTTTTACTGCTTCAAATTCACAAGCCTGTGCCTGTTCCTGTGTAAGATATTCTTTTGTTCTGTGTGCTGTCCAGGAAATCTCGCCGATTGGCTGATATAATTCCTGCTTGAGAACTGCAATCCAGTTCTCAATACGGACTTTCCACTCTGAGTGCATAATATCCATATATTAATCCTCCATTTTAATTTCGTATGTTCCAGAAACAAATTCTAAAACTGCTTTGCCGTTTTCTACAACAGCCTGTACCTTTTCTCCATTTGCAGTGATACACTCTGCAAATCTCTCTGGAAGGTATACTGTTCCATGAGAGCCAAATGGAATGGCAATCTTTACTGTAATCTGTTTTTCTTCTTTCTTCCAGTCACAAGAAACTTTACCATGCATACTTTCGTGTTCTGCCTTTGCATAAGTTAATGCACTATCAATTGCTGGACGGAAGATAACATGCTTAAATCCTGGTTCTGCTTCATCTGGTGAAATACCTGCGATATATTTATACATATAAGAAGATAAATCAGAGAACATATGATGGTTGTGAGAGCCTTCTCCATTCCAGCACTCCCAAAGTGTTGTTGCACCTCTTGAGAGCCATTCTGCAATACCAGGGAATGTCTTTTGCTCTAACATAACAGTACCGATGTCACCATAACCTTCTTTTCCTAATGTATGCATTACAAACTTACAGCCAAGTACACCGAAATCTACATGATAATCTTTTGCTGCAATCTGCTCTAACAACTTGTCTAACAGACCTTTCTTTTCAGCATCGTCATCATACAAACCAAAGAACAACATAACTGCTGTTGCTGTCTGACAATCACCTTTTACAAGATTATTTGCTTTGTCATAGAACTTACTGCGGAATGCACTGCGGATATTTCCTGCAAGTTCTGTATAATATGCTTCGTCTTCTTTATTTTCAAAGATTTTTGCAAGTTTTACCATAGTCATAGCAGCATTATAGAAGAAACCTGTATCAGAAACTTCTTTTGGACACTTATAAGAACCCATATTTACTGCAAGTGCTGGACCTTCAAATGGTGCGCACCAGTCACCTGTACCATAGCAAAGTGTATAATCTTCTGTCATGCTCAGCATGAACTCGATGTTTTTCTTAATTGCATCGTAGTTGTCTTTTAAGATTTCAAGGTCATTGTTGTATAAGTATAAATACCATGGAATATTTACCAATGCTGCTGACCAGTCAGGACCCATAAGACCTGAATAACCCCAGCCTGGAGATGGTACAATACAAGGAATCTGACCTGCTGGACGCTGAGAACTTCTCATATCCTGACTCCACTTTGTAAAGAATGCACGAGAGCCAAAGTTTGTAAGCATCTGCTCACAAGAAAGCATTGTGTCACCTGTCCATCCATTCTTTTCTCTATGTGGATTGTCAGTTGGGAATGATTCCATATTAGAGATAGAAGCCCAACGGCAAAGATGCTGTAAACGGTTCAAAGAATCGTTAGAACATTCAAACGCACCGATGTCTGTTACATCTGTACAAATTGCCACACCTACAATATCAGAAAGCTCTGGTTCATAATCAAGACCAGTTACTTCAATATACTGGAAGCCATGATAACAGAATCTTGCATGCCAGCTTTCTGCTTCATTGCTCTTTTTGATATACTTATCTGTCTGGAACCCGTCTGTTCTTACGAAATGACCAAGCATTACCAGTTCATTTTCTTTATCTAATACGTCAGAATAACGGAAGGTAGCTTCTGTTCCTGCTGCTCCGTAAAGTGTATATTCTCCGTATCCTGCAAGGTTTTGTCCGATATCAAAAATCCAGCCGCCATTTTTGCTCTTCCACTTTTTCACTGCTGGGAATTTTTTGTATACACGAATTGGCTGCATTTCCTGAGCACGCATAACACCGCCAGGACTCTTCCAAACTTTACCGTTCTGCCACTGTGTATCGTCAAATCCTACGCTTGCCCAGTCACCTAATTCCTTATTTGCATCATACTGTTCACCATTACGGATACCAGTAAAGATAATAGGGCCTTGATCTGTTACTTTCCAATCAGAACCAGAAACAACTTTCTCTGTTGTATCATCTTCATATGTAATCTTTAATTCGCAGATCATCTTTGGGAAGTTACGCCATGTAGCATCACAAGTTCCCCAGTTATCTTCTGAGAAATGATAATAGAATCCAGTACCAACGTTAACGCCGATTGCATTGCGTCCTTCCTGTAATAAGGAAGCTACATCATACTGCATGTATAAAACATCTTTGTCATATGCAGTAAAACCAGGAGATAATAAGCCATCATCTGTTCTCTTGCCATTGATATAGCTTTCAAAATATCCAAGACCGCAAATAGTCAAATATGCACTTTTTACGCTCTTTGTAGCATCAAATTCATGACGGAAATAATAAGCACCCTTGAAGTTTCTGTCAGGTCTCTGGATAATAATCCATTTGCCCTGCCATGCTTCGTCTAACTTTCCTGTTACAAATGTGCCTTCTGCATTGCGTGCAGTTTCGCCATTTACTGTTTCTGTTTCACAAGAAAAATAATATCTTGTTACAGGTGCAAGCTTCTTGCCTTCATAGGAAATCAATACGGTATTGTCGTCTTCTACCCAACCGCTGTCCCACATATCTGCTGTGTCGCCGTTTACACATGCTTCTTTAGAAGAATATACGCAAATACGACGTTTTTTCTGTACATCACCCTGATGATCGGATGCTGCTTTATAAGAAAAACGTGGAGTAGTGTCTACACCACATGGATTATTTAAATAATTGACTGTCAAATCATATACATGTAAGCCCATCATTTAACGCCTCCCGAATTTTATTTTTGTACCCCAAAGCGATAAATTGTGCGGGAAGTAAATACTTTACCTGCTTCTAATATGCTGCTTGGGAAGTTTGGTTCTTTGCACGCATTTGGATAAAACTGTGTTTCAAAGCAAATACCTGCACGTTTGCCATATACTGCACCAGCTTTTCCTTTTGTACCATCTAAGAAGTTTCCTGAATATACCTGCATACCGCATAAGTCAGTGAATACTTCCATTGTAATGCCTGTTTCGTTGCTCTTAATCTTAGCAACCTTCTTTAATACACCATCGTTTGCAAAGCAATAGTTATGGTCATATCCGCCACCGATATTTAAAGCAGAAAAATCAGCATCAATATCCTGACCTACCGTTTTAGCAGTACGGAAATCCATTGGTGTTCCTTCTACAGGAGCAATTTCTCCAGTTGGAATCAATTCTTCATCTGTTGGAAGAAATGCATCTGCATAAATTTCCATTTCATGACCAAGAATATCTCCGCTATTATGTCCGCCAAGATTGAAATAAGAATGATTTGTTGGATTTACTACAGTTGTTTTATCACTCACCATTGTATAATCGATTACAAGCTCATTGTCATTTGTCAATGTGTAACGGATTGTCTGATCTAAATTACCTGGAAATTTCTGTTCCATATGTGGACTTACTCTCTTTAATTCCACATAACTGCCTTCGTTGCTCTCTCCTGTTGTTGCTTCGTAAAATTTTGTGTGGGAACGGTCGAAACCACTATGCAGGTTATTCTTGTTATCATTTTGATCTAATTCGTAAGAAACACCGTCTATTGTTACTTCTGCTCCCTGAATACGATTGCCGTTACGGCCTATGTAAGCACCAAATCCACAGTCATTGTCGTAGTATTCCTCTAATGTATCATAGCCTAACTGTACATCCACAAGTGCACCGTTTTTGTCAGCTGTACGAATTGCTACAAGCAATGCACCAAAGTCAGATACTTCGATTTCCATACCATTTTGATTGGTAAGTACATATTTACTCGCTTCTTTACCGTCGTGTGTAATGCCAAATTTCAATTTCTGCATGGGGTTACACCTCTTTCTGTTTTTATTTATTATGAACGAGCTAAACGTGCTGCAACATCTTCTGGTGAAGGCATAGCAGGAATTGCTCCTCTTTTTTCTACACAAAGGCTTGCTACTGCATTACCAAACTTTACAAATGCAGCTGCTTCTTCTAATGTAACATCAGCAGGCTTTTTACCACTTTCAATAAGCTGATTTAAGAAACCGCCCCAGAAAGAGTCACCAGCACCTGTTGTATCTACCATGTTTGCTTTGTAACCTGGAACTGTTACACTGCCTTCTTTGGTACATACTAATGCGCCATCTGCTCCAAGTGTTACTGCTACGATAGAAATACCCATACCAAGTAACTTTTCTGCTGCCTTCTTTGGATCTGCTTCATCTGTTAAAAGTGCTGTTTCTTCATCAGAAAGCTTCATAACATCTACATAAGACAATACAGAACGCATTCCTTCCATAGCTGCTTCTTTGCTGTCCCATAAAGGTGCACGATAATTTGGATCATAAGAAACAACAACACCATTTTCTTTTGCTGTCTCTAATGCCGCAAATGTTGTAGATTTTGCTGGATCTGCTGTTAAAGAAAGAGAACCGATATGTAAAATCTTGCTGTCTTTGATAATATCTTTCTTTAATTCTTCTTCGGTAAGGCAAGTATCTGCACCTGGCTTACGAGCAAATGAGAAGCTTCTTTCACCACTCTCAGAAAGTGCTACGAAAGCAAGTGTTGTAAATACACTGTCATCTTCTGCCAAACCTTCTGTATTGATAGCATTATCCTCTAATACAGATTTTAAAAATGCACCATGCATATCTTTTCCGATTTTTCCAAGAAATGCTGTCTTTTTGTCAAATTTACTAAGACAAGTCAATACGTTTGCAGGTGCTCCGCCCGGATTTTGTTCAAAAAGTCTCTGACCGGCTGCGGACTTACCACATGGGGTAAAATCAATTAATATTTCGCCTAAAGCTGTTACGTCAAACAATTAGGTTTCCTCCATCTCATATAATTTGCGTTTTGGGAATATCTTTTGATAAATACTCCCAAACCCACTTTTCTACTTTTAAAGATACCATTTATCTGCACAAAAAACAACTGTTTCTGAAAAATTAAGTCCTTTCAAATACAATCCCATGTGCAATAGAAGGAATCGTCATATTTTCTTCGCTCCTTGTTTTGCTAAGAAGTGCCCCCGTCGGCACAAAAAGTACTCGTTTCCAAGTTCCATCCCATAATTTAGGCAATATATAAGCCGATAATATTGTTGCACTGCATCCGCATCCGCTTCCGCCTGCATGCACATCTTCTTTTTCCCTATCATAGATTAAAAGTCCGCAGTCACTATGCTTTTGTGCAATATCCATTCCTTCTAAAGAAAGCAGATCATACAATGCTGTAGCTCCGATTTCTCCTAAATCTCCTGTAAAAATCTGGTCATAATCATCTAAAGAAAATGGTAGTTCCCGCAATGCTGAAGAAATGGTAAGTGCTGCTGCCGGTGCCATGCATCCACCCATATTTTGAGCATCTTTTAAACCGGCATCTACAATTTCTCCCATAACAATATGTGAGATTTTAACAGAATGTTTTTTGGATTTGTTTTCTTTTTCATTTAGTAAAAATGCTCCGCATCCTGTCACCGTCCATGTTGCAGACAGCGGTCGTTGTGTCCCATATCCCAACGGAAAACGAAACTCTTTTTCTGCACTTCCAAAATGAGAACTTGTCATTGCAGCTACACGTTTTGCATAACCACTCGCTACAAAAATACTTCCGATTGCCAACGCAGCTCCACAATTAGAACATGCCCCATAAATATTGTAACCTGGAATGCTGAATGCGTTTAAACTATAGCTGGAAGCTGTTGTCTGACTGAGCAAGTCTCCTGCAAAAATGCAGTCAATTTCTGCTTGTGTTATACCTGCTTTTTGCATAACAGTCGTCAATGTCCGTTTTTGCAGTTCGCTTTCTGCTTCTTCCCAACTATCCATTCCAAAGAACGGGTCTTTACAAATTTGATCAAACCCTTCTGCAAAATAACTTGTCCCTTCTTTTGGTCCTGTTACACTTGCACTTTCCTCTACATAAACTGGTGTTTGTAAGCTTATACAACGTTTTCTTGTTTTTTGCGTATCACTTAATTTCATACTTTTCACTCCTTTTGTGCTAGTATGCCCTCTTTCAAGAATCTTAATATATTTTCTCGATATATTCGTTGACAGTTTTTTGTATTCTGTTAGAATAGAAGATGTATAGTTATGTTTCACGAAAGGTACACATTTATGGAAAGAATACAGCCAAACCGTATGGACAGGGGTTATTTTAAATATCAGGAAGAATTTGAAACAAAAGCATTAGAAGTACTCCGTTCCGGATGGTATGTTTTAGGCAAAGAGGTTTCCTCTTTTGAAGAAGAATTTGCTGCTTACGTTGGCTCAAAACACTGCGTTGGTGTTGCCAATGGTTTAGATGCACTTTGGATGGCTTTTCGTGTATTAGGTATTGGAAAAGGTGACGAGGTTTTAGTACAGGGAAATACCTATATCGCAAGCGTCATGGGTATCACGATAAATGGTGCTACACCTGTTTTTGTAGAACCAGACTCTTATTATCAGATAGATACAGACAAGTTAGAATCATTGATTACCGAAAAAACAAAAGCAATCTTAGTCGTTCATTTATATGGTCATAATGCTAAAATGGACGAAGTTGTTGCTCTTTGCAAAAAATACAATCTTCGTTTAGTAGAAGACTGTGCACAATCTCATGGTTCTTGTTACAAAGGACAGATGTCTGGTACATTTGGTGATATTGGCTGCTTCTCTTTTTATCCATCTAAAAATTTAGGAGCATTTGGAGATGCTGGTGCTATCACAACAAATGATCCAAAAATTGCTCAGGATTTCCGTATCCTTCGTAATTACGGAAGTGAAAAACGTTATTATAACAAGATTGTAGGAACAAATTCCCGTCTTGATGAATTACAAGCTGCTCTTTTGCGTGTTCGTCTTACCCATTTAGATGAACTTACAAAAGAACGTCAACAACTTGCTGCACGTTATACCCAGTCAATCTGCAATGACCTTCTTATTTTACCAACGGAACGCCCAGATACTACAAACGTATGGCATCAGTATGTAATCCGCTGTAAGCATCGTGACAAACTGATTGCTCATTTAGACAATCTTGGTATCGGTACAATTATCCACTACCCTATTCCTCCGCATCTTGCTGAGGCATATCAGTATTTGGGACACAAAGAAGGTGCTTTTCCAATCACTGAACAGTATGCTCATGAAGTATTATCTATTCCAATGTATAACGGTATGACTACAGAGGAACAAGATCGTGTCATTGATGCATTAAACAGTTTTACTATTTGATGTTAGGAGAAACATTTTGAAATTATCAGAACAGGTAAAGATTTTAGATTTTGTAGAACGCGGTGACGAGCGCGGCAATTTAGTCGTGATTGAAGGAGAAAATCAGGATATTCCATTTGATATCAAGCGCGTATTTTATATTTATGGTTCAGATGCTACTGTTGTAAGAGGTCAGCATGCGAACCGACGCACAAAGTTTGTGCTGATCAATGTAGCTGGTCAGAGTAAAGTCAAAGTAGATAATGGTTATGAAACCCAGATTATTTCTTTGGACAAGCCACGAATGGGATTATTTCTGGATACGATGGTATGGAAAGATATGTATGATTTTTCCCCAGATTCTACATTGCTGGTATTATGCAGTGAGCATTATGACGGAAGTGAATATATCCGTAATTATGATGCCTACATAAAAGAAGTAAGAGAGGGAATTACAAATGAGTAAAATATCTATCGTAGTGCCAGTATACTGGAATTCCGATACCTTAATGCTTTTATACGAAGATATGAAAGCAAAAATCTTAGAAAAATTAGGCGATTATGAATTAGTATTCGTAGATGACGGTTCAGGAGATAATTCTTGGGAAATTATGAACCAGATTCGTGACATGGACAGCCATGTACAGTGTGTAAAGCTTTCCAGAAATTTTGGTGAACACGCAGCTTTACTTGCCGGATTATCTGTTTGTACCGGAGACTGTGCGGTTACAAAACAAGCTGACCTTCAGGAAGACAGCGAAATCATTTTAGAAATGTACGAAAGCTGGAAACGTGGAAATAAAGTTGTTTTAGCAGTTCGTGAAGATCGTGATGAAAGTCCAGTCAAAGTATTTTTTGCAAATATGTATTATGCAATTGTTCGTAAGACAATTACTAAAAATATGCCAAAAGGCGGATGTGACTGCTATCTTTTAGACCGTCAGGTCATCGAAGTGCTTCAACAGTTAAACGAGAAAAACTCTTCTCTTACACTCCAGGTACTTTGGGCAGGCTTCCAGACAGATCATGTATACTTCCATAGAAAAGATCGTGAGATTGGAGAATCCAGATGGACATTTTCCAAAAAGTTCAAACTTGTACTTGACTCTATGATGAGTTTTTCTTATGTTCCAATCCGTATGATGAGCATCGTTGGTGTGATCTTTGATATTTTAGCAGTCATTATGTTCCTTTATGTATTGATTGAAAAATTCACAATTGGAACTCCAATTGCTGGATGGACTTCTTTAATGTGTGTGGTACTGCTTTCTTCCGGACTCATCTTATTGACACTTGGTATTTTAGGAGAATATGTTTGGAGAGCATTAGATGCAGCCAGAACAAGACCTCCTTTTATCATTGATGTAGTAAAAAAAGCGACAGACGATATTTCATAATAAAAAAAGCTATGAAACAGATAAAACTGCTTCATAGCTTTTTATTTTTATATTAAATATATGGTATTATTTCACTGCAGTCTTTTAATACGATATCAGGTTTTACATCAGATGCCTCTAATATTTCCTGTGTTGTCTCTCCGCTCATTACCAATACGGCCGCAACGCCTGCATTAAGTCCGCTCTTTACGTCTGTATAAATACGATCCCCAAATACTGCTGTCTCTTCTTTTGTACAGCCATACTTTTCCATCGCAAGCTCTGCCATCAATGCTTCTGGTTTGCCAATTACAATTGGTCGCTTTTTCGTTGCGTTATAAATCATATCACAAACGCTGCCGCAATCAGGCACACTGCCAAATTCTGTAGGACAAACATAGTCCGGATTTGTTGCAATGTATGGAAGCTCTCTTGTCAAAAGCAAATAGCTAACGTCATGCAGTTTTTTAAAGGTCAATTCTGTATCAAACCCCATAACAATGCAATCCACCTCATCAAGCTCTTCTGTAACAACAAATCCTTCCTTACGAAGTTCATTTTTCAAAGAAGCTGTACCACATACATAAAGTCTGGCATTTGGATGATGCAGTTTTAAATAATAAGCTGTTGCCTGAGAAGATGTGGAAAAATCTTCCTCTGTAGATGCAATACCAAGCTTTTCTAATTTTTTGACATAGTCCACAACACTCTTAGAAGAGTTATTTGTAATAAAAAGATACTTTTTACCTGCCTTGCGAATTTTATCTAACAATGCTGGTGTAAATTCATACAAACGATCCCCTAAATACAGTGTTCCGTCCATATCAAACAAAAATAATTTAATCTTACTAAAATCCTGTAACTCCATAACAGTCCTCAATTAGTTATTTGTATAAGTTGTAAAGCTTTCCCATGGAATGTTTACTTCTTTCTTTTCTGTGATGATTTCATCAATATGTAATAATAATGGGAAGTCTTTTGCATCTAATACGCCATTTGCAACATTGTATTTTACAGCTCTTGCTACTCTTTCTGCTACAACTAAAGATTCTAATGTAACACCCTTAAGTTCAGCTTTTGCTTCATCAATGTTTAAACCACGACCAAGTAAGATACCAACTAATCTTGTACGTCCGCCATATACTGTTACATATAAGTCACCTACACCTACACAAAGGTTGTCTAAAGTAAGTGCTTTCTGGAACTCTAATAAGCGATACATTTCTTTTGCTGCCTGTCCGAAAACAGCTGCCTGAGAGTTGAAATGAAGTTCGCTGTCTAAACCAAATGCTTTCTGATTTAAACCGATTGTAAGTGCGATACCAAGTGCATAGCCGTTCTTTAATGCAACAGCACTTTCAATACCTGTTACATCTGTTGTAAGGCTGATATGATAATAATCTGTTGCCATAACGCTCTTTAAGAACTCTAAGTCTTCCATGTTCTTACCACAGAAAGCAACTTCTGTCTGGTCATGTGCTACTAATTCATAACTTGTACAAGGACCACCGATTGCATTTAAAGAAAGTTTCTTACCGATTGAATCTAACTTCTGCTGCCATAAATCTGGATATGTTAATAACTTGCCATCTTCTGTATCCATAAGACCCTTTGTTACTGTAAGAACCTTCATACCATCTGGAATGATTGGTAAAATATTGTCAGCAAACCATTCTACACCAAAGCTGCTTACGCCGCCGATTACCATGTCTGCTCCAACTAAAGCTTCTTCTACTTCTTCAATCTGATAGAATTTGATACCTTCTGGGAATTTCTTATCAAATTTTAAATGCTTGTTTTCTTTTTTGCAGTTGTCAATGATCTCTCTGTCAAGATGTGTACCTACGATTCTTACTTCGTGTCCATTTTCTCTTGCAGGGAATGCAAGAGCAGAACCCATCATACCTGCACCAATAATTGTTACTGTTGCCATATTAATTACCTTCTTTCATATATTATGTACGCTTCCGATATGCCCAATATTTATTGATAATATAATTTATCGGAATCGTAATGATCAAATTGATTGCAGCTGCAAGAATTTCAGATAGCAGTTTCATATCCAGCATAATTCCCAGCTTTCCTAATAATCCCAATATACCTACTTGCTGCAATACATACAGCACTGGACTCATAAATTGCTCCAGTTTTACAATTTCCAGCCAGAATACTAACAATCCGGCACTTAACAGCATACTGAAACCATATGTTGCATACGTTTTGAGCAATGTTTTCCACCAAACTCTCTGCTCTCCATCTTCTGCTTTGAATACAAACTTATTGCTCCAATAATACGCATTTAAAATACTGATCAGATTACCTATGATATTTGCAGCCAGATAATGTACACCAAAAAATAATAATATGACATAAATCCCTTCGCAAATGATCGTATTTGATAATCCTACGATACAAAATTTTATAAACTGTAATGTGGATTTTAATCGTTCTTTCAAAATATAATCACTTTGTTTCTGTAGTATTAATTAAACATTCTTTACAATCTTAGCAGTTGCTTTTGCAATTACACCACCTGCGACTGTTGTTGCAATCCATTCCACCACGCCATTAATGCCGACAAATGCAACACAGAATAAAAATACGTTTGCACCTGCTGCATTTAAACTCTGAATATAGTCTGTATTCCAGAAGCATACCATCAAAAGACCTACAAAGAATAATGTATTTAATACAGCTGTCACGAAACCGCCTACAAAGAAGCATACAGTGTTTGTCTTATCTGCTTTGATTAATGCTTTAAAAATCAGACCTGCAAGATAGCCTTCCAAAATACGAGTTGGTACACATACTAAAAATGTTAAAATAGGATTAATTCCTAAAAGCACTGCACCAAATGCACTCATACCGAAACACTGGTAAAAACTTGTCAGACCAAACACACCGCCTACAACGGCACCTGCTGTTGGTCCCATTACCATAGCTGCTACTGCTACTGGAATGGTGATTAATGAAATTTCCAATCCTGCTGTTCTTAAATAGCCGAGTGGAGTAAATGCCATGATCAAAACAATGGCGATAAGTATGGCCATCTGTGCCATCTTAATTGTTTTTGTACTACGCATACAAAATCCTCCTAAAAATATAAAATGTTATTGTTTCTGCCTACGCAAAATACAATACATTGGCATTTTAGCATGGACTTTGTCTTGTTGCAACCCTTTTCCAAATCTGCTTTGCAAAAAATACAATACTAAACAGGAATACATTCCTCTGCACTTGCAAGAGCTGCACCAATTGCTGTGCCAAATACTGCATGTTCCGGAACAACAAAATAAACGCCTTCTCCAGCTAATTCTGCACATTCTTTGGAAATAAAATCACATTCTTTAAAATTTGCCAAAGAACCAATCAATATAAATTCTTTGATTCCTCTATCTTGTGCAATCAATGTACCTGTATGACATATATTTTCAATGACCATATGAAGAATACCTGCTGCAATATCTTCTCTTGTAGCCATCTCATCTACTTTTCCAAAATTTGCTGCTGTTACATTTAAGTTTAATCCAGGAAGCGGATTTTTAGAAATATCACCAATTCTAAGATCAATATGTCTAAAATCTCCGTGTGCAGCCAATTCCTGAATAACCTCAATATCTCTTGTATTTAATAAAAGCTTAGACAGACCAAGGATTGTACCACCGCCAATTGCAATTCCTCCAAGGTATGTAAACTTATCTTCTTCTACAAGTACATAAGAAGTACCAGTACCCATGCTGACAACTACGCCTTTTTCTTCTTTGGAGAAATAACGTCCGCCGCCACCATTTGCAACAAACTCGTCTACTTTAAAAGTTGGTATTCCATATATCGGTTTTGTTACACTAGAACTTCCTACTCCTGTTAAATGAATTTCTGCGATATCGCTTAAATCCAACTCGTTTTCTGTCAGAAACTGTCCAAATGCTCCAAATAAGGACGCAATCGGATTACTGGCCTCTACTTGAATGCACTTTAATAATTCCGTTCCTAAAAAACCGGAAATCTTAGTAGTACTTCCACCAATATCAATTCCTACAATTGTATTCATAAATTATTGAACCCCACAATCTATTTAGTTTCATCAATATTATATATATTGTACCATTTACGCACTTATCCGTAAACAAATGTCTTAAAAATAATACAAAAAAACAGAAGCAACTTTTCAAAAGAAAAATCACTTCTGTTGTATATTTGTCATTTTTTAAACGTATTCTATTTATCCAAGCAAGAATAGATAACATTTCGAAGTCTTGGCTGATAGAAATTTTCTCTTGGATTTAAGCAATGCTGTACATAGAATACACCAAGTTTTGCCGTCGGATCCACATATACGCTGGAACCTGCTGCTCCACCCCAGCCAAATTCACCTATATTTGCAAGGCTTCCTGATAAAGCTGGATCTGTATGTGTACGCACACCCAAACCATATCCATGACCATTAAAAAATCCACCCCAGCTAAAATATGGCTTCTGCTGTGAAGTAAGACGATCTGTTCGCATCAAATCTACAGTATATGGAGATAAAACACGCTCTCCATTGATACCTGTTCCTCCATTTGCCAATGCAGCTGTCAATTTTGCATAGTCAAATGCTGTCGTAATAATGCCTGCACCGCCACTATCGTATTCTGGACCCAAAATATATACATTCCCTTTTCCGCCATCTACAAAAATACCTTCTTTAGCATTTCCGCTTTTCTGCGCTTCTACAGGATCAAAATCTGCATCTTTTTCAGATACAAATCTATATTTTGGAGCAATCTTTGCTTCTATTTCAGGTGTTACATGATAAAAGCTTTCGTTCATATCCAGTGGTTTAAAAATATGTTCTGTAACATAATCTCTAAACTTCTGTCCTGAAATAACACTTACCAATGCAGCCAATACATCATGTGCTAAACTATATTCCCATTTTGTACCAGGATCATAGATCAAAGGATCTTCTGCAAGACATTTGATTGTTTCTACTGTATCCATCTGACCGTTTGTACGTTCTCTTGCTTTTTGAAAAGCAGGCGCATTCAAATTGTAGCTAAATCCTGCTGTCATGGAGAACAAATCTCCTACGCGAATCGCTCTGTTGGCTTTTCTGATTTCCCCTTCTGGCGTTTTCACATTCATATAACGAAACTCAGGAATATACTCAAATAATGGATCAGATAACATCATCTTTCCTTGTTCTAAAAGCTGTGCTGCTGCTGTAACCGTTGTAAGCTTAGAGCAGGAATAAATATAAAAATGTTCCTCTCCTGTCATAGGAGCCTTTGCTTCTAAGTCAGAATAACCACTTGCGTAATGATATGCAAGCTTTCCATCTTTATAAATTACGATTGCATTTCCCGGTGTACGCTCTGCAGCCATAAAATCAAGGAAATTTTTTACGTTTGTAAAATCCATATTTATGCCTCTAAATCGATTACTGCACTGATTGGATAATGATCAGATAAATGAATGTTATTTAACTTACTGTTCCAGATTTCTACACTTTCTACATGTGTAGCTAAATTTTCGCTTGTAAAGATATAATCAATCTTACATTCTGCATTTGGATCACTAAATCCATGATAAGATACTGGAATAGAAGCTGTAATATCTACTAATGTTTCATCTTTGCATTCGTTGATATATGTAATAGCAGGACCTGTTGGGATTTCATTGAAATCGCCAAGTAAAATAATTTCTGCTGGCATTTTCTTTTTGTCTTCTGCAATCTTTTCTAATACAACCTGCATACCCTGAGCCTTTGCTTCAGATTCGATATGATCTAAATGTACATCATATACACGAAGCATCTTGCCTGTTTCTTTATGACGAAGTAATAAATCAATACAGATACGAGGATATTCGCTCTGTGCTTCAAATCTTGTTGCAGGTACATATGGCTGTGGACTGATCCAGAAAATATCAAGACCACAAAGCATAATCTCTGATTTCTTTACAGCAACATATAAACCTTCTCCATCGAAGTTTTCTAATCTTCCCTGACCATAGAATGCATATTCTGGGAATAATTTTTCTAATATTTCTAACTGCTGTGCAACTACTTCCTGAAAAGCAATGATATCAGGCTGTTCTTTTTTGATTTTGTCATAGATTAAACCGATACGATGCACAAATGCATTCTGGTTGTTTCTTACTGCATAGCAACACCATAAATTATAAGTTACTACTTTAAGTTTCTTACTCATTATTGTTCCTCCATTAAGCTTCGTATTTATAAACCGACGCTTTTCCCAGTATTCTACTACACTTCCTTTTATTTTACAACCTTTTCTCCAAGATAATCTTAGTAAATATGTGCTGTGATTGTTTCTCCAGCTTTTACACAATAAATCTGACCACGATTTTCAAAATACAAGTCTGTTGCAGTAGGATTGTATACGGTTTGTCTGTTTACACTAAAAATAAGCTGTTTGTAGGCTGCAATGTAATCAAATATCTCAATATTTGTCGCATACCATACATCTTCTTTATGACCGATATATGCAGCAAATTCTTCAATCACATTCCAGTTATCGTCCATTTCAAATTCATAGCTATGTCCCCATAAATAGAACAGCCATGGATTTCTGTTTGGTTTTTCTTCTACAAATTTATGAGCAAGCTCCATCAATCTAGGATTTTTATGATGACAAGTAGTGGAAAGTCTCAGCCAATCTTCCGGAATATCGAATCTCTCTGTTGTTCTTACTGTTCTGGAATATATAATTCCGCAGCTTTTCAAGCATTCTACAACTGCATCATTGTAAGTACCAAATGGATATGCCATCCCCCTTACAATAGTTCCATATTCTTCTTCGATATTTTTACGATCCTGCAATACTTCATATGTGCATACATTTGCAGGTTCTGTTGTAAGGTCCGGATGTGTCAACGTATGTACTGCCAATTCCATTCCACTGTCTAAATATGTCTTTTTTGCAAGGCTTTTTGTCATTCTGCGATGAATCTGTCCCTCTGGAAATACTTTTCCTTCGTGGGAATACAACTCTGTATTGATATTAAATGTGCCTTTTAAGCCATTTTCCTTCATAATATCAATCAGACGAATATCCTGTTCTACACCATCATCATAACTCAAAGTAAGTGCCTTTGCTTTTCCTTCTGGAAAGCGCATACATACGTTTGCCATCTTAAAAATCTCCTCTATTTATGTCTCAAATTTAATCGTGATTTTGTGTTGCAACGATATTGCTTCCAAATACATCTTCCACTAACACATCGCCAATCTTTACAGGAAGTTTTACGATTGTGCCATTGATTATATTCATTGCTTCAAACATCTTATCTTTTGGAATTGTTTTATCTGTTTTTACAGCAACCATCGTACCATCTTCACAACGCAATGTTGTTGTCAGTGTTCTCTGTGGATTTGTAAATTCATTTTCTGCATATACAGCACCTCTTGGGCAGCCGTTTCCTGCAATCTGCAGCACTTTTCCATTTTCATCCAAATCTACTGTGATTGTACATCCTCTTGGACAAATAATACATGTCAGCTCTTTCTGTATCATGAGAGCACCTCCAATTCAAACTTCAGTTCCGTTGTATCTGCTAATAGTTCTTTTTTCAAAACGATATTTTCCATTTCGCCAGGTGCCACTTTCATTTTCTTTCTGGAAAAGATCAGCTCTTTGTCATTGTATACATTGATTTTCACATTGCGATATACATCTGCTACTCTAAAATATACATTTACATCTTTTAAAGAAGTAATTTTTTGTGGAACTGTATAACGAATCTTTCCATCTGTTTTGATTGTAATGTCTGTATCCTTTGTTGTTTCTCCCTTAATATAAGCTGCTGCACCCTTACCTGCAATCTCAGCTTCCTGAGAAACAAAATCTACTAAATCATGTACATGAAGTACATTTCCACAAGCAAACACACCATCAATTGTCGTACTTCTGTCCTGATCTACTACTGCACCATTTGTAACTCTGTCTAAAGGAATACCTGCTGATTTTGTAAGCTCATTTTCTGGAATCAAACCTACTGATAATAATAAGGTATCACATGGAATGTATTGTTTTGTGCTTTCGATTGGTTTTCTGTTTGCATCAACCTGTGCGATTGTTACACCCGTCACGCGTTCTTTTCCATGAATTTCTACAACTGTATGACTTAATAAAAGTGGAATATCAAAATCCTTCAAGCACTGCTGAATATTTCTTGCAAGACCGCCTGAATAAGGCATCAATTCACAAACTGCTTTTACCTTTGCGCCTTCTAAGCTCATACGTCTTGCCATAATAAGTCCGATATCACCAGAACCTAATATAACAACTTCTTTGCCTGGCATATAGCCTTTCATATTTACATATTTCTGTGCTGTACCTGCACTATAAATACCGGCTGGTCTTGTACCTGCAATGTTAAGTGCACCTTTAGAACGTTCTCTGCAGCCCATCGCTAAAATAATTGCTTTTGCCTGAATTTGGAATACACCGTCTTCGGAATTGGTAGCTGTAATTACTTTATCCTCTGTAATATCCAAAACCATTGTATTTAATTTATATGGAATCTGAAGTTCTTTTACTTTTTGTTCATAACGACCTGCATACTCTGGTCCTGTCAATTCTTCACCAAAACTGTGAAGACCAAATCCATTATGAATACACTGCTGTAAAATACCGCCTAATTTTTCATCACGCTCTAAAATTAAAATATCGGTAATACCGCTTTCATAGGCAGCTACTGCTGCGCTCATACCCGCTGGGCCACCGCCAATAATTACTAAATCAGTCATGCTGTTATTCCCCCTTTGTCTTTCCTACATTGATAATAGAACCTTTACCGGATTTTGTTACTTCTTCGTATGGAATACCAAGTTCTTTTGAAAGAAGTTCCACAATCTGAGGGCCACAGAAACCACCCTGACATCTGCCCATCTGTGCTCTTGTACGACGTTTCACACCATCTAAATCTCTTGCACCTGGGTTTGTATGGATAGCTTCAAGAATTTCTCCTTCTGTAACAGTTTCACAACGACATACGATTTTACCATAAGCTGGATTTTTGCGAATGATTTCATTCTTTTCTTCGATAGATGCTTCTCTAAATGCATGCTGTGGTTTACGGATTGGATTATAGTCTGGTTTTTTTGTAAATTCTAATCCCTGTTCAGCCAGCATATCTGCTACATATTCTGCAATGGCTGGTGCTGCACTCAAACCTGGAGATTCAATACCTCCTAAATGGATAAATCCATGTTTATGGGATTTGATAATAAAATCACCGCTGTCACCTACTGCTCTAAGACCGCAGAAAGAAGTAATTGTTTTGCCAAATGGAATACCATCTACATTTTCTTTTGCCTGACGGATAATATCATCAAAACCACCTGCTGTTGTAGATTTGTCTTCTTTATCTTCCATATCTACAGAAGTTGGACCGAGCAATAAATTGCCGTCTACTGTAGGAGAAATTAAGATGCCTTTGCCCATTTTAGTAGGAGTACGGAAAATTGTATGAGATACCAATTCTCCACATTCATTATCCAATAATATGTATTCTCCTCGTCTTGGATGTACATGGAAAGAATTATCTCCTGCAAGTTCTGCAATCTTATCAGAATACATACCCGCTGCATTGATCACATAGTTTGCAGTTACACTCTGACCATCTGCTGCACACACTTCGTATACACCATCATGTTCTTTTATGTCGGATACTTCAAAATTTAATTTTAACTCTGCTCCATTGTCCATTGCATTGCCAATTGCTGCAATCGTCAATTCATAAGGACAAGTGATTGCACCTGTTGGTGCATATAACGCACACATAACCTGATCTGAAATCTGAGGCTCTATCTTTTTTAATTCCTCTTTGTTCAGAATGCTCAAGTCTTTTACGCCATTGCGTTTACCACGTTCTAAGAGTTCTTCAATCACACTCTTATCTGCATCGTTAAAGCCAATAACCAAAGAACCATTGTTGCGATATTTTACGCCAAGCTCTTTTGTCACCTGAGGCATCATCTCTGAACCTCTTACATTTAACAATGCTTTCAAACTTCCTTCTTTTGCATCGAAACCTGCATGAACAATTGCAGAATTTGCTTTTGTTGCACCCATTGCAACATCATTTTCTCTTTCTACGATGCAAACATTTAACTGATAAGCTGACAGCTTTCTTGCGATCATACCGCCAACTACACCCGCACCGATTACAACAACATCATACATGCCGAATTCTCCTTTATTTTTGTTATTTTTGCTGTATTTTTTTAATTTTATTATAATCGTTTTGGTAAATAAACACAATAGCAAATCCGTTCTTTTTATGTAAAACGCTCTATTCAGAGCAATAACAGATGAATAACTTCCACTAATTGTTCTGCCAGTTTTTCATGATTGATTGGCTGTTCAATACAATTTTTCAAAAGCAGACCACAAATGCCGTATGTACAAAAATCAACCTGCATCAAAAATTTGTCACTCATGTCCTCTAGCTTTTGTCCCTGCTTATATTCTATCATTTTCAATAAACAAGTTCGAATTTCTTGGCATAAAAGTTTTTCTACATACTCTTTATGTCTGGAATGTACGATTCTATAAAACAAATCGCGGTTATCTAATATCATAAATACCAATATTTTCATAGCTTCTTTATGATCATCTGCTGTTCGGACATAATCGGTTGTTACACAGATTGCCTCTTTTACTGTCCATTCCATCACTTCATAAATATCCTTAAAATGATAATAAAAGCATTGTCTTGATATGTTACAAGTTTCTGCTAAATCTTTTACTGTAATTTTATCAATATCTTTTTTCTTTGCCATTTCCAAAAAATTCATGGCAATCGTACCTTTCATATTTACGGGCATTTATGTTCTCTCTTTCTGTATCATTCTAATCGGTCAAAAATTCGTCTGTAAATTCCTGTTCTGTTATAATCGTTACTCCAAGCTCTTTTGCTTTTTTATTTTTAGAAGAAGTGGATAAACTATCGTTATTGATCAAATAAGAAGTTTTAGATGTAACACTTCCTGTTACTTTTCCGCCTTTTTCTTCAATCGCTTCTTTTAACGCATTTCTGTTTTCAAATAGTGATAACGTTCCTGTAATGACAATCACTTTTCCTGCAAGTGTCTGTGATTCGCTGTCGGATACCTTTTGTTCCAATTCCAATTCTTCTAACAGGCGATGAACACGTTCTCTATTCTGTTCGTCTGCAAAATATGTTACAAACGCCTGTGCAATCACATCTCCAATGCCTTCAATCTCATTTAATTCTTCAACTGAAGCCTGTTCCATCTTCGTATAATCATATCCAAAATGATTACAGATTAGCTTTGCAGTAGCAAGCCCAACACCGGCAATTCCAAGTCCGTATACAACTTTTGGTAATGTTGTTTTTCTGGATGCCTCTGCTGCCTGAATCAGTTTTTCATAACTTTTTACGCCAAAGCCTTCCATCTGAATAATTTCTTCTTTGTATCGGTCTAAATGATATAAATCTGCAAATTCATGCAAAAATCCTTTTGCAATAAACTTTTCTAATGTTGCTTCACTTAATCCATCAATATTAAGCCCATCTCTGCTTACAAATAAACTAAACGCTTTTATTTTTTTTGCAGCACATGCTTCATTTGTACAATATAAAAATTGACCTTCATTGATTTGTCGTATTTCGGTTAGTTCTCCACATACTGGACAAATTGTTGGAATTTCTAACGTATCAGAAGCAGTCAGGTTTTGAGCAATCTGCGGAATAATCATATTTGCTTTAAATACTGTAATCTTATCTCCGATACCTAATTTTAGTGATTTTACGATACTGATGTTATGTACACTTGCTCTGCTGACCGTTGTTCCTTCTAATTCTACTGGTTCAAAAATAGCTACTGGATTGATCAAACCTGTTCTGGATGCACTCCACTCTACTTCTAACAACGTTGTTTCTTTTATTTCATCTGCCCATTTAAAAGCAATAGAATCTCTTGGGAATTTGCTCGTTCTTCCAAGACTTTCTCCGTACGAAATATCGTTTAATACAAGTACAAGCCCATCACTTGGAATATCATAAGATTCAATTTCAGAAGAAAAGTTCTCTATACTATCTAATATTGTTTCTTTTTCTACTTTTACATATGGAACGACTGCAAATCCCATACTATGTAAAAACTGCATCTGTTCTTCTCTTGTCTGAAATTCTTTTTCTTCGCATTGTACTAGTGTAAATGCGAAAAATAAAACGCCTCTTTTTGCTGTAATTTCATTATTGAGCTGTCTTACAGAACCAGAGCAAAGATTTCTTGGATTTTTATATTTTAAACTTTCTTCTTCAATAGACGCATTGATTTTTTCAAAATTGCTGTAACTGATAACAGCTTCTCCTCGTAATACCAGTTTTCCTTTATGTGGAATGGCTAATGGAATATTTTGAAAACATTCTGCATTTGCTGTGATAACTTCGCCAACTTCTCCATTTCCACGTGTTACCGCTTTAAAAAGTTTTCCCTCTTCATAAGTCAACACGATTGTAAGACCATCTAACTTCCAGCTCAATAATCCTTCTTTTTCTCCAAGCCAATCTCTTAATTCTTCTCGACTCTTTGTCTTTGCAAGAGACAGCATCGGTTTTTCATGTACCTCTTTTGGAAGTTCATCTACTGCTGCATACCCTACTGTCTGTGTCGGACTGCCAGCAAGAATCATTCCTGTTTCTTCTTCTAATGCTACTAACTCATCGTATAAAGCATCATATTCAAAATTAGACATAATTTCTACATCTTTTGCATAATATGCTTCAGCCGCTTCTTTCAAAATCTGATTCAGTTCTTTGATTCTTTCAATCTTTGCATCCATTTTATTTTTCCTTTCTTCTGGCAACCACATAATACTTATGTTTCAAACATCCATTCCCTATAATTGTATTTGTTTACCATAAAATGAGTAACCATCTGATAAACATAAAAGATACCAGGCAGGAATCCCACCCAGTATCTATTTTTATTTGCATGTCTGATACAATATCTTTCTTTCGCTTTCGTTTAACTTACGGTATTCTCCAGGCTTTAAACTGCCTAATTCTACGTTTACAACTCGAACACGTTTCAGATTTTTGACCTGATATCCAAGCTCTGCACACATACGTCTAATCTGTCGATTTAATCCCTGTGTCAACACAATGCGAAACGTATATTTACCTTCTAATGTTACTTTACATGGTCGTGTTGTGCGTTCTAACTCCGGTAAAAACATCCCATTCTGCATCTTTTCCTGAAATTCTTTTGTCAGTTCTTTGTCTACTTTTACAACATATTCTTTTTCATGTCCATTTGCACCACGCATCATGCGGTCGATCAAAGCACCATCATTTGTCATAATAAGAAGACCTTCGCTGTCTTTATCTAATCTTCCCGCATACGTCACGCGTACTGGATAAGAAAATACATCTCCAATCTTACGCTTTGCATGTGGATCTTTTTCTGTACAAGTGACACCTTGTGGCTTATACCACGCAAGCACTACTTTTTCCTGTTCATTATGAAGCTGTTTACTTCCTATTGTCACACGATCTCCAGGCATGACTAACTGCCCCATTTGTGCCTTTTCTCCATTGATATAAACCTGACCTGCTTCGATATAACGATCTGCTTCTCTGCGTGAGCAAAGCCCCGACTGAGCCATATATTTGTTTAATCTCGTTCCTTCTGCCATTTATAATTCTTCTCCTGTAAAACCGATACAGCCAATCCGCTTGTGCTGCATTTCACACATACCGTTATTCTAACATATTCAGGCCCAAAAAACAACAAATGCTGTCATACACATCAAAGAAAGTCTTTCAATCGTCCAATCGTCTTTTCTTCCATATCCATCAATTCTTTGGCAAGATTTTGGATTTCCTTCGTTGCATGTGTATTACGATTTAATACTTTATACATATCGGTAATTCCTCTATTTGCTCCCTGAATGACCATCTCTGCCATGTGACTTGTAGAACAATTTCCCAATGTACGCAGCCAGATTCCGCTTCGCAGCATTCTGTTTGTTCCTGCCACATCTTTATACAGCCTGCTTTTTTCTTTTTCCAATATACTTGTAGCACTTTCATAATAATCGCCATATTTCATCGCCTGTTTTGCCAGTTCGTTAGCAAATTCTTTTTGTGTTACTCTTGGCATAAGTGCATCAATTGCTTCCATACCCATATGCGTATTTTTTTGAATTTCCCTTAAAATAACCTGATCTTGATTTTTCATTTCACACCTCCAAAAAAAGAGAAGCCTATTAGCAGTGGCTTCTCTTTAGAGTGTGTTACATATTCAAAAAAATTATTACTGTTTGTTCAAAAATTCTGTTGCAATATAACCGATTTTGCCTTCAAAGATTACTTTACTAAAGCCATCTTCTACATCTTCGATCCAGTCTAATTCTGTTCCTGCTGTTACTTGTCCAAGGCGAGTAGAAGAAGCACTTGCCTTTGTACGAACATTTACAGTTGTAGATACCGTAACTTTTCCATTTGCAGTTACGCCTTCTGCATCTTCAGCTGGTTCTTGAATTTCAAGATAATCGGTCTTAATATACGCTTCTCTTCCTTCGTATGTGATCTTTGACCAACCATTTACACGCACTTCAATTACATGTAATGTTGTTCCTGAAGCAACTTTTCCAATCTTATCTGCTGTTTCACTGTCAGAAGAACGTACATTTACAGAATCTGTTGTAACAGCCTGACAATCCTGATACAAAATAGTAGGGTCTGTCTGCTGTGTTTCTTCTGCTGTCTCTGTGCTTGCTTCTGTTTCTGTAGAAACACTTGCAAGTGCTGTTCCAACTGCACCACGAATTTCGTTGTTCATCAATTCAATATATTTTTGTGCTGTTTCATTACTATCTAATAATGCTTTATATTCTTCATTGAAATTTTCCTGAAGACTAACAACAGACTCATCTGCATTTACAGCTTCAATATATTCCTG
Organism: uncultured Lachnospiraceae bacterium; assembly: GCA_964424345.1. GTDB lineage: Bacteria > Bacillota > Clostridia > Lachnospirales > Lachnospiraceae > RGIG6307. The sequence goes on from CAYRIK010000002.1 coordinate 70,312, forward strand.
TTCTGCTTCTGTTACAGTATCTTCGTTAATGTAAAGATTGCCATTTTCATCTGTACATACATATAAATTGTAAATACCAGGCATAAGATCATCTAAATTTACTAACTTTGCTCTTACTGCAACAAATACGATATAACTTCCCTCATTCATACCATTTTTGGTAAATACGTTATACGCTGGGAAAGACTCAATATACTTGCCAAGTTCTGTCACACGAATCTTAGTGATATCTGTCATATTATTTGTAATAGAACTATACGTATCTACATCACCTTCTGCAAGCGCATTCAAATACGTTGTTACTAATTGATTTACTTCTTCATATTGATCTGCGATCAATGGATTATCTGCACTGTTTGCTGAAATAGTTTCTGTTTCTGCCTGCACAGAAGCTGTACCTTCATTTGCTAAAACTGCATCATCGCGTGTGATCAGAGCAACTGCAACGCTGACCGCAACTACTAAAACAACACATACCGGAATAATTATCTTAACAAATTTCTTAATTGCCATGTTTACCTCTCTACCTACTCAATCACAAAGATGGTGAAACGTGTCCGACAGGAATCGAACCTGCATTAAAGGCGTCGGAGGCCTTTGTTCTATCCATTAGACTACGGACACAAACTCGTAATATATTACAAAATAATTACACCACCTTTGCTATAATAGCATAGCCAAGTAAAATTGTCTAGTATTTATTTTAGACTGACATTACTGCTGTATATGCAAAACAATCGTAAGTTCTTTTCTCTCTTGTGCGTAATAATATACATAATCAGATAGTATTTCTTCATCCAACACTTCTGTACGATTCACTTCTTTTACCATATTTTGCAAATAAGCTCGATTATTACAAACAGATACCGGTACTAAAATCCATTCATGGATAGATGCCGGTAAAAGATAGAAATTTTCCTGAATCTTATTCGCTGCATATTCTAACACTTCCGGATAATATACAAAGATTGTTCCATGCTGTTTTTCCTGACTTGTAAGGACGTATATTTGTTTTTCTGTTTCTAAATCGTAATCGCTTTCTGAAATTCCAAACGCTTCTGCCAATTCAGACATTGGAATAAGCAGCAATGTTTTTTGCAGTCTTGTACGTTCTAAGGCATTTTGAAGCATTTGCTCAGCTGTTATATTCCACGCATCCAAAAATGTATTTCTCACAAGAATACTGCCTTTATAGGTATCTGAATGTGCCACTTCAAAATATGCTACGATTGCAAAATCCAAAAACGGAATATATGGAACATCTTTTAAAAGCTGTTCGTTTTTCTCACGGTGAATCAATTTACAGTAAATATCTGATTTCGCCTTTTCGTAATCCCATATACGGTCTACCCCGCCTGTAATTTCTTCTACTCGTTGTATTTCTTCTAAAAAGCAGTCCAATATTTCTTTGGTCAAGTTTTCTATTTGCTCGCCTTTTTGAAAACTTACATAAAATGGCTCTAAGTAAATAGTCGGACAAGCCTGTAGATTTTCCTGCCAAAATGTAATGCCATAACGAATACATCCGTTGAGCTTTTGTACTTCTACAAGTTTTGCACTTGTGCCTTCTGGCATTTGTTCTAAAAGTGCTGTAATAATTTCTTCCCTAAATTCCTGATAATTCATATATGTTCCTTTCTAGTATCTAGCTTGCGATACTTGTAAAACACATATGTATCTAGTTGGAGCTGTTATATCTTAAAATCCATAATAAATATAAATAACGAAAAAACACCACGCAGAAATTTTCTGCATGGTGTCATCTTTCGTAAGTGTATTGAATCTATTCAATTATACTCTTGATAAGTATTCGCCTGTACGAGTATCAATCTTGATTACATCGCCGATTTCAACGAATAATGGAACGTATACAGTAGCGCCTGTTTCAACAATAGCTGGCTTTGTAGCACCTGTAGCTGTATCACCCTTGAAACCTGGTTCTGTTTCTGTGATAGCTAACTCTACGAATGTAGGTGGTTCTACTGCAAATACATTGCCGTTGTGAGAGCAAACCTTACAAATTTCGTTTTCTTTAACGAACTTTAATGCATCGCCGATAGCATCTGCACTTAAAGCGATCTGATCGTAAGTTTCTACATCCATGAAGTTGTATAACTCGCCATCAGCGAATAAGTACTGCATATCTTTTCTATCAATACGTGCCTGTGGACATTTTTCAGTTGGTCTGAATGTTTTTTCAACTACACCACCACTAATAATGTTTTTTAATTTAGTTCTAACGAATGCTGCACCTTTACCTGGTTTTACATGCTGAAATTCAATGATCTGGTAAATGCTGTTTTCATATTCGATAGTAACACCATTTCTGAAATCACCTGCAGAAATCATAAATAATCCTCCTAAAATGAAACGATATTCTTAAACTAGTGTACACGATTTAAAGGACTTTTTCAACTATTTTTTTCATATACTGCGAAATTTATACTTTCTAGGTATATAAACTGCCCTCTGCAACTATATTATTTATGCATTTGTTCCAAACAATAGTCAATCGCGTCTAAATAACCTTGTAAACCTCTTCCATAAATCTGATAATCACACACTTCTTTTGTTACAGAAACCTGTCGAAACGGTTCTCTTTTTGTAATATCAGAAATATGTATCTCTACTTTTGGTACCGTAATACTTGCAAGTGCATCACGAATCGCATAACTGTAATGTGTATATGCTCCTGGATTGATTACAATAGCTTGTGTACCATCAAAATAAGAGGCTTGAATACGGTCTATGATTCCGCCCTCATGGTTACTTTGAAATACTTCGATATCACTTTTTGTTTCTTCTGCTTTTTGAGCAATCAGGTTTTTTAAGTATTCATAGTCTTGTGTTCCATATACACTTTTTTCACGAATCCCTAAAAAATTCAGATTAGGCCCATTAATTACTAGTATTTTCATAGTCTGTCACCGCCTTTGCAACTTCCTGCACTACTTGCTTGATATGTTTTCCATCTACTTCTATTACAATGTCTGCAATACTTTCGTAAATCGGTCCTCTTTCTTTTAACATCTCCTCGATGCGTGCTTGTGGATTTTCGCATTGCAGCAATGGTCTTCTTGTATCATGCTTGACTCTGGAATAGATTGTCTCAGGACTTGCTTTTAAATATACAACAATTCCTGTTTCTTTTATAATGGCTCTGTTTTCCTCTCTGATTGGCGTTCCGCCGCCAAGAGAAACGATTCTGCTGCCTAATTCTTTAGAAAGACTGCGTAAACACTCGGTTTCTTTTAAACGGAAATAGGCTTCTCCTTTTTGGGCAAACATCTCAGAAATACTCATATGTTCTCTTTGTTCGATCAATTGATCTGTGTCAAGCAGACATCTTTTTAATTTGTAACTTAATCTATAGCCTACGGTTGATTTTCCACAGCCCATAAATCCAATCAGTATCACATGTGTCATTATAATCCTAACGCCTTTCTCATTTCGATAAGAATCTGCTGTGCTGCTTCTTCCGATACAGAAATATCATTCCATAACTCATAAGCTATAATGCCTTGATATAACAGCATCTTTAATCCATTGAATGCCTGTCCGCCATGTGCTTTGACCAATGACATAAACTTTGTTTCGTATGGATTATAGATTACATCATATCCTGTATGTACTAACTCATAAAATGCTTCATCAGATATGACAGTATCTTCTACGTTTGGATATAAACCAACACTTGTTGCCTGAATACATAAATATCGCTTTCCTTTCAGCAATGGGTACTGTGTCAATTCCAACGCTTTTACGAACTCTCTTCCTGCTAATGCATTTACTTCTGATTCAATATTTTGAGCTTTAGAAAGTGTTCTGTTTAATATATGAACGCTTTTTGCTTTTTTCTCTAAGGCAAGGATTGCCACACTTCTTGCCGCACCGCCAGCTCCTAATATAATCACATCTTCGTTTTCCATAGAAACGCCATCACTGACCATTCCTCTATACAAGCCTGGAATATCTGTATTATATGCCTTAAAACCACCCTCAATTGGAACTAATGTATTGACTGCTCCAATACGGCTTGCAAATTCGTCTACTTCTTTTACGTATTTTAACACTTCACTCTTATAAGGTACTGTCACATTGATACCGCCAAATCCAAGTGCATTTGCACCTCGAACGGCACCTTCCACATCTTGTTCTACTCTAAATGGAAGATAAACAAGATTGTGACCATACATCTCGGCCAAGTTATTATGAATCAGCGGAGAGAGCGTATGCTCTACTGGATTTCCGATCAGTCCTAATGTTTTTGTATGTCCGTTAATCGCTACCCCCACGTCGCTCACACTCCTTTTTATAAAAATAAAGTACAATGCGTTCTAAATAACGCTTTAATACAATCTGAATTTCTTCTTTTGGATGAATTGGCTGCAGTAAAATACTGTAAATGCCGCAGCGTTTTGCTCCCCACACATCTGTAAAAAGCTGGTCTCCGACAAACAGCGTATTACTTGCATCAGAATGCATTTGCTGCATACAATGCATATAAGATGCCTTAGCTGGTTTATTTGCCTTGTATACATATCCAATATCACCTACTGCTTCTGCAAAACTCTTTACGCGTGGTTCTTTGTTGTTCGACATCACCATCGTCTCATATCCCATTTCATGCAATCGTTTAAAAAATGCAATGATTTCTGGTGTTGCTGGTGCTCCATGAGGAACTAATGTATTATCGATATCAAAAATTATTGCCTTATAACCCTTTTGTCTAAATGAATGAAAATCAATCGCATACACATTCTTCATGTACGCACTCGGAAAAAACATACGAAACATAAAACCCTCGATAATTACTTATTTAAGACACTTTTTAATTCTTCCATAAAAGTGTCTGCATCTTTAAATTCTCTATATACAGAAGCAAATCTGACATAAGCAACCGCATCTAATAATTTTAACTGCTCCATGATCAACTCTCCTACATAAGAAGACTCTACTTCACTTTTCTCCAAAGCAAAAATACTATTTTCTACATTATTAACAGCATCTGCCATCTTTTCTGAACTGATTGGACGCTTATGACACGCTCTCATAATGCCTTTTTCAATCTTAGAACGATTATATACTTCTCTGCTGCGGTCTTTTTTTATGATCATAACCGGAAGTGTTTCCACTTTTTCATAAGTGGTAAATCTCTTGCCACATTCTTCACACATACGTCTTCTGCGAATGGAATTACTTTCCTCGGATGGTCTGGAATCAATTACTTTTGTATTTTCATATCCACAAAATGGACATTTCATAATAGGAGCACCTCCTTGTTAAAAACCGAATGTTCTTTACTTCTGCATTTATTCTAGCAAAATACTTATTTCACGTCAACCAGAATAATATCCGGCCCAATCTGCTTAATATCTTTAAAACAAATAATATAATCCGGCTCTGTTGGTAAAAATCCTGCAAATCTTCCACAAACAGATGGAATGATTATTTTTTCTATACAACCGGTACAAGGATTAAATTCCATGTCATGTACCCTTCCTAATTTTTTACAATCTCGAATATTAATAACTTCTTTACACTTTAATTCCGAAAAAAGCATAGTATTTCCTTTTGCATTTCTTATTTTTATTTTATGTCATATCGGAATAAATTTTTCTTCTTTTGTTCATACTATCTAACACCTACACATTGGAGGTTTTTTTATGGGAAAAGTAGAAATATGTGGTGTAAATACATCCAAGCTTCCACTCTTAAAAGAAGAAGAAAAAAATATACTATTCGAAAAAATTGCCAATGGTGATCTATCTGCAAGAGAACAATATATTAAAGGAAATTTAAGACTTGTATTAAGTGTCATCAAACGTTTTAGTCAGAGTGATGAAAATGTAGATGATTTGTTTCAGATTGGATGTGTCGGTCTAATCAAGGCTATTGATAATTTTGACCGAACACTTGGTGTAAAATTCAGCACCTATGCAGTTCCTATGATTATAGGAGAAATCAGAAGATATTTAAGAGACGGCGGCAGTATTCGTGTCAGTCGTTCCTTAAAAGATACCGCTTATAAAGCACTGCAAGTAAAAGAAGCGATGCTCAAAGCAAACCAAAAAGAACCTACTTTAGAAGAAATTTCTGCAGAAATTGGAATTGCACGAGAAGATATCGTATATGCTTTAGATGCCATCCAAAGTCCAATGAGCCTTTACGAACCAATTTACACAGATGGTGGAGATACGCTTTATGTCATGGATCAGATTAGCGACAAAAAAAATAAAGAAGAATTTTGGGTAGAACAAATCTCTTTAAAAGAAGCATTGACCCATTTACAAGACAGAGAAAAAGAAATCATTACGTTACGTTTTTTTGAAGGAAAGACTCAGATGGAAGTTGCAGATATGATTGGAATTTCTCAAGCTCAAGTCTCCCGATTAGAAAAAAATGCACTCAAAACAATGCGTCATTATCTTTCTTAAGTAACTGCCATCTTAATGAGTGATGTTTTCTTTTCAATTATTATAAAATACCATTCCGCTTATCCTTATCCAAATGCAATTAAGGGTGGAAAACTTCCTTTGGCATCCACCCTTACATAACTTATCACATGCAAAACCTAAACTGTTTTCTAAAAACATCATTTCTTTATTTACTCTGTTTATGCTTTGCTTTCTTTTTCTGTTTTTTGGACTTTTTCTTTTTGGCTGGTTTAGAAACAACCTCAGGCTTTCCCATTTTACGCATCGTCTGTTCTATTGTATCTCCAATGATATCCTTCATTGTTTCTACAACTTTTTCACGATTCATATCTTCTTTTTTAATGCCTTCGATCATTTTAATTTCTTTATTTTTATCTCTTGCAAAATCAATGTAAAAACTGCGAATGCGAAGTTTATGTTCCTCATACAAATCTAAACTTTCATACAATGCTTTATACTGTTCAAAAAGCATATTTCTCACACGCAGATTATCGATCATATCGGTTCTGCTCTGTGCAAGACTTCCTTTTGTAAGTACATAATAATACAATGCTTTTTCCAAAACATACACATGTTTTACATATTGAAGATATTCTAAATTAAAACGAAGATCCTCACACCAATCAATCTCTATTGGAAAATCCAGCTTGTGTTCTCGTATAATATCCATGCAAAACATTTTATTCCAAAGAACACCATAATAATAATTTGCCGGTGCCTTCATCATATACAATGCAAACTCTGATCGTTCTATCGCACCTTCCTTTGGAATATGTCCTTTGACCATAATATTATTATCTACAACACGATTGTAATCGCAAATAACCATTTCACAGCCTTGCATCATACCCTCGACCATTTTTTCAGTAGCATCATTGGTCAGCCAGTCATCTGCATCTACAAACTGTACAAATTCTCCCTTTGCTAACTGAAGTCCTTGATTTCTTGTATCAGACACACCACTATTTTCTTTTGTGATTACGCGGATTCTTTCATCCAGTTTTGCATATTTTTCCAATATAATGTCTGTATGGTCTTTGCTCCCATCATTTAACACAATGATCTCAATATTTTTATATGTTTGTCCTATTAAACTTTTCAGACATCGTTCTATATACTTCTCGCCATTATAAACAGGAACAATAATTGAAACAAATGGTATCATACTCTTTTTCCTTTTATCAAAAAACAATAAAAGCCTTGAAACGTAATCGTTCCAAGGCTTTTGGTACTAAATTATAACTGTACTTGTTATGATTATGACTATTTTGCATAGTCTACTGCACGACTTTCTCTGATCAGATTTACTTTAATCTGTCCTGGGTATTCCATTTCAGCTTCAATCTTCTTAGATATTTCACGTGCCATTAAGACCATATCTGCATCAGATATCTGCTCTGGTATAACCATAACTCGAATCTCTCTGCCTGCCTGAATAGCAAAAGATTTGTCAACACCTTTGAAATTGTTTGTGATTTCTTCTAATTGTTTCAGTCGACTTGTATAAGCCTCTAAAGTTTCACGTCTTGCACCAGGTCTTGCAGCAGAAATCGTATCTGCAGCCTGTACTAAACAAGCGATAAGTGAAGTTGGTTCTACATCTCCATGGTGAGATTCTACTGCATTGACAACAGTTGCGTTCTCTCTGTATTTCTTACAAAGTTCTACACCTAACTGGATATGTGTACCTTCCATTTCACGATCCACAGCCTTACCGATATCATGAAGCAAACCTGCACGCTTTGCTAATCTGACATCTAATCCAAGTTCTGCTGCAAGCAGACCGGATAACTGTGCCACTTCGATAGAATGCTTTAATGCATTCTGACCATAACTGGTTCTGAATTTCATCTTGCCGAGTAAGCGAACTAATTCTGGATGGATGCCATGTACACCAACTTCAAGAGTTGCTGCCTCACCCTCCTCTTTAATCATCACTTCAACATCTCGCTGAGCCTTTTCTACCACCTCTTCGATACGAGCTGGATGAATACGACCATCAACAATCAGTCTTTCAAGGGCAATCCTTGCTACCTCTCTTCGGATTGGATCAAAACTAGATAAAACAACAGCTTCTGGAGTATCATCAATAATAAGATCTACGCCTGTCATCGTTTCTAATGTACGAATATTACGTCCTTCACGACCAATGATACGTCCCTTCATTTCATCACTTGGGAGCTGAACTACAGAAATTGTAGTCTCGGAAACATGATCTGCTGCACACTTCTGAATTGCAGTTACAATGTAATCCTTAGCACGCTTTTCAGCTTCTTCCTTTGCTCTTGCATCCATCTCTTTTATCATAAGAGCGGTTTCATGTTTTACTTCATCTTCAACAATTTTCAATAAGTACTCTTTTGCCTGGTCGGAGGTAAGACCAGAGATTCTTTCCAGTTCCTGTACTCTTTGCTCACTTAATCTAGAGATTTCAAGCTTTTCTTTTTCAAGTGCTTCTTCTCTCTCTACTAAGCCTGCCTCTTTCTTTTCGATAGCATCTGATTTTTTATCGATTGTTTCCTCTTTCTGCTGGATACGTCTTTCATAACGCTGTACTTCTGCTCTGCGCTCTTTGATTTCCTTGTCTATTTCGTTTTTAGTACGAAGAGACTCCTCTTTGATTTCTAAAGACGCTTCACGTTTTTTTGTTTCAGCAGTTTTGAGAGCTTCATCGATAATTTCTCTAGCTTTTTCCTCTGCGTTACCGATTTTCTTTTCTGCAACATTTTTGCGGTATAAGTTGGTAAAATAAATGGTAACTGGAACAGCTATAACGAGACATGCCAGAACTATCAGACAAACTACGCTGATAGGTAACATACAGGAAGCTCCTCCTTATAAAATTTATGTGTCAATTTTTGTATAAAAATACAAATATCACACACACTCATATAATTGTAATGTAAAAAATGCCTAATGTCAAGACTAAAACATTAGTATATTTCGTCAACACGAATACATCTAAAAATACTGTCCATGCTGTAACCTTTGCGACAAAGGAAATTAATTACCTTCGCAGTCTCTTTTCTATCCGCTTTTGCTGCATCAAAATGCTTTTTCTGGAGCAACGCTTTTATCTGCTTTTCCTCATCTACAGGCATATTTTCTTCTTCAAACAACTCCCATGCTCTTGTTGCAGTATCTTTATCAATTCCCTTTGCAAAAAGATCTTGAAAAATTCTTTTCTGGCTTCGGCTTTCACAATAGCAACGAATATATTCCAATGTGTATCTCATATCATCTACATATCCATAGGAAGCAACATACTCGATTGCTTCTTCTACAATACATTCAGGATATCTTCCTTCGAGCAACTTTTTTCTCAGCATCGTTTTTGTATAAGTACGCTTCTGTAATAAATGCATCGCTCTTAATTTTGCTCTTTTAGGAAGCAGTTCTTCCATGATTTGTGTATAAACCTCTCTTGGAAGTTCTGCTTCTTTTCTCAAATGGTACTTTTCCAGTTCATTTTTGTACATCGGAAAAAGTATACTGCAATCTACTTGAACAAGTACTTTTTTCTTATCGTGTTCTATAATATCTGTAATCGTCATAATTCCAGATTATTCTTCTGTTTCTGTCTTTGTCTTACGAGTTTTTGTTTCTTTTTCTTCTGGTTTTGCATCACACTGTAAGCCGTAGTATTCACGTACTTTCAGTTCGATTTCATTCATCATATCCGGATGCTCTTTTAAGAAATTCTTTGTATTTTCTCGTCCCTGACCAATCTTGTTGCCTTCATAAGCATACCATGCACCTGATTTATTGATAATATTACATTCTGCTGCAAGGTCTACGATATCACCAACAGTAGAAATACCTTCTCCGAACATAATATCAAATTCTGCTTCCTTGAATGGAGGTGCAATCTTATTTTTAACAATTTTAACTCTTGTACGGTTACCGATATCTTCTCCATTTACTTTGATAGATGCAATACGTCTAACATCCATACGAACAGAAGAATAGAACTTTAATGCTCTACCACCTGTTGTTGTTTCAGGATTACCGAACATAATACCTACTTTTTCACGAAGCTGATTGATAAATACAACGGTACAATTAGATCTGCTGATGATTGCAGTCAATTTACGAAGAGCCTGAGACATCAATCTTGCCTGAAGACCAACGTGAGAATCACCCATATCACCATCGATTTCAGCCTTTGGAACAAGTGCTGCTACGGAGTCGATAACGATAATATCTACCGCACCGGAACGAACCATTGTTTCTGTGATTTCTAATGCCTGCTCTCCATTATCTGGCTGAGAAATATATAAATTATCTACATCAACACCAATATTTTTAGCATATACTGGATCTAACGCATGCTCTGCATCAATAAATCCTGCAATTCCGCCTCTCTTTTGTACTTCTGCGATCATATGTAATGTAACTGTAGTCTTACCAGAAGATTCTGGACCATATATTTCTACAATACGACCCTTTGGAATACCACCTAAACCTAATGCAATATCAAGACTAAGAGCACCTGTAGGAACTGTCTCTACATTCATCTGTGCAGCAGAATCCCCAAGTTTCATCACTGCACCTTTACCAAACTGCTTTTCAATCTGTCCCAAAGCCGCATCTAGTGCTTTTAATTTATCATTCTTATCCATCTTTCAATCTCCACTTATAATACTCAAAAGAGAACAAATGTTCTTTTATTTATAATAAAACATACGTTCTCTTTTGTCAATACTTATTATTTTTTGCTATAACATTTCATGAAAACAGTTTGCACCATCATATTCTAATATGCAGTTACGTGCCATCGCCAACGCAACTGTTGTTGTATTCTCTCGATTTTTCGTTCTGTCTCCACCAAAACAATACTTTTTCACCCAAACGCGTTCCTTTACAGCACATGCCACAAACACAAGCCCTACCGGTTTTTCTTTTGTACCGCCTCCTGGACCTGCAATACCAGTTACAGCTACAGCCACTTCAGCTCGCGCATGTTTTTGAGCCCCCAACGCCATTTCTTTTGCAGTCTGTTCACTTACAGCCCCAAACTGACGTAATGTTTCTTCTTTTACACCAAGTTCTTCCATTTTGGCTTCATTAGCATACGTTACAAAACTTCTGTCAAGGCACTGACTCGCTCCTGCAACATTTACCAATCTGGAACTAATCATACCACCCGTGCAAGATTCCGCTGTCGTAATATGATACCCATGTTCTATACACAATGCAACTACTGCATCTTCTAATTGTTCTTTTTCAGAAGTCGTATAAACAGCCATTTGGAAACGTCTTTTTAATTCTTCTGCAACAGGTTTTACAAGTTCTTTTGCCTGCTGTGTATCTTTTGCCTTTGCAGATATTCTAAAATGTACTTCCCCAAGTTTTGCGTATGGTGCAATTGTAGGATTAGTCTGTTTTTCCAAAATATCCATAATCATCGTCTCTGCTGTGGATTCTGGTATTCCACATACTTTGATCATTTCACTATAAATCACTTCTCCACTAAGCTTAGAAATCTTTTCGGCTACGCTTTCTTCAAACATCGGCTTCATCTCATTTGGAGGACCGGGAAGCAAAAATACATGCTTTTGTTCATCAAACAGATAAATACCAGGTGCTGTACCATTATGATTTGGTAATATACACGCTCCTTCTGGAACATCTGCCTGACGGAAATTATTTTCTGTGCACACAATATTTCTATGCGTAAAATAACGCTTTAAATCTTCACAGACCTGTTCATCTCGATACAACTTTCTTCCAAACAAATCTGCTACAGTCTGTTTTGTCAAATCATCCTGTGTTGGTCCAAGACCTCCTGTCATAATAACAACATCAGCTCTTGACAGAGCCAATGCTACAGTCTGTTTTAAACGCTGCGGATTGTCCCCGACAACCTCTTGAAAATAACACACTGCCCCAAGATCAGCAAGTCTGCTTGCCAAATATGCTGCATTTGTATTTACAATGTTTCCCATTAATAATTCTGTTCCAACAGAAATCAACTCTACTACCATACGTCACACACTTTACTTTACATCGCCAAGAACTTGTTTGTTTTTCCAGATATAATCCACTAAAGAAATAATAGTAAGAACGGTTGCAATCCACATTACGATTGTTGTTACAACAGATAACGCCTGAATATCTGCAATCATTAAAATAACCATAATCATCTGGAATGTTGTCTTATATTTACCCCATTTGCTTGCTGCAATAACAATACCATTATCAGATGCTATCAAACGGAAACCACTAATAATAAATTCTCTGCTGATGATAATAACTACTATATAAGCTGGAATACGTCCTAACTCTACCAAACAGATCATTGCTGCAGAAACTAAAAGTTTATCTGCCAATGGATCCATAAATTTACCAAAGTTTGTGATCAAATTATATTTTCTTGCAATCTTTCCATCAATCAAATCTGTCAGACAAGCAATGATAAAAATGCCAAGAGCAATCCAGTTCATATACTCCACTGCACCGCCAAACAAAGCATCATACCAGCCCCATCCAGCACTTTGTCCTAAAAATAATACTACAAAAGGAATTACTAAAATCACGCGAAATACGGTGAGCTTATTCGGTAAATTCATGATAAATCTCTCCAATCAAATCATATTCGTTACTGTCTGTAACCTGTACCTTTACAAAATCCCCTGTCATAAGTGTTGCAGAAGTCTGAATGAAAATATATCCATCTACATTCGGAGCATCTTTATAAGTACGTCCTACATATACGTCATCCTCTGCAACTTTTCCTTCGATCATACACCATAATATACGACCTACCATATCCTCTGCTTTTTCAAAAGCAATCTCTTGCTGAAGTTCCATCAATTCATCACGACGTGCTTCCTTGATTTCTTCATCAATCTGGTCTGGCATAATTGCAGCTGGTGTGTTTTCTTCCTGAGAATAGGTAAATACACCAAGTCTGTCAAATTCCATTTCGTTTACAAAACGATATAATTCTTCATGGTCTTCCTGTGTTTCTCCCGGAAAACCTGTAATCAAACTTGTTCTAAGTGCGATTTCCGGAATCTCTGCACGAAGTTTTGCAATAATATTGCGTAAATCTTCGTTGGAAGTTCTTCTTCCCATACGTTTTAAAATGCTGTCTGATGCATGCTGAATCGGAAGATCCAAATATGGAACAACTTTTTCTTCATCTCGAATTGCAGCAATCAGTTCATCATCAATTTCTTCAGGATAGCAGTATAATACACGAACCCAGTATAATCCTTCAATTTTACAAAGTTCATGCAATAAAGTTGCAAGGCTTTTCTTGCCATATAAATCTACACCATATAATGTTGTTTCCTGTGCAACTAAAATCAATTCTTTTACTCCGTTTTGAACAAGACTTCTAGCCTCATTCAACAGATCTTCCATTGGAACAGAACGGAAACGTCCACGAACCTTTGGAATAATACAATATGTACAGAATTTATCACAGCCTTCTGCTATTTTTAAATATGCAAAATGACCGCCTGTTGTCACGATACGTCTTCCTTTTGTAGCTGCAAGATACTGAATATCTTCCATATGATCTGGTTTTTGACCTTCTAATACTTCTTCTACAGCTTCTACGATATGTTCAATCGCAGTTGTTCCTAAAATAGCATCTACTTCTGGAATCTGTTCTCTGATCTCTTCGCGATATCTTTGTGCAAGGCAGCCTGTTGCAATCAACGCTTTTAACTTGCCATCTGTCTTATACTGTCCCATTTCGATCAGCGTATTGATACTTTCTTCTTTGGCATCATGGATAAAAGTACAAGTATTTACGACTACAACTTCTGCTTCTGTTTCATCGTCTGTAAATTCAAATCCTTTATCTGCCAACATACCAAGCATTTTCTCGCTGTCTACTAGATTTTTGTCACAGCCAAGAGAAATAAACATTATCTTCATAAAAAACCCTCTTAAAGTCAGAGGCCGTCACAAAAAACATTTTGACAGCCTCCTTTATACATTATATTAATTTTCTTCTGTAATGATTTTAATCTTGCCCTGATTCAATTCATCAACAGCAATACTTAAAGGCTTGTCAAGCTTTACAGCTACTAATGGCTGTGAACCATCAATAATCTGACGTGCTCTTCTTGAAGTTGCCATAACGATAGAATAACGGCTGTTTACTACAGGGGTATCGCCCTCTGCATCCTTATTTACTACTTTCATCAATTCTGCATAAGATGGATGTAACATAACTAAATTTCTCCTTCCTCTAACTCACATAACTGTGTTTTCATTGTATCAATCAGTGTAAGATTACGGCATGCACGTTTCTTTTCAGACTGTATCATCTGATGAAGTGCTTCCACACATGCATCTATATCATCATTTACTAATACATAATCGTATTTTTCAATGCCCTGACTTTCCTCTACTGCACGTCTCATACGTTTACGGATTACTTCTTCTGTTTCAGTTCCACGTCCTTTGAGACGATCATATAATTCTTTTGCACTTGGTGGCAGAACAAATACTAAAACGGTACCAGGAATCTTTTCTTTTACCTGTAATGCTCCCTGTATTTCAATTTCAAGCAATACATCTTTACCAGCTTCTAACTGCTGTTCTACATAATCTCTTGGTGTTCCATAGTAGTTGTCGCAATAACATGCATATTCGATCAAACCATTTTCTTCGATCTTTTTTTCAAAATCCTCTTTTGCAGAGAAAAAGTACTCTATTCCATGTCTCTCGCCTGGTCTTGGTGCTCTTGTTGTCATAGAAACGCTGAGTGCATACTGTTCTTCGTATTTTGCAAGCAATCCTTTCATTACAGTACCTTTGCCTGTTCCAGCAAATCCACTTACTACAACGAGAATTCCTCTTTGATTCATTCTAATTTCCCCCTGACCTATTACTCAATATTTTGAATTTGTTCACGAACCTTTTCAATTTCTGTTTTCAGTTCAATAGCGCAATTAGAAATAGCCAAATCATTTGACTTTGATAATGTAGTATTTGCTTCACGATTCATTTCCTGTGCAATAAAATCCAGCTTACGGCCAATATCTCCACCCTTTACCAAAGTATCCTTCGTAGTAGCAATATGACTCTTTAAACGAACTATTTCTTCATCTACACACGCTTTATCTGCAAAAATGGTAACTTCCGTCAAAAGACGATTCTCATCCACTTTTACATCTCCTAACAGGTCTTTTATTTTTGCTTCTAACTTTTCACGATACTCCTGCACAATCTGTGGAGAACGTTCTTCAATAAAAGAAACTTTCTCTAACATACCATCCAGTTTTTCTACTAAATCTGCTCTCAGATTTTCGCCCTCGGTAATACGAGAAGCTACAAACTGCTCTGCTGCCTTACAAAACGCATCCTTTAACTCTTTCCAAAGTTCTTCTTCGTCCAAAGGTGCTTCTTCCATTGTAAGTACATCGGGATAACGAGATAATACAGATACTCTGACATCATTATCTAAATGAAAATCTGCTGCCATCTGTTCTAAATGAGCCATATACTCACTTGCAAGTGCTTTATTATATTTTACATTTGCAGTTGCTTCTGAAAAATCTTCTAACGTAATAAAAATATCAATCTTACCACGAGAAGCATATTTTTTCAATTCGCTGCGAATCGCACTTTCAAACATATATAATTTTTTTGGCATTTTGATATTTACATCTAAATATCTGTGGTTTACGGACTTCATCTCAACTGTATATTTGCGAGTTCCTTCCATAACTTCACTTCTGCCAAAACCTGTCATACTCTTGATCATAACTTCCTCTTTTCAAAACATGAACACTACCCCATGTTCACCTAAAGTATATATAAATCACAAAAAATAGTCAAGCAAGCTCTAACAGTATTTTTTTACGATTGCTTCCATCTCGTTCCATTTTTTCTCCATGTCAGCAACCAATGCAAACTGTGTACGACAACGATCTAAATTGTGATTTGGTCTATGAATCTTAAAGTATGTATCTCCTTCTAAATAATCTGTTAAGAAACGCATACCACATTCCAATGTCATAGTTTTTGCACCCATTGGAAGCATCTTGATTTCATTTTCTGTAAGATTTCCGTTAGAACCTTCTAAGAATCCCTTTACATATATTTCAAATAAGTCTAAATCTAAAGAAACTTTAGAAAGATCTGTTTCATCCTCTGCTGCTGTATTTGCACCAAAACGAATAGAATCGCCAAAATCGTTTATAGAAAGACCAGGCATTACAGTATCTAAATCAATGATACAAATTCCTTTTCCAGTTTCTTTATCAATCATAATATTATTTAACTTTGTATCATTATGTGTAACTCGTAATGGAAGTTCTTTCTTTTCTAACATATCCATCAAAACAGCAGTATCTGCTTTATGATCCATCACAAATGCAATTTCATCTAATACTGATGCTTTTCTATTGCAAATATCCTGATCAACAGCTTTGCAGAATGTTTCAAAACGCTTTACTGTATTATGGAAATCTGGGATTGTTTCATGAAGTGTTTCTGCAGGATAGTCTGCTAACAATGCCTGAAATTTACCAAATGCCACTGCACTTTCATAAAAATCTTCTGGCTTTTCTACGCTGTCATAAGAAAATGCATCCTTAATAAAATAGTACACTCTGTAGCTGCATTCTTCACTTTCTTTGAAAAAGGATTTACCATCTACAGTTGGTATTACCAACATCGTTTCTCTCTTTGGATCACCGCCACGTTCTTCTATAATCTTTGCTAAATATCCTGTTACATTTACGATATTTTCCATAAGAGCATCTATATTTTTAAAGATATTTGTATTTACTTTCTGTAAAATATATGTATCTTCCGTTGTCTGTACTAAATAAGTTGTATTAATATGTCCACTTCCATACAAACTAATATCTGTCACATCACCTATTACTTGAAATTGTTTTACAATCTGAGCTAACTCCACAATCAATTCCTCCATGTATTTTTTTATAACGTCTTCACTTTGATGTACCTTTTATATTACCTAATTCCAAAGTATCTTGTCAACCAAAATGTTTGATTTGTTCCTATATTTATGATAGAATATCGCCAAAGACCAAAATTGGAGGTTTACTTTATGGCTTTTGACGGAATTACCATATCTTGCCTTGTCCACGAACTCTCAGAGAAATTGACAGGTGGACGTATTTATAAAATTGCACAGCCCGAAGCAGATGAATTGCTGCTTACGATTAAAAATAACAGTACTCAATATCGTCTGACACTTTCTGCAAGTGCTAGCCTTCCTCTTGTATATTTGACAGATCAAAATAAACCAAGTCCTCTGACCGCTCCTAATTTTTGTATGCTTTTGCGTAAACATTTGCAAAACGGTCGTATTACAGCAATTTCCCAGCCAGGACTGGAACGTATCATCCATATCGATATCGAGCATTTAGATGAATTGGGAGACCTCAGACGAAAGACTTTAATCATCGAGCTTATGGGAAAACACAGTAATATTATCTTTGTAAATGAAGATAATATGATCCTTGACAGTATCAAGCATATTTCCGGTATGGTTTCTAGTGTTCGAGAGGTACTGCCTGGCAGAACCTACTTTATTCCTCAAACACAAGATAAGCAAAATCCTTTGACAACTTCTTTTGATGAGATTTCTTCTTTTCTTTTACAAAAACCAATGCCTATTTTCAAAGCATTGTATACAACCTTTACTGGTTTAAGCCCTATTATGGCAAATGAACTTTGCCATCGTGCAGGAATTGATGCTGACACACCTACTGCTGGACTCAGTTTGTCAGACTATAAACGTTTAGCAAACACTTTTTCCGATTTGATCAATCAACTGAAAGCAAATGCTTTTTCTCCTGTAATCGTTTATCAAAATGAAGAACCGATCGAATTTGGAGTATTTCCTTTTACAATTTATGCTTCCAAAGATCAAAAAGAAACAGACTCTATTTCTAGATTAATCCAAGATTATTATGCAGAAAAGAATACTCTCACTCGTATCCGCCAAAAATCTGTTGATCTTAGAAAAGTAGTTCAAACAGCCTTAGAGCGTAATGTTAAAAAATATGATTTACAGCTTACACAAATGAAAGATACCGAAAAGAAAGAAAAATTTCGTGTTTATGGTGAACTGATTACAACATACGGATATAGTGTTGCGCCTGGTTCTAAATCTTTTGAGGCATTAAATTATTATACAGATGAAATGATTACCATTCCTTTAGATTCAACAATTCCTGTTATGGATAATGCAAAAAAATATTTTGATAAATATGCAAAATTAAAACGTACTTATGAAGCACTTTGCACACTGACCGAGGAAGTAAAATCTGAAATCGAGCATTTAGAAACAATCCTTACTTCTTTAGATATGGCACTAAAAGAAGAAGATCTTGCAGAAATCAAAGAAGAATTGATACAGACCGGATATATTAAACGTCATAATGTCGGCTCTAAAAAGACCAAAATCACTTGCAAACCTTATCATTATATAAGCGGTGACGGATATGACATCTATGTTGGTAAAAACAACCTGCAAAATGACTATCTGACATTCCAACTTGCTACTGGAAATGACTGGTGGTTTCATGCCAAAGGTGTACCTGGTTCTCATGTCTTAGTTCGTACAAATGGTGAAACAGATATGCCTGATAACACCTTTGAAGAAGCAGGACGACTTGCAGCTTATTACAGCAAAAATCGTGGGCAAGACAAAGTAGAAATTGACTATATCCAGAAAAAACATGTCAAAAAACCTAGCAGTGCAAAACCTGGTTTTGTTGTATACTACACAAATTATTCTTTGATGATTGATAGCGACATTTCTAATATTACACTTGCATCAAACTAATCCTAGAACAAGGCACTTCTTTGTAAAATAATCTATTCTATATAAAAAAAGATATACTCCGGAATATTGGACTTTTTTAACATCCATTCTCCAGAGTATATCTTTTTTATTAACCAAATTTTACAACGTCATTATATTCATTTTCTGTTGCTGCATAGTGATTTTTCTGTTCAAATAACCAGTTCCACATTTCCTGATTATTAAAGGTTGGAGTCCATGCGTTATGGCCTTCTCCTTCATAAATAGTAAGTCTTGCATTACCACCTTTATTATTCAAAGAATCAACCATTTTCTTGCTTTCTTCTGGGAATACTGTTGTATCAACGCTTCCATGGAATGCCCAAACACCCATATTTGCCATTCTTGCTGCATTCCAGTACATACCGCCGCCACAAATTGGTACGATTGCTGCAAACAGTTCTGGTCTTGACATTGCAAGCTGCCATGTTGTATAACCACCCATACTTGCACCCATTACATATACACGATCTTTATCTATAAACTCCTGATTGATCATAGCCACGATAAATTCCTGAAGCTGTTCAAAAATACTGAACCAAGAATCTTCATAGCACTGTGGTACGATAGAAATCATATTAAGATTATATTTATCTGTTTCAACAAAAAAGTTATGTTCGTACATCAAATTGATATCACGACCTCTTCCGCCTGCTCCATGAATATAGAACAATACAGGATATTTTTCATCTTCTTTGAAATTTTCCGGATATCGGATTACATAATCAATTTCTTTAAAACGCAAAATTTTTTTCATCATAAGCTCCTTAAAATTTTCTTTTTATTGTAAATTTTCTTACAATTGGTTTTAACAATGCACCCTTTGGAATGCTGTCTAATGTTTCTTCTGTAATACCTCCGCACAAAAGCATACCAAGTCCATATACCAAAACAGCAAGTATGACAGAGATTGCGATTGCTACTATATTAATTGGCACTACAAGATATACAGCAGTATACACCAAATACGCTGCCGCTGCCATAATAAGTGAACTTAATAATGGCTTTACAAATACTTGTTTCCAATGAATATGACACTCTAGCTCCTTGCGGACTGCTATCTGATTTAATAAGCTCATCAATCCCGCATAGATAAAGAATGCAATCGGCAATACATAAATGCCAAGCTTCGTTACTAAAAGCAATACTACTACAATTACAGTCTGTACAGCCAATGCAATCGCCGCATTGATTACTGGCTTATTTACTTTTCCAATTCCCTGCAAAATACCATTAGATACAGTAGAGAGTGAATAGAAGGCAATGGACAAAGTCATCATACGAAGCAAAATAACTGCCATCTGCAAATCCTCTGGTGTTGAAAAACGGAATAACAGATTTAAAATAGGCTCTGCAAGTGCAAACATTCCTGCTGCTGCTGGAATGGCAAATAACAACGTAGTCTGAATTGCAACTTCTACCTTTTCTCCTGCTGCTCTTCTGCCTTCTCTTGCAAATGTACCTGAAACAACCGGAATTAAAGCAGCACTCATTGCACTTGCCAATGCAATTGGCACATCACTTAATAACACAGCTTTTCCGGAATAAATACCAAAAATAGAATAACTTTGCTGTTCTGTCATTCCATAACGTGACATAGCAATCTTCGTAAACAGATTATTATTTAATGTGATGTTAAAATTATAAATAAATGTACTTAAAATTATAGGTGTTACGATAAGCAACATAGATTTAAAAATATCACCATATTCATCTAATACATTGCACTTATCACGCATCAAACGCTTATTAATCATCTTTTTATTGATTGCATAAGCAAATAACATAACAAAAAGTGCCATAATGACACCTGCCATAGTTCCTAATGCACTTCCAATCGCACCATATTCAGGTGCTTGAAATTTGTTCATAAAAAAAGAGGCAGCAGCCACACTGACTGCGGCATTTAATATTTGTTCAAAAATCTGGGAAATACTCGTCTGCACCATACTTCTATGTGCCTGAAAATATCCGCGAAGTACACCCAAAAATCCATAAATCAATATGGTAGGTGCAAAAGCACGCAATACCAATGCAGCTTTTCCTTCCAATAAAAGGTCTGCTCCAAAAAACAAAAACAGGCTGGCAACTGTTCCAACAGCACCAACATATATTAATGCACAATGAAAGATTCTCTGTGCATTTTTATATTCTTTTTGTTCTAATTTACCTGCCATCAGCTTTGAAATTGCCGATGGAATACTATAAGAAGCAAGCAGCAATACAATCGTGTATATATTGTATGCTGTAGAATAATATCCATTTCCTTCGTCTGTTAAAATATTAGCAAGCGGTACACGATACACTAAACCAATAAGGCGGCAGATGATACCTGCCGCCGCCAAAATACCCGCCTGTACTACAAAATCATTATCTTTTTTTCGATTTGTACCCATAGTTTATCTTGTTATCTTTTCTTTGTATTATTTCTGATTGATTAAATCATTATACATCTCTTCATATTTCTTTGCAGAAACATTCCATGAGAAATCTGCTTTCATTGCTCTTTCTACCATCTTATCCCATGCAGTTCTGTCTTCTGTATAAACCTTTTCCGCATAATGAATTACATTCATCATATCATGTGCATTAAAGTTTGTGAAACTAAAGCCTGTACCAGTACCCTTTACTTCATTGTATGGCTCTACAGTGTCTTTCAAACCGCCTGTTTCACGAACGATTGGCAATGTACCATAGCGAAGTGACATAAGCTGACTCAAACCACAAGGCTCGAATAAAGATGGCATTAAGAATGCATCACTTGCTGCATAAATCTGGTGTGATAATGGATCAGAGTAATAAATATTTGCTGAAACCTTTTCTGGATACTTCCATGCAAAGTGACGGAACATATTTTCATACTCTGCAGAACCTGTACCAAGTACTACAATCTGTACATCATCCTGACACATTTCTTCCATCATGTATGCGATCAGATCAAATCCCTTCTGGTCTGTCAAACGAGAAACGATACCGATCATCATAACATCTTCTCTTTCTGGAAGACCTAATTCTTTCTGAAGAGCAAGTTTATTCTTTACTTTTTCTTTACGGAAATTCTTTACAGAATAATTGTTGAAAATAGACTTATTTACTTCAGGATTAAAGTCTGTATAATCAATACCATTTACAATACCCTTTAACTGAGCACTCTTTGCCTGAAGTAAGCCTTCTAAAGACTCTCCATAAAATGCTGTCTTGATTTCTTCTGCATATGTCTCAGATACAGTTGTAACCTGATCTGCATATACGATACCACCCTTTAAGAGGTTTACACAACCATATGCTTCCAAACCATCCACTGTAAAATGTTTATCAGGAAGACCAAGAACACGTTTTGCTTCATCGATGCCCCATTTACCCTGGAATTTAAGATTATGTATTGTCATGATTGTTTTGATATTTTCAAAGAACTCCTGACCTGCAAAACAGTCCTTTAAATATACTGGAAGCAGACCTGTCTGCCAGTCATGGCAATGAATGATATCTGGTTTAAATCCGATCAATGGTAAAGCTGCCAATACTGCTTTGCTGAAGAAAGAATATTTTTCAATTTCGAAGAAAGCATCATCACAGTATGGCTTAGGACCAGAAAAATAAAACTCATTATCAATAAAATAAAAAGTAATTCCGTCCACTTTGGCTTCCATAATTCCTACATAAATGCTCTTGTAGTTATGTTCCAGATAAAACTTTGTCTTAAATGTAAGTTTATCCTTCATAGCCTCTTTCATACAGCTATACTTTGGAATGATGACACGAACATCATATTCCTCTTTGTTCAGGCTCTTTGGAAGAGAACCTACAACATCCGCAAGACCACCTGTCTTAATAAAAGGTACACTTTCCGATGCTGCAAACAATATGTTCTTCATAAAAATTTCCTCCCGTTTGATTTTCATATCTTAGGTATAGTATACTACATTTGTCCAAATATTGGAACTATTTTTGTCTATTTTGCAAACGGATTTTATCTGCAATCAACGCAATAAACTCTGAATTGGTTGGTTTTCCTTTTCCATTGTGAATGGTATAACCAAAAAGGGCATCTAAAGTCTCCATTTTGCCACGGCTCCATGCAACTTCTATTGCATGACGAATAGCACGTTCTACTCTGCTTGGCGTTGTCCCAAACTTCTTTGCAATATCAGGATACAATATTTTTGTGATAGAACCTAATACCGAAGTATCATTCACACTCATAATGATTGCTTCTCGCAAATACTGATATCCCTTAATATGAGCTGGAACACCTATTTCATGTATCATATTCGTTACTTCTGCTTCTAAATCTAACGCAGGAGCCAGTTCTAGTTGTTCCAGCATTTCTTTCAGAGAATTTTTAGGTTGTTCTTGAAGTTTCCCTGCTGGTACTGTGATCATTATCTGAAATTCTTTATCTGCCTGAATCAAATCATCCAGTATCTTGTACACATTTTTGTCGTCTCTGGTAGAGGTGAACTTTACTTGTTCCATAATAAAACCTCCCTGGCTGTTTTTCACCATTGTAAAACAAAGTTTCCCTAAATACAACGAAAAGCCATCCAAAGAATCTGCCTACAATCGACGTTTGACAGACATTTTTTCGACACTGTCACATTATCTGTTTTTGTAAATATCAACTAAATTTAATAATACTTCTACACACTGATCCATTTTTTCGACAGTAATACATTCTGCTGGACCATGGAAATTAAATCCGCCTGTTCCAAGGTTTGGACAAGGAAGACCCATAAAGCTCAATCTTGCTCCATCTGTACCGCCACGAACTGGATTTTCCATTGGAGTAAGACCAACTTTTTGTACAGCTTCTCTTGCAGACTCAATCAAATGGAAATGAGGACGAATCTGTTCGATCATATTTGCATAGCTGTCCTTAATCTTTAATTCTACTGTTCCAGCACCGTATTTTTCATTTAAAATTGCTGCTGTGTGCTGCATAGTATCTTTTTTCTCTGCAAATTTATATTCGTCATGATCTCTTATGATATATTCCAACACAGCTTCTGTAACATCACCATGCATATCTGTCAAATGATAAAAACCTTCTCTGCCTTCTGTATGTTCTGGACGTTCATAAGCAGGAAGTGCCATATGAAATTCCATTGCCACATTCTGTGCATTGATCATTGTATTTTTCGCACTGCCCGGATGAACACTCATACCATGGAATGTTACGCTTGCAGCAGCAGCATTAAAGTTCTCATATTCAATCTCACCTGCATCACCGCCATCTACTGTGTAAGCATATGCTGCTCCAAATCCTTCTACATCAAAGAAATCAGCACCCATTCCAACTTCTTCATCAGGTGTAAACGCGATACAAATCTTACCGTGTGGAATCTGTTCGTTTACAATACGTTCTGCCATTGTTAAAATCTCTGCAATACCAGCCTTATCATCTGCTCCTAACAATGTAGTTCCATCTGTTGTAATCAATGTTTGACCTTTCATTTCTGCTAAAAATGGAAACTGTTTTACACTAAGATATGTGCCATTTCCTGCTAAAAGCACGTCTTTTCCATCATAATTTTCGATAATCTGAGGTTTTACATTTTCACCGCTTGCAGCATCTGCAGTATCCATATGAGCAATAAAGCCAAGTGGTTTTGCTTCTTCATATCCCTTTGTTGCTGGAAGTACACCATATACATAACATTTATCATCAACTCTTACATCTTCGATGCCAAGCTGCTTCATTTCTTCCACTAACATATATGCCAGATCAAACTGTCTCATAGAAGTTGGATGTGTCATACTGTCTGAATCAGATGTTGTATGCACTTTTACATAATTTAAAAAACGTTCATATGCTCTCATATCATGCTCCTTATAAATCAAATCACTTTCTTCCATTATACACGTACTGCCTTTTTTCTGCAAGGACAAAGCAATTAGCTTACAAAACAAAGTGGATAAATCTACTACAGCTCCACTATGCCTCTCTCATGAAATACTTGTTCCTCTTTGCAGTACTAGATGTAAGTTAGAAAAATACTATTTTCTTTTCGCATCGGTATATAACATCACAAAACAGTATACTTGGAAATGAGTAATTTCCTAGTATACAAAAAAAGACACAGTCCGAAAACTGTGTCTTTTTATTGTTA
>CAYRIK010000003.1:0-24791 GCA_964424345.1 uncultured Lachnospiraceae bacterium
GTTTAATAGTATACAAATGAATAATAATATTATAAAAACTGGAAAATATTATCTGGATTTTCTTAAATGGATTGTTATTGCAATTATATTAGGTGTTGTAGGCGGTGCAATCGGAAGTGTGTTTCACCATGCAATTGATGAGGTGACTTCTCTTAGAGGTTCTTATCCATGGCTGTTATATTTTCTTCCGTTGGTTGGTCTTTTGATTGTATTTTTGTATCAAAAAGCAGGTCTTAGTAAAGACCCTGGAACAAACAGAGTATTTACAAGTACGAGAACAGAAGAAACCGTTCCGCTTCGTATGTTACCGTTGATTTTTGTTTCTACGATATTAACACATTTAGCAGGTGGTTCTGCAGGCCGAGAAGGTGCTGCACTGCAGGTAGGTGGAAGCCTTGGTTCTTTTTTAGGAAAAGTACTGAAAATGGAATGGGAAGATGTGCATGTTACAGTATTATGTGGTATGAGTGCAGTGTTTTCCGCAATGTTTGGTACACCAATTGCAGCGGCTGTATTTAGTGTGGAAGTAGTTATGGTAGGTGCTATTCAGTATGCTGCTTTAGTACCATGTATCATTTCAGCAGTAGTAGCAAAATATGTTGCAGGATTGATGGGTTCAAAGGAGACGATTTATGCTGTTTCTTTTGACATTGCAATTACTCCAGCATTGATTTGCCAGACAGTATTACTTGGCGTATTGTGTGGTATATTAAGTATGATCTTTTGCAGTTTGATGCATAAAGTTGCACATATGTTGTCAGATTGGATGCCAAATCCATATATTAGAGCTTTTGTAGGTGGTTGTGTGATCGTAGTATTAACATTGTTGATCGGTACAAGAGATTATAATGGTGCAGGTACTCCGATTATTGAGCAAACATTTACAGGACAAGTTGTGTGGTATGCATTTTTAGTAAAAATGTTATTTACAGCACTTACCATCGGCTCTGGATATAAGGGTGGTGAAATTGTTCCAACGTTGTTTATTGGTGCAACATTTGGATGTGTTGTAGGACCATTGTTTGGACTTCCGAGCGGACTTGCAGCAGCCATTGCAATGATTGCGACATTCTGTGGCGTTGTAAATGCACCGCTTGCATCTATTTTCCTTGGAATTGAGATGTTTGGCACAGGACATATCGTATTATTTGCAATCGCATGTGCAGTAAGTTATGTATGCAGTAAGTATTATAGCTTATATTCAAGTCAGACAATCGTGCAGGATAAACTGCACCAGCATGATATTTTCAAAAAGGCGGATTAAGTATGGCAGCAGCTACCGAAAAGGAGATTGCACAATTTAAGAGCAGATTAAAAGATCTTGCCAGACGTTCTTATGAACAAAATATGTTTACCTTTACTCCAATGTTAGGATTTATGGAACAGACTATTTTTTCTGAATTAGAATCAGAACTTCGTTATGCAGGCTATACAATATTTGGTGGGCATGAACATGCAGAACGAGTTATGATTCGTTTTGGAGATCCCAAAGAGCTAGGATATGAAGAAGCATTTCCTATTGTCTTGATTCATATGAAACCGCTTTTGCAGAAATTTTCCGATGACTTTTCACATAGGGATTTTCTTGGTGCATTGATGAATCTTGGTATAAACAGAGATTTGCTTGGAGATATTTTAGTTGGAGACAGACAAGGATTTTTGTTTTGTCAGTCTTCCATAGCAGAATTTATATGTCAGGAATTGACACAGGTAAAGCATACACATATTTCTTGTAATATAGCAGAAGCATTGAGTGAATATGAAGAAAAACCTCCAGTGAATGAAGAACATCTTGTTTCTAGTGAAAGATTAGACGGATTAGTAGCACAAATTTATCATTTATCCAGAAGTCAGAGCCTTCAGTTATTTCGAGACAAAAAAGTATTCGTAAATGGGCGACTTATGGAAAATAACAGCCGAGCTTGTAAAGAGGGCGAAATAGTAAATGTGCGAGGATTTGGCAAGTTTATTTATGATGGAGCAGGATATACTACCAAAAAGGGAAAGCAGCGTGTGAAAATTCGCATTTATCGGTAGTTTATAATTGGAGGGCCTATGTTTTCTTACACTTTTGAAGAATGGTTATTGATGTTTTATATGTATTGTTTTTTAGGGTGGTGCTTTGAAAGTACGTATGTATCCTTAAAGAGCAAACATTGGGTAAACCGAGGCTTTATGCGTGGTCCGTATTTGCCATTGTATGGAAGTGGTGCTATTTTAATGTTGGTTGTCAGTAAACCATTTGTAGATAATCTGTGGCTTACGTATATTGCAGGTTGTATTGCAGCAACCTTGTTGGAGCTTGTGACAGGCGTAGTCATGGAACACTTGTTTAAAATCAGATATTGGGATTATTCTTATTTGAGATTTCAGTACAAAGGTTACATTTGTTTAAGTTCTACGCTTGCATGGGGGTTTTTAACAATTCTTATGACACGTGTGCTGCATAAACCTGTAGAAAGTCTGGTGCTTGGTATGCCAGAAGGTGTGATAAATGTAGTCGTATTAGTATGGACTGTTATTATGACGTGGGATTTTGCATTGTCATTCAAGGCAGCAATAGATTTGAAGAATATTTTAATCAAACTGGAAGATACCAAGAAAGAATTTGAAGAACTTCATGAGCGTTTGCATGATATTGTAGAGCAGGCAAACGAACAATTACAGGCTGCTGCAGATGACAGAAGCAGTCGTTTGGAAAGCATCAAAGAAGATCTTGCAGATGTAAGAGAAAATATTCAGGCTGGACTTACAGCTAATTTTGAAGTACGAATCAGTAAATTGAGAGAATTGGAAAATAAGATTGATTCTTTGGATGATGTAAAAGAAGAATATAAGCAGTGGCGAAAGAAGTTCTACGAAAATCAAAAGAAACGTGTACAGGCATTGAATTTTAACGATAAGTTTAAACTGCATCATTTGTTTAATAACCCAACTATGCACTCCGAACAATTCAGCGATATCATAGATGAAATTAAAAAATATATTCGTGATATGAAAGATGAAGAAGAATAGTTTGTGGTGATATTGGATTAAAGAATAATATAAAAAGGCGTTCATAAAAGAATGGTAAATCTGCTTTCTTTTATGAACGCCTTTGTTATTAGTCTTTAGGAAGATTTATTTTGCACTGAATTTTTCTTCACAGTAGATGCAGCGATATACTTTCTTATTGCTGTCAGCAAGACGGAAAATATGTGGAAGCTCCTGCTCGATAGAAGTAATACAGCGAGGGTTTTTGCAGTGGATGACGCCACGAATTTCCTGAGGAAGTTCTAATTCTTTCTTTTCTACAATATGAGAATCTTTGATTACATTCACTGTGATTCCCTGATTTAATACTGCAAGGACATCGAGATTTAATACGTTGATGTCACATTCTACTTTCAGAATGTCTTTTTTGCCGAGTTTGCTGCTTTTTGCGTTTTTGATAATAGCAACGGTGCAGTCTAATTTATCCAGATTCAGATATTTATAAATATCTAAGCTCATACCTGCAGGAATATGATCTAAAACAAATCCTTCATCAATTTTTCCAACGTTTAACATAATCTAATTCCTCCTGATTAATCTACTTTAATGTCTAATAAAGTTAAAATAAGTGCCATACGAACATACTTTCCGTATTGTACCTGATCAAAATAAACAGCTCTTGGATCATCATCGATTTCTACAGAAATTTCATTTACACGAGGAAGTGGATGAAGTACTAACATATCATCCTTAGCTTTAGCCATTTTCTTTTTGTCTAAGATATAGAAATCTTTTAATCGAACATAGTCTTCTTCGTTGAAGAAACGTTCTCTCTGTACACGAGTCATATAAAGAAGGTCTAATTTATCGATATTTTCTTCTAAACTGATTACTTCTTCAAATGGGATATTATGTTCTTTTAATTCTTCGATGATATAATCAGGAACTTTTAACTCATCAGGAGAGATAAAGACAAAGCGGATATTTTCGTAACGAACCAGTGCATGGATTAAGGAGTGTACGGTACGACCAAATTTTAAATCTCCACAAAAACCGATTGTAAAATCATTCAGACGACCTTTTAAAGAACGGATTGTTAATAAATCGGTCAAAGTCTGTGTTGGATGTTCATGACCACCATCACCAGCATTGATAACAGGGATTTTAGATTTAGAAGCAGCTACCATAGGAGCACCTTCTTTTGGATGTCTCATAGCGCAAATGTCTGCAAAACAGGATACGGCACGAATAGTATCAGAAACGCTTTCGCCTTTAGAAGCGGAAGAAGAAGCTGCGCTGGAAAATCCTAATACTTGTCCGCCAAGAGATAACATAGCAGATTCAAAACTTAAACGTGTACGTGTACTTGGTTCATAAAAACAAGTTGCTAAAATTTTGCCATCGCAAGCGTGGGCATACTTAGCACGATTTGCTTCAATATCTTTTGCAAGGTCGAAGAGTTTTGTAAGTTCTTCTACAGAAAAGTCTAATGGTTTCATTAAATGTCTCATAAAATAGATCTCCTTTTCTTTTGGTGATTATTTTAACCGAAGAAATGATTCGGTTATTAGCAAGTAATAAAAATAAATATTGTATTTTCTAGATGAATGGCGCTCATAAAATAAGGACTGGATAACAAATATCCAATCCTTTATAATTAAGATAGAAACGTTAATAAATCCTCAACAGATTTTCTGCGAGGAGCTGTAGGAGCTTCTGCTGGATAACCCATAGGGATAAGCGCTGCAACTTCCATATTTTCAGATAATTCAATGAGTTCAGCAACCTTGATATCATCAAAGATTCCTAATACAACACTGCCAAGCCCTGCATCAAATGCTGCATTGCAAAGAGCACTGGCCTGAATACCGGCATCATACATCTGCCAGCCTTCGCCTTTTCGTGTAGAAAAAGAACCATCACGTTCAAAACCGGAACGCTGTTTGATAAAACACTGAACCATAAGAAGCGGCGCCCCTTTGATGATTTTTCCGTTGTGTGGGTAAGCGTCTGTACATGCTTCAGCAATACGGTCTTTTAATGCACCTGTTACGGCAACATAGCGACAAATCTGAGAATTTTTCCAGCTAGGGCTAAAACTTGTAGTTTTGATTAAATCAGCAATTAACTCAGGAGCAACTGCCTGTTCGGTAAAAGATCGAACGGAACGTCTGTTGGTAAGACAATATTTTAATTCCATATTCGGTCCTCCTTATCTTCGTTTTCTTTGCATTTGCACTAGTATAGCAAAAAGAAAAAAAATTTTCAACTATAAAATATATAATCTTTGTAATTGCCATAAAAAAAGGAATGTGCTACTATTAGAATAATGTATTGATAAAAGAAGAGGAATTGTATTTATGAAAAAAGTAGTAAAGTTTGGCGGAAGCTCCTTGGCAAATGCCACACAGTTTGAAAAAGTAGGAGATATTATCCGTGCAGATAAACAAAGATGTTATGTAGTGCCAAGTGCACCGGGAAAGCGTTTTAGCAATGATACAAAGGTTACAGATATGTTATATGCCTGCTATGCGTTAGCAGAAGAAGATAAGGCATTTTCTAAAGAACTGCAGGCAATCAAAGCTCGTTATCAGGAAATTATTGCAGGATTGCAGTTGGATCTTTCTTTAGATGAAGAATTTTCTGTAATAGAACAAAATTTTAAAGAAAAAGCAGGAAAAGATTATGCTGCAAGCCGCGGAGAATATCTCAATGGTGTTATTATGGCTGCATATCTGGGATTTGCTTTCGTAGATGCTGCAAAAGTGATTCGTTTCCATGACGAAGGAGAATTTGATGCAGAAACGACACAGGAAATCATGAGTAAATATTTGAGCAAGTTTGACAATGCTGTTATTCCAGGATTTTATGGTGCATTTGCAGATGGACGTATTAAGACATTTACAAGAGGCGGCTCTGATGTGACTGGTGCTTTAGTAGCAAAGGCAGTGCGTGCAGATGTGTATGAAAACTGGACAGATGTATCTGGTGTGCTTGTAGCAGACCCTCGTATTGTACCAAATCCAGCCCCTATTTCTGTAATTACATATAAGGAACTTCGTGAGTTAGCTTACATGGGTGCAAGTGTATTACATGAGGATGCTATTTTCCCAGTTAGACAGGAAAATATTCCAATCAATATCAAAAATACAAATGCTCCAGAGGACAATGGAACTTGGATTGTAGGAAGCACTTGCCAGAAATCCCAGTATGTGATTACTGGTATTGCAGGAAAGAAGGGATTTTGCGCCATCAATATCGAAAAAGATATGATGAACTCTGAAATTGGATTTGGCCGTAAAGTATTGCAGGCATTTGAAGAGTATGGTATTTCTTTTGAACATGCACCTACAGGAATTGATATGATGACTGTATTTGCACATCAAGATGAATTTATCAATAAAGAACAGAGTGTCGTTTCTGCTATTCATAGATTAGCAAAACCAGACAGTATTGATATCGAAGCGGATTTATCTTTGATTGCAGTTGTAGGACGTGGTATGCGTTATCAGAAGGGTACTGCTGCAACTATATTCAAAGCACTTGCATTGGCAGATATTAACGTAAAGATGATCGATCAGGGAGCAAGTGAGCAAAATATTATTATTGGTGTTGCAGATCGTGATTTTGAAGCTGCGATTCAGGCGATTTATACATCTTTTGTAAAAGAATAAGACAATATTACTGGAGGAACAAATGGGATTTTTCAAAAAAGACAGTATAGAGGAAGAACAGTTAGAACAAAATGAGCAGGAAACATCTGCTGAAGAAGAATTGACATTAGAAGAAGAAACAAAAGAGCCATCCCAGGAGCTGACAGAAGAAGAAAGAAGAGAACTTCGAAGAAAGAGACGTGTCCGCAACGAAATTTTAGTGTATACAGCTGCAGTTTTGGTACTTCTTTTAGTAGCGGGCGGTATTTTTGCAGGGGTACGCACAGTCAGACAGCTCATACCAGATGATTTTTTTGAAAAAGAAGAAACAGTGCAGACAACAGAAAGCAGTATGCAGGATCTTGTAGACAGTATTTTGGCAGGAGAAGAAACACTTCCAACAGAGGCAGAAGATGTTATTTCACCAGAAGAACAGTTTGAAGATTATTTGGATACAATTATTGCCGGCATGACAATAGAGGAAAAGGTTGCAGGGCTTATTATTACGTCTCCGGAACAGTTGACAGGTGTTGCGACAGCGACAAGAGCAGGAAGTGGTACACAGGAAGCATTAACAGCAATGCCGGTTGGTGGTCTTGTATATTATCGTAAAAATATAGAAAATGCAGATCAGATTAAAGAAATGCTTACAAATACAGCAAGTTATAGTAAGTATCCTATTTTCCTTGCGGTAAATGAAGGCGGAGATACACTAAGCAGTGTACAAAACAGTGGTATTGGTGTATCAGCTGTTAAGAAGCCCGGAGAAGTTTCTTCTGCAAAGGAAGCAAATGATCTTGGTACAGTGATTGGTACGTATTTATCACAGCTTGCATTTAATGTAAATTTTGCACCAACAGCAGATATCCTTTATACAGATGGAGCTATTGTAGCAGGAAGCTGTTTTAAAGGAGATAGTGCTGCTGTAGCAGAATATGTTTCAGAGTTTGTAAAAGGTTTAAAAGAACAAAACATTTCTGCAGCTTTGAAGACATTTCCGGGAACAGGACATTTGACAGAAAGTACAGAAAATGGAACTGTTAATACAAATAAGACAAGAGCTGATTATGCAGAAAATTTTACTGTATTTAAGGCAGGAATTGATGCGGGTGCAGATTTTGTTATGGTAAGTAATATCGTTGCACCTGAATTATCTGGCGGCGTAGATCCTTGTTCTATGTCTTCATCTGTTGTAACAGATATTTTAAGAAATGAGCTTGGATATACAGGCATTGTTATTACAGAGCCAATGAATGGAAAAGCAATCACAGAGTATTATAGTGCATCAGAGGCAGCAGTAGCTGCTTTAAAAGCTGGCTGTGATATGATATTACTTCCAGAAAATTTAGAAGTAGCATACAAAGGCATTTTAGATGGCGTACAAAATGGTACCGTTGCGGAAGCTCGTATCAATGATTCTTTAAAAAGAGTGTTCCGTGTAAAATATGCGGACAAATTAAAAGAATTTGCAGAATAAAATGTTTGCAGAATGTGAACTATAAAGAGAAACAATACGGAAAAGAGATAGAAAGATATGCTGGAATTAAAAAATATTTCATTTGAAGTCGAAGGCGAAAAAGAACAAAAAGAGATCATTAGCGGTGTAAATCTGAAATTAGATGAAAATAAATTCGTAGTGATTACAGGACCAAATGGCGGAGGAAAATCTACATTGGCAAAGCTGATTGTAGGTATTGAAAAACCGACTTCAGGACGTATTTATTTTAATGGAGAAGACATTACAGATAAGAGTATTACAGAACGTGCCAGAATGGGAATTAGTTACGCTTTTCAGCAGCCAGTACGTTTTAAAGGAATCCAAGTGCTTGACTTACTTCGCATTGCATCTGGCAAAAATTTAAGTGCAGCTAGTGCTTGTCAGTATTTATCTGAGGTGGGATTGTGTGCAAAAGATTACATTAATCGCGAAATCAATGCAAGTTTATCAGGCGGTGAATTAAAAAGAATTGAGATTGCAACTGTTTTAGCAAGAGGTACACAGTTGTCTGTATTTGATGAACCAGAAGCTGGTATTGACTTATGGAGTTTCCAAAATCTGATTCAGGTATTTGAACGTATGCAGGATAAGATTCACAATGGTTCTATTTTAGTCATTTCTCATCAAGAAAGAATTTTAAATATTGCAGATGAAATCGTAGTAATCAAAGATGGAAAAATCGCAAAGCATGGTCCAAAGGATGAAATTCTTCCTACTTTGTTAGGAACGACTTCTGCTGTAGATGTATGTAACAGATTTCCACAGGGAGGTAACGTATAATGGATGAAATTCAGAAGAGGATTTTAAAAGAAGTAGCGGATCTTCATGTTGTACCAGAAGGTGCTTATAATATTCGTGCAAATGGAGAAATGGCAGCAAGAAATACAACTGCAAATATTGATATTGTATCTAAAGAAGATGGAAGCGGCATTGATATCCGCATTAAAGAAGGTACCAAAAATGAAAGTGTACACATTCCAGTTGTATTGAGCAAAAGCGGATTAAAAGAAGTTGTTTATAATGATTTTTATATTGGAGATAACAGCGATGTTGTAATCGTAGCTGGCTGTGGTATTCATAACTGCGGCAATCAAGACTCTGAGCATGATGGTATTCATCGTTTTTATGTTGGAAAAAATGCTAAGATCAAATACGTAGAAAAGCATTATGGCGAAGGAGAAGGCGAAGGAAAGCGTATTTTGAATCCAGGTACAGAAGTTTACATGGAAGAAGGCAGTTTCATGGAAATGGAAATGGTACAGATCAAAGGCGTGGATTCTACTGTTCGTGATACAAAAGCAGAATTGAAAGAGGGCGCAAAGCTTGTTGTAAGAGAACGTCTTATGACACATGGCAATCAGACTGCGGTAAGTAATTATGAAGTAGAATTAAATGGAAAAGATGCCAGTGCAGATGTAGTATCTCGTTCTGTTGCAAAAGATACATCTTATCAGAAGTTTGATTCTCGTATCGTGGGAAATGCACCTTGCAGTGGACATACAGAATGTGATGCTATCATTATGGATAAGGCAAGAATTTTGGCAGTTCCTCAGTTAGAAGCAAATGATCTTGATGCTGGATTGATTCATGAGGCAGCAATTGGAAAGATTGCCGGAGAGCAGATTATTAAATTAATGACATTGGGATTAACAGAAGAAGAAGCAGAAGAACAGATTGTAAATGGATTTTTGAAATAAGAAAAATGGTTATGGAGAAAAGAAGACTCCATAACCATTTTTGTTTTTAGTTTGTCTGTTTTTTACTCATCCATGGTCCTTTGATATAAAATACCAGAGAGATTGTAGTAGCGATACACCATCCGATAGGCCAAGCGCACCAGATTCCTGTTACACCAAGTGCAGTGTTGGAAAATGTATATGCTAATATAACTCGTAAAATAAGGTCTGTGAAAGTTCCTACCATGAATTTGCCCATCATACCTGCACCTCGTAAGATGCCGTCTGCTACCATTTTGGTAGAAAGCACAAAGTAGAATGGAGATACAAATTGTAAAAACTGAATACCTGCATGTACAGCAAGTTCGGTAGGATTGTCCAAGAACAGATGTACTAATAAATTTCCACCAAAGAAATATAAGATAAAGAGTGGAATACAAAGCATCCATACTAATTTTAATCCAGCATTAAATCCTTGCTTTACACGTTCTGTCTTTCCAGCACCAAGATTTTGAGCAGAATAATTGGAAATACCGTTGCCGATTGTTGTAAAAGAAGTAGTAACTAAGTTATTTAATTTTACGGCAGCAGAGTAACCAGCCATAACTGGTGCTCCAAATCCATTGATCATGCCTTGAATAATAATATTTCCAACAGAAATAAAACTTTGCTGTAAGGTACTTGGAATAGCGATACCAATGATCTGAACAAAAAGGTTTTTGTCAAAAATCGCTGCTTTTTGTGTTGTTTCGATTTTATGTAATCTTTTGAAAACAACGATCATAGCAAGTACACAGCTAATGCCTTGACAAAGGAAAGTTGCCCATGCAACGCCTGCAACGCCCATGTTGAAAGTTGTTACAAACAAAATGTCAACAGCAATATTGGAAATAGAAGATGCTGCTAAAAAGCATAAAGGTGTTTTGGAATCGCCTAATGCAGAAAAGATACCATTTGCAATATTGTAGAAAAATACAAATGGAAGTCCCCATGTATAAATATCTAAATAAATTTTAGAATCTACAAAAACTTCATCAGGTGTTCGAATCAATTCTAATAACAAATCACAACCTAAAATTCCAATAAGCATCAATACAATACATACAACAGCACTAAGGATGCAGGAAGTATAAACAGCAGTTTTCATTCTGGAATAGTCTTTTGCACCAAAAAGCTTGGATACAATTACAGAACAGCCCATGTTGCATCCAAACGCAAAGGCAAGGAAAATCAAGGTGATTTCGTAACTGTTTCCAACAGCAGCAAGTGCATTTTCTCCAATAAACTTTCCAGCAATCAAACTGTCTGCAATGTTATAAAGCTGCTGAAAAATAATGCTTCCGAATAAAGGAATGCAAAATTTCCAAAGAACTGTTTGTGGATTGCCAACTGTTAAATCTTTATTCATTTTTTTCTCCTCATAAAACCGTCATTTAGCGGATGATGACTGTCTGCATAGCTCCAATCTTAATATCTTCATCTTTGTGAGATACCCATACATCTGTATCTGTAGGGTTGTAGAAGATAGTACCATCTGCGGAAATACGGATTGCTTTTGTAGCCTGAATATAATCGTAAATTTCGATGTTTGTAGCAAACCAGATATCATATTCATGGTCTGCAAGAAGTTTTAATTTTTCTTCAAATTCAGTCCACTGAACAGGTGCATTTTCATTGTCCAGTTCAAAAGCATGTCCCCAGATATAAAGGATGCCGCCTGCACGCCAAGGAGCCTTTTCTACATTGTAGATAAATCTGCGGATTGCTTCTGCAGATTCATTGTGATGTGTAGTTGGATTCCATTTTGTGAAATCAGTAGGAGGCATAAAACTATTGATTTCAGAATTTGTTGTTCTTGCGTAAACAAGACCAGCTGTTTGAAGTGCATGAATGGTGTTGTCGTCAAAGGTACCAAAAGGATATGCATGACCGCGAATAATCTGACCCCATACAGGTTCCATAATTTCTCTGTCTTTAATCAATTCGTCAAACTGTTGCTTTAAGCCCATTTGATTTAAATGTGGATGAGAAAAAGCGTGGGAAGCAATTTCGTGACCTGCGTAAACTTCTTTTAAATTACTTAAGTTTATAGGGCGTTCTGGATTGTCTAACCCTCTGGAAGGAATGTTGAATGTACATTTCATTCCATACTTGTTAAAAAGCTGTGCGAGACGAATGTCTTGAGCGCAACCGTCATCATAGCTGAATGTACAGGCGTATTTTTTACCGCCTGGAAATCTGTTGAAAAATACCATAATAAAAACCTCCTCATTTGGAATATTTCATTACACGCATTATAACACAATCAGCTAGATTTGCAATAATTGTTAAAAAATAGAAAAAATAAAAAAGTGCTTGACAAATAAAAAGTTTTGTAATAAAATGAATCCTGTTGAAAGACATAAGTCTTATGCGCGAGTGGCTCAGCGGTGGAGCACCTCCTTGCCAAGGAGGGGGTCGCGGGTTCGATCCCCGTCTCGCGCTTCTTTTATTTTTAAGCAGAAATCTTTTGGGTTTCTGCTTTTTTTATTGCATTAGTTTTAGGAAAAGGATAGTCTGTAAAGATTTTCTTAAATTTTTTAAAAAATATTGCAGAAATATTGGAAGTGTGTCATAATCACAAACGTTTTAAAAAAACGACAGCGAGCGAGGTACAGAGTATGGCTAAAAAAACAAGCACATATAGAAGACGTAAAAAAACACATAAATTTAGAAATTTTTGCATTGGATGTTTTGCAATCATAGCGGCAGTATTCTTTTTGGGATGTATTTTTGTAAGTTCCTGCTATAGTCAAATGCAGTATAGAGAAATTGTATCTGTTTCTGATGAACCACTCAAAGAAGATGGCGTAATGAACATTTTGTTGATTGGTAATGATTCCAGAGATAATGATGAATCAGGCAGAAGTGATGCTATGATTTTGTTGTCCATCAGCAGCAAGACAAATACAATTCATTTGACTTCTTTATTGCGAGATGTTTATGTAGACATTCCAGGGTATGGCGGCAATCGTTTGAATGCAGCATATTCTTATGGCGGAGCAGAGCTTTTGATGGAAACGATTGAAGCAAACTTCGATATTAAAGTAAATCGTTATATGCAGGTAAATTTTGAAGCATTTGCCAATCTTGTAGATGCAGTAGGCGGTGTTGATTTAGAGCTTACAAATGCAGAAGTATTATTGGTAAATGGTTATTTGTGGGAATACAACATTTTACTTGGAAGACCGGAAGGAACAGACTACTTTGCAGAAGATGTAGAAGGAAATGTACATTTAAACGGTGCACAGGCGTTGGCATATTGCAGAAATCGTTATATTGGTAATGACTTTGGACGTACAGAACGTCAAAGAAAAGTATTGAGTGCGATGGTTGCGAAAGCACCTGTTGCATTGCTGAATATGAAAGATGTAGTAAATGGTGTGTTTGAAAATATTGCTACAAACTTGACACAAACAGAATGTTTACAGCTTGCAAGTAAAGCAGGAACATTTTTAACACATGAATTGATTCAAGGAAGCATTCCATTGGATGGAACATATTCCAATGCAACAATCAATGGTATGGCAGTATTACAAGTAGATTTTGATGCCAATAATGCATATATCCGAAGTGAGATTTATGGCAAATAAAAATAATAAAAGCTCTAAAACCTTATGAAAAGAGGTCTTAGAGCTTTTGTTATTGCATACTGAAAAATTACTGGGAAATATTATAATTGCGCTTCTCCCATGCAATAGGTTTGGGCAACACGATAATCGTCCTCTAATACAACAAGGTCTGCATCTTTTCCAGCGACAATACTTCCCTTTTTGTCATCTATGCCAAGTAAGCGTGCAGGGTTGATTGTGCAGGAATTAAGCGCATAATGGAATGGAACTAATGCATCTTCTACTAAGTTGCGAAGTCCTTGGTTTAAACATAAAGTAGAACCGGCAAGGGTAGTAGTTCCGGATAAATAAGCACTTCCATCTTTTGCAACTTCAATTTCATTTCCACCAAAAATTAGCTTGCTTCCAACGGCAGTTCCTTTTGCCAGCAGTGCATCGGATACCATAATAGCATGGTCTGGACCTTTTTCCATAAAGAATATATTTAAGGCAGCAGGAGTAGAATGATTTTTGTCACAAATAATTTCTCCGTACATTGTGTTGATGCGATAAGCAGCGCCTACTAATCCATTAGCACGATGTGTAAAGGCTGACATTCCGTTGTAAACATGTGTCATACTTTTTGCACCGTTTGCGTGTGCCATGATGGCTTCTTCATAAGTGGCAGCAGAGTGACCAATGCTGGCAACTACTCCGTTTTCGGATAAATATCTGGTCAATGCAAAGTCTGTATCCATTTCGGTAGCAAGCGTAACAATTTTAATGTTTCCGTTTGCAGCTTTTTGGTATGTTTCAAATTGAGAGATGCTTGGTGGGACAATATATTGTGGAGGCTGGGCACCTTTATAAGCAGGGCTTAAAAAAGGACCTTCAAAGTGAATACCTAATATTTGGGCACCCTCATATCCTTCTTCCATAACATCAGAAACGTTACGAACTGCTTTTAATAACACTTCCTCGGATTGTGTGACTGTTGTTGGTAAAAAAGCGGTGACACCTTCAGAAACGATATGTTTTGTCCAATTGCGAAGCCCTTCCTTTGTTGCATCGTTTGTGTCATAGGTGTAAGCACCATGACAATGAATGTCGATAAAACCTGGAACGATTCTTTTTTCGTTGTAGTCTGCATCTACAGGGACAGAGCCATAAGGCAGGATACGATTTATTTTTTGATCTTTTATTTCAACGATTGCAGGATAAAATTGGTCTGCAAGCCATACTTTTTTACTTTGAATGAACATAACTTCCTCCATGATGATGTTTATATATATTTTATTGTAACGCCTTTTAGGAAAAAAGAAAAGGAAAATACGAATATGAGAAAAAAGAATTTGCCCATAACACATAAATGTGGCATAATAGACAAAAACGATAAAATAAGATAGGAGTCGGAAATATGCGTTTTATAGATTTTAGAGAAAAACCATTTGAATTATATGGTATTAATGATAAGTTTGAAAGATTACCTTTAGAAGTAGCACAGGCAACAAGTGAAGGTGTTACAAATTTATATAATCAGGCATCAGGCGGACGAGTACGTTTTTCTACTAATTCACGCAAGATGCAGATTAAGATGGTGATATCAGATGCAGAAGGTGTAGGATTTGATTTATTCCGTTGCGAAAATGATACAGAAATTTTTGCGGCAGCTATGGGCATTGCACTGGATCTGACAAAGGAAGAACAGGAAGTATTAAGTGAAGAAAGACAGATTTCTGAAGATGATGATATGCATGCATATACATTATATTTTCCATACTGCGGAAAACTCAAACATGTAGAAATTGGTATTGATGATGATGCACGCTTAGAAGCAGGTGTTCCTTATCGCAATGAAAAGCCAGTTGTATTTTATGGCTCTTCCATTACAATGGGTGTAGGTGCAGACAGAACAGGAAGTAACTATGTTTCTATGATTGCACAGCGATACAATATGAATTTTATCAATCTTGGCTTTGCTGGAAATGCAAGAGGAGAACAGGTTTTGGCTGAGTATATGGCAAGCCTTGATATGAGCGTATTTGTATGTGATTATGACCACAATGCATATGGTCCTACATTACTTAGAGATACACACTTACCATTATATAAGACAATTCGTGCAAAACATCCTGATATTCCATATATCATCATTTCCAGACCAGACGGACGTTATAATTCTTTGGAATACAATAAAAAGAGACGTAATCTTATATTTGAAACATATCAGTATGCGAAAGCACATGGAGACAATAATGTAGTATTTATCGATGGTATGTCCTTGTTTGAAGGACCTTACTATCATAACTGTACACGAGACGGCATTCATCCAAATGAGTTAGGTTTTTATCGTATGGCATCTAAGATTGGCCCAGTAGTAGCAAGAGCAATGGATATTCAGGAAAGTGATACCTTGTTCGATATCATGTAGTGTAGGTTTTCGTATGGATTGTAAGGAAGTAGAAAAACAGATTCCAAAATTTGTGAAAAATCAATGCTCATTGCAGGAAGAACAACGTATTATAGAACATATTAAAACGTGTGCAGAATGTAAAGAAGAACTGACGATACATTTTTTGCTGGAAGAAGGATTAAACAGATTGGAATCTGGAGAATCCTTCGACCTGAATGCAGAATTGGAAAAGCGTTTAGTTGCAAGAGAACAGGAAAATAAACCACAAAAGCATGGTTTGTCATCAGAACAGATTGCAGTAATCAGTGATTTGGCAGGTGGTGCAATCTTAGTTGCAATCATTATTGGATTGCTGATTGGATATATTCGATTGTAATTGTAGGAGAAAAAATGGAAAAGGTTGTTTTAATTGATGGATTGAGTATTTTGAATAGAGCATTTTATGGCGTTCCAGAGCTTACAAATGGAGAGGGACTGCATACAAATGCAATTTATGGATTCTTAAATATTATGTTTAAGATTTTAGAAGAGGAACAGCCACAATATCTGGCAGTTGCATTTGATGTACATGCACCTACTTTCCGACATTTGATGTATGATGCTTATAAAGGAACACGAAAAGGAATGCCTGATGAGCTGAGAGAACAAGTTCCAGTTATAAAAGAATTGCTTGCAGCTATGGGAATCGCAATGTATGAACAGGCTGGATTAGAAGCAGATGACATTCTTGGTACACTTGCAAAAAAGGCAGAAAAAGAAGGAAAACAGGTTAGTCTGGTTTCTGGTGATAGAGATTTGCTGCAAATTGCAACAGATCAAATCAAAATTCGTATTCCAAAAACACGCATGGGAAAAACGGAAATCGAAGATTATTATGCAGAGCAGGTAAAAGAAAAATACGGAGTTACCCCACAGGCCTTTATTGATATGAAAGCGTTAATGGGAGATACTGCTGATAATATTCCGGGTGTTCCAAAGGTTGGTGAAAAGACTGCTGCCACATTGCTGCAGGAATATGGTTCTTTAGATGCTATTTATGAACATGTGGAAGAAATTTCTAAAAAAAGTATTCGTGAATCTTTGATTGAACATAAAGATTTTGCAGATTTGAGTAAAGTGCTTGCAACAATCAAAATAGACAGCGATGTAGCATTAGACTATGACAAAATGCGTGTAGAACAGTATTTTACAAAAGAAGCCTATGTGATTTGTAAGCGCTTGGAATTAAAAAACATTATAAAGCGTTTTGATGAAGCAGTATTAGAAGAACAGACGCAGCAAGTAACAGAAGCATTTGAGACAATCACAGAGTTTGGAAGCGTAGAAGAAGTTTGGGAAAAAGCAGCAAAACAGTCTGTAGTAGGATTGTTTGTATTAAAAGATACTACACAGATGTATGCAGTCAGCCTTTCTTTTGGAGAAGAGACTGTATGTATACCGGCAGAAGGATTTGTAACAGAAGGATATCTGTCTGCTAAAATGAACGAACTGTCCAAAGAGACAGCCATTAGTGTTTGCGGAATTAAAGAGTATTATCCATATTTACAGCAAGAGTCTGTAGAAACATATACAGATTTGATTATAGGTGCTTATTTGTGTAATCCATTGAAAAATGATTATGATGCAGTAAGTGTTGGTGCAGAGTATGCAAAGGTTACAATTCCATCTTTAGAAGAAGTTATCGGAAAAAAGAAAATAGATGCAGCAATAGAAGAAGATGCACAAAAATTGTATACATACGCTTGCAATCAAGCATATGTATGTAAAAAGGCACATGCACCAGTTTTAGCCCATATAAAGGAATTGCATATGGATAAGCTAATGCAGGAAATAGAAATGCCCCTGTCTTTGGTATTGTATTCCATGGAACAGTATGGAATCAAGGCACAAAAAGAAGAATTGATTACCTATGGCGAAACATTGTCTGATAGCATATTGGCGTTAGAACGCAGCATTTGGGAAAAAGCAGGAGAGCAGTTTAATATCAATTCTCCAAAACAGCTCGGTGAAATCTTATTTGAAAAAATGGGATTAAAGGGCGGTAAAAAGACAAAAACGGGTTATTCTACAGCAGCAGATGTATTAGAAAAGCTTGCAGTAGAACATCCAATCGTTGCAGAAGTATTAGAATATCGAGCTTTGGCAAAATTAAAGAGCACGTATGCTGATGGCTTGCAGACATTTATTGGAGAGGATGGAAGAATCCATACAAAGTTCCAGCAGACGATTACGGCAACAGGACGTTTAAGTTCAACAGAACCAA
Source organism: uncultured Lachnospiraceae bacterium (assembly GCA_964424345.1). Lineage (GTDB taxonomy): Bacteria > Bacillota > Clostridia > Lachnospirales > Lachnospiraceae > RGIG6307. The sequence goes on from CAYRIK010000003.1 coordinate 18,067, forward strand.
ATTTACAAAACATTCCTATGAGAACAGAGCTTGGAAGACAGATTCGTAAAGTGTTTGTTCCAGAAGAAGGATATGTATTGATGGATGCGGACTATTCTCAGATTGAATTGCGTGTATTAGCACATATGTCAAAAGATGAAGCGTTAATCGAAGCATACGCGATGAGTGAGGATATACACAAAATCACAGCATCTAAAGTATTCCATACTCCATTAGAGGAAGTGACAGATTTACAAAGAAGAAATGCAAAGGCAGTAAACTTTGGTATTGTGTATGGTATCAGTTCTTTTGGTCTTAGCCAGGATTTGTCTATTTCTACAAAAGAAGCAAAAGCATATATTGAACAATATTTTGCAACGTATCCGGGAATTAAGCTGTTTTTGGATGATGTGGTCGCAAGAGCCAAGGAACAAGGTTATGTAGAAACGCTTTATGGAAGAAGACGACCAGTTCCGGAATTAAAGAGTTCTAATTTTATGCAGAGAAGTTTTGGTGAACGTATTGCGATGAACAGTCCAATTCAAGGAACGGCAGCAGATATTATGAAAATTGCGATGATCAAAGTGTATGATGCATTAAAAGAGGCTGGGTTAAAATCTAGATTGATTTTGCAGGTACACGATGAGCTTGTTGTGGAAACGTTAGAGTCAGAAGAAGCACAGGTAAGAGAGATTTTGTATCATAGCATGAAAGATGCAGCACAGCTTGCTGTAGAATTGGAAGTAGATTTGCATACAGGCAAAACTTGGTTTGATGCAAAATAAGTGTGGAGAAGTTATGAAAGTAATAGGAATCACAGGCGGGATTGGAAGTGGAAAATCAGCACTTTTAGCCGCTATACAAAAGGAGTATCGCTGCAAAGTATTGCTTGCAGATGATATTGCTAATTTTTTGAAAGAGCCCGGACAGTGTTGTTATGAGCCAATCGTATATTTGTTAGGACAAGATGTTTTAGATGAAAAAGGAATGATTGACCGTCAAAAGATGGCGGCAAAGATTTTTTCAAATGAATCATTTTTAGAACTTGTCAATGCAATCGTTCATCCGGCTGTTAAACAGTATATAAAAGAGCATATTGAGCAAGAACGCGAAAAAGGAGAGCTGGATTTTTTGTTTGTAGAAGCAGCATTGTTTTTAGAGGCAGGATATCGAGATATGACAGATTGCGTATGGTATATATATGCTCGTAAGGAAGTACGCATAGAAAGATTACAGAGCGGACGTGGATATACGCTGGAAAAAATACAAAGTATTATGGGAAAACAGTTATCTGAGGACGTATTTCGTCAAAAATGTGATGCTGTTATCGATAACAGTGACACATTAGAAAAGAGTATGGAACAGGTACGAAAGGAATTGGCAGATTTATGAGATTATGTAGTATTGCCAGCGGCAGCAGCGGCAATTGTATCTATGTAGGAAGTGAGCAGGCTCATATTTTAGTAGATGCAGGTATTAGCTGTAAACGTATCGAAGAAGGTCTGAAAAAAGCACAGATTACTGGAAAGGATATTTCTGCGGTATTTGTTACACACGAACATACTGATCATATTCAAGGACTTGGTGTGCTGTCTAGAAAATATAAGATACCGGTTTATGCTACAAAAGGAACGATAGATGGTATTTTTAATGGTTCTAGAAGTATTGGAACGGTAGATTTAGAACTTTTTCATGAAATATCGTTGGACCAGGATATACAGATACAGGATATGCAGATTCGACCATTTCGTATTTCTCATGATGCAAAAGAACCGTGCGGGTATCGTTTTACAGCTCAAAGAAAAACGGCAGCCGTTGCAACGGATATGGGAACATTTGATGAATATACAATAAATAATCTGCAGGGAGTGGATGCAATTTTATTAGAGGCAAACCATGATGTGCGTATGCTTCAGGCAGGACCTTATACATATGCATTAAAACAGCGTATTTTAAGTGACAGAGGGCATTTATCCAATGACAATACAGGACTTTTGCTCAATAAAATATTGCATCCAAATTTGAAACATATTTTGCTTGGGCATTTAAGCAAAGAAAACAATATGCCGGAGCTGGCATTTGAAACTGTAAAATTTGAGATTAATGCGGCAGATACACCATATCGAGCAGAAGAGTTGGATATTCATGTCGTGACGCAGACAGAAGTAGGAGAAGTATTTTCTTTCTAAAGTTTTATTGCGGTGAAAAGTGGTTTTATATAGTTTATTATTCAAAGAGTATTTCTTACTTTGTAAAAAGTGAGAGGTACTCTTTTTATATACTAGGAAATTACTCATTTCCTAGTATATAAAAACGCTCTGCGAAGATGAACACGAGCGTATAGGGAAAGTATTGCTTCGCAAAAACGCTCGGCTCAGCAAAGTGGAGCAAGTCTATCATGTGTGAGGAATATAGAAAGTTGAAGTGGACTTGTCCACTTTGTTCTATATAGGAAATTACTTGTTTTCTGGTATACAAAAGATGGCTGAAAATATATTTGATAAGGATAAATGTAAGAAAAAGATTATAAAAATGAGTGAATATCTGTTTTGTGTGCTAAGAATGTTGGAATGGTATTTGACAATGGGTAGTCTTTGGGGTATTATAGACAAAATAAAATTTTTAAAACAAGGAAGGCTGGTAACAAAATGAAAAAAGCGATTATTACAGTAGTAGGAAAAGATACTGTCGGTATCATTGCAAAGGTATGTACATATCTTGCAGCAGAAAAGATTAACATTCTTGATATTTCCCAAACAATTGTACAGGGATATTTTAATATGATGATGATTGTAGATATCGAAGGCATTGACAAAGAGTTTAGTCAGGTTGTTACAGAATTGGATTCAGTAGGTAAAGAAATTGGTGTTTCTGTAAAATGTCAGATGGAAGAAATTTTTGACAGCATGCATAGAATCTAAAAATTAGTAAAGAGGTACAAGCTATGATAAATATAAGAGAAGTTACAGAAACCAATGATATGATTGAAAAAGAGATGCTCGATGTCCGCACAATTACAATGGGTATCAGTCTTTTAGATTGTATTGACTCTAACTTAGAAGTGTTAAATCAGAAAATTTATAATAAGATTTACGAGTCTGCAAAAGACTTAGTAGCAGTCGGAGAAGAAATTTCTGGTAAATATGGTATTCCAATCGTAAACAAACGTATTAGTGTAACACCAATCGCTTTAATCGGTGGAGCTGCATGTAAAAAGCCGGAAGATTTTGTTACAATTGCTCAGACATTAGATAAAGTTGCAACAAAGGTTGGTGTAAACTTTATCGGTGGTTATTCTGCATTGGTTTCTAAAGGCATGACTCCAGCAGAAGAAATGTTGATTCGTTCTATTCCACAGGCGCTTGCAACTACAGAAAGAGTGTGCAGCTCTGTAAATGTAGGTTCTACAAAGACTGGTTTAAACATGGATGCTGTAAAGTTAATGGGTGAGATCATTAAGGAAGCAGCAGAATGGACAAAAGAAAGAGATTCTTTTGGATGTGCAAAGTTAGTAGTATTTTGTAATGCTCCAGATGATAATCCTTTTATGGCAGGTGCATTCCATGGCGTAACAGAAGCAGACCGTATCATTAATGTTGGTGTATCTGGTCCTGGTGTTGTAAAAACTGCATTGGAAAAAGTACGAGGAGAAAGCTTTGAAGTACTTTGTGAGACAATCAAAAAGACAGCATTCAAGGTTACAAGAGTTGGTCAGTTAGTTGCCAAAGAAGCAAGTGCAAAGCTTGGAGTTCCATTTGGTATCGTAGACTTATCTTTAGCACCAACTCCAGCAGTAGGTGATTCTGTAGCAGATATTTTATGTGAAATCGGTTTAGAATATGCTGGTGCACCTGGCACAACAGCAGCCTTAGCACTGTTAAATGATCAGGTAAAAAAAGGCGGCGTAATGGCTTCTTCTTATGTAGGTGGTCTGAGTGGTGCATTTATTCCAGTCAGCGAAGATCAGGGTATGATTGATGCAGTTGTTGCGGGCGCACTTACACTTGAAAAGTTAGAAGCAATGACTTGTGTATGCAGTGTAGGTCTTGATATGATCGCAATTCCTGGCGATACAAAGGCTACAACAATTTCTGGTATTATTGCAGATGAAATGGCAATTGGTATGATCAACCAGAAAACAACAGCAGTTCGTTTGATTCCAGTAATTGGAAAAGATGTTGGAGAAACTGTAGAATTTGGTGGATTACTTGGTTATGCACCAGTTATGCCTGTAAATCCATATTCTTGCGATGCATTTGTAAACCGCGGCGGAAGAATTCCAGCACCAATCCATAGTTTTAAAAATTAATCATAAATAAAAATAATAAGGTATGATATGTTAAAAAAGAAAAAAGAATTGTCTACTACACAAATTATCATGTTAGGATTTTTGGCATTGATTATGGCAGGAACATTGCTTTTGATGCTTCCAATTTGTTCTAAGGAAGGTGTAGTTACTCCGTTTTTGACAAGTCTTTTTACAGCAACGACATGTGTTTGTGTTACGGGACTTGTTGTAGTGGATACATATGCACATTGGAGCAGTGTAGGACATATCGTAATGCTAATCCTGATACAGTGCGGAGGACTTGGTGTCGTTACATTAAGTACATATATTTTGACATTGTTAGGACAAAAGATTGGATTAAAACAAAGACTTTTGTTAGAAGATGCGTTAAATCTTGATACGATGTCAGGCTTAATTCGTTTTATTAAAAAGGTATTTAAAGGTACTTTTTTAGTAGAAGGAGTTGGAGCATTGCTCTATATGCTTGTGTTTGTGCCTGAAATGGGTATAAAAGGCATATGGGTATCTATATTCAATGCAGTATCAGCTTTTTGTAACGCTGGTATTGATATTATTGGACCAAATTCTCTTACACCTTATGTCGGAAATCCAATTGTAAATATCACAACAATGCTTTTGATTATCATAAGTGGTATCGGTTTTGTTGTATGGTGGGATGTACTTAATGTGTTCAAATTGTATAAGAACAAAGAAATTCATCCAAGATATCTTTGGAGAAGATTAAGACTGCATAGTAAGATTGCCATTTGTACGACAGCAGGGCTGTTATTAAGTGGTTGCTTATTTGTTCTTATTTTGGAATGGAGCAATCCTCTTACGTTAGGTTCTCTTAGTATACCAGTTAAAATACAGGCTGCAATGTTTCAGTCAGTAACATTGCGTACTGCAGGCTTTGTATCTATTTCTCAAAAAGGATTGTATGACAGTACAGCATTTTTATGTTTGCTATTAATGTTTATAGGTGGTTCTCCAGTTGGTACTGCAGGTGGTATTAAGACAACGACAGCAGCCGTTTTATTTTTTGCAGCGTGGTCAACAATCAAAGGAAGAGATGATACGATTGCTTTTCGTCGTAAAATCAATCCGGCTACTGTAAGAAAAGCGTTGTCTGTCACATTGATTAGTTTGAGTGTTACCATGATAGCACTTGTACTGATGCTTACGTTTTGTGAAGGTGATTTTATGGATATCGCTTATGAGGTAGTCAGTGCAATCGGTACAGTAGGTTTGACAAGAAGTTTGACACCTGGATTAAATGTAATAGGAAAGATTATTATCATTATATGTATGTTTTTAGGACGTACAGGTCCGATTTCTTTAGTAATGGCGTTCAATGATATTAAAAGTACTGCTCCTGGACATATTGAATATCCGGAAGAAAGTATAACAGTAGGTTGATGGAGGAATGGATATGGGAAAAGTAAAATCCTATGCAGTTATCGGTCTTGGCCGTTTTGGTTCTTCTATTGCGATGGAATTGGCTAAAAGCGGAGCTGATGTCATGGCGATTGATTATAGCGAGGAACGTGTTCGTGCAATCGCAGAATATGTGACGTATGCAGTTAAGGCGGATGCGACAGATGCAGATGCAATGGAACATTTAGGCCTTGGAAATATGGATGCGGTTGTAGTGGCAGTAACAAGAAGTTTGGATGCTTCTGTGCTGGCAACAATTACTGCAAAAGAAAATGGTGCTCCTTACGTAATCGCAAAAGCAGTCGATGAAAGACATGCAAAAGTGTTGACAAAGGTTGGAGCTGATAAGATTATTATCCCAGAAAAAGAAAGTGGTATCCGTATTGCAAGAACATTAGCAAATGGACATTATCTGGATTTCTTTGAGTTGTCTGACCGTATCAGTATGGTAGAAATTTCTGTACAGCCTGAGTGGATTGGAAAAAACCTCAAAGGATTAGATTTTAGACGTAAATACGGTGTAAACGTAATTGCGTATGAAGCAGAAGGCAAAGAGTTGATCGTAAACATTCCGCCAGACCTTGCACTTGCAAAAGGTACAATTTGGGTTACCGGTGCAGTGGAAGATGTGGCGAAAGTAATTAACAAGTGATTATAAGATGATTAATTGTTTTTGTGATTCGTGTATAAAATGATTATGTGTCTTTTGCTGTACAATACTATCATAAATATGAGCAGCTTGCATATCAAGCTCTAAAAGGTTTAATGCATCCGGTGATAACACATCGGGTGCATTTGCTAATTTTGTGACAAGTGGAATAGAGCTGCTTTTTTTAATTTGTGACAATAATGCTGCTGATTGCTTGCGAAATCCAAGTACTCTGGCATAAGGTGCTTTTTGGTGAACATCCCAAAAATCTTGTTTGATATTTAATATTAGGTACATAAGACTTCGGCAGACACTTGCATACGTTGTATCCTTGCTCCAGAGCAGATTAGCAAACTGAGTAAAAGATACAAA
>CAYRIK010000003.1:24891-85544 GCA_964424345.1 uncultured Lachnospiraceae bacterium
CATACGTTGTATCCTTGCTCCAGAGCAGATTAGCAAACTGAGTAAAAGATACAAACTGGTTTCGGTATTTTATGAGTTTATTTGCAAAATCTGGAGAAATTCCACGATATTGCAAAAGTTGTTCTTTGGAGGATGTGAGCAGCTTATAATGCAGTAAAAGGCTAAAATCATCTGCATATACAAGAGTTTGCTGTTGTTTTGCCTGTGTGAGCATATCCAATACAAAAGGGGGTACTTGTTTTGCGAGTATGGTCTGTTCAGAAGCATCTTTCAAGGCAGAACGTATTGCCGTAGCAGAAGCAAAAAAAGCAGCATCTGTTGTTTGGGAAATATCCTGTGAAAGATAATGTTGTCCTTTTCGTTTGATTGTCATGGGCTTCATTGAACTTTGTAAACGCAGTAGTGCCTTACAATATTCTAAGGCCAGCATATTGTTGGATTGTCCGTTTAATACAGTTGTATCCAGTGCAGGATATGCAGTTTCTAATGCTTTGTGTTGTGCTGCAGGATGTGTAAGTCCTTCTTTTAAGGCAGCCTGATAAGCATTCTGATAAGAAACACTTTCGTTTGTAAGGACTTTTGCGATAGAGAGAAGTTGATCTAATTGTCCAGCTTCCGTACCAAAACTGATGGAGTCTACACATCCAAGCTGATGGAGTAAAGAAACGCCTCCAAAAGCAAAGCCTTCTCCGCTGGAAAGTGCATAAGAAACAGGCAGCTCTAATACAAGATCACTTCCGGCTTCTAAAGCCATGCGGGTACGCGTATGCTTATCTATAATAGAAGGAAGTCCTCTTTGGACAAAATCGCCGCTCAGTATGGTAATAATATAGTGTTCTTCTTTTGGTAAAAAAGCCTGTTTTGTCTGTTCAATATGAAATTGATGTCCAAAATGCAGCGGATTGTATTCTGCAATAATACCTGTAACCGTCATGGAAACTCCTTAAATTGATAAATGTATGTTAAAATGTGCAATTTTACGAAAATAACTACTTGTGATTAAAAGCTCTATTTAGTATAATATAGTTATAAAAATAGGGCAAGTCGTTTTGCCCTAGTAATTTTTACATATGTCTGGACAGACTGGACATGGAAGGAGTAACTATGGCTTTTATTGATTCCATTAAGGAAAGAGCAAAACAGAACAAAAAAACGATTTGTTTACCAGAAACAGAAGACAAGAGAACTCTCTTGGCAGCAGCAAAGGTTTTAGAAGAGGGTATCGCTAATGTAATCTTAGTTGGTAACGAAGAGAAGATCAAAGACGGTGCAAACTGGTTAAATATTGATTTATCAGGTGCAGCAGTTGTTGATCCGGCTACATCTCCAAAGCTGGATGCATATGTTGAATTATTATATGAAACAAGAAAAGCAAAAGGCATGACTATGGAAAAGGCTAGAGAAATGTTGTTATCTGACAACTTATTCTTTGGTGTAATGATGGTTAAAGCTGGTGATGCAGACGGTATGGTAGCAGGTGCTTGCCACTCTACAGCAAACGTTCTTCGTCCATCTTTACAGATCTTAAAGACTGCTCCTGGTACAAAGTTAGTATCTGCATTCTTTATCATGGCTGTTCCAAACTGCGATGCAGGTGAAAATGGTACATTCATTTTTGCTGACAGCGGTTTAAATCAGGATCCAAACGCAGAAGAATTAGCAGCAATCGCAGACTCTTCCGCAAAGAGCTTCCAGAACTTAGTTGGTGCAGAAGCAAGAGTAGCTATGCTTTCTCACTCTACAAAGGGTTCTGCAAAACATGCTTTAGTTGACAAAGTAGTAGAAGCAACAAACATTGCAAAAGCAACATACCCAGACCTTAAGGTAGATGGTGAATTACAGTTAGATGCTGCATTAGTAGATTCTGTAGCAAGCTCTAAGGCACCAGGCAGCGAAGTTGCTGGTAAGGCAAACGTTTTAATCTTCCCTAACTTAGATGCTGGTAATATCGGTTACAAGTTAGTTCAAAGACTTGCAAAGGCAGAAGCATATGGTCCTATTCTTCAGGGTATCGCAAAACCAGTTAACGATTTAAGTCGTGGATGCAGCTGGGAAGATATCGTTGGTGTAGTAGCAATTACTGCTGTTCAGGCTCAGTTAGTTGACTAATTGATACTGGATTGATACTCGAACACACATATATCATATATTTGAAAGGAAAAATGTAAATGAATATTTTAGTTATTAACTGTGGCAGCTCCTCTTTAAAATATCAGCTCATCGATATGACAAATGAAGAAGTTACAGCAAAGGGTATGTGCGAAAGAATTGGTATTGAAGGTTCTAACCTTGTTCATAAGCCAGCAGGCAAGGACAAAGTTGTATTTAACGAGCCAATGCCAGATCACAAAGTTGCAATCAAGATGGTATTAGACGCATTAGTAAACCCAGAATACGGTGTTGTTAAGAGCGTTGATGAAATCTCTGCAATCGGTCATCGTGTAGTACACGCAGGTACAAACTACAGCGATTCTGTTATCGTAAATGATGATGTTAAGGAAGTTATTAAAGTATGTTATGATTTAGCTCCTTTACATAACCCAGCAAACCTTATGGGTATCGAAGCTTGTGAAGCTGCTTTACCAGGTAAGCCAAACGTTGCAGTATTCGATACAGCATTTGGTATGAGCATGGAAGAAAAGGCATATTTATATGCAATTCCTTACGAATATTACAAAAAATACAGCGTACGTCGTTACGGCTTCCACGGCACAAGCCACAAGTTCGTTTCTGGCGAAGCAATCAAATTTGCTAACTTAGATCCAGAAAATGCAAAGGTTATCGTTTGCCATTTAGGTAACGGTGCAAGCGTTTCTGCTTCTATCGGTGGCAAGTGTGTAGATACAAGTATGGGTCTTACACCATTAGAAGGTTTAATCATGGGTACAAGAAGTGGTGATATCGATGCTGGTGTTGTACAGTATATGTGCAATAAAGAAGGCAAGGATATCAACGAAGTATTAAATATCCTTAACAAGAAGTCTGGTCTTCTTGGTATGAGCGATGGTCTTTCTAGCGACTCTCGTGATATTATGCAGGCAGCAGCTGAAGGAAATCCTCGTGCAAAGGCTACAGCAGCAGCTTTTGAATATCGTGTAGCAAAATACATTGGTGCTTACACAGCAGCTATGAACGGTGTAGATGCAATCTGCTTTACCGCAGGTATCGGTGAAAACGATAAGGACGTAAGAAAGTCTATCTGTGAATACTTAGGCTATCTTGGCGTTACAATCGATGACGAAGCAAACAACGTTCGTGGTGAAAAGAGATTTATCTCTACAGCAGACTCTAAGGTTAAAGTAATGTTACTTCCTACAAACGAAGAGTTAGCAATTGCAAGAGAAACATATAATCTTTGCAAATAATTAAATTTTAAAGAAAAAATCAAAAAAAGAAAAATTATCATTGACAGTTTAGACATAAGTGTGTATACTTGTTTAGGTATGAATAGGAGATATTATGTTTATTAATTTATCTGATGTTTTCCTTTCTGCGGGTAAGCCGCTTGAAGCAAGCTGCCCGATTGAAATGACGGAAGTTCAAAACGGATATGAGACTTTTAAGATATTAGAAAAGTCTGAAATAAAGCTGACTGGTACTCATAAGAGTAAAGGCAGAGCAGTAATCACCGGAGAAGGTTATATAGTAGCAGAAATGGTGTGTAACCGCTGTCTAAAACCAATGCCTGTGAGAGTTGATTTATCTTTTGAACGTGATGTGTATTCACCAGAAGTGGATGCGGGGGATGATGAAGATGATAACCTTGAAGTTATGCAGGGATATCAGTTAAACGTAGAAAATCTCGTGTTCAGTGAAATTTTGATGAACTGGCCTATGAAGGTGTTGTGTAAAACGGATTGCAAAGGAATTTGTAAAATGTGTGGCAAGGACCTCAACCTTGGGGAATGCGGATGTGATACATTTGTACCAGACCCGAGAATGGCAGTGATAAAAGATATCTTTAACGCGAATAAGGAGGTGTAACGATGTCTATTTGTCCAAAGAACAAATCTTCCAAAGGTAGAAGAGATAAAAGAAGAGCAAACTGGAAAATGAGCGCTCCTACATTGGTTAAATGTAGCAAATGTGGTGAACTTATGATGCCACACCGAGTATGCAAGGCTTGCGGTTCTTACAATAAGCGTGAAATCGTTAGCGTAGAAAACTAATTTTAATGAAAAAAGCACCCAAAAGGGTGCTTTTTTTGTACATATTTTATAGGGAAATACTTGCAATTTGATTTTTACTCTAGTATAGTAGAGATATTGAAATGTATGTAGGAGACTTGATTTATGAAAGAATGGATTAAAGTGGCAGTAGATGCAATGGGTGGAGATCATGCACCAGCAGAAATTGTCAAAGGTTCTATCGAAGCTGTACAGACTTCTGATAAATTAAAAGTTTACCTTGTTGGACAGAAAGATGTTATCGAAGCAGAACTTTCTAAATATTCTTATCCGGAACAACAGGTAGAAGTAGTGCATGCACAGGAAGTGATCGAAATGGCAGAGCCTCCGGTCATGGCAATACGACGCAAGAAAGATTCCTCTATTGTAGTTGCGATGAATATGGTAAAGCGTGGTGAATGCGATGCTTACGTTTCAGCAGGCAGTACAGGTGCAAATCTTGTTGGCGGTCAGGTGATCGTTGGACGTATTAAAGGAATTGAAAGAGCACCTTTAGCTCCGCTTATTCCAACAACAAAGGGTGCGTCTTTGTTGATTGACTGTGGTGCAAACGTAGATGCCAGAGCGAGTCATCTGGTACAGTTTGCTAAAATAGGTTCTATTTATATGGAAAATGTAATGGGTGTAAAAAATCCAAGAGTTGCCATCGTAAATATCGGTTCTGAAGAGGAAAAGGGAAATGCACTCGTAAAAGAAACGTTCCCTCTGTTAAAGGAATGCTCTGATATTAACTTTATTGGCAGCATTGAAGCAAGAGACATACCATTTGGCTATGCAGACGTTATTGTATGTGAAGCTTTTGTAGGTAATGTTATATTGAAACTGTATGAGGGTGTTGGCTCTGCTTTGCTCAAAGAAGTGAAAGCCGGCATGATGACGTCTTTACGCAGTAAGATCGGTGGGTTGCTCGTAAAACCAGCATTAAAGACGACATTAAAGAAATTTCAGACAGAAGAGTATGGAGGAGCTCCGATGCTTGGTCTGAATGGTCTTGTAGTAAAGACACATGGAAGTTCTAAAGCTACAGAGGTTAAAAACTCTATCTTACAGTGTATTACATTCACGGAGCAGGATATTAAGGGCAAAATCAGTGCTAATATCAATACTGCATCAGAAGAATAAAGAAGTAGAAAGGATATCAAAATGGAAGAATTTGAAAAACTCAGAAAAATCATTGCAGAAGTATTAAATGTAGACCCAATGGAAGTAAAGATGGAAACTACTTTTACAGATGATTTAGGAGCAGATTCCTTAGATGTTTTCCAGATTATTATGGGCATCGAAGATGAATTTGATATTGAAGTTCCTGCAGAAGCTGCTGAAGGTATTAAAACAGTAGAAGAAGCAGTAGAAATGATTAAAAACGCAAAGAATTAATATATGATTTAGGGGCGTAGTTGAGAAGGAAAATCGTTCATAAAAGACAGGGATGTTTTGAATTTTCAAATACGCACCAAAGAAGCTGTTGCATGTATGCGGCAGTTTCTTTCATATACTAGAAAATTACTCATTTTTTAGTATAAAAGTTCTTTGCAAAAATGGAGGATGTATATGCAGTTGGGGACAACCAAGCAGGGAATTTTAGAATTGGAAGGCAGGATTGGATATACCTTTAAAAATAAAGACCTGCTGAAACAGGCACTGACTCACAGTTCATATGCCAATGAAATGCGTATCTTGAAATCTGCAAATTATGAAAGACTGGAGTTTCTTGGAGATGCAGTTTTAGAAATGATTAGCAGTGATTTTTTGTTTTCTAAATATCCTGCTATGCCGGAGGGACAACTTAGTAAATTAAGAGCTTCTTTGGTTTGTGAGCAGGCTCTTGCACATACAGCAAGACAAATCAGATTAGATAAGTTTTTTCTTCTTGGAAAAGGAGAGGAAGCAACAGGCGGAAGACAGCGAGACTCTATTGCGTGTGATATCGTAGAAGCTGTTATCGGAGCAATCTATAAAGATAGTGGGATAGAAGAAGCCCAAAAGTTTATTTTCAAGTATGTTTTAGATAATATTGAACAGAAAAAATTATTTTTTGATGCAAAGTCTACATTGCAGGAATTGGCACAAAGTAAATACAAACAGAATTTAACTTATAAAGTGATTTACGAATGTGGTCCGGAACATGACAAGGAATTTGGTGTAGAAGCTTATATGGGCACAAAATTGCTTGGAAAAGGTAAAGGAAGAAGCAAAAAGATGGCAGAACAGCATGCTGCATATGAAGCTTTATTAGCCATGCAGAATGGAGCAGATGAAACTATATGTATTTAAAGAGTATCGAAATACAAGGATTTAAGTCTTTTGCAAACAAAATGCATTTTCAATTCCACAATGGCATTACAGCAATTGTAGGACCGAATGGAAGTGGAAAGAGCAATGTTGCAGATGCTGTCAGATGGGTGCTTGGTGAACAGCGTGTAAAACAGCTTCGTGGCGGCAATATGCAGGACGTTATCTTTTCAGGTACACAGCTTCGTAAACCATTGAGTTATGCATATGTTGCAATTACATTAGACAATGCAGATCATCAGCTTCCTATTTCTTATGAGGAAGTTACGATAGCAAGAAGATTGTATCGTTCGGGGGAAAGTGAGTATTTAATCAATGGTACAGCATGTCGATTAAAAGATGTGCAGGAGCTTTTTTATGATACGGGTATCGGTAAAGAAGGATATTCTATCATAGGTCAGGGACAGATTGATAAGATTTTAAGCGGAAAACCAGAAGAACGCAGAGAATTGTTCGATGAAGCGGCCGGAATTGTAAAATTCAAAAAGCGAAAAAATACAGCGCTTAAAAAGTTAGAAGAAGAACAGTCTAACCTTGTTCGAGTAACCGATATTTTATCTGAATTAGAAAAGCAGGTTCCACCTTTGGAACGACAGGCAGAAAAGGCAAAAACATATTTAAAGTATAAAGAAGCATTAAAAACGTTAGATGTAAATTGCTTTTTGCTTGAGCATAACAGATTGCAAAAAGAACTTTCTAAAACAGAACAAGCATATCAGATTGCAAAAACACAGTGGACAGAAGTAAATGCTGCATATGAAGCTATCAAGGCAGAATATGATAAAGCAGTATCCGAAATAGAAAAATGCGATGCTGTTATAGAAGAAAAAAGAAATTTTCTTGCAGACAGCAATGTATTTAAAGGAAAGCTGCAAGGACAGATTGAAGTCTATAAAGAAAAAATTCGTTCTGATGCAAGCAATGAACAGCACTTTGATGTTCGAAAGGAACAGGTAGAAAGTCAGATTCAAGCAAAGCAAAAGGAAAAAGAAGCATTATTGGCACAAAAAGAGCAAATAGATGCTTCTGTAGAAGATTTGCTTATGATGAGAAAAGAAGCACAGCAAACGTTAGATACAGTGTTACAGCGTATAACAGATGTCAGTGCTCATATAGAAAAACAAAAACAGGCTATTATGGATGGGCTTAATCAGAGAGCAACTATTAAGTCTAAACTCAGCCGTTTAGATTCTACCGCAGAACAGATTCATATCCATAAATCAGAAGTGCATTCTAAAATGCTTCGTGCAAAGTCAGATGAAGCAAAGCAACAAGAAACGATTGAAGAATTAAATAAAGCAGTTTTTGAAATTTTAGAAGTGATTACAAAGATGGAAGAAACGCTTTCTGAAAAGGAAGCAAAGCTTTTAGAACTTCGAAAAACACTTGCTGCATTGGATGAAGAATACCAAAAAACACAGCAGCAGTACCATAAAGAACAGTCCAGATTAGAAGCATTGATCAATATGACAGAGCGTTATGACGGATATGGAAATGCAGTAAAAAGTGTTATGGAAAGACGCTCGCAGGAAAAAGGTATCGTTGGTGTTGTAGCAGATATTTTTAAGACAGATGCCAAATATGAGCTTGCGATTGAAACAGCACTGGGTGGCAATATACAAAATATCGTTACAACAGATGAAGATGTGGCAAAACGTATGATTACATTTTTAAAGCAGCAAAAAGCAGGACGAGCAACCTTTTTACCGCTTACGAGCATGAAACATGATCAGGAGTTCAAACAAACGGACTGTTTGCAGGAAGAGGGCGTAATTGGCCTTGCGGATAGCTTGATCAAAACAAAAGAAGCCTATCAAAAAGTGGCAAAGAGTCTTTTGGGCAGGATTGTTGTAGTCGATCATATGGAACATGCAGTAAAGATTGCACGAAAGTACAACTATACAATACGCATGGTCACACTGGAAGGGGAACTTTTCATACCAGGCGGTGCAATGAGTGGTGGTGCATTCAAAAACAATTCTAATTTATTAGGCAGAAGACGAGAAATAGAAGCATTAGAACAAAGCGTACTTAAGCTTGGTTCTAAAGTAAAAGAACTGCAAGCTGGAATTGAAAAACAAAAAGAAATCCGAAATAAGCTGCGAGTAGAGATTGAATACCAAAAGTCACAGCTTCAGATGAAGACTTTAGAGCAAAACACAGCAAAAATGAATGTTGCTGCAGCTTTGGAGCGAAAAGAAGAAGCATTGGCAGGTGCTGGCGAGCTGACATTGGAAATTCAGAATATCGAAGAGAAACTTCAAGAAATTGCTTCTGAAAAAGAAATTGTATCGGCTGAACTGCAGGCTTCTTTAGAAGCAGAAAAGGGCGCAGACAGACTTGTGCTTGACCTTCAGGCAGAATTGCTTAGTTTAAGTGCTGATGAGGAAGAAGAATCCGAAAAAGTAAAAGAATGGGATATGAAGTTACATTCTTTAGAACAGACGGTATCGTTTCATGAACAAAATATGGAGCGTATTGATTCAGAATCAGAAGCTTTGCTTTTAGAAAAAGAAGAACTTACGGCAAGCATTTTACAAAGCAGACAGGATGCACAAACAAAAGAAGAAGAAATTCAAAGAATCCAAGATCAGATATTACATTCCGATTCTGTATTAGCAGAGGCGAAAGAGGCATTGGACAAGGCGATGCTTCAAAAGGAAAAATGGTCTGCATCACAAAAGAAATTCTTTGCAAAAAGAGAAGAAATATCTGCGCAGAGTTCCAACCTTGACAAAGAGCTGTATCGCTTGACAGCACAAAAAGAGAAATTAGAAGAAAACATGGAAAATCAGATCAATTATATGTGGGATGAGTATGAAATTACTCGTTCTGATGCAATTGCACTTGCAGATGCAACTATGACAGATCTTTCTTCCATGAAAAAAGAGATTTCTGAGCTGAAAAATCAAATCAAGGAATTAGGCAATGTAAATGTAAATGCAATCGAAGAGTATAAAGCTTTGATGGAACGTTATACATTCTTAAAAACACAATATAATGATTTGGTAGAAGCACGAAAGACACTAGAACAAATCGTTGCAGAATTAGATGCATCAATGAGAAAACAGTTCAAAGAAAAGTTTGCAGAAATTGCAAATGAATTTGATAAAGTGTTTAAAGAATTGTTCGGTGGTGGTAAAGGCACATTAGAGCTTCAGGCAGAAGAAGATATTTTAGAGGCGGGTATTCGTATTATAGCGCAGCCGCCAGGTAAAAAGCTTCAGAATATGATGCAGTTGTCAGGTGGTGAAAAAGCACTGACAGCAATCGCATTATTGTTTGCAATTCAAAATTTGAAGCCTTCACCATTTTGTCTTTTGGATGAAATTGAAGCTGCTTTGGATGAATCGAATGTATCTCGCTATGCAAGATATTTGCATAAGCTGACCAAAAACACACAGTTTATTGTTATTACGCATAGACGTGGTACAATGGAAGAAGCAGATCGTCTGTATGGTATTACTATGCAGGAAAAAGGTGTTTCCACTTTAGTCAGTGTAAACCTTGTAGAAGAAGAATTGGAGGGGTAGCCTATGGGAGAAGAAAAGAAAGGTTTTTTTGCCAAATTAAAGGCTGGATTAGCCAAAACGAGAGATAATATCGTGCATGGTATTGATCAGGTCTTTAATGGATATTCAAATATTGACGAAGATTTTTACGAGGAACTTGAAGAACGCTTGATCATGGGAGATATTGGTGTAAATGCAACATCCGAAATCATGAAGCGTGTTCGTGAAGATGTGAAAAAACTTCATATCAAAGAGCCAAGAGAATGTAAAAAACTTTTGATTAATTCAATTAAAGAACAGATGCAGGTACAGGAAGACGCATATGATTTTGAACACCAGAAAACAATTATTTTTGTGATTGGTGTAAATGGCGTAGGTAAAACAACTTCTGTAGGAAAACTTGCTTATAATCTGAAAATGTCAGGACGCAAAGTACTGATCGCAGCGGGAGATACATATCGAGCAGCAGCAAATGATCAGCTTGCAGAATGGGCAAAACGTGCAGGCGTAGATATGATTAGTTCTAAAGAAGGTACAGATCCAGCCAGTGTTGTATTTGATGCAGTTGCAGCAGCAAAGGCAAGAAATGTCGATGTTTTGATCTGTGATACAGCAGGTCGATTACATAATCGCAAAAATCTGATGGAAGAGCTTCGAAAGATGAATCGTATCATTGATAAAGAATTTCCGGATGCACATCGTGAAAACTTTATTGTATTAGATGGTACCACAGGTCAGAATGCACTCGTACAGGCAAAGGAATTTGGCTCTGTAGCAGATTTGACAGGTATCGTTTTGACAAAACTCGATGGAACAGCAAAGGGTGGTATTGCAGTAGCAATTCAGTCTGAATTAAAGGTTCCAGTAAAGTATATTGGCGTAGGAGAAGGAATTGAAGATCTTCAGAAATTTGATTCTAATACATTCGTAAACGCATTATTTGAAGTACAAGATGGAGAGTTTGAGGAATAAGAAAATGGAAAATGCATTAACATTAGAAAAATTTGAAGAGGCTAGTGAGGTCTTAAAATCTGTTGTACAGGAAACAAAATTGATTTATAGTGAGTTTTTCAGTGCACAGACAGGAAATCGTGTTTATTTTAAGCCTGAAAATATGCAGGCAACAGGTGCTTATAAGGTAAGAGGTGCTTACTACACAATGAGTACACTTACTCCAGAAGAAAGAGAAAGAGGTGTAATTACAGCATCTGCTGGAAATCATGCACAGGGTGTAGCATATGCTGCAAAGCATTTTGGATGTAAGGCTACTATTTGTATGCCAGTAACTACTCCTTTAATGAAGATTAACCGTACAAAATCTTATGGTGCAGAAGTTGTTCTTCATGGAAATGTATACGATGAAGCATGTGCAAAGGCTTATGAACTTGCAGAAGAACATGGATATACCTTTATCCATCCATTTGATGATTTAAGAGTAGCAACAGGTCAGGGTACTGTTGCAATGGAAATCTTTAAAGAATTACCATTGGTAGACTACATTTTAGTACCAATCGGAGGCGGCGGTCTTGCAACAGGCGTTTCTACATTAGCAAAATTATTAAATCCAAAGATTAAAGTAATCGGTGTAGAACCAGCAGGTGCAAACTGTATGCAGGTTTCTCTTGAAAATGATGCAGTTACAACACTTCCAGGTGTAAGCACAATTGCAGATGGTACTGCTGTAAAGACACCAGGTACAAAGATTTTCCCATATATCAAAGAAAATTTAGACGGTATCATTACTATCAAAGATCAGGAACTGATCGAAAGCTTCCTTGATATGGTTGAAAATCATAAGATGGTTGTAGAAAATTCCGGTCTTTTAACAGTTGCAGCTTTAAAACATTTAGATGTAAAAGGCAAACGAGTTGTTTCTATTTTAAGCGGTGGTAATATGGACGTTATCACAATGTCAAGTGTTGTGCAGCAGGGCTTGATTTTACGAGACAGAGTTATTACAGTAGCAGTAAGACTTCCTGATAAGCCAGGTGAATTACATAGAGTTTCAGGTGTTATTGCAGAATGCAAGGGTAATGTTATTAAATTAGAGCATAATTTATTTGTTTCTACAAACAGACAGGCAGCAGTAGAGCTTGTTATTATGATAGAAACATTTGGCACAGACCATAAAAATGAAATCATGAAAGTGTTAGAGCAGGAAGGTTATCAGCCTAGATTAGTACAGGCACTTTCTTACTTCTAAAACACAGGGGGCTATCCTTATGGAACGATTTGTAAAATTAATAAAAGAATTTTTTATGTTGACAGTGGGATCTTTGGTGTGCAGTATCGGAATCGGCTTGTTTTTAGACCCAAATAATTTAGCACCAGGTGGTGTGAGTGGTATCAGTATTATTTTGAGCAGTATTTTACCGATTGAAACTGGTACGATTATCTTTTTGGTCAATATTCCGCTCGTACTGTTAGGATTCTGGAAACTTGGTTACAAAATGATGCTTCGAACATTTTATTGTGTTGTATGGCTTTCATTTGCTACCAACAAAATGATGCTCTGGTTTGGAGAATATTCCACAGATGATAAGCTGATTGCAGCGTTGGCAGGAGGCGTTCTTGTAGCAATTGGAATCGGTATTATCATGAAAATGGGAAGTACGTCCGGAGGTACGGATATCATCGTTCGTATTATTCGAAAGAAATATCCGCAGTTAAAGACAAATATGATTTTCTCTATCGTAGACTTTTCTATCGTAGTTTGTTCTGCATTCATCTTTAAAGATCTTGTTGTAGCGATGTATGCAACAATCGCAGTTGTAGCACAAAATATCGTATTAGATAAAGTGTTGTATGGTTCTGATGAAGCAAAGATGATTTTTATCATCAGTGATAACAGCACATTGATTGCTCAAAAGCTGTTAACAGATGTAAATGTCGGAGTTACCTTTATCAAAGGTCAGGGAGCTTACAGTCAAAAAGAAAAAGATATCATTATGGCAGTTGTGAAAAAACCACTTTCTCCTCGTGTAGAAGAAGTAGTAAAAGAAGTCGACAGTTCTGCATTTTTGATATTTACAAGTGCAAATGAAATATATGGACAAGGATACAAAAATATTTTTGGAGAAAAATTATAAATTGTTCCTGAAAAAGTACAATAAAATAGCGGGTGTCAATATTTTTTACTTGACACCCGCTATTACTTTTGGTATGATGACTTAGGTGTCAAGGGAAAAACCTTTACACATAGAAAAGGAGAGCGTGATATGTCATCAGTAGAAGAAATCGTAGAGCAGAGTCTCTTGTATGATTTTTATGGTGAATTGTTGACAGAACATCAGCAAAAGATATATGAAGCTGCTCTTTTTGAAAATTTTTCTTTAAGTGAAATTGCAGAAGAAGCCGGAATTTCCAGACAGGGAGTACATGATCTGTTAAGACGCTGTGATAAGTTATTAAGAGGTTATGAAGATAAGCTGCATTTAGTAGAGCGATTTACAAGAATGCGAAGCGATGTAGAAGAAATTCAAGAACGTGTGAGCAGATTAGAGGCAACATCCTCTGAAGAAGTCACAAAGATTCAGGAAATAGCCGGTAAGTTATTGGAGGAGCTTTAATCTATGGCATTTGAAAGTTTAACAGAGAAACTACAAAATGTTTTTAAAAATTTAAAATCTAAAGGTCGTTTGACAGAAGAAGATGTAAAGCTTGCTCTGAAAGAAGTAAAAATGGCACTTTTAGAAGCAGACGTAAGTTTTAAGGTTGTAAAGCAGTTTATCAAATCTGTAGAAGAACGAGCTGTTGGTCAGGATGTTATGAATGGATTAAATCCTAGCCAGATGGTTATTAAAATCGTTCAGGAAGAATTGATTTCCTTAATGGGAAGCGAGACAACAGAATTAAAACTTGCTCCAGGACAGCAGACAACCGTCATTATGATGGCTGGTTTACAGGGTGCAGGTAAGACAACTGCAACTGCAAAACTTGCTGCAAAATTAAAAAAGAAATCCAAAAAGCCATTATTGGTTGCTTGTGATATTTACAGACCTGCTGCGATTGAACAGCTCCATATCAACGGAGAAAAGGTTGGTGTAGATGTATTCAGCATGGGTACAGGACACAAACCAGTAGATATTGCAAAAGCTGCATTAGAACATGCTGCAAAGCATGGACATAATGTTGTAATCCTCGATACAGCCGGACGACTTCATGTAGATGAAGCTATGATGGAAGAGTTAAGAGAGATCAAAGAAAAAATCACAGTACATCAGACATTGCTTGTTGTAGATGCTATGACAGGTCAGGATGCAGTAAATGTAGCAAGTGAGTTCAATGATAAGGTTGGAGTAGATGGTATTATCCTTTCAAAGATGGATGGTGACTCCAGAGGTGGTGCTGCTCTTTCAGCAAAAGCAGTAACAGGAAAACCAATTTTATTTGTTGGTATGGGTGAAAAACTGGACGATTTAGAACAGTTTTACCCAGAACGTATGGCAAGCCGAATCCTTGGAATGGGTGATGTCCTTTCCTTGATTGAAAAGGCTGCAAATACAATCGACATGGATGAAGAAAAAGAAAAAGATATGATGAGCCGCATGAAGAAAGGTAAATTTGACTTTGAAGATTACCTTGAGAGCATGAAGCAGATGCGTAATATGGGCGGTCTGGGAAGTATCTTAGGTATGTTGCCAGGACTTGGCGTAAAGGCATCTGATTTAGAAGGTGCAATTGACGAAAAGCAGTTGGCACGTACAGAAGCAATCATCTTATCCATGACACCTGCAGAACGTAAAAATCCAAAGCTGTTAAATCCAAGCCGTAAGCATCGTATTGCAAAAGGTGCAGGTGTGGATATTGCAACAGTGAATCGTTTCGTGAAGCAGTTTGAACAGAGCCAGAAGATGATGAAGCAGTTTACAGGCGGCGGAAAACGTGGTGGCTTTGGAAATTTAGGAAGTCTCCTTGGAGGCGGACGTGGCGGAAGAAAATTCTTCTAACAGCATATATTCGATGACAAAGTGATAAACTTTTTCATATAAATTATTTTACAATTTTATTTAATTTTTGGAGGAAATAACAATGGCAGTTAAAATCAGATTAAGAAGAATGGGACAGAAGAAGGCTCCTTTTTATAGAATTATCGTAGCAGATTCTCGTTCCCCAAGAGATGGTAGATTTATCGAAGAAATCGGTACTTATGATCCAAACCAGAACCCAAGCGCAATCAAAGTTGATGAAGAATTAGCTAAGAAGTGGTTAGCAAATGGTGCTCAGCCTACAGAAGTTGTTGCAAAGATCTTTAAGGTAGCTGGTATCGAAAAATAAGTCTATACGGCACACTTTTGGAGGTGGATTATGAAAGAATTGGTTGAAGTAATTGCAAAAGCACTCGTTGATAATCCAGGTGAAGTTGTAGTAACTGAAAAGAGAGACGGCAATAATGTAGTGTTAGAGCTTCATGTTGCACAGTCTGATATGGGTAAGGTTATCGGAAAACAGGGTCGAATTGCAAAAGCTATCCGTTCTGTTGTGAAAGCTGCATCTGCAAAAGAACATGTAGATGTAGAAATCATCTAATTCCGTATTGAAATCATGTATGATTGTTGAAAAAGGCACTCTTTGAGTGCCTTTTTTAAGAGAGGCAGGAGTAGCGAGTGGAATCAAAATTACAAGTAGGTGCGATCACTTCTACACATGGTGTAAGAGGAGAAGTAAAGGTATTTCCTACCACAGATGACGTAAAGAGATTTAAACGATTAAAAGAAGTCATTCTTGATACAGGAAAAGAAGAACTTACACTGGAAATTGAAGGTGTAAAGTTTTTTAAACAGTTTGTTATTTTAAAATTTAAAGGTTTTGATAATATCAACGATATCGAAAAGTATAAGGGCAAAAATCTGTATGTGACTCGTGCCAATGCGGTAAAGCTTCGTAAAGATGAGTATTTTATCGCAGACTTACAGGGGATGTGTGTCGTAGATGAAAACGACCAGACAATCGGTACATTGCGTGATGTTATGGAAACGGGCGCAAATGACGTATATATCGTAGACATGACAGATGGCAGAGAATTATTGCTTCCTGCGATTAAAGAGTGTATTCTGAATGTGGACGTAGAAAATGAAAAAATCTGTGTTCATGTGATGGATGGCTTATTAGATTAGGGGAACGATGTATGAAGTTTCATGTATTGACGTTATTTCCTGAAATGATTACTGGAGCATTGTCTGCCAGTATTATCGGTAAGGCGATGGAACGTGGGCAGATTTCTTTAGAAGCTGTAAATATAAGAGATTATACACTGGATAAACATAAAAAAGTAGATGATTATACATATGGAGGCGGTGCCGGTATGCTTATGGCAGCACAGCCTGTATATGATGCGTATCAGGCAGTGATAGATCCTGAAAAACCAAAGCCAAGAACGATTTATGTAACACCTCAAGGACCTGCATTTACACAGGAAATGGCACAAGAGTTTGCAAAGGAAGAAGAATTGGTAATCCTTTGCGGACATTATGAAGGAATTGATGAGCGTGTATTAGAAGAAATCGTGACAGATTATATTTCTATTGGTGATTATGTACTGACAGGTGGTGAATTGCCTGCAATGGTTATGATCGATGCAATTTCCCGTTTTGTGCCAGGAGTACTCAGTAATGATGAGTCCGCTCAGACAGAGAGTTTTCATAATGATTTGTTAGAGTATCCGCAGTATACAAGACCTGCTGTATGGATGGGAAAAGAAGTTCCAAAGATTTTGTTATCGGGAGACCATAAAAAAGTAGAAGAATGGCGCTTAGAGCAGTCTATCCAGCGTACAAAAGAAAGACGACCTGATCTGTATGCTTTATATGAAGCAAGACAGGAACTTCTTCCACAAAAGAAGAAACGCAGAAAAAAGAAAAAGACGGAAGAAGAAAAAATATAGTAAAAACCTGTTGCAATTTATGCCAGGTTGTGATAAATTAGATATGTTGTGAAATTAGGAGATGGTCCTCTGTGGCAGACAGCCTTAAGAACATCCAAATATAAGGAGGAAACACAATGAACGAAATTATTAAGAGCATTGAAGCTGAACAGTTAAAAGCTTCTGTAACAGAATTTGGTGTAGGTGATACTATTAAAGTATACGGTAAGATCAAAGAAGGTAACCGCGAACGTATTCAGGTTTTCGAAGGCGTTGTAATTAAGAGACAGGGTGGAAGCAACAGAGAAACTTTCACAGTTAGAAAGTTATCTAACGGTGTTGGCGTTGAGAAGACATGGCCAGTACACAGCCCTAACGTAGAAAAGATCGAAGTAGTAAGAAGAGGTAAAGTAAGACGTGCTAAATTAAACTACTTAAGAGATCGTATCGGTAAGGCTGCAAAGGTTAAAGAAGCTGTAAAATAATTTTTGAAAAATTTTGGGAAAAGGGGCGACTGCAAAAGATTGTGGTTGCCCATTTTTCTTCTACAGAGAAAATCAGAGCATAACATAGGAGAACATATGGCAGGTGGTTTGTCTTTTCGAAAAAAGAAACGTTTGAGTCAGGAAGTCAAACAGACGATCAGAACGTATATATTAGGATGTATAGCGTCTGCAGGTTTTGGAATATTGCTGATTGTTGGATTTGGATATACGCTTACAAATGTTGGAGTATCCATGACTGACGAAATTGCACATAATCAAAAAGTATTATTAAATCGCACCAGTTATTTATTGTTTTCACCAAAAGCTGGAGATGTTGTTGTGTTTCAAAAAGGAACGAATGCACATTTATATATCAAGCGAGTAGTAGCAGTGCCTGGAGATACAGTGCAGATTATAGATAGTGAACTTTATGTAAATAACGTGCGCGTGAAAGATAATTATGATAAAATGGTAGATAGTGGAATCGCTAAAGAAAAGATTGTTCTTGGAGAAGATGAATTTTTTGTACTTGGCGATAACCGTAATAATAGCGAAGACAGTCGTTCAGAGACGATTGGTGTCGTAAATAAATCAGAAATTCTTGGAAAGGCATGGCTTGCATTACCGTCGCAAAGCGGCAGTATGAAGATAATAGAGTGATATGACAACAAAAGAAGCAAGAGAAGCGAAGAAAGCATTAGCATTAGAAAAAGAAAAGGAACGTATGTATACATTGTTTGCATATGAAAGAGAATATGCGATGTATGAACATATATGCGGAATCGATGAAGTAGGAAGAGGTCCTTTGGCTGGCCCAGTTGTAGCGTGTGCAGTTATTTTGCCAAAAGACTGTGATATTTTGTATATCAATGATTCGAAAAAGCTTTCTGAAAAAAAGAGAGAAATGCTTTATGAGCAGATTATGCAAAAAGCAGTTGCAGTAGGAATCGGCGTAGTAAGCCCACAGCGTATTGATGAAATCAATATTTTACAGGCAACATATGAAGCAATGCGTGAAGCAATTACGAAACTGGAAGTCAAACCAGATCTTTTATTAAACGATGCAGTCACGATTCCAAATGTAGAATTGCCACAGGTCTCTATTATTAAAGGCGATGCAAAAAGTGCAAGTATTGGTGCGGCAAGTATTGTAGCAAAGGTGACAAGAGATCGTATGATGGTAGAATATGATACGATTTATCCGGAATATGGATTTGCTTCTAATAAAGGATATGGAACTGCAGTACATATCCAAGCATTAAAAGATCTTGGCCCAACACCAATCCATAGACGCAGTTTTATAGGAAATTTTGTGTAAAATCACGATAGAGAGGAATAGTATATGAATTATCAGTGGTACCCTGGACATATGACCAAGGCAAAAAGAATGATGCAGGAAAATATGACACTCATTGATCTGATCATTGAATTGGTAGATGCGAGAGAGCCTATCAGCAGTCGTAATCCTGATATTGATGAACTTGGAAAAAATAAATCCAGAATCATTTTATTAAATAAATCCGATTTGGCAGATGCAAGAGCAAATAAAGAATGGGTTGCTTATTTTCAGGCAAAAGGGTTTCATGTATTAGAAATCAATTCTAAGACAGGAAGCGGTGTAAAGAGCATCCAGAGTGTTGTTCAGGAAGCTTGTAAAGAAAAGATTGAAAGAGACCGTAAGAGAGGTATTTTAAATCGTCCTGTACGAGCTATGGTAGTAGGTATTCCAAACGTAGGAAAATCTACCTTTATCAATGCATTTGCAGGAAAAGCTTGTGCAAAGACAGGAAATAAGCCTGGTGTTACAAAAGGAAAACAGTGGATTAAGTTAAATAAAAATCTGGAGCTTTTAGATACACCTGGTATTTTATGGCCAAAGTTTGAAGACCAGCTTATTGGTATGAAATTGGCATTTATTGGTTCTATCAATGATGAAATTCTTTTGACAGATGAACTTGCATTGGATTTGATTCAATATATTATGCCAAAGTATGGCGCGTTGTTAAAAGAACGATACAGCTTAGAGCAGATGGACACACCATTAGAAGTACTTTCAGGTGTGGCTAAAAACAGAAGATGTTTCAAAAAAGGGGAAGAACTTGATTTAGAGAAAGCAGCTGGCATGTTAGTAGATGATTTTAGAAGTGGTAAACTTGGACGCATCTCTTTAGAATGGCCAGAAGAATTTTCAAAATAAGTGAGGTGTTGTCATGAAAGGAAAAAATTTTTTCCAAAAGACTACAGCAGAAAAAAAGCCCTTAATACAAGAAATCATAGAATATATTATATGGATTGCCCTGATTGTAGTCATTGCTCAGTTTATTACTAGATATGTTGGTGTATTCAGCGTTGTGGACGGCGAATCTATGGAGCCGAATTTACATCATGGGGAATATTTATGGGTAGATAAACTACAGTATAAGATAACAGAGCCAAAACGATTTGACGTTGTTATTTTCCCAGTAGAATATGGAAGTGAGACAAGACATTTTGTAAAGCGTATCATTGGACTTCCTGGAGAAACCATTCAGATTGATGCAGATGGTGTGATTTATATTAACGGAGAAGCATTAGAAGAATCATATGGTAAGGAAAAAATATTAGAATATACAAGATATCGTGCAGCTTCCCCGGTGACACTTGGAGAAGATGAATATTTTGTAATGGGAGATAACCGAAATCATAGTTCTGACAGCCGAATGGATTTAGTCGGAAATGTAAAAAAAGAGGAGTTTCTTGGCAAGGCAATCGTACGTTTGTGGCCATTAAATAAAATAGGAATTGTAAAATAATGAATAAACGACAAATAGGTACTTTTTACGAAAGAGAAGCAGTTCGATATTTACAAGAACAGAAAGTACAGATTTTGGAGTTGAATTACAGATGCAGGCAGGGAGAAATCGATATCATTGGGTACGATGATTCCTGCCTTGTCTTTTTTGAAGTAAAAGCAAGACGTTCTTTAAAAAACGGATATGGAACAGAAGCTGTGAATTATCATAAACAGCACAATATATGTCGTGTAGCAGATTATTATCGTATGAAACATGGAATAGGAGAATTTACAAATATTCGTTATGATTGTATTTCAATAGATGAGGGAAAACTTTGCTGGATTAAAAATGCATTTGAGCATATTTTCTAATCAGCCTGTTTTTTAAGAAAATCTTTAATATTTTTTCCTAATTGTTTAAAAAAGGTATGTTATAAATAAAACATAGAGGAGGAGAGAAACGTGGAAGAGATTTTAGTTTGTGATGATGAAAAAGAAATTGTAGATGCTATTGAAATTTATTTGACTCATGAGAATTTCAAAGTTCATAAAGCGTACAACGGAGAACAGGCGTTGGCACTGTTAAAGAGTCAAAATATTAAATTGGTCATTTTGGATATTATGATGCCTGTATTAGATGGTATTCATACTGCAATGAAGATTCGAGAATTTAGTGCAGTTCCAATTATTTTTCTGTCAGCAAAAAGTGAGGATTCTGACAAAATATTAGGATTAAATATTGGAGCAGATGACTATATTACAAAGCCATTTAACCCATTAGAATTGATTGCACGCGTAAAGAGCCATTTACGCCGTTATACAACACTTGGAAGCCTAAATACGGAAAATAACGTATTGTACGAGGTTGGAGGATTACAAATCAACGACGAGACAAAGGAAGTGTTTGTCGATGGTACACAGATTAAAATGACACCTATCGAGTATAGCATTTTACTTTTGCTTATGAAAAATCCTGGAAAAGTATTTTCTATCAATCAGATTTATGAAAGTATATGGAACGAAGAAGCAATCGGTGCAGACAATACCGTAGCAGTACATATCAGACATATTCGTGAAAAAATTGAGATTAATCCAAAAGATCCAAGATACTTAAAAGTAGTATGGGGTGTTGGATATAAGATCGAAAAAAAATAAGGGGGGGGGGTAGAGCTATTTATGGCTGGCAAAAAGGAGAAACGAATCAAGAGAAAAAAGCCTATAGCAGGCTGGATTGTAGCACTATTAAAGTTGACACAGCATATTAGTTTTTGCGTTTTGATCGTAAGTATATTAGCTGTGATATTAGAAGGAAGTTTCTATGTAGATCCACAAACAGATCCATATAGAAATGGAGGATATCGAGTGACACTTTTGCTTGGTTCAGAGAGTACGTCAGAAAAAGTATCTGAGCATTTGCAGTGGAATTTAAGAGATGATACGTCCAGTGCTATTCGCTTAGCAACAATTCGCAGTCAGTTAGAAACAAATGGAACATTAGACCTTGGAAAAGAGATATCTGTTTCAGAATATTATTATCGCAGAAACAATACAAGTGATACAGACAATCAAAAGTATTTTGATGCTGTATACCGATTAGAAGACTTGCTTCGATGGGAAAAAGCAGGTGGTTTAAAATACTTGAATGTAGTCACAAGAAGCGGTGTAGAAAACGCAGCTCAGTGGTATACAGAGGCAGAAGAAGAGGAAATAGAGTTTGCTATTTCTGAATTGACAGGAGCAGATGATGTTTCTGAGTTTTCTATTCGTGACCGAGAAGAAATTATTAAAAATGTAGATAATATGTTTCTGACAGTAGATGGCAGAGGATTAGAAGATCTTGTAAGTACGAATGAGGAATATAGAGAGCTTTGTTATCAGCTTGCAGTTTGTATGAGTGACCTGAATATAAATTATGATACATATCAGTATTACATGAAGGGATTTGCAGAAGGTAAAACAAGTTTTGTATATTATATTGATATGGATAATAAAAATCATGATATTTTTACAAACTTATCCAGATTAAAAACAATGTCTTCTGCAGAGGTAGAAGCATATTTTGACAGCCTTTTATGTGCAGGTAAAGGAACTACTTCTTTATATCAAGATTGGGAAGGAAATTTTGCCATAGAGCAGGAAATCATTTCTGAGTATATTTCTGGTGTTGAATATGCATTTGGAAATAATGCTATTGTTTATACAGGTTATGATACAAACAATGGTGCAAGTGATTTCTATACAAAATTAGCGGATGCTTATGAGACATGTAATGAAGAAATGATTTATATATGGGCTGGCATCGGCAGTGTATGTGCAGTATATTATATCATTGTTATGATATATCTTATGTACCAGTCAGGCAGAAAGATAGATGAAGAAGGAAATAACTATGTAGAGATTAACTGGATAGACACAGTTTATACAGAAGTATTTTTAGTGTGGATAGGAACATTGGGATGTGGCATTATTACAGAGTGTATCGTTTTAGAGGAATACTTATATTATAATGATGTTCAGATGCTCAGTATTGGTTTGACAGCTTTGATTTTGACAGCAAGTATGATAAGCAGCGTATTGATGATAGAAACACTTTGCAGTGTATCTAGACGATTTAAAGCCAGAACTATATGGAAAAATAGTTTGTGTAATAAAATTGGTTGGAGCTTCTGTAAAAAGGTTGCACGTTATATAAAGCAGAAAGGCGTGAAAATGAAACAACATGCCAGATATTATATAGAGCATGCTGGTTTGTGGGAGCGTACATGGGGAATTTTCTTTATTCAGGTTGTATTTTTTGCAGTTGCACTCCTTTGTATGTTTATATTTGCAGTTGTTAGAGAAGAAGGTCTTGCAATATGCATCGGTATTATCTTGATGGCGGTGATAAGTTTGATTGCTTATAAACGTATGCGTGGGAAAACAGAACGTATGCTTATCATTGAAAAGATTCAGCAGACACTTGCAGGAGAAAATGTAAAAGTAGAAACCAAAAACTTATCTATGGACAATGCAGCACTTGGAGAAGCAGTGAATGAAATTGGAGAAGGAATGCATCAGGCTGTAGAGCGTTCTATTAAAGACGAGCGCTTAAAAGCAGAACTGCTTACAAATGTTTCTCATGATATTAAAACTCCTTTAACCTCTATTATCAACTATGTAGACTTATTAAAGAAAGAAAATATTGAGAGTCCAAAGGCAGCAGAGTATATTCATATTTTGGATATGAAGTCTCAAAAATTAAAAACACTTATTCAGGACTTGATTGAAGCAAGCAAAATTTCCAGCGGAAATATTGAATATGAAATCGTGCCATTGAAATTGCATGAATTGATTGTTCAAATGGTAGCAGAATACGAAGATAAGTTTCAAGAGCATTGTTTGAAGATTGTATACAACAATTATGTAAAAGATGCTGTTATCTTGGCTGACTCTAGACGTATGTGGCGTGTTATGGAAAATCTGTTCTCCAATATTTATAAGTATGCTTTAGAAGGAGCGCGTGTTTATATAGAAGTGACACAGTCAGAAGACAGAATATTAGTTGCTATAAAAAATATTTCTGCAAAAGAGATCAATGTACAAGCAGAAAAGCTGACAGAACGTTTTATTCGAGGAGATGCATCTAGAAATACAGAAGGCGGAGGACTTGGACTTGCGATTGCACAAAGTCTTGTTGTAGGACAGGGCGGTACACTGCAAATTTTGTTGGATGGTGACTTGTTTAAGGTAATTTTAAGTTTTAAAATCCAAGAAATTTAAAAAAATTTAATAACTTTGACGAATTAACTTGTAAAAAACAAAAATAAGGGGTACAATCATTATGTTTTTCATAATAAACATAATGGGAGGAAAAAGTTTATGTTAGAAAAGTTATTTCACTTGAAAGACAAGAAAACAAACGTAAAGACAGAGCTTGTTGCTGGTTTGACCACATTCCTTGCTATGGCTTACATACTTGCAGTTAATCCAAGTATTTTAGGTCAGTCAGGCATGGATGTAAACTCTGTATTTATGGCAACTGCAATTTCTGCAGGTATCGCATCTATTTTAATGGGTGTTTTAGCAAACTTTCCAGTTGCTTTAGCTCCAGGTATGGGTGTAAATGCACTCTTTACTTATACCGTAGTTCTTGGTATGGATTATTCCTGGGAAGCAGCACTTGCATCTGTATTTATTTCCGGCGTTATCTTTTTATTGATTTCCGTTACTGGTGTTCGTAAAATGATCATTAACGCAATTCCACAGCAGTTAAAGCTTGCTATTGGTGCTGGTATCGGTTTCTTCATCGCATTTGTTGCTTTAAAGAATGCAGGTATCATCGTTGCAGATGCATCTACTGGTGTAGCACTTGGTGATTTGACAGCACCTACTGTAATACTTGCAATTTTTGGTATTTTGATTACAATCGCATTAGTAATCAAAAAAGTTCCTGCAGCTGTATTTGTTGGTATGGTTATCACAGCAATCGTTGGTTTAATCTGTGGTGCATTTGGTGTAGAAGGCATGCCAGCATTACCAGAAACATTTATCACAACAGATTTCTCTATGAGTACATTTGGTGCTTTTGGAAAAGGTTTTGGCGAATTATTTGCAGATCCTTTTAACTGCTTCGTTATTATTTTCTCTTTCTTGTTCGTAGATTTCTTTGATACAGCTGGTACTTTAGTAGCAGTTGGTAACCGTTGTGGTTTAGTAAACAAAGATGGTGAATTGGAAAACGCAGAAAAAGCGTTGCTTGCGGACGCAGTTGGTACTGTTGTTGGTGCTGCATTAGGTACTTCTACAGTAACAAGCTTCGTAGAAAGTACAAGTGGTGTAGAAGCAGGCGGTAGAACAGGTTTAACAGCTTGTACAACAGGTGTATTGTTCTTCTTATCTGTTTTGATTTCTCCAATCGTTTTATCTACAGCAACAAGTGCTGTTACAGCTCCTGCATTAGTAGTAGTTGGTATGTTAATGGCTCAGCAGTTAGGCGGAGTTGATTGGGATGATTTCATCGCAGCAGCAGCGGGCTTTGTTACAATCATCATCATGATTCTTTCTTATTCTATCGCAAATGGTATTGCTCTTGGTTTCATTACTTATTCTGTAGCAATGGCAGCAAGTGGTAAAGCAAAGAAGGTAAGCCCTGTTATTTGGGTATTAGATGTTATCTTTATCTTATACTTTGCATTTATCTAATCAACAATTTTAGATAGGAATATAAGACAAAAAATCCGTTTCGGTCGTATTGACCGAAGCGGATTTTTTTGGATTAGAAAATAATAAAATATAAATTACTGTACAAGGTCTCCAGCGACATTTACACCGCCGTTCATATGAGGATAGTAGCTTACCCACTGGTATTTTGCTTCTTCTTCAAATTCCATCTTAAATACGGTAATGCCGGCATGCTTGTCTACAGCTTCTTTTGGAAGGTTCTTTAAGATGATACGATGTCCATCTACATCAAAGTCTACCTTTTCACCTGTAGCAAGATAAGTAATGGATTTTGGAGCATTTAAGAAACCACCAAGCTGGAAAGTATCCTTTGGAGGCCAGATTAAATTCCATACATATACGTTTTTCTTGTCAGAATCTGCACTTGCAACATTTAAGCCACAGCCTGAATAATCAAGATGTGTAATAGCCTTTTCACCATAAACAGCTTCGCCGTTTTCGTTCAGCCATTTTCCTAATGTTTCTAAAGGTTCAACTGCTTCTTCAGGAACGCTACCGTCAGCCTTTGGACCGATATTTAACAATAAGTTACCGCCAGAGGAAGCACATTTGTTGATCATTTTGATAATCTGCTGTGTGCTGTAAGAATAAGGAGTAACTAATTTAGAATCTAAGTATCCCCAAGAAATTCCATTAAATGTCATACAAGCTTCCCAGTAAGCACCGTCAGCAGGATTAATGCTGTCTTCAGGAGTAAGGAAGTCTTCCTGAATCTTACTGCGGTTATTGATAAGCATATCTGGCTGTAATTTACGAAGACGATTGTTTCTGTTTACAGAATCCCATCCTTCTGTACTTGTCATAGGATGTGGCATATCGTACCAGAGAATATCAATCTTACCATAATTAGTAAGTAATTCTGTATTTAATGCTTCAATATAATCTAAGAAACGTCTTCTTGCTTCTACGTCAAAAGCACATTTCCAACCGTCTGGATGGTGCCAATCCATAAGAGAAGAGTAAAGACCAATCTTTAAGTCGTACTTACGGCAGGAATCAACAAATTCCTGAACAATGTCACGACCGCATGTATTGTAAGAGTTATAAGGATTTACTTTAGAGTTCCAAAGAGAAAATCCTTCGTGATGTCTTGTTGTAAGTACAATATACTTTGCACCAGCTTTTTTAGCAAGTGCACACCATTCATCTGTACAGCCTTCTTTTGGTGCAAATGTTTTAGCAAATTCTTCAAATTCGGATTTTGTATAATCCTGGAAAGACATACACCATTCGCCTGTTTCACACTGGGAGAATAAAGAATAGTGAACGAACATACCAAAACGCGCTTCTTTAAACCACTGGATACGTCTTGGACGTTCTTTGTTTGTCTGAGCAACATACTCTCTTGGAGCAATATTTTCCATAATAATTACCTCTTTATTTTTGATTTCTTTGAGCATTGTGTTCTGCAAGTAATGCACGAATATTTTCAGCAGGTTCTAATACGTTTGTCATAGATACAGAATGGTTCATAAAGTCGATGATTCTTGCTGTAAATTCACACATATCAGCACAAGAGAAATATTCTTTTTCATGGATTTCAGGTGGTAAATAAGTAAGGTTTGTTGTGATAACTTTATCAAAGTGACCAGCTGCATATGCCTTATCAAAGCCTTCTAAACCATTTGTGAACAAACCGAATGTACAGCAGATAAATACGCGCTTAGCACCCATACCCTTTAACTGACGTGCAGTATCTAACATACTTTCGCCGGAAGAAATCATATCGTCAATGATAATAATATCTTTTCCTGTGATATCACTTCCAAGGAACTGATGAGCAACGATTGGGTTCTTTCCGTTTACGATTGTAGAATAATCACGACGTTTGTAGAACATACCAGTATCTACACCCATAACAGTAGCAAAGTAAATGGCTCTGTCTAAAGCACCTTCATCAGGAGAGATAACGATTGTATGATCTTTGTCAATGATCAGATCTTTATTGTCTTTGATCAATGCCTGAATGAACTGAGCAAAAGGCTGATAGTTATCAAAGTTAGATAATGGAATAGAGTTCTGAACACGTGGGTCGTGCGCATCAAATGTAATAAAGTTAGAAACACCCATAGACTGAAGTTCTTCTAAAGCATTTGCACAGTCTAAAGACTCAATGCCGGAACGATGATGCTGTCTGCTTTCGTACATGAAAGGCATGATAACATTGATACGATGTGCATGACCGGAACAAGCAGCGATAACACGCTTTAAGTCCTGATAATGATCGTCTGGAGACATATGGTTTACGTATCCATTCATTTTGTATGTAAGAGAATGATTACATACATCGACTAAAATGTATAAATCTTTGCCTCGTACACTTTCTTTGATATGACCTTTGCCTTCACCACTTCCAAATCTTGGAGTAGCATGGTCAATTAAGTAATTTTCACTTAAATAACCTTCAAAAGCAGGAACATTCTTGAATGGATTGTGAGCATGACTGCGGTAAGAATATACGTGTTCGTTAATACGTTCACCGAATTCTTCCATGGATTTTAATGCGATGATGCCGAGAGGGGCAACAGGCATTGCATTTTCTAATTCGTGTAAGTTTGGCATAATACCCTCCAATTTTAAGGATTATAAAATTAAATTCATAAACATTTTAAAACATAGCTAGTGACACGTCAAGGAATTTAGGGTAAGATAAAAAGAAAAACTATAGGAAAAAGTAAAAATGAAGAAAAAAACAGAACATATTGTAAAAACAGTGCTTCCAGGAAGCATTGCAGAAGAATTAGAAATCGAAGCAGGAGATAAGCTGCTTGAGATTTCCGGGGCTGAGATTGAAGATATTTTTGATTACCAGTTTTTAGTTCAGGATGAATATATTGAAGTACTGATTGAAAAGCCGGATGGAGAACAATGGCTCTTAGAAGTAGAAAAAGATTTTGATGAAGATCTTGGTATTGAATTTGAAAATGGATTGATGGATAACTATCGTTCATGCCATAACAAATGTATTTTCTGCTTTATTGATCAGATGCCAAAAGGAATGCGTGAAACATTGTATTTTAAGGATGACGATAACCGTTTGTCTTTCTTACAGGGAAATTATGTAACACTTACAAATATGAGTGACCATGATATTGATCGTATTATTCGTTATAATCTTTCTCCAATCAATATTTCATTCCAGACAACCAATCCGGAACTTCGTTGTAAAATGTTAAATAATCGTTTTGCAGGAGAGGCTTTGAAAAAAGTAGATAAGTTGTTTGAAGCAGGCGTATATATGAATGGTCAGATTGTTCTTTGTAAAGGCATTAATGATGGCGAAGAATTAGAACGAAGCATTTCTGATTTGACAAAATACTTGCCTCAGTTAGAAAGTGTATCTGTTGTTCCGGTAGGACTTTCTAAATATCGTGAAGGCTTGTATCCATTAGAGCCATTTACAAAAGAAGATGCTGTAAAGACATTGGAAATCATTCATAAATGGCAGGATAAAGTGTTTGCTGAGTATGGCACACATTTCATCCATGCATCTGATGAATGGTATATTTTGGCCGAACAAGAGCTTCCACAGGCAGATAATTATGATGGTTATATCCAGTATGAAAACGGAGTTGGTATGCTTCGTATGATGATCGATGAAGTAGAAGATGCAATCGCTCAGGCAAAAGAAAAAGGTATTCTCCCATGTGCTAAAGAACGTACTATATCTATGGCAACAGGAAAACTGGCTTACCCATATATCAAACAGTTTGCAGACAAAGCAATGGAGTTGTGTGATGGCCTTAACGTACACGTTTATCCAATCCGAAATGACTTCTTTGGCGAAATGATTACGGTATCAGGTCTTTTAACAGGACAGGATATATGTAAGCAGTTAAAAGATAAAGAATTAGGAGAAACATTATACCTTCCAGAGAATGTATTGCGAAGCGGAGAAGACGTATTTTTGGATGATTTGACAACGAGTGACGTTCAAAATACTTTACAAGTTCGATTAGATATTGTAAAATCAAGTGGATATGAATTGATCAGCACAATGTTAGGATTAGAAGACGGTGTACTTTGTGCACCAGTTGAAGAAGAATAGAAGTGAGGAAATTATGTCAAAAAAGAAAAATAAGCCAATCGTTGCAGTAGTAGGAAGACCAAATGTTGGTAAATCTACTTTATTCAACGTTTTAGCAGGAGAAAATATTTCAATCGTAAAAGATATGCCTGGTATCACACGAGATAGAATTTACGCAGACGTATCTTGGTTAAATTACAATTTCACATTAGTAGATACAGGTGGTATTGAACCAGACAGCAACGATATCATTTTATCTCAGATGAGAGCACAGGCAGAAATTGCTATCGAAACAGCTGATGTTATTTTATTTATGGTAGATGTAAAGCAGGGTCTTGTAGATGCCGATGCTAAAGTAGCAGATATGCTTCGCCGTTCCCACAAACCAGTTGTTTTAGTTGTAAACAAAGTAGACAGCTTTGACAAGATGATGGCGGATGTATATGAATTTTACAATTTAGGTATTGGTGATCCACATCCAATTTCTTCCGTAAACCGTATGGGTATCGGTGATATGTTAGATGAAGTAACTTCTTACTTTGAACAGAACGAAGAAGATGAGGAAGAAGATGATCGTATTAAGGTTGCTATCGTAGGTAAGCCAAACGTAGGAAAGTCTTCTTTGATCAATAAGCTGCTTGGAGAAAACAGATTGATCGTATCTGATGTAGCAGGTACTACTCGTGATGCAGTAGATACAGAAGTAACATACAATGGCAAAGAATATGTATTTATTGATACTGCAGGTCTTCGTCGTAAAAATAAGATTAAAGAAGAATTAGAGCGATTTATGATTATCCGTACTGTTTCAGCAGTAGAACGTGCAGAAGTTGTTGTATTGTTGATTGATGCCAAAGAAGGTGTTACAGAACAGGACGCAAAGATTATTGGTATTGCACATGAAAGAGGAAAAGCAATCATTATTGCTGTAAACAAATGGGATGCAATCGAAAAAGACGATAAGACTATTTATCGTTTTACAGAAAAGATTCGTCAGACACTTGCATTTATGCCATATGCAGAGATTATTTTCATTTCTGCTCTGACAGGACAGCGTATTGGAAAGTTATATGAAACAATCGACATCGTAGCAGAAAATCATGCAATGCGTGTTGGAACAGGTGTATTAAATGAAATCATGAGTGAAGCAGTTGCAATGCAGCAGCCACCTTCAGATAAGGGTAAGCGTTTGAGACTGTATTATATTACACAGGTTTCTGTAAAACCACCTACATTTGTTATTTTCGTAAATGACAAAGAATTGATGCATTTTTCATATACAAGATATATTGAAAATCAGATTAGAGAGTCCTTTGGATTTAAGGGAACTCCGCTTCGTTTTATTATAAGAGAGCGTAAGGAGAAGGAACAATAATCATGTTAGAGCGTATTATTTGCTTATTGATCGGATATGCGTTTGGTAACTTTCAGACAGCATATTTTTATGGCAAGATGAAAGGAATCGACATTCGAAATTACGGAAGTGGCAATGCAGGAACGACAAATACATTACGCGTGCTTGGCAATGGAGCAGGTGCAGTTGTATTTGTTGGAGACGTATTAAAATGTGCAGTTGCAATGGGAATTGCAAGAGCATTATTTAGTACTTCTTGTGCTGATATTGTATATATTTTAACACTGTATGCAGCTCTTGGTACGATTCTTGGCCATAATTTTCCAGTAGTCCTTGGATTTAAGGGCGGAAAAGGAATGGCATGTACAGCAGGGTTGATGGCATTTTATCATCCATATTTATTTGCGGTAGGATTCGTGATTTTCTTAAGTGTATTTTTTATTACACATTATGTTTCTCTTGGCTCTTTACTCGTATATGTAGGATTTTTGATTACAATGCCGATTCTTTGTTTTACTGGTGCACTTGGAACTTTGACGACAGCACAGATTGCAGAAATTATGGTGATTTCTGTTATATTAGCAGCAATGGCATTTATCCGTCATGCAGCGAATATCAAACGTCTTATGGCAGGTACAGAGAGTAAAACATATCTGAGTAAAAAAGGCAAAGAAAAAGCAAAACAAAATAAATGATTAAAAAAAGAACAGCCAAACAAGCTGTTCTTTTTGTATACAGGAAATTACTTCATAAAATTTGTTCAGACATTTTTTCGGAAGTATTTTCAGTATGGACATTCGTATACTGTCTTGTGATCTGCATTAAAAACGCAAGCAGCAATGATTTTAAAGAAATGCTGAGAAGCGGAAACTGTGAAGGTATCAGCAAAATTATTAAAACGTTGTATCTTCATGAAAAGGTTCGTTTAGATGCCGGAAAGAAGGCAGTTTCTTTAGATGAAAAATATTTATTCATAGCAAGAGAACATTTGTATGGAGAACTTTCTGTTTCTTTAGGTATTGCCAAAAATGATATGGAAGTGTATATTGCTCAGTGTATAGAAGGGGAAAATAACTAAGGAGCATATTGTATTATGCAAAATTTTATTGAGGAAGCTGCAAATGTATTACCGAGCAAACGTCAGTTGGAGTGGTTTGATGTTGGATTTTATGCATTTATCCATTTTGGTGTAAATACATATACCAATAGGGAATGGGGAGATGGAGATGAGTCTGAACAAATTTTTCATCCAACCGAATTAGATTGTGACCAGTGGGTAGAAGCAATCAAGAGAGCTGGCATGAAAGGAATGATCCTGACAGCAAAGCATCATGATGGATTTTGTTTATGGCCATCAAAGTATACAGAACATAGCGTCAAAAATTCTCCGTTTCAAGGGGATGTAGTAAGAGAGGCAGCAGAAGCTTGTCGTCGTGGAGGTATCAAATTTGGTTTTTATCTTTCTCCATGGGATAGAAATAGTAAATTGTATGGAACAGATGCCTATAATGATTATTTTTGTAATCAGCTTACGGAATTACTAACGGAGTATGGAGATATTTTTTGTGTATGGTTTGATAATGCATGCGGAGAAGGAACAAATGGTATAAAGCAGCAGTATGATTTTCCAAGATATTTTGAACTGATTCGTAAATATCAGCCGAATGCCGTTATTTTTAATGATTTTGGACCGGATGTCAGATGGTGTGGCAATGAAGCAGGTTCTGCGAGAGAAAGTGAATGGGCCGTTGTACCGACAGAATTATGCAAATATAGTTTGGTTCAGACAGGTCCCGGACCATTAGCAGAGCAAGGAGAGCTTGTTTTATATAATACAGCAAAGTCTCTTGGAAATCTGGATATTGCTATTTATTCCAAAGGATTAACGTTTACCCCAGCGGAAATTGACACTTCTATCAGACCAGGATGGTTTTGGCATGAAGAGGAAGAACCAAAGTGTTTGGAAGAGTTGTTTCAAATTTATGTAAATTCTGTTGGGGGAAATTGCTGCTTAAATCTGAATATTCCACCAAATAAAGCAGGACGTTTGGACGAGCAGGACGTTGTACGTTTAACTGAATTAGGGAATATGATACAAGCTTGTTTTGCAAAGGAAATTCCTTCTACTTTAAAGCAAAGAAATAAGAAAGGCTCCTATTTGCCAGAATATGAGATTGTTTTTGAAAAGCCAATCAATGAATACAATACCATTGTATTAGAAGAAGATTTGACGCGTGGACAGCGTATTGAAAGCTTCCAGATTTTGAGAGAAAATACAGAAATTGGAAAGGCATTTCCAATATATCAAGGACGTACTGTAGGAAATCGTAAAATTTGTACACTTTGGGATGTGAACAAAGGACAGAATCCATTGATGTTTTCTTACGAGAGAAAAACAGTGGAGTATCTTGTACTTCGTATTACGTCATCCAGAGGTCCTGTATATTTAAAAAATGTAAAAGTGTATTAAAAATAAGGAACAGCGAAAGTAGCTTTTTAAGCTTTCGTTGTTCCTTATTTGCGTTTGTCATTTGTCATTTATATAGTTTATTTATTTTTATGAAACATATTGACATAGAAAAAAAGAAATGATACCATAAGTGTACTAAGATGATTAGTACACTTATGGTATTTTGTATATTATGCAAAAATAAAGATCATCGGAAAGGAAGCAGAAATGATTTTATTGGATTATAGAGATAAGCGACCGATTTACGAACAGGTTGTCGATAAATTAGAACGTCTTATCGTAGGTGGAGCGTTAGAAGCAAATTATAAGATGCCCAGTGTTAGAAGTCTTGCTTTAGAGCTTTCTGTTAATCCAAATACAATTCAGCGTGCCTATGCACAGTTAGAACAGGATGGTTATATTTATACCGTATCTGGGCGAGGAAGTTTTGTGGCACATGAATGTGAGTGGAGAAATGGAAAAATGTTGGAAATTACAAAAGAATTAGAAAGTATTTTAGAAAAAGCAAAAGAAGCAGGAATGAGCAAGAAAACGGTCTTACAAACAGTGGAGGGAATGTATAAGGAGGACGGCGATGATTGAAGTAAAACATGTAACAAAGTGTTTTGATACGATAAAAGCGTTAGATGATATTACTGCTAAAATAGAAGAAGGTCATGTGTTTGGATTGATCGGTACAAATGGTGCTGGTAAAAGTACATTTATGAGAATTTTAAGCGGAGTATTAAAACCAGACAGTGGAGAAGTATGGATTGACGGAGAAAATGTATATGATAATCCAAACGTAAAAGCAAAGGTTTTTTATATATCTGACGATCAGTATTTTTTCAAAACAGGTACACCAAAAGATATGCTGAAATTTTATCAGACATATTATAAAGCGTTTGATACAGAAAAGTTTTATTCTTTGATGAAAGCATTTGGTCTGGATGTGAATCGTAAGATCAATACATTTTCTAAAGGTATGAAAAAGCAGCTGTCTGTTATTTGCGGTGTATGTTCTGGTACAAAATATCTGCTTTGTGATGAGAGTTTTGATGGCTTAGACCCAGTTATGCGACAGGCTGTAAAATCTATTTTTGTAAAAGAAATAGAAGAACGAGGCATGACACCAATCATAGCATCTCATAATCTGAGAGAATTGGAAGATATTTGTGAATACGTAGGTCTTTTACATAGAGGAGGTATCCTTTTAGCAAAAGATATGGAAGATATGAAGCTCAATATTCATAAAATGCAGATTGTTATCAAAGAAGAAGCTATGTTGGAACGAATAAAACAACGCTTTGAAGTAGTAAAAGTAGAAAATAGAGGAACACTCTATACGATTACTGTTCGAGGAAAAAGAGAAGAGGTAGACCAGTTTATGCTTGAAATCAATCCTATTTTCTATGAACTTTTGCCACTTTCTTTGGAAGAAATCTTTATTAGCGAAACGGAGGTAAAAGGATATGACATCAAGAGTCTCATTTTATAAAATAATGCGTGAAGATTTGCGTCATAAAACGTGGATGGTTGCATTGTCTTGTCTTGCCAGCTTTTTGGCTATGCCAATATTATTTTTGTTGTCCAGTACATTGTGGAATAACCGTATAGACCATTGGCATGAGTATTATGTGGAAATTACATGGGATATCATGAAATTTAAACAAAGCTGTATGACAGAATTTTTCATGGAACTGCTTCCTATTTCTGTAGGGATTGTATTAGCAGTCGGTGCATTGATCGTTGGTTTGTTTGGATTTCGTCATGTATTTTCTAAAAGGATGACAGATTTATATCAAAGTATTCCGGTAAAGAAAAAAGATTTATTTTTAGCACAATATATAAATGGATTTTTAATCTGGTTTATTCCAATGTTTGTAGGAATGATATTATGTGCTATTTTTGCAGTTGTATTTATGGGCAATACGCCTGATAAGTTTGTATATATATTTAAGCCATTGGCAGTCGGATTATGTAATTACGTCCTTTCCTTTTTACTTATATACAATGTAACGATTGTTGCTGTAATGCTTAGCGGAAATATATTAAATACATTAGTGAATGGAGCAATTTTAAATTTCCTTGTATTATTTGGCTATGGAATGATAGAAGTATTTAAAATTTATTTCTATGATACATATTATAGCTTTGCAGAAGAGACTATTTGGAAGCTTTTGTGGACATCACCAATTTCATCTGCAGTTTTTCAGCTTTTTATGTTTGTAACCGATCAGATAAAGGCATTTGCGACTATTATGAATGTGATGGTAGTTGTTATCCTGTTTGCAGCTGCTTTTGTATTATATCTTCGCAGAGCTTCTGAGCTTGCAGAACAAGGCATGAAAAATAAAGTCGTTGGCATAGTATTTAAGACTTGTATGACAGTATTTTGTGCAATGGCAGGTTGGATATTCTTTAGAGTCATCACAGATATCATAGCATGGCATATTTTTGGAGCAATTTTGTTAGGAACACTCTGTTATGGCTTATTGGACATTGTGTTTAATATGGATTTCAAAGCATTTTTTGCACACAAGCTGCATCTTGCAGTCAGTGTAGCATGTGCGGTTTTCATTGGATGTTTCTTTACATTTGACTGGAGCGGATATGATACGTATCTTCCAGAGCAAGAGGAAATCAAAGAAATAGGTATATGTGTATCTGGAATGGGCTTTTCAAAATTATATTCTGATGTATATGATGTAAATCCTAAAAATTGTATCGAACGAATGTCTTATACAAATCAGGAAACAGCATATCAGTTGTTAAAAGAAATGATAACAAAAGAACATTCTGCAGGTGGTTTCAGAACGATGTATGTGCGAGTGACCCAGACAAATGGAAAAACGTATTATAGATTATATAACTTATCTGAAACACAAGAGCAATATATTCTTCCAATTTTAGAGGATGAAAGTTATATTAAAACAAATGTATGTATTCCAGAAGAAATCATAGAAAGTGTTTTAGATGAAGAAAAACAGAAGAGTATTTATATAAACAGATTTTATGAAGAAGCAGAAAGAATCGAAGATGGTCAGATTATAAAAGAGTTGTTTGAAGCGTATAATCAGGATATGTTGGAACACAAAAATCTGTTTATTTATCAAAATGAAAAAGTGATAGCAAAGTTCAGATATAGAAGTTATGAACCACATTTAAATTTGTATTTTGAGTATTATGAATCTATGGAGCATGTGAAAGATGTTTTAGAAAAGTATGATATTCAGATTGATAATACCATTTCAGCAGATGAAATAGAACAGATTACTCTTTGGGCATATGCAGAAGATGAAGAATCATTACAAGAAATATTTGTTATTCAAAATAAGGAAATTGCTTTCAATAAAGTAGCAACACAAGCAGTTGTTGAGACTGTAGATGTAGATGAGTCAAAGGAGTATCAGGCTGTATTTACAAAGAAAGAAGATATTGAGGAATTATTGGATGTGGTTAGTATGTGTGAACCATATGACTACACTTTGTGGAGTTCTTACTATGTGTATAACAGCGAAGTTACTATAGAATTAAAAAATGGAGAGAGATATTACGGAAGAATATTAAAAGGAACGATACCAAAGCATTTGCTGGAACAGATGAAATCTTTAAAATATGAATAGTTTATAAGTATCATTTTATATGAGAGGGGCCAAATGGCAGTTGTGCTGTTTGGCCCATTTTTATATACTAGGAAATTACTCATTTCCTAGTATATAAAAACGCTCTGCGAAGATGAACACGAGCGTATAGGGAAAGTATTGCTTCGCAAAAACGCTCGGCTCAGCAAAGTGGAGCAAGTCTATCGGGTCTGAAAAATATAGGAAGTTGAAGTGGACTTGTCCACTTTGTTCTTTCTATACTAGGAAATTACGCTTCGTTTGCTAAACAAAAGTCTGTGTGTGTTCTCTTGAATGTCATAGGGGATTATGCTATTCTGTAAATAATAAAAGAAGAAATTGTTTGAGGTGTTTTAGATGGCAAAAATTTTAATTGTAGAAGATGAAAAGGCAATCAATCAATTGATGAAACAAAATTTAGTATTGCAGGGACATCAGGTAATACAGGCTTTTGATGGCAAAGAAGCGTTGAAAATATTAGATAGTAAGGCAGATTTGGATTTGGTCATTTTAGACATTATGCTGCCATATATTTCAGGTATGGAGCTTATCAAAGAAATAAAAGATATTCCTGTTATGTTTGTAACTGCAAAGGATGGAATTCAAGATAAATTAAGGGGACTGACAAGCGGAGCAGAAGATTATCTTGTAAAACCATTTGATATGTTAGAACTCATTGCAAGAGTTAATCTGATATTAAAAAGATATAAAAAAGATACTACTGTTTTTCGTTTGGCAGGTGTAGAAGTAGATATGGTATCTCAAAAAATACAAAAAGATGGAGAAGAAATTATATTAACGCCACAGGAGTGGTCTTTATTAGAAGTGTTGATACGA
Source organism: uncultured Lachnospiraceae bacterium (assembly GCA_964424345.1). Classification (GTDB taxonomy): domain Bacteria; phylum Bacillota; class Clostridia; order Lachnospirales; family Lachnospiraceae; genus RGIG6307. The sequence continues at coordinate 62,513 of CAYRIK010000003.1, forward strand.
AATGTAAATATTGCACTGAGCAGAGATAAACTTTTAAATATGGCTTGGGGATATGATTTTGAAGGAGATGCCAGAACGGTAGATGTACATATAGTAAAACTTCGTAAAAAGTTAGGATGGGAAGAGCAAATTAAAACATTATATAAGCTTGGATACCGATTGGAGACAGGAATATGAGGCTTTGGCAAAAAATCTATATGATGGCATTGCTCGTATTTTTACCGGTTTTAAATGTGGGCTTGTTTATGGGTGCCAGAATGATTTTTAATTACAATATGGATGTTTTAAAAAAGCAGGCATCGGATGAAGTACATCTGCTTAGTACAACAATTGTAAAAGATTTGGAAATACTATTGCCGGAAGGACCGTTATCTTTTAATGATGATGCAATATATAGTGTCAGCAAGGCGTATGTAGATTATGTTTCTCAAAAAGATGAGAATGCTGTTTTGGAACTTCATTATGTAGGGGATAAAACAAATTTGCATATGGGCATGCAGCATATGATGATTGTAGATGCTGGACATTATCCGGAACTTCGAGTATTTGAGCTGTTAGAAGCACCATACGAAAGTTATCAAATATACTACTATAAACCACTGTACGATTTTTACAGCTTATGGCAGTCTTTAAAAATTGTTTTTATCATCATTAGTCTTTGCTGTTCTTTAGTACTTGCCGCAGTCTTGTACTTGTTGTTATATGAAATGACTTCTCCATTGCAGAGATTGGGTGAAAGTATTAAACGAATGCAAAATGGTGAAGGATTTGAACCGGTTGAAGTGCAGGGAAAAGATGATATTGCAATTTTAACCAAAAGCTTTAATGAAATGGCAGCAGAAATTGAAGCTCAGATGGAACGTTTACAAAAAGAAAGCCAGATTAAACAGCAGCTTGTAGATGATTTGGCACATGAAATGAGAACCCCATTGACTGCTATTTATGGTTATGCAGAATATTTGCAAAAGGCTCCGTATACGCAGGAAGAGCTGTATGATGCATTAGAGTATATTATGTCAGAGAGTAAACGTCTGACACATATGGGACAGGAGCTTTTGACGATGGCAATTTATCGAGAAGATGCGTTAAAAGCGGAGTGTATCACAACAGAAGAATTAGCAAAAGATGTTTCTGATATGTTAGAGTCTGCACTGCAGGAAAAACGTCTGAAATTAATGAAACGGATTAAGCCAGTAACATTAGAAGGAGACAGGGCAATGTTAGTCTGCCTCTTACGAAATCTAATTGAAAATGCAGCAAGGGCAAGTGAAAGTGGTTCTAAAATATGGCTTATTATGCAAAAATCAAAGGAATCTTTAAAAATTCAAGTAAAAGATGAAGGCATTGGAATGGAAAAACATGAATTAGAACGAATTACAGATGCATTTTATCGTGTAGATAAGGCAAGAAGCCGTTCTAATGGCGGAGCTGGAATTGGATTGAATTTATGTGATTTGATCGTTAAAAAGCATTCTGGAACGATGGAATTTGAAAGTGCTCCAAATGAAGGTACGACTGTTACTATTTTATTGCCTTTGCATATAGAGGAAAAATCATGAATAATAATATATTAACTGCTTGTCTGGCAACTTTAATGGTCATGCTTTCTGTTGGAGTATTGGTCATTTCTATGACAATGTATGAAAAAGCACATTTTGATGTAAGCTGGAATGCGACACCGGCTGTTATCGAACGAGAAGAAGAACTAAAACCTCTTTATAGCGAAGATGTTTCTGCTTCTTCGGAGTACTAAGTATATAAAATAAAAAGATGGAGGAAAAACGTATGGCTGATTATTCACAGGTTAAGGGAATGCAATATCATATTGGTGTTAAAACAGGAGAAGTTGGAAGATATGTATTTCTTCCAGGAGATCCAAAACGTTGTGCAAAGATTGCATCATATTTTGATAATCCTGTATTTATTGCAGATAATAGAGAATATGTTACGTATACAGGCACGTTAGATGGTGTAAAAGTAAGTGTGACAAGTACAGGTATTGGCGGACCGAGTGCTTCTATCGCCTTAGAAGAGCTGGTAAAATGTGGTGCAGATACATTTATTCGTATTGGAACATGCGGTGGTATGGATTTGGATGTAAAAGGTGGCGATATCGTAGTTGCAACTGGAGCAATCCGTATGGAAGGAACAAGCAAAGAATACGCGCCTATTGAATATCCGGCAGTTGCAGATTTAGAAGTAACAAATGCATTAGTAAAAGCGTGTCGAAAGCTTGGACTTTCTTATCATACGGGAGTTGTACAGAGTAAAGATGCTTTTTATGGACAGCATAATCCGGAAAAGATGCCTGTAAGCTATGAGCTTTTGCAAAAATGGGATGCATGGCTTCGTATGGGCTGTAAAGCAAGCGAAATGGAATCAGCAGCATTGTTTATCGTAGGACAGTTTTTAAGAGTTCGTGTAGGAAGCTGTTTCTTGGCACTGGCAAATCAGGAACGTGAAAAAGCAGGTCTTTCCAATGAACAGGTTATGGACACAGAAATTGCAATCAAAACAGCAGTTGAAGCAATGCGTCTTCTGATTAAGGAGGACAGAGAGTATGAAAAAATTTAAACGAGTGTTTGCGATTGTATTAGATTCTCTTGGGGTAGGTGCAATGCCGGACAGTGAATCCTATGGAGATGTAGGAGTAGATACGCTTTTACACATTTCAGAAAGTGTAGATACATTTCATATTCCCAATCTGCAAAAATTAGGACTTGCCAATCTACATCCATTAAAGCAGGTAGAACCGGTTGCACATCCACTGGGAAAGTTTTGCAAATTGTCCGAAAAGAGTAAAGGAAAAGATACCATGACAGGTCATTGGGAGCTTATGGGGTTGTATACGACAAAACCATTTCAGACATTTACCGAGCATGGGTTTCCAAAAGAATTAATAGAAGAATTAGAAAAACGCTGCGGCAAGCGTGTAATCGGAAATAAAAGTGCAAGTGGAACAGAAATTTTAGAAGAATTGGGAGAAGAAGAAATCCAGACAGGAGCGATGATTGTTTATACTTCTGCAGACAGTGTACTTCAGATTTGTGGAAATGAAGAAACGTTTGATCTTGCAAATTTATATCGTTGTTGTGAGATTGCAAGAGAGCTTTGCATGAAAGAAGAATGGATGGTCGGTCGTGTTATTGCAAGACCTTATATTGGAAAGAAAAAGGGAGAATTTGTCCGCACGAGTAATCGACATGATTATGCAGTAAAGCCATTTGGAGACACTGCATTGACTGCTTTAAAACAGGCGGGATTTGATGTAATCAGCATTGGAAAAATCAATGATATTTTCTGTGCAGAAGGGATTACAAAAGCGTATAAGTCAAAATCCAGTGTGCATGGTATGGAACAGACGATAGATACAGCAAAACAGGATTTTTGCGGTCTTTGTTTTGTAAATCTTGTAGATTTTGATGCATTGTGGGGACATCGCAGAGATCCGAAAGGATATGCTAAAGAGATAGAAGCATTTGATGAGAAACTTGGTATTTTGATGGACACATTAACAGAAGACGATTTGTTGGTTTTGACAGCAGACCATGGGAATGATCCAACGTACAGTGGAACAGATCACACAAGAGAGAAAGTACCATTTTTAGCATGGAGCAAGTCTTTTACAGAAGGCGGCAGACTGCCAGATCAAGATACATTTGCTGTCGTTGGTGCAACCATTGCAGAAAATTTCGGCGTACAGATGCCAAAAGGCACATTAGGACATGGATTAGAGCTGTAGAAAGGATATGGATATGGAATGGGAAAAAATGTTATTTTTAGAAGCTGTAAAAGCAAGAGAATCTGCCTATGCACCATATTCCCATTTTAAAGTAGGAGCAGCATTGCTGACCAAAAATGGAACGATATATCGTGGATGTAATATTGAAAATGCAGCATATACTCCAAGTAATTGTGCGGAAAGAACTGCATTTTTTAAAGCGGTCAGCGAAGGAGAACGTGATTTTATGGCGATTGCGATTGCAGCAGGAGCTGAAGAAAAAGGGTTAGAGATGACATCTCCTTGCGGAGTATGCAGACAGGTAATGAGAGAATTTTGTGATCCAAAAACATTTTATATTGTAATGGGAACCGAACAAGAATCCCTTGTGCGTATGTCTTTAGAAGAACTTTTTCCACAAAGTTTTGGTCCGGATAATTTGAGGTAACAGCTATGATTGATTTACATTTACATTTTGATGGTTCTATTCCGATAGAAACGGTTTGGGAACAGGCCAAAAAACAACACATTACATTGCCGGCAGATTCTTTAGAATCATTAAAAACATATATGGTTTGTCCAAGAGACTGCAAAGATTTGAATGAGTATTTGCAATGTTTTGATGTACCGTTAATGGTATTGCAGACAAAAGAAGGTATTTTTGATTGTATGACAGCATTGATAGATGCCTTAAAAAAAGAACATATGTTATATGCGGAAATTCGATTTGCACCGCAGCTTCATACAAAACATGGACTTTCACAAGAAGAAGTAGTGAAAGCAGCTTGCAAGGCAGTAAAGGCTTGTACGGATGAAAGTCTGAAAGTTCAGCTTATTTTATGCTGTATGCGTGGTGCAGATAATAAAGAGCAAAATATGGAAACGATACAGCTTGCAGCAAAATATTTAGGAGAAGGGGTATGTGCTTGTGATCTTGCAGGAGCAGAAGCATTATTTCCAACAGAGCAATTTGCAGATGTATTTTCTTATGCTAGTAGGCTTGGTGTACCATTTACAATCCATGCAGGAGAAGCTGCAGGAGCCAAAAGTATTCAAACAGCACTTTTATTTGGTGCAGTGCGTATCGGACATGGTGTGAGAGCATTAGAGGATATGCAGTTAATGCAGCAGTTACAGACAAAAAGAATTGCACTGGAATGTTGTCCAACAAGCAATGTACAGACAAAAGCGGTAGATTGTTTGGAAAAACATCCTTTAAAATATTTTTTAGAACACGGTTTTTTAGTAACAGTAAATACGGATAATAGAACTGTTTCAGATACAACGATTGCAAAGGAAATGCAGTTGCTAAAAGAAGCAATTTCTTTAACGAAGCAAGAAGAAAAACAATTGTATCTGAATGCAGTGGAAGCAGCTTTTTTAGAGGAAGAAGAAAAGAAAAAATTAAGAATTAAAATTCAGAATTTGGTTGCATAAATAAAAATATAGTGATAATATAATTACAAGAAGTAGTTTTGAAAACTACATCAAATGATTTTCAAAACTGTTATGGTTTTGATGAGGAGGATTATATTATGACAATAAGAATTAAAGACCCTTGGAGTGCATTGACACATTTTATTGGCATGATGTTAGCAATGGCAGCAGTTGCTCCGTTATTAGTGAAGGCAGCATTACATGGCGGTATTATAAATGTATGTACAATGGCAGTTTATATGGCAAGTATGGTTTTATTATATGCAGCAAGTACAACGTATCATGCGTTTGGGTTTGGTAAATGGTATATGATACTAAAAAAAATCGATCACATGATGATACCAGTACTCATTGCAGGAACGTATACACCGATTTGTTTGATTACATTAAAAGATGGAATTGGACCAGTATTGTTTGTACTTGTATGGGCAATGGCGATTGCAGGTATTTTAATCAAGGCATTTTGGGTAACTTGTCCAAAATGGTTTTCTAGTGTAATCTATATTGCAATGGGATGGGTTTGTGTACTTGGAATGAGCAGTATTGTACAAAATCTTTCTGCTGCCGGATTTTTATGGCTGCTGTTTGGTGGTCTCTTATATACCGTTGGCGGTGTGATTTATGCACTAAAGCTTCCAATTTTTAATTCCAAACATAAATCTTTTGGCAGTCATGAGATTTTTCATTTGTTTGTAATGGCAGGCAGTATTTGTCATTACATTGTAATTTATGGATATGTAGTATAAAAAAATCCCCAGTTTATAAACTGGGGACTTTTTTTGCTTATTCTTAGAACAGTATTATTTATAAATTTTTATGTGCAGTAGAAAGCATCAGTTTAATACGATTTAACTGATTTACTTCAGAAGCACCAGGGTCATAGTCGATTGCAACAATATTTGCCTGAGGATATCTCTTACGCAATTCTTTAATAACACCTTTTCCAACAACGTGGTTTGGCAGACATCCAAATGGCTGTGTACATACAATGTTTGGTACATTTGTATGCAGCAATTCAATCATTTCACCAGTTAAGAACCATCCTTCACCAGTCTGATTACCGATAGAAACGATAGGCTTTGCATATTCTACTAATTCGTAAATATTTGCCTGTTCATCAAAATGCTTACTTGCACGCAATGCTTTTCTAGCTGGATTACGGAACCATTCGATTGCTTTGATACCAAGTTTGCATATTGCAGCAGTCTTTTTGCTTGTACCAAGTTCTTCTGCTTTATAAATACTATTGTAGAAGCAGTAGAGCATAAAGTCGATTAAGTCTGGCATAACCGCTTCAGCACCTTCTTGTTCTAACAATTCTACAATGTGATTATTTGCAGTAGGAGAGAATTTAACTAAAATTTCACCAACGATTCCGACACGAGGTTTTTTCTCATCGGTAATAGGGAGTGCATCAAATTCTTCTACAATCTGTTTACAAAGTTTGCTGAACTTTCTAAAGCTGATATGGTCGGAGCAAACAAATTCTTTACAGGTTGCTTCTAATTTGTCATGTAATGCATTAGCACTTCCAGCAACTTTTTCGTAAGGACGCATTCTATAGAGACATCTCATAAACAAATCGCCAAATACAGCACCCATTGCAAGTCTTACACCAAGTCCGACACTTAACTTAAAGCCAGGGTTTGTTTCCATACCATTTAAGTTAATGGAAATAACTGGAATTTGAGGCATACCGGCTTTTTCTAAAGCTCTTCGGATAAATCCGACATAGTTAGATGCACGACATCCGCCGCCAGTCTGGGACATGATCAGTGCAGTACGATTTAAATCATATTTACCGCTGAGCAATGCTTCCATAAGCTGTCCAACTACTAACAGAGAAGGATAACAAGCATCGTTATTTACATATTTCAGACCAACATCTACAGAATGTTTATTATCGTTTTGCAATACAACAAGATTATATCCTTCTTTTGCAAAAACAGGTTCTAAAATATTAAAGTGGATTGGTGACATCTGTGGACAAAGAATAGTATAGTTTTTACGCATTTCTTCTGTAAAGATGACACGATTGTGTGCGCTGGAATGTAAAGTACGTTCTTTTTTATTGCGCTCTCTTACACGAATTGCAGAAAGAAGAGAACGAACACGAATTCTTGCTGCACCGAGGTTGTTTACTTCGTCAATCTTTAAACAAGTATAAATTTTGTCAGAACCGGATAAAATATCATTTACCTGATCTGTTGTAACCGCATCCAGACCACAACCAAAGCTGTTAAGCTGAATCAAATCCAAATATTCAGTCTGCTTTACATATTCTGCGGCACGATACAGTCTGGAATGATACATCCATTGATCGGAAACGATAAGCGGTCTGTCAGGGTTGCCTAAATGAGAGATAGAATCTTCTGTTAAAACGGCAATATCAAAGGATGTGATCATTTCTGGAATACCATGGTTGATTTCAGGGTCACAATGATATGGACGACCAGCAAGTACGATGCCTCGTTTTCCATGTTCTCTTAAGTAGGCTAATGTTTCTTCGCCTTTTTTCTGCATATCCTTACGTGCATGTTCTAATTCTTCCCAAGCCTTTTGACAAGCATTTCGTACTTCCTGCTCTGGTAATTCTTTAAATTCTTTTACAAGAGCGAGCATAGCAGTATCTACAGAAGCAAAACTCATAAATGGATTGCGGAATGTTACACTGCCACTTGTAATTTCTTCCATATTGTTTTTGATATTTTCACTGTAAGAAGTAACGATTGGACAGTTGTAATGGTTTCCAGCATCAGGTGTTTCGTTTCTTTCATAGAAAAGAGCTGGATAGAATACAAAATCAACGCCTTTTTCAATCAGCCATTTCACATGACCATGTGCCAGTTTTGCTGGGTAACATTCAGACTCAGAAGGAATGGATTCAATACCAAGTTCATAAATGTTTCTATTGGATAATGGAGAGAGCACAACATGATATCCAAGTGTTGTAAAGAATGTAAACCAGAATGGATAATTCTCATACATATTCAATACACGAGGAATACCTACAGTACCACGAGGTGCATTTGTAATCTCTAAAGGCTCATAATCAAAATATCTATGTAATTTATAATCGAATAAGTTTGGTACATCTTTCTTTTTCTTTGCCATACCAAGACCACGTTCACAACGGTTGCCGCTGATATACTGACGACCGCCTGTAAAGCGATTGATGGTAAGTCGGCAGCTGTTTGTACATCCATGACATTTTGCCATAGTAGTTGTAAACTGAAGATTTTGGATGTCTTCTAAAGAAAGCATAGTAGTTTCTACAGGTTCTGCCTGATACTGTTCACGTGCAATCAATGCGGCACCAAACGCACCCATGATACCTGCGATATCAGGACGAACTACTTCACAGCCGGCAGTTTTTTCTAAAGAACGTAAAACGGCATTGTTGTAGAATGTACCACCTTGAACAACGATATTTTTACCAAGTTCAGAAGCATCAGCTACTTTGATAACTTTGTAAAGTGCATTTTTAATAACAGAGTAAGCAAGACCGGCAGAAATATCAGAAACAGTAGCCCCTTCTTTCTGTGCCTGCTTTACTTTGGAGTTCATAAATACGGTACAACGTGTACCAAGGTCGATAGGATGTTCTGCAAATAAAGCAGCCTGTGCAAAATCCTGTACAGAATAATTTAAAGATTTTGCAAATGTTTCGATAAAGGAACCACATCCGGAAGAACAAGCTTCGTTTAATTGTACTTTATCAACTGCCTGATTTTTGATACGGATATATTTCATATCCTGACCGCCGATATCTAAAATACAGTCTACGTCTGGATTAAAGAAGGCAGCAGCATAGTAATGTGCAACAGTTTCTACTTCGCCGTAGTCTAATAAGAATGCAGCCTTCATAAGTGCTTCGCCGTATCCGGTAGAGCAGGAGCGAACAATCTGTGTATCAGCTGGTTTGATTTCTAAAATCTGTTTCATAGCACCAATGGCAGTCTCTAATGGAGAACCATCGTTATTTGCGTAGAAGCTGTACAATAATGTACCGTCTTCACCAACAACTGCCACTTTTGTAGTAGTAGAACCAGCATCAATGCCAAGATAAGCCTTGCCATGGTAGGAAGCAAGGTCACCTTTCTTTACTTGGTGTGCAGCATGACGTGTCTGGAACGCTTCAAAGTCAGCTTCATCTTTGAATAAAGGTTCCATTCGTTCTACTTCAAAATCCATAACAATCTTTGCGTCTAATTTCTGAATCAAATCAGAAATTACAACACAACAATCTTCTTTAGAAGCAAGAGCAGAACCAAATGCTGCATATAAATGAGGATTTGGAGCTTCTACAACGTGTTCTTCGTCTAATTTTAATGTTCTGATAAATGCTTTTTTAAGTTCAGGAAGGAAGTACAATGGACCGCCTAAAAAAGCAACATGACCGCGGATTGGTTTACCGCAGGCAAGACCGGAAATTGTCTGATTTACAACGGCTTGGAAAATAGAAGCAGCCAAGTCTTCTTTTGTAGCACCGTCGTTAATAAGTGGCTGGATATCTGTTTTTGCAAATACACCACAGCGGGCAGCAATCGTATATAAAGATTTGTAATCTGCTGCATAGCGGTTTAAGCCAGCTGCATCTGTCTGTAATAAGGAAGCCATCTGGTCAATGAAAGAACCAGTACCACCAGCGCAGATACCATTCATACGCTGTTCTACATTTCCGCCTTCAAAATAGATGATCTTTGCATCTTCGCCACCAAGTTCGATAGCAACGTCTGTTTGTGGGGCAAGTTCTTTTAATGCACTGGCAACAGAAATTACTTCCTGATTAAATGGTACTTCTAAATGGTTGGCAAGACTAAGTCCGCCTGAACCTGTAATAACAGGATGAACTGTTAAATTTCCTAAAGCATCGCTTGCTTTTTGGAGAAGTTCTGATAGCGTTTCCTGAATGTTTGCAAAATGTCTTTTGTAATCAGAAAATAAAATCTGATGAGCTTCGTTCAGGATAACAATCTTTACAGTAGTAGAACCAATATCAATGCCTAAGCTTGCATGGTTTTCTGATGAATAATTCATATAACAACTCACTTTCTTTCAAAAAGTTGAAAAAACATATAAATAGGTAATAATACAAATTTTTAACGCCATACATTATACGGCAAAATTTTACAAAGTTCAATATCACTGAGTATGAAAAAATGCTCGGATTTCGAAAATCTCTGGGAAAAATATTAAAAAAGTATAAAGTTACTGGAAAAGTTTCATGGAGCGGGACTTCATTTATTTACTTTCTTAAAAAGGTTTGGTATTATGAAACATAGATTAGTGAAAGGACGTTGGTTTTATGACAAAGTTTAATTCTCATTCCAGAAAAAATTTTGGAATATCAAATCTTACTCTGGGTTTGGTTTTGTGTTATGCAGTCGGATATATATTACAGATTGTCAGTCCGACAGTATTATCTTTTTTGACACTAGATCCATATCAGATCTTACATGGTCAGGTGTGGCGTCTTGTAACGTGGCTGGTTGTTCCACCAAGCAGTTTTGATATTTTTACACTGCTGATGCTTTATTTTTATTATAAAATAGGTTCTGTATTAGAGCGTTTATGGGGAATTGCTAAATACACCAAGTATATTGTTGGCGGTATTGTTATGACAATTTTATCCAGCTTTTTGATGCTTGCATATATTCGATATGGTATGGGGGCTACAGGAGATTTGTTGGAATATTATTCTGCAATAGGTTCTTTAGTGGCATTTTCCACATATTACATTAACCTGTCTATTTTTATGGGATATGCGGCAACATTCCCTGATATGATGGTTTTATATTTCTTTGTAATACCAATCAAAGTAAAAGTGCTTGGTATCATTGATCTTTTATTATTGGTATGGATGTTCTTTACAGGTTCCGTATTTGGAAGATTTGCAATTGGTGCAGCACTGCTTAATATGGCTATTTTCTTATTAACAAATAAAGTTGCAATTGATCCAAAACAGTTTATTCGTAAACAAAAATTCAATCAGGAAATCAAAAAGGCAACACATATGCAACCAAAAGAAAGCAGACATAAATGTGCTATCTGTGGTCGTACAGATGAGAGTAATCCAGAATTAGAGTTTCGTTTCTGCAGTAAATGCAACGGTAATTATGAATATTGCAGTGACCATTTGTTTACACATGAACATGTAAAATAAACAAAGAGAAAGGCGAGGGAGATATGGAAAAAGAACTATTATTTGCAAAAACATTGGAATATATCAAAAATATTGCAAAAGAACAGGGACACATTGTGTCTAAAGAACAGGTAGAAACCGCATTTGAGCCAATGGGATTTGGCCCAGAACAGTTAGAAATGGTATACGATTATCTTCGCAAGCAAAAGATTGGTATAGAAGAAGCAGTAGATCCTGACGCATATTTGTCAGAAGAAGATGTAGATTATTTGGATATGTATCTGGAAGAATTAAAATATATCAAAGGTGCTTCTGATGGAGAACGAGAAGCAATTACATTATCTGCGATGGCAGGAGATGTGGATGCACAGTCAAGACTTGTTGAATTATTTTTGCCACAGGTAGTAGAAATTGCAAAGCTGTATGCAGGACAGGGCGCTTACTTGGAAGATTTGATTGGAGAAGGAAATGTAGCACTTGCAGTAGGTGTATCTATGCTTGGTGCGTTAGAAAATGCATCAGAAGCAGAAGGTATGCTTGCAAAAATGATTATGGATGGTATGGAAGAATATATCGGTCTTTCAGCAGAACAGTCCAAAGAAGATCAAAAGGCAATGGATCTTGTAAATAAAGTATCCGAAGCGGCCAAAGAAATGTCTGAAGACTTGCGTAAAAAGATTACTCCTTTAGAACTTGCAGAAGAAACAGGTATGCCGATTGAAGATATCGAAGAAGCTATTCGTTTATGCGGAGATACAATAGAATATTTTGAAGGACAATAACAAGAATGATTGATTATCAAGACTATAGATATATTTTACAAGATACAAGAATGTTATATGTGGGGGCAAAATTTTCTTTTGGGGATCTTGCTTCAGAAGAAGATGTTCCGTTTAAATTCCGTTCTATTGTAATGAAATGTGCGTTACACGAAGTAGATAAAGAAGATACCTTTGAGAGTGTATTCTATTATATGAAACCAGAAGGGTATTTGTATGAAGCATTTAGACAGCTTCGTACAAAAGTAAAAGTTTCCGAGTTGACGCAGGTGAAGCATTTATTTGGTAAAATAGAATGGACATACAAAGAGCATCTTTATAAAATTGAAGAGTTTGCAGCACTTTCTAAAGAAGAAAAAGAGAAAAAGGGAATTGTAGTACAAGAATTACAGTATTCAAAATTAGCTATTATGACATTTCCGATTTAGTCGTATGCAGTAATCTTTGTTTCTGTATTTGTAAACAGTAAAAAGGCTATGAATGCCCGAAAAAGTTGAAAAAGCACTTGATTTTTGTCGAAATATATGTTATTTTAAAAATGCGTTGAAGCGCTTACTTAATTTATTTAAGTAAAATTCCCCTTTTACACGAGTCAGTCACTACGGTGGCTGGCTCATTTGTCTTTTATACGCCTCTAAAGATTTTCTTAATACTCCCACAGATGATAACTTATCGAATTAACGAAAAAATGGTTGGATAAAAACTTAAAATATGATAAACTCTATACATATATTATTTTAAGGTGGCGTGCAATATGAGTTTAAAACAAAAAGCTTTACAATTTTACAATATATTGGAGGAACGAGAAAGCACAGATTTACATTCTGTTGTATATCGTCTGGAGCATATTGGCACTGGAGCAAGAATTGCAGTAATATCCAATGACGATGAAAATAAAGTATTTTATATCGGTTTTCGTACTCCGCCAACAGATTCTACAGGTGTACCACATATTTTGGAACACAGCGTGTTATGCGGTTCTAAACATTTCCCTGTAAAAGATCCGTTTATTGAATTGGCAAAAGGTTCTTTGAATACTTTTTTAAATGCAATGACATATCCTGATAGAACAATGTATCCTGTTGCAAGCTGCAACGATCAGGATTTTCAGAATTTGATGCATATATATCTGGATGCAGTATTTTATCCAAATATTTATAAAGAACAAAACATTTTCCGTCAGGAAGGATGGCACTATGAATTAGAGGATAAAGATGCTCCGCTTACAGTCAATGGTGTTGTTTATAATGAAATGAAAGGTGCTTTTTCTAGTGCAGATGATGTTATAGAAAGAGAAATCATGAATTCCTTATTCCCAGACACTTGTTATGGCGTAGAATCTGGTGGTGATCCGGATTGTATTCCAGATTTGACTTATGAACAGTTTTTGGAATTTCACAGCACATTATATCATCCTGCAAACAGTTTTATTTATCTGTACGGAAATATGGATGTTTGGGAAAAATTATTATTTATACATGAGTCATATTTAAAAGATTTTTCTAAAGAAGATGAAGGAATTGCTGAATTAAATACAAAGATTTCCTTACAGCCTGCTTTTTCAAAAGTAAAGGAATTGGCAAAGCCATATCCGGTTATGGAAGATGAAGGAACAAAAGAAAAGACATTTTTAACATACAATATTGTTACAGGAACAAGTTTGGATGCTGAATTGTGTTATGCATTTGAAATTTTAGATTATGCACTTTGTTCTGCACCAGGAGCTCCATTAAGACAAGCTTTAATTGATGCCGGAATTGGTAAAGATGTATATTCTTCTTATGCGGATTATATGTTACAGCCATATTTTAGTATTGTAGCAAAGGATGCAGATGCAGAGCAAAAAGAGGAATTTGTTCGTATTATAGAGGAACAGTTGCGTCGTGTTGTAGAAGAAGGATTTGATAAAAAAGCAATTCAGGCAGCATTACATTACTTTGAATTTCGTTATAAAGAAGCTGATTTTGGCAGAAGTCCAAAGGGCTTAATGCTTGGATTATCTGCAATGAGCAGCTGGAATTATGATGATGCAGCTCCATTTTTACATTTAGAAGCAGATGAGATTTATACATCTTTAAAGAAAAAGGCATCTGAAGGATATTTTGAAGCACTTGTAGAAAAATATTTATTAAATAATACACATAAAACAATTTTGGTTATGTATCCTGAAGCAGGACTTTCAACAAAGAAAGAACAGGATTTTGTTCGCAAAATGGAAGAAATCAAAGCATCCATGACCAAAGAACAGATAGAACAGATTCTTGCAGACAAAGCATCTTTAGATGCATATCAGGACAAAGAAGATACACCTGAAACATTAGCTTGTATTCCATTATTGAAACGAGAAGATTTAAAACGAGAAACACAAGGCTATGTAAATGAAATGCAGCATAAAGACGGTATTGATATTTTGACACATCCGTTATATACAAATGGAATTGCATACCTTCGTCTGATTTTTGATACAAAGCATGTTCCACAGGAACTGTTCCCATATATGAATCTGTTAAAGACTTGTATTGGATATATGGATACGACAAAGCACACATATGGCAGTCTTTTTAATGAGATTAATTTAGTCAGCGGTGGTATCGGGCCGGTTACAAATGTATATCCAAATGCAACAGATTTGAATAAAGCAATTGTTTCTTTTGAATTAAAGTGTAAGGTGTTATATGAAGATATGGCACAGGCAAAAGACTTAATGTTAGAAATGTTGTTAGATACTGTTTTTGCGGACAAAAAACGTCTTGGTGAAATTATTTCCGAAAGCAAGTCAAGATTACAGAGTCAGATGATGAATGCTGGTCATACTATTGCAGCAATGAGAGCAATGTCTTATTTTAGCCGTAATGCAGCAATCAATGAAAATATGAACGGTGTAACCCAGTATCGCTTTTTAGAAGCATTAGAAAAAGATTTTGACAATCGCTATGAAGAAATTGCAGATGCACTGACAAAACTTAGTCATATTATTTTCCGTAAAGAAAATATGATGGCAGATGTTACCGCAGAAAAAGAAGGCATAGATGCGTGGATGGAAATGATTCCTGATATAGCAGACAAGCTCTATACAGATCATGTATCTACAGGAAGTTTTGAGCCAGTTCTTTCCAAAAATAAAGAAGGTTTTATGACATCAGGTCAGGTACAGTATGTATGTCGTGCAGGTAATTATGCTGTAAAAGGATTGACTTATACAGGAGCATTCCGCGTACTTCGTGTAATCATGGGATATGAATATCTTTGGAATCAAATTCGTGTAAAAGGTGGTGCATACGGCTGTATGTGTGCCTTTGGAAAAACAGGTGACAGCTATTTTGTTTCTTATCGTGATCCACACTTAGAGCGTACGATTGATGTATATGAGAAGGCAGCAGATGCGGTAGCCAAATTTATTGCAGACGAGCGTACTATGACACAGTATGTCATAGGAGCAGTTGGCGAGATGGATGATACACCTATGACAGCTTCTGCACTTGGAGCATTTTCACTTGCTGGTTTTATGACAAAAAGAACACAAGAAGATATGCAGAAGGAACGAGATGAAGTATTATCTTGTACACAGGAAGATATTCAGGCATTGTCAGAGCATATTCGAGCATTTATGTCTGATGACGCATTGTGCGTAGTTGGAAATGCAGAAAAAATTAATGCAGCAAAAGAGTTGTTTGATACAACAATGCAATTATTTTAAATAAAACGTACGACTTTTACGAAAAACGTGCGAGCGTAAACAATAAAAGAGGAAAAAAATATGGATAAAAAGTACAAAGCTGGTTTTGCTACATTGATTGGCAGACCAAACGTAGGAAAATCTACATTGATGAATCATTTGATTGGGCAAAAAATCGCAATCACATCAAATAAACCACAGACAACAAGAAATCGTATACAGACAGTATATACAAGTGAAGAAGGTCAGATTGTATTCTTAGATACACCTGGTATCCACAAAGCCAAAAACAAATTAGGCAATTATATGGTCGGTGTTGCACAAAAAACATTGTCTGAAGTAGATGTTATTTTGTGGCTGGTAGAGCCAACAACATATATTGGAGCAGGTGAGCAGTATATTATTGAACAGTTAAAAAAGACAAAGACTCCAAAAATCTTAGTTATCAATAAAGTTGATACTGTAAAAAAGAGTGAAATTTTAGAATTTATCGATACTTACCGTAAACAGCTTGATTTTGATGAAATTGTTCCGGTATCTGCATTAAAGGGAACAAATACAGATACGTTATTGGAATGTATCTTTAAATATCTTCCTTATGGAGAAGCATTCTATGATGAAGATACAGTTACAGATCAGCCAATCAGACAGATTGTTTCAGAATTGATTCGAGAAAAAGCATTACGTCTTTTAGGCGATGAAATTCCACATGGTATTGCGGTTTCTATTGACAGTATGAAATATCGTGAACATATCGTTGATATTGACGCAACAATCGTATGTGAAAGAGATTCTCATAAAGGTATCATCATCGGAAAAGGCGGCAGCATGTTAAAGAAGATTGGTATGCAGGCAAGACCAGATATTGAAGATTTGGTAGAAATGCAGGTAAATCTTCAGCTTTGGGTAAAAGTAAAGAAAGACTGGAGAGACAGTGATTTCTTGATGAAGAATTTTGGATATAATCCAAAAGATGGTGTATAAAAGAAATCTCATAATAGGATTACAAAAAAGTAATCAATGTTTGGTTAGAGCAAAGCATGATGGATATAATAGAAGTGACGGGGATGATAATAAAATCAGAACCGATTGGAGAATATGACAGGCGAATTGTTTTGTTGACAAAA
Organism: uncultured Lachnospiraceae bacterium; assembly: GCA_964424345.1. Lineage (GTDB taxonomy): Bacteria > Bacillota > Clostridia > Lachnospirales > Lachnospiraceae > RGIG6307. The sequence continues at coordinate 79,398 of CAYRIK010000003.1, forward strand.
GAAAGAGGTAAAATAAGTGCATTTGCAAGAGGAGCAAGAAAAACGAACAGTCGTTTTATGGCTTCTACAACATTATTTTGCTTTGGACAATTCAGATTGTATCCTGGAAAAAGTTCCTATACACTGCAAGATACACAAATTGATAATTTTTTTGAGCAACTGAGAAATGATTTTACAGGAGCATATATCGGCATTTATTTTTTGGAGATAGCAGATTATTATGGCAGGGAAAATGATGATAATAAAGAAATGTTAAAGCTGTTGTATCAGTCTTTAAGAGCTTTGACTCATCCAGCTTATGATCACAAACTTGTCAAAGCAGTATTTGAAATCAAAGCAATCGCAGTCAATGGTGAGTTTCCGGGCTTGTTTGCTGATTTAGATCCAGAAAGTACTTGCGGATATGCAGTTTCTTATATTGTACAGTCACCGATAGAGTCGTTGTATCGCTTTTCTCTTTCGCCAGAGGTGCTCAAAGAACTCACACGATACGCTTCCAGATACTGTGATAGATGTATAGATAAACATTTTAAAAGTTTGGAAATACTTGAAACGATTAAAATATAGGTTGAAAAACAAAAGAGTTTTGTTTATAATGAAGAATGACTATGTGGATGAAAGGTTCATCCATACAAAGTGAGGATACATTTATTATGAAAAAGAGTCAGTTATCAGTACTTCTTTTGTCATTACTCTTATTCCTTGTCGGGTGTGGAAGCAATCGTGCCGCAATTGCGACGGATACATTATGCTTATCTGATAAGGGTTCAATCGTATATGAGATTGTTTCCGCTTTTGCAGAATCTTATTATAATGTGGAAGAGTTAAAGCAAATGGCACAGGAAGAAGTCAACACATATGGAAACGGTGTTGCAATCAGCAAAGCTGAAGTGGAAAATGGTGTACTGCATTTTGCGTATACATTTGATTCCCCTGCTGCCTATGCGGGATTTATGGAAACAAGCTGTTATCAAAAGACAGTTGCAGAGGCATTGCAAAATGGATATAAATCCGATACAGTGCTTGTGTCTGTTAAAAATGGAGAAAGTATCATTATCAATGATAATTCCATTCGCCAACGCAATTTGTTTGTGTGGAATGAATCTGTTGCAGTAAGATGTGATGGAAATGTGCTGTGTTACAGCAGCAATCTAAACTTAATCAATAAAACGGATGTGCAGCCAAAAGAAGGTTCCGTGGGTCCGTATTATGTGGTTTATAAATAATAAACCGATACATATTTTAAGAAACAAGAGGAGAAGTTTTTATGGAAAAGACAATGGAAAAAATTGTTGCTTTAGCAAAAGCGAGAGGTTTTGTATATCCTGGCAGTGAGATCTATGGTGGTCTTGCAAATACATGGGATTATGGTAACCTTGGCGTTGAATTAAAGAACAACGTAAAAAAAGCATGGTGGCAGAAGTTCGTACAGGAAAATCCATATAACGTAGGTGTTGACTGTGCAATCTTAATGAACCCACAGACTTGGGTGGCTTCTGGTCATTTAGGCGGTTTCTCTGACCCATTGATGGACTGCAAAGAATGTAAGGAAAGATTCCGTGCAGATAAATTAATCGAGGATTTCTGTGCAGAAAACAACATTGAATTAAAAGAGAGCGTTGACTCTTGGAGCCAGGAACAGATGAAGGCATTCGTAGAAGAACACCAGATTCCATGTCCTAGCTGCGGTAAGCACAACTTCACAGATATCAGACAGTTCAACCTTATGTTTAAGACATTCCAGGGTGTAACAGAAGATGCAAAGAACACTGTTTACTTACGTCCTGAAACTGCACAGGGTATTTTCGTAAACTTTAAGAACGTACAGCGTACAAGCCGTAAGAAGATTCCATTTGGTATCGGCCAGATTGGTAAATCTTTCCGTAACGAGATCACACCAGGTAACTTTACATTCCGTACAAGAGAATTTGAACAGATGGAATTAGAATTCTTCTGTGAACCTGGTACAGATTTAGATTGGTTCCAGTATTGGAGAGGTTTCTGCCGTGATTGGTTGATTTCTCTTGGTATGAAAGAAGAAGAAATGCGTCTTCGTGACCATTCTCCAGAAGAGCTTTGCTTCTATTCTAAGGGAACAACAGATATCGAGTTCTTATTCCCATTTGGCTGGGGTGAACTTTGGGGTATTGCAGACAGAACAGATTACGACTTAACACAGCATCAGACAGTATCTGGAGAAGATATGTCTTACTTTGATGATGCTAAGGGTGAGAAGTATGTTCCTTACGTTGTAGAGCCATCTTTAGGCTGTGACCGAGTAGTACTTGCATTCCTTTGTGCTGCATACGATGAAGAAGAAATTGGTGAAGGTGATGTAAGAACAGTATTACATTTCCATCCAGTACTTGCCCCTGTTAAGATTGGTGTATTACCATTATCTAAGAAGTTAAACGAAGGTGCAGAAAAGATTTTCATGCAGCTTTCTAAGAAATATAATTGTGAATTTGATGACAGAGGAAACATCGGTAAGAGATATCGTCGTCAGGACGAAATCGGTACACCATTCTGTGTAACTTACGATTTTGAATCTGAAACAGACGGTTGTGTAACAGTTCGTGATCGTGACACTATGGAACAGGTTCGCGTGCCAATCGCTGAATTAGAAGCATACTTTGCAGATAAGTTTACATTTTAAGCTTGACAGCCTTTTGGCAGACATGCTATCATAACGACGTATATGAAAAGACTATGAAGAGAAAGAGTACATATCGGGGACATGTGCAGAGAGAAGATGGTTGGTGCGAATCTTTATGAAACGGATATGGAAGCAGTCTCGGAGTTACGAACCGAACAGGATAACTAAGTAGGCTTCGTCGGAGTTCCACCGTTATCATGGAAGGCAATACGGATTTTTCGTATTGGCAGAGTGCAGAGAAATCTGAAATTAGGTGGTAACACGGACTAAATAGTTCGCCCTAAGTTGGTAATATATCAACTTAGGGCTTTTTTATATAATAGAGCATTACTCGTTTTCTAGTATATAAAAACGATCCGCAAGGATACCTCATATACTCTGGTAAAAAAAGTATATCGATTTACAGTCGGTAGATCATTATAATGAAAAAGAAAGGAATACAACATGAAAGCATACGGCGTAAATGACTTGAGAAGAATGTATCTTGAGTTCTTCGAAAGCAAAGACCATTTAAGATTAAAGAGTTTTTCTCTTGTACCACACAATGATAATTCTTTATTAATCATCAACTCTGGTATGGCTCCATTAAAGCCATATTTTACAGGACAGGAGATTCCTCCTCGTCGTCGTGTTACAACATGCCAGAAGTGTGTTCGTACAGGTGATATTGAAAATGTAGGTAAGACTGCTCGTCATCTTACTTTCTTCGAAATGCTTGGTAACTTCTCCTTTGGTGATTATTTCAAACATGAAGCAATCGCTTGGAGCTGGGAATTTTTAACAAAGGTAGTAGGAATGGAAGAAGATCGTTTATATCCTTCTATTTACTGCGAAGATGATGAAGCATTTGATATTTGGACAAAAGAAATTGGTGTTCCAGCAGAAAAGATTACACGTTTTTATCGTGATGCAGAAGGAAAATGTGATAACTTCTGGGAACATGGTGCAGGTCCTTGCGGTCCTTGTTCAGAAATTTACTATGACCGCGGAGAAAAATATGGTTGCGGTAAGCCAGATTGTAAAGTTGGTTGTGAATGTGATCGTTTCATGGAAGTATGGAATAACGTATTTACACAGTTTGAAAGCGATGGCAAAGGAAACTATACAGAATTAGTTCAGAAAAATATTGATACAGGTATGGGATTAGAACGTCTTGCAGTAGTAGTTCAGGACGTAACTTCTGTATTCGATATTGATACTATGAAAGCAATTCGTGACCGTATTTGTGAAGTTGCTGGTGTAGAATATCAGAAAGATGATGCAACAGATGTTTCTATCCGTTTGATCACAGATCATATGCGTTCTTCTACATTTATGATCAGCGATGGTATCATGCCTTCCAACGAAGGACGTGGTTATGTACTTCGTCGTTTGATTCGTCGTGCAGCACGTCATGGACGTAAACTTGGCATCGAAGGACAGTTCCTTGCAGAATTATCTAAGACAGTTATTCAGGAATGTAAAGACGGTTATCCAGAATTAGAAGAAAAGAAAGAATTTATCTTAAACGTTTTAACACAGGAAGAAAGCAAGTTCAATAAGACAATCGATCAGGGCTTATCTATTTTGAATGATATGGCAGAAGCTGTAAAAGCAGAAGGTAAGACAGAACTTTCTGGTGATGATGCATTTAAGTTATATGATACTTATGGATTCCCACTTGATTTAACAGAAGAAATTCTTGCAGAACAGGGATTTACATTAGATGCAGCAGGCTTTGAAGCAGCTATGAAGAAGCAGCGTGATACTGCTCGTGCAGCTAGAAAAGTTACAAACTATATGGGTGCAGACGTTACTGTTTATGAATCAATTGATGCATCTGTTACTTCTAAGTTCGTAGGTTATGATACATTAGAACATGATTCTAAAGTTACAGTTCTTACAACAGAAACAGAATTAGTAGAAGCGCTTACTGACGGAGAAGTTGGTACAATTATCGTAGAAGAAACACCTTTCTATGCAACAATGGGTGGTCAGTGTGCAGACTTTGGTACTATCGAAACAGAAAACTTTACATTTGAAGTAAAAGATACAATCAAACTTTTAGGTGGTAAAGTAGGTCATGTTGGTGTTGTAACAAAGGGCATGGTAAAAGTAGGCGATACAGTTACTTTAAAAGTAAATGCAGAAAATAGAGCAAATACATGCAAGAATCATTCTGCAACACATTTACTCCATAAGGCTCTTAGAAATGTACTTGGTACACATGTAGAACAGCACGGTTCCTTTGTAAATGCAGACAGACTTCGTTTTGACTTCTCTCATTTCTCCGCTATGACAGCAGAAGAAATCGCAGAGGTAGAAGCTCAGGTAAATGCTCAGATTGCAGCTTTTGTTCCTGTTGTAACAGAAGAAATGAATATCGAAGATGCTCGTAAGACAGGTGCTATGGCATTGTTTGGTGAAAAGTACGGCGAAAAAGTTCGCGTTGTTAAGATGGGTGATTCTGTAGAACTTTGTGGTGGTACACATGTAGCAAACACAGGAAATATCGCTTCTTTCAAGATTTTATCTGAAAGCGGTGTAGCAGCAGGTGTTCGTCGTATTGAAGCAATCACTGGCAGCGGTGTAACAGCATACTATGCAGAATTAGAACAGATTTTAAATCAGGCAGCAAAGACATTAAAGACAACTCCAGCTTCTTTAGTAGAAAAATGTGAGCATGTATTAGCTGAATTAAAAGCTGTACAGAGCGAAAATGAATCTTTAAAGGCAAAAGCAGCACAGGAAGCACTTGGTGATGTAACAGACAGCGTTTGTGAAGTAAATGGCGTGAAGTATATCGCAAAGGCTGTTGCAGGCGTTGATATGAACGGTCTTCGTGATCTTGGAGATCAGTTAAAAGAAAAATTAGGCGAAGGTGTTGTTGTACTTGCTTCTGAAAAAGATGGTAAAGTAAATCTGATTGCAATGGCAACAGATGCAGCTATGAAGAGCGGCGCACATGCAGGAAACTTGATTAAGGGCATTGCAGCACTTGTTGGCGGTGGCGGCGGTGGTCGTCCAAATATGGCTCAGGCTGGCGGTAAGAACCCAGCAGGTATTCCACAGGCTATCGCAGCAGTAGCAGATGTTTTAGCTGGTCAGGTAAAATAATTACGCTGCTTGATTGTGTAAGTGGAAACATATTTAGAAAAAATTTAAGAAATACCGATTTTAGTATTGACACACAGAATATTTGTGTTAAAATATCATTTGTGTATTGGCACTTTAGCCAAAATCAAATAACCCAAATCAGTCGTAATACTTGAAGGGACTGAAGGGAGGTCAGGGAAATGTCAAACGTAATCGTTAAAGAAAACGAGACTTTAGATAGCGCTTTACGTCGTTTCAAGAGAAGCTGCGCAAAGGCAGGTATTCAGCAGGAAATTCGTAAACGTGAGCATTACGAGAAACCATCCGTAAAACGTAAAAAGAAATCTGAAGCAGCTAGAAAGCGTAAATACAACTAATTGCTATCAAATCAATAAGATAAGAGAGTTCCATAGAGG
>CAYRIK010000004.1:0-25020 GCA_964424345.1 uncultured Lachnospiraceae bacterium
GAATGTACGGATTTTATTGCAAAAGAAAAAGGCTCTGACCTTCTAAGTCAAAGCCTAATTTCTTCCCTTCGCAATGCCACAGATGTAATAAGTGTTCTATACTGCCTTATCAACCCGTAACAAAAGTTCAGGAGTTTTTTGTTTGCAAGCTGATGAGCGGACTTGAACCGCCGACCTCATCCTTACCAAGGATGCGCGCTACCTACTGTGCCACATCAGCATTACTAATACATAATAGCAAGAATGTTTTTGATTGTCAATAATTTTTTAAAAAGTTTTTGTATACTGGAAATGTGTGATGTCCTGATGTACAAAAAAATGTCCCGTAGTATAACATACTGCGGGACAACATTTTTATTATTCGGAATCTTCATCAGAAGGAGTATACATACCGTATGTGGTAGCATTTGCAGGGTCACCGCCCCAATGATGCTCTAACATATATTCATAGGTATGATGACAAGTTGTTGATGTAGGAGCAGAAGCATCATACTGCTGTAACCAAGCAGCAATAGAATCGCTGTTTGCATTGTCGCCAAGAGCGGCAAGTGCAGCACCTAATCGAGTACCTTCTTCTAATTCTGGATATTCTGTAAATGGAAGAGTAACAGCACCTTCTGTCTTATAAGGACAATATTCTGTTGCAAGTACATTGTCTGTACCACAAACAATACCGCTCACATGAATGTTGCACTGGTCGGTAGGTTCTGTACCTTCTTCAAAATATTCAGTATAAACATGAGCGTCACATATACCTGGACAAGGAAGTTTTCCGGATTTTGCACAAACCTGAACTTCGATGATGTTTTCTGGTTTTCCCATAATTTCTTTTTGTTCCAGACCTTCATGTACACGAGTCATAATCTTGCTGTATATCTTGCTATGTGTACTCTGTTCTGCAGTGCTTAATTCTTTGTTGTTGTTATCAAAGCCAAGCCATACACTTCCAGTATAGTAAGGAGTGTAAGCAGAAATCCATACGTCCATGTCATCAGTTGTTGTACCAGTCTTACCAGCGACATCCCAGCCGGCTACACGAGCCTGTGTACCAGTACCTTCGTTGATAACATCACGCATTGCATCTGTTAAAAGCCAAGAAGTGCTTTCTTTTAATACACGTTTTTCTTCGTTAGAAGATTTATCTAAGATAATATTTCCATCATGGTCTAATACAGTAGTGTACAAAGTAGGTTCAATATAAACACCGCCATTTGCAATAGAAGCATAAGCTGCAGTTAATTCCAGATTTGTAACACCATTTGTAATACCGCCCAGACATAAAGATTGGTTTAAGTCGGTATTGCCATCTTCATTTAGAGATGGTACCAGTGTTGTGAAACCAAAATCAAGCAGGTAATCCATACCAAGCTGTGGTGTGATCATTGTAGAAGCCTTTACGGTGATGACATTTCGTGACCAACGAATACCTTCTCTATAATTTAATAATCCTTTATAACCTTGAGAACGTTCATGCCAGTTTTTAACAAGACGATTGTTGCCGTCACCGGAATTAGTATATGCAAACGGAGCGTCATTTTGTACGCTTGCAAGTGTAAATCTGCCGCTGTCAAGAGCAGGAGCGTATGCTGCTAAAACTTTAAAACAAGAACCTGGAGAGCGGGTTGCAGAAGTAGCACGATTGAAAGATTTACTTACTGTTTTTTCACCACGTCCGCCAAGAAGTGCTTTAACATAACCTGTCTTTTGATCCATGATTACAACAGAAAGCTGTGGCTGAAGTGTAATACTTGTTTTTTCACCGAGTATTTCATCTCCTGCGGATACTGCGTATGCTTTGTAATATTCTATCGCAGCTTCTGCGGCTTCTTTCGTATCAAACAACATTTTGTCGTTTGCTGGATCATAGCCGTCTTGGGTATAATTTTGTTCTTTTAAGTATTTCTGCATCATTTCTGTGCTGTGATGAACAGTAGTACCATCTGCCTGTTCTACACTGAGCTGATAACTAAGTTGGTAGAATACACGAGGGAAGTTAGATTCATCACTGCATACTTCGTCTACAATCTTCTGAATATCAGAATCCATAGTAGAATTAATTTTGATACCGCCGCTGTAGATGAGATTTTCGGCCTGTGTTTCAGAATAGCCGATTTCGATAAGATCCTTTAAAACCTGATCGGTAACAGCATCTACAAAATAGGAAGTAACCGTATCATTTGCAGCATAAACTTCATTGTATTGAGCAATTCTTGGATATGGATCATCAGCCATTGCCTCATCGTATTCTGCTTGTGAGATATATTCTAAAGCGAGCATATCGTTTAATACTTTTATACGACGTTCAGCATTTCTTTCTGGTTTGGTGATTGGGTTATAGCCGCTAGGGCTTTTGGTAATCGCCGCAATGACTGCACACTCAGACAATGTCAGATCAGAAACGTCTTTTCCAAAATAACGAAGAGAAGCAGCCTGTACGCCGAGCGTGTTTTGTCCAAGATTAATCGTATTCAGATAACGGATCAATACTTCGTCTTTAGATAATTCTTTTGTGATCTGGATTGCAAGATACCATTCCTGAATTTTACGTTCTACGCTTTCTAATTTGGATTCATTTACGAAATTTTCATAAATGGTGTTCTTAATAAGCTGTTGTGTGATTGTGCTGGCACCAGAACTGAAATTCAGTCCGTTCATGACACCGCTGACACCTGCACGCACGATACCGATTACATCGACACCGTTATGCTCATAAAAACGGCTGTCTTCTATCGCGATAAATGCCTTTTGTAAATAATCAGGAACTTTGTCCAGTGTAACGTTGATACGGTTTGAACCACTGGTAACGAGTTTTGCCATCTGATTTCCATCTGTGTCATAAACAAAGGAAGAAAAACCTTCAGCAGAAACGTCAGAGCTGTTAATGTTTGGAGCATTGTCAATACAACCTTCAAAAGCACCAATTGCAGCACTTCCGCCAATTACGACACAAATAACAACAAGTAACAGCAGAGTGTGACAACAAAAGATTAAAATACGTCGTCCGAGTTTTTCGGATTTAGAATTGATTTTTTGTTGGCTCTGCTTAAGTCCATTTTTACTATAGTTCATAAAATATCCTTTCTGCATACATACAAAGCATTATAGCAAAAATACAGCATAAAATAAAGTATTTTTCCATGGAAATTCCATGAAGATTTCCTTAGGATTTTGGGGATTTTTTCAGAAAAAAAAGGAAAGTATCTTATAAAAAAGAGCATCACCATAAGAATTAGAATCTTATGTACATTGTTTTTGGAAAAATATGTTTGCATTTGCACAAAAGAACGCTTATCGTGCATAGAACAATCTTGCAAAGGCTCGTAAAAAATAGTATATTAAAAAAGTAAAAGAAAAGCAGGAGTAAATACATGAATTCAAAGAAACAGGAAAGTTACAGAATATTATATACAGATTCTTCCGAAATACAGACTTTTACAGGCGAAATTGTTGAGAAAAAATCTCGTTTTATCGCCAGTGTACGAAAGGTAGAAAGTGAAGCGGAAGCAGTTGCATTTATCGAGGAAATGAAGAAACGATATTATGATGCCAGACATAATTGCAGTGCTTTTGTAATCGGCAGCCACGCAGAACTTACACGATGCAGTGATGATGGGGAACCTAGCGGTACAGCAGGAAGACCAATGTTAGAAGTGTTGTTAGGTTCTGAAATACGAAATGTAGCGGCTGTTGTAACAAGATATTTTGGAGGTGTGCTTCTTGGAACAGGTGGATTGGTAAGAGCGTATACACAGGCACTTCAGGAAGCATTAAAAGAATGTCCAACTGCTATGATGCAGTATGGAAAGCGTATCGAGGTAGATACAGATTATAACAATATCGGAAAGATATTGTATTTTATGGGACAAAATGGACTGACACAGGAAAGCAGTGAATATACAGATAAAGTAAGTTTGGTCGTGCTTGTTCCTGGAGATATGGCAGATCATTTTTGTAAAGAGATTACAGAATTAACGGCTGGACGCAGTACAACGACTGTTTTAGAAGAAGTATTTTATCCAGTACCAGAATAAAAGGCAAAGATTTTTTACAGGAGGAGTTTTTATGGGAAGAAGTGGAGCAGGCGGAGGCCGCAGCGGTGGTGGAGGCCATAGTGGCGGCGGCAGAAGCGGCGGAAGTCGTTCAAGCGGCAGAAGTGCAATGGGTGGTTCCGGCGGCAGAAGCGGTATGGGAAGCAGTTCCAGACCAAGTGGCGGTAGTTCTAGACCAAGCGGAGGTTTTGGCGGTCCAAGACCAAATCCAAGACCAAGTGGTGGATTTGGAGGCCCAAGACCAGGAGGATTTGGTCCAGGTCCGATGCCAGGTGGCGGTTTCGGAGGCCCAAGACCACCAAGACATCCAAATAGACCACCAAGACGAGGCGGCGGATGTTCTAGTGTGATAGGTGTTGTATTTGCTTGGCTGCTTGTTGTATATCTTTTATTTTCATGTGTAGGAAATGGATTTCGATATCAATTAGGTAATGCAAGCTATAACGTAGATTACAACAGCGGTTCAAGCAGTGGCGTTACAAAATCTACTGTAAAGAGAGAAAAACTGAAGTTAAAACTATCCGATGAAGCAGGATACTTTACCGATGAATGTGGTTGGATTCAAAATCGTACAACATTGGAAAAGGGCTTAAAGCAATTCTATGATGAAACTGGTATTTTACCATATGTTTATATTATTGATAATGTAGCCGGAGATTATGATCCTTCTACACAAAAGTTAGAACAGTTCGCAGAAACACAGTACGAACAGCTCTTTGATGATGAAGGTCATATTTTGTTAGTATTCTGGGATTATAATGGAGCATATGAGTATACATTGTGGCTTGGTGCAGATACGGTTTCTCTCATGGATACAGAAGCGTGTGACATCTTATTTGATTATTTAGACCACTATTATTACGCAGCAGCAACAGAAGATGAGTTTTTTGCAAATGCTTTCGCACAAGCAGGAGAACATATGATGAAGGTGACAAGGTCTTCCGGATATTATGTTGTAATTGTTTTAGTAGCAGGTGCTGCGGTATTTGTAGTTTATAAAACAATCAAATCACGCAAAGAAAAAAAAGATGAAAGAAAGAAAAAAGCAGAAGAAATCTTAAACACTCCGTTAGAAACATTTGGAAGCGGCGGAGCAGATATAGATGAATTAGCAAAGAAGTATGAAAAGGAGTAAAAATTATGGGAATGTTAGACAGATTTAATGATATTGTAAAATCCAATATCTCAGCTATTATGGATAAGTTTGAAGATCCAGAAAAGATGGTAGAGCAGTATTTAATCGACCTTACAGAAGATTTAACAGAAGTAAAAGAAGAAACAGCTGTTGTAATGGCAGAAGAAACAAGATGTAAAAAAGCTGTAGAAGAAAATGCAAAAGTAATTACAAAATACTTAAATCTTGCAAAATCTGCATTAGAAGCTGGAAACGAAGGCGATGCACGTATTTTCTTAGAAAAGAAAAATGAACTGGAAGCACATGCAGAAAGTTTAAAGGCTGCATGGGAAGCTGCAAAAGTAAATGCAGAGAAAATGCGTGAATTACATGATAAGTTAGTAAATGATATTGAAAGCTTAAAAGTTCGTAAAGAAGCAATCAAAAACAAAGTAAGTGTTGCAAAGACACAGGAAAAAGTAAATAAATATGCAAGCAGTGCAGACAAGTATATTGGCAAGTTAGGTGCATTTGGCCGTATGGAAGAAAAAGCAGATAAGATGTTAAATGTAGCAAATGCAAAAGATGAGCTTGCAAAAGCAGGAAATAAGTTATCTGATTTAGAAAGCAAGTATGCAGTAAAAGAAGAAAATGCTGCAGTAGAAGCTGACTTAGCTGCATTAAAGGCACAGCTTGGTTTATAAGATAAATAAATAATCATCATAAAAAAAGAGGATTTAGACGATATATCGTCCGAATCCTCTTTTTTAATATGTTATTCTTTATAAGACTTATCTCTTAGAACGTTTTCTCATAGTTGGGTCTAAAATCTTCTTACGAATACGAAGGGAGGTTGGTGTAACCTCTAATAATTCATCTGTTTCAATAAATTCCAAAGCCTGTTCAAGACTTAATACCTTCTTTGGAGTGAGGCGAAGTGCTTCATCTGCAGAAGAAGAACGGGTATTTGTAAGCTGTTTTTTCTTACATACGTTGATTTCAATGTCTTCTGTTTTAGCAGACTGACCAACAACCATACCTGAGTAAACACGTTCACCAGGTCCGATAAATAAAGTACCGCGATCCTGTGCATTGTAAAGACCATAAGTAACGGCTTCACCAGCTTCAAAAGCAATCAAAGAACCCTGCTTACGGTAAAGGATATCTCCCTTGTATGGGCCGTAATCATCAAATACAGTGTTGATAATACCATTACCCTTTGTATCGGTCATAAATTCACCACGATAACCAATCAAACCTCTAGATGGGATAGAGAACTCTAAACGTGTGTAACCGCCTGTGCCGTTGCCCATGCTTAAAAGCTCACCTTTTCTCTGAGAAAGCTTTTCGATAACGTTACCGGAAAATTCATCAGGAACATCGATATAAGCAAGTTCCATTGGCTCTAATTTGTGGCCTTTTTCGTCTGTATGGTATAAAACTTCTGCTTTAGAAACAGCAAATTCAAAACCTTCACGACGCATATTTTCAATTAAAACAGATAAGTGTAATTCACCACGGCCGGATACTTTGAAAGCATCAGCGTTTTCTGTTTCTTCTACACGAAGAGAAACGTCTGTATTTAATTCTTTGAATAAACGATCACGTAAGTGACGGCTAGTAACGTATTTACCTTCCTGACCTGCAAGTGGAGAGTCATTTACTACAAAGTGCATAGCAATAGTAGGCTCAGAAATTTTCTGGAATGGGATTGGCTTTACGTCTTCTACATGGCAGAGTGTATCACCGATGTGGATATCAGCAATACCAGAGATAGCAACGATAGAACCGATGCTGGACTGTTTTACTTCTACTTTATTTAAGCCATCAAATTCATACAGCTTACTTACTTTTACTTTTTTCTGCTTTTCTGGATCGTGTGCATTTACAATGATAACTTCCTGATTTACGCTGATAGTACCATTGTCTACTTTACCTACGCCGATACGACCTACATATTCATTGTAGTCGATAGTAGAAATAAGTACCTGTGTACCAGCATCTGGATCGCCTTCTGGAGCAGGAATGTAATCTAAGATTGTTTCAAATAAAGGTACCATATCTGTACCAGGAGTATTCATATCTAAAGATGCGATACCAGCTTTTGCAGAAGCAAAGATGAATGGACAGTCTAACTGAGCATCATCTGCATCTAAGTCAAGGAATAATTCTAAAACTTCGTCTACTACTTCAGCAGGACGAGCTTCTGGACGGTCAATCTTATTTACGCATACGATAACAGGAAGCTTTAATTCTAAAGCTTTTCTAAGTACGAATTTTGTCTGAGGCATAGCACCTTCAAATGCGTCAACAACTAAGATAACGCCGTTTACCATTTTTAAAACACGTTCTACTTCACCACCGAAGTCAGCGTGTCCAGGAGTGTCAATAATGTTGATCTTGGTATTTTTATAAGTTACCGCGGTATTCTTTGCTAAGATTGTAATACCACGTTCTCTTTCAATATCATTGGAGTCCATGATACGATCGGCTACTTCCTGACCTGCGCGGAATACACCGGATTGTTTTAACAGCTCATCCACCAATGTGGTTTTGCCATGGTCAACGTGTGCGATAATTGCGATGTTTCTTACATCTTCTCTTGTCTGCTTCATGATACCTCCTAAATTTGTATCTGTGTGAAAATAAAGTTGCATTTTTCAAAACTCGAACATTATAGCATTGAATGGAAAGTCTTGCAAGGTGTTTCCTTCATAATAAAGGGAAAAAATAGTTTTTTTTGAGGAACAAAGGAGATATAGGAAAAAGAAAGTACAACTTTTATATAATCTGTCGCTTTTTTTGGATGAGTTGGACTTCTATTTTTCAAAAGAATGTAGTACAATTTAACGTGTTAAAAGCCATTGCTATGGCGCAAGAACCAGTGTCAAAATAGAAAGGGGAAATACAAAATGACCGGAAAAGAATTAGAAAACAATCAGGTAACGATTATTGGGGAGGTAGTAAGTACTTTTACATATAATCACGAAATTTTTGGAGAAGGATTTTATATGATGGATCTTCGTGTGGAACGTCTGAGCAATTCTTACGATATCATCCCAGTGATGATTTCAGAACGCCTTATGGATGTTACACAAGATTATCGTGGACGATATATGGAAGTGCAGGGACAGTTCCGTTCTTATAATCGTCATGATGAAAGAAAAAATAAGTTAGTATTGAGTGTGTTTGCAAGAGAAGCAGGATTTATAGAAGTAGATGAAGAAAATATGCCGGAAAGCAATCAGACCAATCAGGTATATTTAGATGGTTATATCTGCAAAGAGCCAATTTATCGAAAGACTCCGCTTGGCAGAGAGATTGCAGATTTGCTTTTAGCAGTAAATCGTCCATATGGAAAGAGTGATTATATTCCTTGTATTTGCTGGGGCAGAAATGCAAGATATGCCGGTAATTTTAAAGTTGGAGATCGTGTGCTTGTATGGGGACGCATTCAGAGCAGAGAATATATGAAGCGTTTAGATGAAGAAAATGTAGAAAAACGCGTAGCATACGAAGTTAGTGTAAGCAAGTTGGAAATGGCAGCAGAGTAATGGCTAAAAGCAGATTGGGTTGACACTCGTTTTGGGTGATGTTAGTATTAAGCGTAGAAAAATACACATCATACATATATTGGAGGACACACAAACATGGCTGTATTTACAGGAGCAGGTGTAGCACTTGTTACACCATTTAATCAGGATGGAACAATCAATTATGAAAGATTTGCAGATCTGATCGAATTTCAGATTACAAATGGTACAGATGCAATCGTAGTATGCGGTACTACAGGAGAAGCTAGTACTATGACACACGAAGAGCATTTAGATGCGATTGAATTTTGTGTGAAAAAGACAGCAGGTCGTGTTCCAGTCGTTGCAGGAACAGGTTCTAACAATACAAAAACAGCAATTTATCTTTCTGTAGAAGCACAAAAACGCGGTGTAGATGGGCTTCTTGTAGTAAGTCCTTATTACAACAAGGCAACACAGAGAGGTTTATATGAACATTTTAAAGCGATTGCAGACAGTGTAACAATTCCAGTTCTTTTATACAATATTCAGGGAAGAACAGGCGTAAATATCGCACCGGAAACAATTGTAAAATTGTGGAAGGATGTAGAAAATATCGTTGGTGTAAAAGAAGCGAGTGGAAATATTTCTCAGGTTGCAAAAATTTTACAGCTTTCTGATGGAAAGATGGATGTTTACTCAGGAAATGATGACCAGATTGTACCAATCCTTTCTTTAGGAGGAAAAGGTGTTATTTCTGTATTGAGTAATGTTGCTCCAGCACAAACACATCGTATGTGTCAGTTATATTTTGATGGAAATGTACAAGAAAGTGCAAAAGAGCAGCTTCGTGCCATTCCATTGTGCGATGCATTATTCTGTGAAGTAAATCCAATTCCAGTAAAAGCAGCCTTAAATATGATGGGTATGGAAGCAGGTCCATTACATCTTCCTTTGACAGAAATGGAAGATGCACACAAAGAAGTATTGCGTCAGGCTATGACAGAATATGGTATTTTATAATAGTTAGGTATTAGGTACAAAGGCAGGATAGAAGTATGGTAAAAGTGATTATGCATGGATGTAATGGTCGTATGGGTACGATCATTTCAGAATTGTGTGAAAAAGATGAGACAGTAAGTATTGTAGCAGGAGTAGATAAATTCGGAGAAAATCGTTTTTCTTATCCTGTATATCGTTCTATTACAGAATGTAAAGAAGAAGCAGATGTTATAATTGATTTTTCTAATGTTTCTGCAATAGAAGAGTTATTGGCATATTGTGTAGAAAAACAGATTCCTTGTGTGCTTTGTACAACAGGTCTTAGTGAAGAACTGTTGCAGCAGGTTTCAGACGCATCTAAAAAAGTAGCAATTTTAAAGAGTGCAAATATGTCTCTTGGTATCAATTTATTGATGAAATTATTAAAAGAGGCTTCTTTAGTGCTTGCAAATGCTGGATTTGATATGGAAATCGTAGAAAAGCATCATAATCAGAAATTAGATGCACCAAGCGGTACAGCAATTGCACTTGCAGATGCTATCAATGAAGAATTTGATCATTCTTATGAGTATGTGTATGACAGAAGTACACGCCGCGAGAAACGTCCAGAAAAGGAAATTGGAATTTCAGCAGTAAGAGGCGGCACTATCGTAGGAGAACATGATGTGATTTTTGCCGGACAGGATGAAGTAATCACTTTTTCACATACTGCATATTCCAGAGCGGTATTTGGAAAAGGTGCAGTAGAAGCTGCAAAATTCCTTGCACAAAAACCAGCTGGCATGTATGACATGAGCGATGTAATAAATGCCTAACAGCATAGCGTAAATAACACAAAAAAATCAGGCCTGCATATTATTGCAAGTCTGATTTTTTATTTACTAATAATACCGTTAACGATTACGAGTTTTAGTATTTACGTTATTTTCTGACATTGTAGTATCATTTGTAATACCATCAGCGATATCATCTACGCCATTTGCAATACCGTCAGCAACGTCAGCAGCACCATCAGCGACACCGTCTACGATATCACCAAGTACACCATCGGTTGTCTGTGCAGTATTATCAAGGCCAGAAGTTTCATTTAAGGCATTATTGATGCCATTGTTGTTTGTACCAGTTGTATTGGTATTGTTATTTATGGCATTATCTGTTGCTTTATTGTTTGTAGAGTTATTGTTCGTATGATTACGATTCTCTCCGCAGGCTGTAAAACAGCTTATTGCGGTAAGCAACAGTGCCAGACTAAGAGTCTTACGCAGTGAATATTTCATAAGTTACCTCCATTTCAAATGTTGACCATTTTCAGTGCGTTGTCTTCGAATGGTTTATCGTTAGTATGTGTGCTTTGAAATGGATTATACAAAAAAGAATTTTTGAAATAATAATAGCAGTATCGAATTAAGTCTGGTTGTTATAATAAAAATATTATAACTTTGTTACGTTGATTGCCTGAGGACCTTTTGCACCCTGAGTCAATTCATAAGTTACTTCCTGTCCTTCTTCTAAAGACTTGTAACCTGTCATGTTAAGACCTGAGAAATGTACGAAAACATCCTTGCCGCTTTCATCTGCGATGAAGCCGTAACCTTTTTGGTTGTTAAACCACTTTACTGTACCTTTGTTCATTTGAAGATACCTCCGATTTGATTTGCTTTGTTTTCTCAAAGCTAGAGTAGATTGAAAAATATTTTATTTTTTCAAATATACTCGTAAATTGTAGCACAATTTAGCGCGAAAGTAAAGGAAAAGTGGCTGACTTGCCAGAAAAAACGAAATATGGTATACTAGGAACACGTAGTCAAAGTATAGGAGGATTTTTAATGAATCAGGACAATGCGATGAAGTCCCCAAAAACAAGAACTTTTTCGATGACTAGCAATAGACCAGATGCAAAAGAGCATAAGATTACGCTCTCAGAACCTGTATGCTGGACATTACTTTTAATATGTTGTGTAGTGGTAGGAATTGTACTTGGGGTAATGATATTTGATGGTATGACAATCAACAAAATCAATGATGATAAAGTAAAACAGCATCAGGAATATCTTGATCTTCAGGACGAACATGCAGAGTTAAAATATCAGTATGATCAACTCCAGCTTTTAAATGAAAATCTTACAGATCAAGTACAGGTGTTGAGTGATACGATCAACAAAAGAACATTAGAAGATGAGGCGGCTGAGCAGAGCAAAATACAGGCACATATTCCTTCTGGATTTCCGGTAACAGGAAGCGTTACAGAAGTATCTGCTCCAAAGGAAGATACAGATACAGAAGGTGCCGCATATTTTGAATCAGTAGAAAATAGCATCGTTGTTGCAGTTGCTGAAGGTACTGTCAGCATGGTAAGACAAAATGCGTATGGCAATTACGAGGTTAGAATCGACCATGGAAATGGATATGTGACTTCCTTTACAAATGCAGGATATCCGCTTGTAGAAGAGGGAACAAATGTATTAAAAGGCACACCGTTGTTTTTGATACAGACAGAAAATACATTGACCAAATATCGAGTATATATGGAAGATACAATCATTGACGCATACGATGTATTGAGCATTGCAGGATAAAAAAATCCCATTGAAGCCTTTATAAAAGGTTTCAATGGGATTTTTGCATACATTAGTTCCTCGTAGGGGCATGATTGGTTCTGGAAAATACTAGATTATAACCGTCATTTCCGTAGTTTAAAGAACGGTTTACACGACTGATTGTAGCCGTACTGGCTCCAGTTTTTTCAGCAATTTCTAAGTATGTATTTTTGTTGTTCAGCATAGAAGCCACTTCATAACGCTGTGAGAGGCTTAGTAATTCATTGACGGTGCATAAATCTTCAAAGAAGTGATAACATTCTTCCTTTGTCTGAAGGCTGAGAATGGCTTCAAAAAGATTATCCACTGCCTGAGTTTTTAGTTTGTTATTCATAGTAAAAGTAACCTCACATAATATTTTCTCGTTTCGCAGTATTCACTTTCGTTCTTTAAAACATTAACGTAACTATAATCAGTTTAGCACAATTATATCAAAATGTAAAGAAAATGGTGTAGTTGTTTGTCATTTATTGCTTGCGGTAACATTGGAATTGATTTATAATGGGAACAAGACGCATGGAGGGATTTGGGATGACGATAGATAATGATAATTTATTGGAAAGTATTATAAAAAATATTGACCAATTCGGATATTTGAAAGCATCCGATGTGCCGGATATTGATCTGTATATGGATCAGGTGACAACCTTAATGGAAGATAGGCTGGCAAAGGTGTCTAGAAAAGGGGAAGACGAAAAGATACTGACAAAGACAATGATCAATAATTATGTCAAAAATGATCTGCTGCCACCTCCAAACAAAAAGAAATATTCCAAAGAGCATATTCTTATGCTCATCTTTATTTATTATTATAAAGGAATTTTGTCTATTGGAGATATTCAGAAGCTGCTTACACCAATCAATGAAAATTTCTTCGCCAAAGAAGGTATGAAAGTAGAAGATATTTATGAAGAAGTATTTTCTATGGAACGTCAGCAATTAGAAGAAATCAAAAAAGAAGTGATTGGAAGCTATGAAATGGCACAGTCTATTTTCGAAGATGCTCCAGAACAACATCAGGAATATTTAAAGAAATTTGCTTTTATATGTGCATTGAGCTACGATGTATATGTAAAACGTCTTCTGGTAGAAAAAATGATCGATGAATTACCGGATAAGGACAATCACAAAAAATAATAAAGCAATCAAAAAATGCGAAGTTCTTTTTTAAAACTTCGCATTTTTGTTTTACACATTTATTTTGAAAAGATTAGTTTTCAGCTGTAATACGGCCAGAGAAGTAATCAAGATATTCTAAAGCAAGTTTAGTACCATCGTAGTCTTTCTTTGCTTTGTCTTCTTCTGTACCATTGTATGTCAGACAGTATACAACTTCAGGTCCATAGAGGAAATTGTAGTTTTCCTGGAATTCTTCACAAGGAGTTACATAAATACCAACTGGGATAGGGTTTTTCATGCCTTCTGGAGAACGATGTTCTTCGTTGTAAACATAAGCACCTTTATCGAAATCTAAAGAATAATCTTCTAAGATTGCATAATCAATCCAGTAGAAGGAATCTTTATAATATTCGTACTGTTCTTCGGACATTACTTCACTTAAATCTAAGAATGCATCGTTCATAACCCAGCCATTGATTGTGGATTCCTGTGCAACGAAAGCATCTAACTGACCAGTTGCAAGTCTTGTCCAGAGAATTTCAGGAATCTGGTAAACAGATTCATCAGATGGATTTTCTGTAGCACTTAAAAGAAATGTGCTGTCAAATGTTACGGTATGTGTTTTAGGATCTAACCCAAGTTGTTCTGCAATCTGTGCTCCGTAATTCATAACAGTGTTACCTGTGTAGTCGCATTTAATACAGTCGATCAATGCAATATAAAGAGCGGAGTCTGCAGTTGTAAGTACGCTGTAAATAGAAGTGCCGCCGAGAATGACGATTAAAACTACCATGAAAATCAATACTTTGTGATAATATACAAAGTATTCAATCTTTCCGCGCAGGGGCATTTCTTTTACCTTCGCACGTTCCTCTTTAAATTCGTCCATTACTGCCATAGTATGTTACCTCTTTCTTTTCTTCACTATTTCCTAAGAATCATTTATTCATAATGACTATGTTACCTTATAAAAAAAATATTGTCAATAAACGGTATCTTTAAATAGTGTGAAATGTTTATGAATTGTAGGTAATAGCAGTTTATTGTTTTTTTAGAATTTTTTTCTTGATTATTTGATGATAAGTGTTATAGTGAATATAGAACAAATAAAACATTTACATTCACGGAGAGGGGTGAACGTTATTTATGAATATTTCTAAATTTACACAAAAGTCTATGAGCGCAGTAGAAGGTTGTGAGAAGCTTGCAGTAGAATATGGCAATCAGGAAATTGAACAGGAACATTTACTGTATAGTCTTTTAACAATAGAAGATAGTTTGATCAGCAAGTTGATCGAAAAGATGGAAATCAATCTTCCATATTTTACAAATAGTGTAGAGCAGGCATTGCAAAAGCGTGTAAAAGTACAGGGAGGAAAGTTACAGATTGGTCCGGATCTGAATAAAGCGTTGCTTCGTGCAGAAGATGAAGCAAAGGCACTCGGTGATGAATATGTTTCTGTAGAACATTTATTTCTTGCATTGCTGCATACTCCAAACAGAGCATTAAAGGCACTGTTTCAGGAGTTTGGTATCAATAGAGAACGCTTTTTAAAGGCACTTAGTACAGTGCGTGGCAATCAGCGTGTAACAAGCGATAATCCGGAAGCTACTTATGATACTTTAAATAAGTATGGTCAGGAATTGGTGGAAAAAGCGCGTAATGGCAAAATGGATCCTGTTATTGGCAGAGATGCAGAAATTCGTAATGTAATCCGTATTCTTTCTCGTAAAACAAAAAATAATCCTGTTTTAATCGGTGAACCGGGTGTAGGTAAAACTGCTGTTGTAGAAGGCTTGGCACAGCGAATCGTAAGAGGCGATGTACCAGAGGGCTTAAAGGACAAAAAGATATTTTCACTTGATATGGGTGCGTTAGTAGCAGGTGCGAAGTATCGAGGCGAATTTGAAGAGCGTTTGAAAGCTGTTTTGGAAGATGTTAAAAACAGTGATGGACAAATTTTACTGTTTATTGATGAGCTTCATACCATTGTAGGTGCAGGTAAGAGTGATGGCGCAATGGATGCCGGAAATATGTTAAAGCCTATGCTTGCAAGAGGTGAGCTGCATTGTATCGGTGCAACAACTTTGGATGAATATAGACAATACATCGAAAAAGATGCTGCATTAGAGAGAAGATTTCAGCCAGTCATGGTAGAAGAACCTACTGTAGAAGATACGATTTCTATTTTGCGAGGTTTAAAAGAGCGTTATGAAGTATATCATGGCGTAAAGATTTTGGATAATGCTTTGGTAAGTGCAGCGATTTTATCTCATCGTTATATTTCAGACAGATTTTTGCCTGATAAGGCAATCGACCTTGTAGATGAAGCGTGTGCATTGATTAAAACAGAGTTAGACAGTATGCCTACAGAATTAGATGAACTGCAAAGAAAAGTAACGCAGATGGAAATTGAAGAGGCAGCACTGAAAAAAGAAGAAGATAAGTTAAGCAAAGACAGACTTGCTGCACTTCAGGCAGAATTGGCAGAGCTTAGAGAAGATTTCAAAAATCAGAAAGCACAGTGGGACAATGAAAAGAAGGGTGTAGAACGTCTTTCCAGTCTTCGTGAGGAAATCGAAGAAGTCAACAGACAGATTCAGATTGCAAGTCAGGAAGGCAATTTGGAAAAGGCAGCAGAATTAAGCTATGGAAAACTTCCAGCCTTAAAGCAGACACTTGAAAATGAAGAAGAAAAAGTGAAAAATTCAGGTCATTCTCTTGTTCACGAGAATGTTTCTGATGAAGAAATTGCACGTATTATCAGCCGTTGGACTGGTATTCCGGTTGCAAAGCTGACAGAGGGAGAACGTACAAAGATTTTACATCTAGATGAAGAACTTCATAAACGTGTTATCGGACAAAATGAAGGGGTTCAGAAGGTAACAGAAGCAATCCTTCGTTCTAAAGCAGGTATTAAAGATCCTACAAAGCCAATCGGTTCTTTCTTATTCTTAGGTCCTACAGGTGTAGGTAAGACCGAGCTTGCAAAGGCACTTGCAGAAGCATTGTTTGATGACGAAGCAAATATGGTCCGTATTGATATGAGTGAATATATGGAGAAGTATTCTGTATCCAGATTGATTGGAGCTCCTCCAGGATATGTTGGCTATGAAGAAGGCGGTCAGCTTACAGAAGCAGTAAGAAGAAAACCATATTCTGTTGTATTATTTGATGAAATCGAAAAGGCACATCCTGATGTATTTAATGTATTGCTTCAGGTATTAGATGATGGTCGTATTACTGATTCTCAAGGCCGTACTGTAGACTTTAAAAATACAATTTTGATTATGACATCTAATATTGGTGCAAACTATCTGTTAGAAGGCATCAACGAGCATGGTGAAATCAGAAGTGAAGCAGAAAATATGGTTATGCAGGAATTGCGAGGACATTTCAGACCAGAGTTTTTAAATCGACTAGACGAAATTATTTTGTTCAAGCCATTGACAAAGGAAAATGTTGGTCATATCATTAATCTGATATTAGCAGATGTAAATAAGCGTCTGGCAGACAAAGAACTGACAATCCGTCTTACAAAAGAGGCAGAAGAGTTTATTGTAGATAGTGCATATGATCCAATTTATGGTGCAAGACCATTGAAGCGTTTTATGCAAAAAACAGTAGAGACTTTGGCAGCAAAATTGATTCTTAGCGATGGAGTATCTGCGGGAGATACAATTTTAGTAAGCGTATCAGATGGTGCTTTGCATGCAGACAAGGCTTAACGATTAGAAAGGAAACCTTTATGATACCAAAAGATCCAGCTATGTTATTTAGCTTTATGAATATGCGTTTGCGCGATTTTGGCATAAATCTGGATGAGTTGTGTGATGATTTAGATGTGGAACGCAGTGAAATTGAAGCTGTGCTGGACCGCATAGATTATCATTATGATGCGGAGAAAAACCAGTTCGTTTAGAGCATAAACAAAAGAAGAAAGTGCATATAGTTTTTTAAGAAGCTAAGTGGAGCTTATTTATGAAACGATATGAAAAAAGAGCAGACCGAAGATTATGGAGTATATTCCTAGTCTTTTGTCTGCTTTTTGTATGTTTGTCCAAGAAAAAGGAAACCGCTTTGGTGTCGCAGACAAAGGTTGTTGTCTTGCCCAAAATTGCACTAACATTTGACGATGGCCCACATCCTGTGTATACACCGAAATTGCTGGAAGGATTACGGGAAAGAAATGTCAAATGTACTTTTTTTGTGACAGGAGAAAATGCGTCGTTATATCCGGAGCTGATTGAGCAGATGCAAAAAGATGGACATTTGATAGGAAATCATACATATCATCATGTACAGTTGTCAGCAGTCGGAGAAGATATTTTTTTGCAGGAATTAGAAGAAACAAATCGGGTGTTAGAAGAAATACTTGGTACAGAAATTTTATTTGTACGTCCTCCTTATGGAGATTGGAGCAAACAAATGGAACAAAAAATCAATATGTTTCCGGTTCTTTGGGATGTTGACCCACTAGATTGGTGTACAGGTAATGTAAGCAAAGTGCGTCAGACAGTCCTAAATAATGTAGAAGATGACTCTATTATTTTAATGCATGATTATTATGAAACGTCTGTAGAGGCAGCACTTGAGATAGTAGATGCGCTTATCAAAGAAGGATATGAGTTTGTGACAGTAGATGAATTGCTTGTAGAATGAAAATAGCTAAGATATGACATTGACCGAGTTGAAAAATTTGATTATAATGAACGAAAATGTTACCAAACAAAAGGGAGAGTAAAATGAGTATTTCGGTCAATAAAGAGCAAAATATATTTTGTGTCAGCACAAAAAACACCAGCTATATCATGGGTGTATTAAACGGTCAATATTTACTTCATATGTACTACGGCAGCAAAATGGAAGATTTGGATTGCAAATATCTGATGCGATTTGAAGATGATACTCCACATGCTGGATGGATTTTTAGAAGCAATCGTCAATGGGTATTTGAACGTGCGTCATTTGAATATCCTGCTTACGGAACAGGTGATTACAGAGAAACTTGTTTAAAAGTAAGAGATGAAGGCGGTCACAGAGTATGTGAGCTTAGTTATGACAGTTATCGTATTTATAAAGGAAAACCATCTTTACATGGAATGCCTGCTATTTTTGCAGATAATGCAGAAACATTAGAAATTACATTAAAAGATGATTTGTTAGGACTTAAAGTATTGCTTCGTTACAGCGTATTAGAAGACAGCGATGCAATTATTAGAAGTGCAGTTGCAGTCAATGAAGGTGGACAGAAATTATATTTAGAAAGAATGTTAAGTGCTTGTCTGGATTTAGACAATAACGAATATGAACTTTCTACATTATCTGGTGCAGGCGGAAGAGAACGCAATATTGCAACAAGAAAAATTACACCAGGTCAGCATGTTGTCGGTTCTTTCAATGGTGAGAGCAGCCATGAACACAATCCATTTATGATGCTTACAAATACATATACAACACAAAAACAAGGCGATGTATATGCAATGAACTTAATCTATTCTGGTAATTTTGCAGCAAAGACAGAATTAAATTATCAGGACAGTGTTCGTATGACATTAGGTATCCATGAAGAAGGATTTGAATGGGTATTAGAGCCAGGTAAGGAATTTGAAACACCAGAAGCAGTGCTTGTATATTCAGAACATGGCATTGGAACGATGACAAGAACATTCCATGATTTATACAGAAATCATTTGATAAGAAGCAAATATTTACATAAACAAAGACCAATCCTTATTAACAGTTGGGAAGCTGCTTACTTTGACTTTGATGATGAAAAGTTAGTATCTATTGCAAAAGAAGCAAAAAAACTTGGTATTGAAATGTTAGTTATGGACGATGGCTGGTTTGGACATCGTGACAATGACAAAACAAGTTTAGGTGACTGGTTCATATATGAAGATAAGATTAAATGCGGTCTGAAAAATCTTGTAGATCAGGTAAATGCAGAAGGTATGAAATTTGGTATTTGGTTCGAGCCGGAAATGATTTCCGAACAGTCAGAATTGTACAAAGCACATCCAGATTGGGCAGTACAGGTTCCGGGACGTAAGATTACAACAAAGCGTACACAGTATGTATTGGATTTTACAAGACAGGATATATTGGACTATATTTATGAACAGGTTGCAAGCATTTTACGAAGTGCCAATATCGAGTATGTAAAATGGGATATGAACAGAACATTAACTGATATCGGAAGTGCAAGATTAGATGCAGAGCATATGGGTGAGTTCTTCCACAGATATGTACTTGGTGTATATCAGCTTCAGGAAAGATTGATTCAGGAGTTTCCTGATTTATTATTTGAAAACTGTTCAGCAGGCGGCGGACGTTTTGATGCAGGTATGTTGTATTATAGTCCTCAGATTTGGGCATCTGATGATATGGACCCAGTAGAACGACTTCTGATTCAGGAAGGAACTTCTCTTGTATATCCATTAAGCACAATGGGCGCACATGTTTGTGCACTTCCAAGTTCTTGTATCGGCAGAAAGAATATTTCTATGGAAACAAGAGCATATGTTGCTATGATGGGAACATTTGGATACGAAGTAGATGTTAGAAAATTGACAGAAGAAGAAAAAGAAAAAGCAATCGTATTAAATCAGGAATATCATAAATACAGTGATATTAACCGAGAAGGCGATTACTATCGTATAGCTTCTTATCGTCAAAATCATATATATGATTGTTGGGAAGTTGTATCAAAGGATAAATCAGAAGCGTTGGTAACATATGTACAAGTATCTTATCGTACAGACTGTAAGTCTAATAGAATTATATTAGATGGTTTAGAGCCAAATGCAAAGTACAGATTAGAAGGTACAGAACAAGTATATTCCAGTGAACTTTTGATGAAGGCTGGATATTTGATTGAGCCATTACATGGTGATTATGAAAGCAAATTACTTCATTTTGTAAAAGTAGATGCAACAGAAGTGTAAAGGTATGTATGAGGTGTAGCATGTTTGATGTAAAAAAATATGCAGCTTTGGCAAGAAAAGCGGCAGCAGAAGGTTGTGTATTATTAGAAAACAGAGGAAATGTACTTCCATTACAAAAAGGTTGTAAGGCAGCAGGTTTTGGTATTGGTCAGTTCCATTATTTTAAGAGTGGAACAGGTTCAGGCGGTGGTGTTAACACAAGCTATGTAGTAAGCATTTTGGATGCTTTACAGCAGTGTGAAGATATTACAATGGATCAGGAATTGTTAGACGTGTATACAGTATGGCAGTCTGAGCATACAGAAGTGGAAAATACAGGATGGGCACAGGAATCTTGGAGTTTTCCAGAAATGCCGTTAGAGGAAGAAATCGTAGAAGCAGCAGCAAAACGAAATGATGTTGCAATCATTTCTATTGCAAGAAGAGCAGGCGAGGACAAAGATAACGCTGCAGAGCAGGGAAGTTATCTTTTGACCGAGGAAGAAGAACGCATGTTAGAGCTTGTTTGCCGTCATTTTGATAAAACAGTTGTTTTGTTAAATACGGGAAATATCATGGATATGAAATGGGTAAAAACATATGAGCCAAATGCAGTCCTGTATGTATGGCAGGGCGGTCAGGAAGGCGGAAATGCAGTACTGGATGTTTTGACAGGAGCTGTAAATCCAAGTGGTAAACTTCCAGATACGATTGCATACGACATTACAGATTATCCTTCTACCCAAAATTTTGGAAACGAAGAAAAAAATATATATGCAGAAGATATTTTTGTAGGATATCGATACTTTGAGACATTTGCCAAGGATAAAGTGTTATATCCATTTGGATATGGTCTTTCTTATACAACATTTGATATTAAACCAATCGGTTATCGTTGGGACGGAAATACTGTTTATGTAAGAGCATTTGTAACAAATACAGGTCATTGTGCAGGTAAGGAAGTAGTACAGCTTTATGCAAAGGCACCACAGGGCGCATTAGGAAAGGCAGAACGTGTATTATGTGCATTTTCTAAAACAATGCTGTTAAATGCCGGTGACAGTCAGGTTGTAGAATTATCTTGTGATAAATATGCGTTTAGTTCTTTTGATGACAGCGGCCGCTCCGGACATCGTTTTGCATACGTATTAGAAGCTGGAGAATATGTATTTTATGTTGGCAACAGCATTCGTTGTGAACAAACAGCAGGTCAGTTTACATTACAGGAAACACAGGTAGTAAAGCAGTTAGAGTCAGCACTTGCACCAACACAGGCATTTGAACGTATGTGTGCGAAAGTGACAGAAGATGGCTCTGTAGCATTAGTATATGAAGAAACACCACAAAGAACATACGATCTTTGGAATAGAATTGTTTCTGCTCGTCCACAAGAATTGGAATATACAGGAAATCAAGGCTATAAATTAGCAGATGTGAAAAAAGGTCATGTATCTATGGAAGCATTTGTAGCACAGATTCCAGACAAGCAGTTGAGTGTATTGTTCAGAGGAGAAGGTATGTGTTCTCCAAAAGTAACACCGGGAACCGGAGGAGCATTTGGTGGTTTGTCACCGGCATTACAGGAATTAGGTATTCCGGTAGCTTGTTGTACAGACGGTCCAAGCGGTATCCGTATGGACGTAGGAACATTTGCATTTTCCCTTCCAAATGGAACATGTCTTGCTGCAAGCTTTAATGAGGCGTTGTCTGAAGCACTGTTTGAAATGATGGGAGTAGAGCTTCGTAAAAATAAGATTGAAGTATTGCTTGGACCTGGTATGAATATCCATCGTAATCCATTAAACGGCAGAAACTTTGAATATTTTTCTGAAGACCCATATTTGACTGGAAAAATGGTTGTTGCACAGTTAAAAGGAATGCATAAGCACAATGTAACAGGTTCTATTAAGCATTTTGCAGCAAACAATCAGGAAGCTGGAAGACGTACAGCAGACAGTGTAGTTTCTGAAAGAGCATTGAGAGAAATCTATTTAAAGGGATTTGAAATTGCCTGCAAAGAAGGAAAAGCATACTGCGTAATGTCTACATACGGCCCATTAAATGGCATTTGGACAGCAGGAAATTATGATTTATTGACACAGGTACTTAGAAAAGAATGGAACTTCAAAGGTATTGTCATGAGTGACTGGTGGGCAAGAGCCAACGAAGAAGGTCAAAATTTTACTGTTGGAGAGCGAGCTGCTATGGTAAGAGCACAAAATGACCTTTACATGGTAACAGCAGATGCAGAAGATATGGCAGAAAGAGACAACTTGATTCGCAGTCTTGGAACAGAAAAAGTTACAAGAGGAGAATTACAAAGAACTGCTATGAATGTATTACGTTTCATTATGCAATCACCGGTTATGGAACGTTATATGCATACAGAAGCAAATGCATACAAAGCATTGTGTGAACAGAAAAATGCGTTTGGTGCCAATGAAGATTGTGTAGAGATTGCAGCATTGGAAGCAGGAGAAATAAAACCAGAGCAATTTACTCCAGAAAGAGGACATAGAGATACATTTGGACTTTATTTTGATAAAGCTGGTGTATACAAATTAGAAATGACAGTAAGAGCTGTTGCAGAGACAGAACTTGCTCAGATTCCAATGTCCATCTTTAAAAACGAACTCTTTGTACAGACAGTAAGTCTTACTGGAGAAGATAAAGAATGGAGAACTGTTGATGTAATGTTAGGTCATGTTGCTGAGTCAGAAATCGTAAAACTTTCTTTCTTCTTTGGACAAGGCGGAATGGAAATTGCAGAGTGTAAAATTGTAGAAGCATAACGATAAATACAAAAATACCCGACATGAATATGTTGGGTATTTTTTTTGTATATTTAGAAAATATTTCCCAAAAAAATGATAAAAATAAAAAGTGTCAAAAAATAGAAAAAAATGTCAAAAAGTCTGAAAAAAAACTGGGGGGGGGTAAAAAGAGTGTGAAGTCGAAAAATGCGATGAAAAAATGAAAAAATTTAGCTAATTGTATTGACGGATAAAATAGAATAGTAGTAAAATGGAAGCATAAAATAGAGATGATTTGAAGCGTATAAATCATACTTTCATAAAATGTTTTTTAAAACAAAAATAGGCATATAGGTAGCTAGAATGAAGAAGCGAGAATTAAGAAAATTAAGCAAAAAAGAACTACTAGAGATACTGATCGCGCAGGGCAAAGAACTTCAAAATCTGGAAAACAAATATGCACAAGCTGAAGTTGTGTTAGAAAAAGAAGGCATTGCTCTTGAACCATTAGAAGCAGATCAAGATACAAGTGTTGACTTATTGGAAGCAGAGTTAGCAAAAGTGAAATACCGTTCACGTTATAGAAGCGTTTTTATGAGTACGATTTATACGCTTATTGTAGTTGCGGCAATATCTATTCTTGTGGCAACAATGTGGCTTCCAGTATTACAAATATACGGTTCTTCTATGACTCCGACATTAGGAGAAGGAGATGTCGTGATAGCACTAAAAGGATCTGACTTTAAACAAGGTGAGCTGATTGCTTTTTATATGGGCAATAAGATTTTAATTAAGCGATGTATTGCGGGACCAGGTCAATGGGTCAATATGGATGCAGACGGAAATGTATATGTAGATGGAACGTTACTAGAGGAGCCATATCTGAAAGAAAAAGCATTGGGAGATTGCAATATCGAATTTCCTTATCAGGTTCCGGAAAATCGATATTTTTGTTTGGGAGACCACCGCTCAACATCAGTGGATTCCAGACACACAAATGTAGGGTGTATATCCGATGAGCAGATTATTGGTAAAATAGTATTTCGTGTCTGGCCGTTGACAGAATTTGGAAAAATAGATGGAAAGGTTGGTGATATGGAATGAAACAAAATATTTGGCAAAGAGCGGAAAGTTATCTTAAAGCTCGTAAAAACAGAAGACATTGGTACAAAGTCATCACCTGTCTTGCTATGATTGTAGCGTTAGTGACGACCAGTCTTTTGACATTGCCAGCTGTAACATTGGAACAAGATTGTGTTTTACCAGAACATGTTCATACACAAGAGTGTTACGAACCAGTGACGGTCATCAAAAAGAAAGTACCGATATGTACTTTAGAAGGTGATTACGTACATAAGCACGATGAACTTTGCTATGATGAAGATGGAGAATTGTGGTGTAAGTTATCAGAAAAAGAACCACATCAGCATGATGAAAGTTGTTTTTCTGAAACGGAATCACAAAAACAACATGAACATAGCGAAGCGTGTTATGTAAAAGAAAAAGGAGCATTGATTTGTGAACAGCATGAACATAGCGAAGCTTGTTATGGAGAAATAGAAGAGCTTGTTTGCGGTCAAGATGAAGAAATAGCTTCTACAGAAGAAGTGGCAGAGCCAGAAGTACAACCAGAAGAAACGGAAAATGAAGAGAGTACTTCAGAGTCACAAACAGAAAATGTAACAAATGAAGAAACTGTTGTAGAACCACAGCCTGAAGATGTAGTAAATAATGAAGAAAATACTGCAGAGACACAGTTAGAAGATGTGGCAAATGAAGAAAGTGTTTCAGAAGTACAGCAGGAAGCAGCAATCGAAGAAAGTACCACAGAAGTACAGCAGGCAACAGTAAGCGAAGAAAGCACTTCAGAAGTACAGCAGGAAACAGTAAGTGAAGAAAGCACTTCAGAAGTACAGCAGGAAACAGTAAGTGAAGAAAGCACTTCAG
>CAYRIK010000004.1:25120-40251 GCA_964424345.1 uncultured Lachnospiraceae bacterium
AAGTACAGCCAGAAGTTGCAGCAATCGAAGCACCAGTTGCAGAGCCACAGCAGGCAGAAGCAACAAATACAGAACGTGTTTCAACCTTGCAGTTGTTAGCATTAGAAGCAGTGCCAACAATACAGCAGCCAGCAGTACAAGAAACAACTGTACATCAGCATGAAGCTAGTTGCTATCAAAAAACAACAGGTTTGATTTGTGACATAGAAAGTGAACACAAACACGAAGATACCTGTTATGAGTGGAAAGAAGTTCTTTCTTGTGAAACATCTTCTTTATCAGAAACAGAGTTATCTACTGAAATGATAGTTGTACAGGAATTAGAAGCATCTACAGAAACGGAAGTTGTACAGGAGGTAGAAGCATCTACAGAGACAGCTGTACAGGAAACAGAAGTATCTGAAGAAACAAAAGTACAAGAAGAACTTACAGAAGAAGAACCTACACAGGAAACAGAGATGTCTACAGAAACGGAAGTTGTACAGGGCACAGAAGAATCTACTGTTTGTGATAAACTTCCAGAGTTGACACATCAGCATGGTGATGCGTGTTTTGAAATTGTGGAAATACCTGTAGATCCAGAAAAACTTACTTGTACAAATACCAAAGAAGGTCATGAACATACTGCATTATGTTACGGTGAGTGGGAGCTGGTATGTGACTTAAAAGAACATATTCATGAAGAGGCATGCAATGTTCCTTCTATGATACTGGAAAATAAGCGTCGTGTAGAAAACATGATTACAATGATCGACAAAATGGCATCTTGTGAAGAAATTCAAGAACAGTTAGATGCATTTGAAGAAGCAGGTGATCAGGAAGGATACGAAGCATATTACCAAGAAGTATCTATTCAGATTTTAACAGTGTATGCATATTATGAAGAGTTAGATACACAGCTTCAGAAACAAGTTACGAATAGCGAAAAGCTTTGTACGTTACATGCGTTATTTGCGTCTGAGACATTAGAAAATACAGATTTAGTTAAAGTATATCAGATTAATGATTATAACCAAGCACAAGCAACACTTATTTATGGTGGTTCATCAGGAGAATTTTTTGATGATATGAGTTTTAAAGCTTGGGATGCAATTGTCGTAGAATCTGATGAAAATGGCGATTTGTATCTGGCAGACTATATTACGGAAGACGGAACAAAGACAGATTATAAAGCTGAAAGCGAAGATGGATTTGTGCTGTTTTTATACAATACAAATGTTATGGAGATTACTGCTGGTCAACGTGTTATTGTAGATTTTGATTACAAAACACAAAAAGGCCATAGAGCGGAAGAATATGGAAGTGTGACATTTGCTGCAGCAACAGTTGAAGACAATGAGGTTCCACAAGCTCTAGGTATGACAAGTACCAATGAGTTTGTTGAAGTAAATTTATATGATTATGGTACGAATATCAATGAAAAGTATGAATCAGATAAAAACTGGCCAGGTTTCCAACAAGATAAAGGAGAAGTAGATGCTGACGGAAATCCAGCTGGAAAGACCGTATATAGCAGCAATTTCGGTAATAGTATTACTTCAGATTTAGCAGCAGGGTTGTCAGGTGTAACAATAAGGGATGGTCAGGATACAATCAATGACCTTGTTAATGTCGGAGCAGGTTATGCAAATAGTCCTCTTAGCGGAAGGTTAAAGGATACGTTGAGTGCAGATGGTTATCCTGTTTTAAATGTGAAGAATGCTCAAACAGAATATAAGCTGGATTATCTTTGGAGTGATAATACGTATGCAACAAAAGTGAATAAAAAAGGTAGCATAGATGGTCTTTTCCAAAGAAATGAGACAACTGGAGAGTATTATTTTAACAGTCGCCTAAATCATGCACAGTATGATGCAGAACACAACAAGTTTGTATTATACAATAAAGTAATTACTTCCAATGTAATATGGTATCCATTTGGTAATTTCTTACCATTCAACAATATTGAAACACAAGCTATGAAGTCTACAAATATTGATAGAGCGTATTTGGTAGATGTTGCAAAAGATGCAGAGGATAAATTTAAGAAAACTACAGATGATGCGTATAAAACGTTGTCTACAGCAATGAATAATTGGATTTCCAAAATGGATGGTACATATCAAAATGTAAATTGGAAAGTAACCGATGCTATGTATGAGTATTTTAATACGAATCCAAGTGGACCAGGTGCACTCTCAAGTGAAATCAAATTTACAGATGAGAATATTAAAGATATTTATTCAATTGATTTTGATGAAGCAACCGATTTCTTCTTTGGTATGGAAATCAGTATGGATTTCGTTCAGGCAGCCGAAGGCTTGACTGGAAAAGATACAAATAAAGATGGAAAGCCAGACTATCCTATGGTATTTAAGTTTATCGGTGATGATGATGTATGGGTATATGTTGATGGAAAATTAACATTAGATTTATCAGGTATTCATCGTCATGTAGCTGGTATGATTGATTTCCAGAAAGGTATTGTTTCTTATTACAACTTAAATGTTGCTACTGGTGACGTGGAGGGAGAAGCATATAAAACGGTTACATTTGCAGAATTGGGACTTGTAAATGCAGGTGAGACAACATTTAGGGACTATTCAGAGCATACATTTAAAATGTATTACATGGAACGAGGTGCAGGTTCCGGTGTTTGTTCTATGAACTTCAATATGCCATTGGTTCAGAAAAACACAATTGCATTGACAAAGCGTCTTACAACGGATAGTGCTGAAGCAGTTACTCCTATTGGTGATAAAACGTTTAAGTTCCAGATTTTAAATGCAAATGATGATGGAAGCAAAACACAAGATACAATCGTTAAAGAAGGAACAGAATTTAATATTTTGGATAAAGATGGAAACTTCTTACGAAAAGGTGTGGTTGGCAAGAATGGCATCTTTACACTGGAAGCAAGAGAGACTGCGGTCTTTCCGGCTATTGAGGAAACGCATGGTAAGTATTATGTTCGAGAACTTTTTACTCCTGGAACAGAAGATCAGTATAATTCCACATTTAATGATGGAAGTCAAAGCACAGAAGCTTATGAGGTCGAAATTGCTGGAATAACGTATAAGGCAAAAGATAGTTTGGTACATGATATTAAAGATGGTACAACACTGTTTGCAATAGAGAATCAAGCAATAGTAGAAAAATTAGGAAAGTTATCTATTACAAAAGAACTTATTTCTGATGTAGACCATAATTCTAGTATAACGGAGTTTGAGTTTGAAGTCACTTTAGATGGAGAGGCATTGCCAAAAGATACGACATATCAAGTGATATATCAAGTTGTCAGTGAAACTGGCAGTGAAACAAGAACTGAAACAAGAACTGTTACAGAAGCAGGTAAGATTAGTTTAAAAGCTGGAGAAACAGCTGAGATTTCCAATATTCTGGCAGGAACTACTTTTACTGTAAAAGAAACAGCTGAGTCGGCAAAAGGATATACCGTTTCGTATAAGTATAATGGTCAAGATAATGATAATAATGAGGGTGTAAGCGGAGTTATTGATATAGCCAGTGAAGTGGAGGTACTTGTTTGCAACAGCGAAAACAGCACAACAGTAACGATTCCGGTTGTAAAAAATTTGGAAAAACCAAATGGAAAAGAGCATAATTACGATCTTGTTTTGCAACAGGTAACAGACAAGACTGGAGAGCATATTATAGAAAATGGTTATTATGAAGAATTAGAACTTCCAACAATCACGATAGACCCTGTAGAACATGCATTTGTAATTAGTTATTCTGAAAATGGCACGCTTCCAAGAGAATATTACTACAAGATTACAGAGATTGATTCCGGTGACCAAGAAACGGCATACGATACATCGGTATATGTAGTAAAAGTGACAGTAGCAAAGGATGAAGAAGGTACTTTGAAAGCGTCAATTACAGGAAAGTGGAAAGATGGTGTGGAATATTCGGCAGAGAAGATTTCATTTACCAACTTGATTATATGCTATATGCTTCCAGAAACAGGAGGCGTTGGTACAACGTTATATACAGCAAGTGGTCTGGCATTGATTTTCGGTGCGGCACTTTGTCTGATATATATAAAAAAAGAAAGTAGAAAGGAATTAAAAAAATGAAAAAAGCAAAAAAAATTGTCAGTTTGATGCTGGCGCTTGTCATGGTTCTTTCTATGGCAATTACTGTATTTGCAGAAGATTCTGCAACGGAAATACCTAAGTCTTACACCATTACGGTTACGGATGTTACAAAAGGCGAAATATATGAGATTTATAAAATGTTAGATTTGTCTGTAGATAATGCAGAAGATCCAAAGGCATTTAGCTATACGGTAGATGAAGATTGGGAAGCATTTTTTACTGGAGAAGGAGCTGGAGCTGCATATGTAGACATAAACAATGGCTACGTAACATGGAAAGAAGACAAGGGTACTGCAGGGGAAATGGAAGCCTTTGGTAAAGCAGCCCAGAAGTATGCAGAGGAAAATTCTGTAACACCAGAAAAGACAATTACAGCTGGAGAAGCTACAAGTATTACATTTGAAGATTTGAAAGCAGGTTATTACTTAATTACATCTACTGCAGGTACAAAAGCAATCGTAGATACAACACCAACCAAACCAAATCCTACGATTAAAGAAAAGAACGAAGGTCACATAGTTGATAAGTTCGTACAGGAAGATAGTAAAATAGATGATGAAAAAACCAATGGCTGGGGTAAAGAAAACAGTGCAGAGATTGGTCAGCAAGTAAACTTTAAGACAGAAATTACAATTAAGACTGGTGCAAAGAAGCTTGTAATGCACGATAGAATGGAAGATGGTCTTACATTCAATGAGGACAGTGTTGTTGTAACTGGTCTAAATGGAGAGTTAGTTAAAGATACAGATTATGAACTTGTAACAGATGGACTTACAGCAGAAGAAGATGGTAAAACTTGTACATTTGAAGTTCGTTTTACACAAGCTTACTTAGATAGTTTGCAATCAGATACTACAGTATTTGTTACATACAGTGCTGTATTAAATGAAAAGGCAGATAAAGTTAATGGAGAACATAACGATGCTGGATTAACATGGGGTGAAAACAGCAAGACAGAATGGAGTGAAACTATTACAAAAACATACCAGTTTGAGTTGTTAAAATACGATGGAAAAGATGAAGGAAAGAAACCTCTTGCAGGAGCAGAGTTTGAATTGCATAGAGGCGATGCTAACGACTGTTCTGTCGGCTGCACACCTATTGGATTAGTTGAAGTGGAAGAAAATGAAAGCTATGTAGTATATCGTCTTGCAACAGAAAATGATCCTAAGGAAAAAGTTAGTACAACAATTGTGACTAGAGATAAAAAGATTATGATTTATGGTCTTGATTTAAATGATGAATATCATTTAAAGGAAGTAAAAGCTCCAGAAGGATACAATTTATTAAAAGATTCAGTATCAGTTGTAATTAAGACAGATGACGATGGCAAAGTGATAGAGTGTAGGTTAGAAGTTGCTAATAATAGCGGTACAGAACTTCCTTCTACAGGTGGTATCGGTACAACTGTATTCTACGTTGTTGGTTCCGTTTTAGTTTGTGCAGCAGTGGTATTATTAATCACTAGAAAGCGTATGAGTATTAACGAATAAAAATTTCTGCTGGAAAGCCAGAGCAGCTTGCTGCTTTGGCTTACAGCAGCAAGGAGAGGCTCACATGAAGAAGAATAAACAAAGTAATTTCATAACGATTCTGTTATTCCTGCTTCTTTTTGGGGGATTGTCCTTGTTGCTGTATCCATCTGTCAGTGATTATTGGAACTCTTTTCATCAGACACAGGCGATTGCAGAGTATGCAGAGCAGGTAGCTGGTATGGATGAGGAAAAATATGATAAGATGTGGGAGGCTGTTTCAGAATATAACCAGTCTTTATTAGATAAGGATAATGTTTATCTGTTGACGGATGAAGAGCAGAAACAGTACAAGGAACTTTTAAATGTATCAGGTCTTGGGGTTATGGGATATATTGAAATCCCTGAGATTAGTTGTTCACTTCCGATTTATCATGGAACGGAAGAATCTGTTTTGCAGATTGCAGTTGGACATTTACAGTGGTCTAGCCTTCCAGGAGGCGGAGAAAGTACCCATTGTGTATTGTCTGGTCATAGAGGTCTTCCGAGTGCCAAGTTATTTACCAATCTGGATAAATTAGTCGAGGGAGACATATTTATGCTCCGAGTTCTGGATGAGGTGTTGACGTATGAAGTGGATCAGATTTTGATCGTAGAGCCAAATGAGACAGATGCTTTGCAGATTGTAGAAGGCAGAGATTATTGTACATTAGTAACTTGTACACCATATGGCATCAATACACACCGATTATTGGTGAGAGGACATCGAATTGATACAATAGAAGAAAAAGCAGCTGTTCGTGTAGTAGCGGATGCGGTGCAGTTAGATCCATTATTAGTAGCACCAATTGTAGCATTGCCGATGTTATTGATCTTGTTGATTTTATTGCTATGGCCAAAGAAGTCTAGAAAAAAACGCGGAGGTGATTTGCATGAAACGATATAAATATTGGAAAGCAGTTGCTATGTTGTTGGCTCTTATATTGTTGTTTCCAATGAACAGTTTTGCACAAGGAAGTATAGATTTAACAAAAAAAGTAAGTTTGACGATTTCTTATAGGGATGGCGGAAAAGCTATTAAAGATGCAGAATTTGATATGTATCTGGTAGCAACAGTGGATGAAAATGGAACATTAACAACGACAAAAGATTTTGCACAATTTAATGTAAATATCAGTGGAAAAAATGATGCACAGTGGAATACACTTCAGTCTACATTAGAAGGGTATGTACTTCGAGATAATATTGTTCCAACCGATAGCCAGAAAACTGATGCACATGGAATGGCATATTTTCCAACCGCACAAAAAACATTGCCGGCAGGATTGTATCTGGTAATGGGAGAAAGACATACACAAGATGGAACATATTATGATGCATCTTCTTTTATGGTAATGCTTCCAACACAAAATAATAACGCAAATACATGGGATTACGATGTGACCGTAAATGTGAAATATGAAAAGCAGGAAGTACCAGAAGAACAGGAAGTTGTTACAAGAAAAGTTTTAAAAGTATGGAATGATAAAGGTCATGAAAATGAACGTCCAAAGGAAATCGTAGTACAGCTTCTTAGAGATGGAAAGGTATTTGAGACAATTCCTTTAAATGCAGATAATCAGTGGCGTTATACTTGGGAAAATTTAGATGACAGTTATACATGGAAAGTAGTAGAAAAAGAGCAGGCAGGATATACCGTAGAGATTGTGAAAGAAGGCATTACGTTTGTAGTAACAAATACGTATGCTGGAGATAAGCCAGCGGTACCTAGTTCAGGTACAAATGCAAATCTTCCTCAGACAGGACAGCTTTGGTGGCCAGTACCCGTATGTTTATGTATTGGGTTAGCTTTTGTTATCGTTGGATTGGTCTACAAGGGAAATAAAGATGAGAAATAAAGGCAATTGGTTTGTTTGTGTGGGGCTTCTGTTTATTGCAGCGGCCCTTTTTTTAGCAGATTTTAACATTATGGAAGCAAGAAAAGCGGAAAAATCTTCTAATAAAGCAGTTACTGTATTGGAAGAAAAAATCATAGATACAGGAATCCAAAAAGAAGAGGAAAGCGAAGAAAGAGTTGTACCGGATTATGTATTAAATCCATATATGGACATGGCAACAGAAACGATAGAAGGAAAGGCATATATCGGAATATTACAGATTCCTTCTTTGAAGCTTTCACTTCCTATCATCGGTGACTGGAGTTATGAAAATTTAAAGGTTGCTCCTTGCAGATATCATGGAACAGCATATACAGGTTCTTTTTCTATTTGTGCACATAACTATCAGGCTCATTTTGGAAATTTAAGTAAAATGCAGATTGGTGATTCTGTGATGTTTACGGATATGGATGGAAATGAGTTTACATACGAGGTAATAGATTTAGAAACTATTTCTGGAACAGATACGGAAGCAGTAGAACAAGGAGAAGGAGATTTGATTTTATTCACTTGTACAATAAATGGCCAGAATCGTATCGTTGTAAGGTGTGAATTGCAGAACGAAGGAATATACGAATAATATATGAATGTATGAAAATAAGCGGAGAAATTCTCTCAGTTATGAGGGAGTTACTCCGCTTTGTTTTTGATACTAGGAAATTATTCTGTTATTAATTTTGCAGTAAATTCTTCTAAATCAACAACTGTTCCAGTTGCTCTGGATTCTTCTGCAGCAAATACGATTAAATGGTTATTTACACTTGTGCGGATATCAGAAATAGAAGAGCCGGTGTATGTTCCTGTTAAGTATTCATACAGAGATTTCACGATGCCTTCGTCACCGCCGCCATGACCATTTGTCAGACCGTCTTTTCCGCCCATTGGAATTTCTTCCCCTTTTCTCTTTTCAAGGTCATATAATACGATTGGTGCGTCATTAGAAGCCAAAGAAGCATGAAGCTCGCCTTTTGTTCCCATGATATGAATAAATCTGCCGCCTTTATTAAATGCATTCATTGTAAATGTAACGGTAATATCATCTTCAAATAACATATTTACAGTCTGATGGTCTACAACATCGTTGTCACATTTGAATACACATTTTCCATACTGGGTTGTGCGTAATGCGTGTTCTACCATTTCATCTGTTGGATTTGCTTCTTTTGTAGAAGTTGTTCTGAACCATTCATTTTTCTTATCATCTAAATACAATTTTACTGCATTGTATGGACAAGTATCTGCACTTGGACAGCCTTCGATACAATATTCAGGAGCATTTTTTGGAGCATTTGATTCTTTGAAGTAAGTCAATGCACCAAAAGATTGGATTTTTTTGCATTTCTTGCCAACAAGCCATTGTAAGATGTCCATATCGTGACAAGATTTTTGCAAAAGCATACAAGAAGCTCTTTTAGAATTTCCCCAATTTCCTCTGACAAAGCTGTGACTCTGATGGACATGTCCGACACATTCTTCATGATTAATAGAAATGATATTTCCTAATCTGCCCTCATCAATCAGTTTTTTGATTGTCATAAACAGTGGAGTGTAGCGAAGAACGTGGCAAACTACGATTTTTACGCCTTTTTCTTCTGCAAAGCGAGCTATCTTTTCACATTCTACAGGATTTGGTGAAACAGGTTTTTCAAGTAAAATGTCATAGCCACAAGCAATGGCCTGCATAGTTGGCTCAAAGTGCTGCTGATCCATAGTAGAAATTATTGCTATATCTGCAATCTTTCCTTTTTCTAACAATGGAGCCCAGTCTGCAAAGCACATATCTTCTGGAATATCATACATTTGTGCAATTTCGTTTCTACGGCTTTCAATAGGTTCTGCAACAGCAATAATCTGAAATTTTCCATCCATCTTTGACATAAACTTGCTGTATGTCTCTCCACGATTTCCGGCACCGATTAAAATGACTTTTAAAATTTTGTCCATATAAATCTCCTTTTAATAAAGCAAAATAGTGTATGCTACCTTGTCTGGCATACATTTTAGTCTTTTTATTCATTATGGCAAAATGATAAATAAAAGTCAATAATGTATATAAGAAGGTATCTTTTGGTGCAGCAGATATATGGAAATGCTTTAGCAAGCAAGAGTAAAATAGGATATTTGGGAAATACTGATAAAGGTGATCATAAACGTTCATTTAAGTGCAAATAGTTTCACTTTTTATGTGCAGCGTATGAAGCAGAAAGGGGGAAGATTTGTGTAATGGTTTTAGGTGAAAAACTGGGAAAATGTGTTTGTAAAAAAGCAAAAACAACAGATTCGTGTGACCGATTAACTATATGGAGAAATGAAATTTGAAGGAAATGGGAGGAAAACTGAGTGGATGTGCATGAAGGAATGTGAATGAATGTGAAAATATTTGTGAAAAATGTCCAAAAACAAAATCGAAATTTGTGAATGATATTGATTGAAAATGATTGAGTTTGGTGATATTATAAATATAACAAAAGAAAATATGAATAACGTGGAGGCAGAGTTATGGTATATACAGTAACATTTAATCCTTCTTTGGATTATATAGTGACAGTAAATGATTTTAAACTTGGCATGACAAATCGTACCGCTTCGGAGACGATGTTGGCAGGCGGAAAAGGAATTAATGTTTCTATCTTGATGCATAATCTTGGCGTAGATACTACAGCACTTGGTTTTATCGCAGGATTTACTGGAGAGAATATTCAGGATATGTTAAACGATATGGGTGTGACAACGGATTTTATCAAAGTAGAACATGGATTATCCCGTATCAATGTAAAAATTAAAAATATCGATGGTACAGAAGTAAAT
This sequence comes from uncultured Lachnospiraceae bacterium, assembly GCA_964424345.1. Lineage (GTDB taxonomy): Bacteria > Bacillota > Clostridia > Lachnospirales > Lachnospiraceae > RGIG6307. Next base: position 35,435 of record CAYRIK010000004.1, read on the forward strand.
GGTATGGGCCCTGAAATTTCTGATGAAGCATTAGAAGCATTGATGCAGAAATTAGATGCTATAAAAGAAGGAGACGTTCTTGTTTTAGCAGGAAGTATTCCAGCGAGTGTGCCAAAGGAAATTTATAAGACAATTATGAAACGCTTAGAAGAAAAGCACATTCTTACAATCGTAGATGCAACAAGCAGTCTTTTAACAAATGTATTAGAGCATAAGCCATTTTTGGTAAAACCAAATCAGCATGAATTAGGAGAGATTTTTGGGGTAACACTTACTACAAAAGAAGAAGTTGTTCCATATGCTCAAAAATTAAAAGCACTTGGTGCAAGAAACGTATTAGTTTCTATGGGAGGCAAGGGTGCCGTACTTGTGGCAGAGGACGGAACTGTATATGAAGCCGAAGCACCAAAGGGAGAATTAAAAAATTCTGTTGGAGCAGGAGACAGCATGGTAGCAGGATTTTTATATGGATGGCTTTTAAACAAAGATTATGAAAAGGCATTTCAGTATGGCGTAGGAAGTGGAAGCGCAAGTGCTTTTTCAGAAAATCTTGCAACAAAAGAAGAAGTAGAAAATATTGTTCCAAAAGTAATCGTTCACAAATGGTAAAATCATAAAAAGAATTGTTCGGGAGGTTTCGCATGAGAATTACAGATTTACTTGATAAAAATAGTATTGAACTGAATGCATCACCAAAGAATAAACAAGAGGCTTTGGATGAAGCAGTAGCATTGATGGCAGCAAGTGGAAAATTATCCGATATAGAAGGATATCGCAAGCAGGTATACGCAAGAGAAGAAGAAAGCACAACAGGCATTGGTGGTGGTATTGCAATTCCTCATGGTAAATGCAATGCAGTAAAAGCTCCAGGGCTTGCAGCGATGGTTATAAGAGACGGCGTAGAATTTCAGTCATTAGATGGTGCACCAGTCGATTTGTTATTTTTAATAGCAGCACCCGATACAGAAGACAATATTCATTTAGATGTTTTAAGTAAATTGTCTGTACTGCTGATGGGAGAAGACTTTATTGAAAAGTTAAAAGCAGCAAAAACAGTAGAAGAATTTCTTCGAGTTATTGATGATGCAGATGAGGAAGCAAAGAGCATTGATGAGCGTTTAGAAGATACAGCAAAAGCAGAAGATATCAGTATTCTTGCAGTTACTTCCTGCCCTACAGGTATTGCCCATACATATATGGCAGCCGAAGGATTAGAAAAAGCAGCAACAAAAGCAGGTTGTTCTATTAAAATCGAAACAAGAGGTTCTGCCGGTGCCAAAAATGTATTAAAAGAAGAAGATATTGCAAAAGCACAGTGCATTATTGTAGCAGCAGATGCAAAAGTTCCAATGGAACGCTTCCATGGTAAGAGAGTAATTGAATGTCAGGTGTCTGATGGTATCAGTAAGGCTGATGAATTGATTGCACGCGCATTAAATGGAGATGCCCCAGTATATCAGGCTGGAACAGAATCACAAGAAACTACAGCCATTTCTCAAAAAGGCGGAAGCATCGGACATAAGATTTATACACAGCTTATGAATGGTGTATCCCATATGCTTCCATTCGTTGTAGGCGGTGGTATTTTGATTGCTTTGGCATTTTTGATTGATGGTCTGTGTGTAGATATGGCAGCTTTATCTGAAGCAGAACGAGCAGCATTTGGTACAATTACACCGGCAGCAGCATTATTTAAAAATATTGGAAATATGGCATTTGGATTGATGCTTCCGGTATTGGCAGGATTTATTGCAATGGCTATTGGAGACAGACCGGCACTTGCACTTGGTTTTGTAGGCGGTTATATGGCAGCAAATGGTCAGTCAGGTTTCTTAGGTGCATTAGCAGCAGGATTTTTTGCAGGATATTTAATCTTAGGATTACGAAAAGTATGTGAAAAACTTCCAGAAGCATTAGAAAAGATTGCACCTGTATTGATTTATCCGGTTGTAGGTATTTTAGTTGTTGGATTGTGTATGACATTTGTAATTGAACCAGTCATGGGCGGTATCAACACAGGCTTAAATACATTCCTTGCAGGAATGGGAAGTACAAGTAAAGTAATGCTTGGCTTTATTCTTGCAGCGATGATGGCAATTGATATGGGCGGTCCATTCAATAAAGCAGCGTATGTATTTGGTACAGCAGCAATCGCAGCAGCAAATTATGATATTATGGCAGCAGTTATGGTGGGCGGTATGGTACCTCCTTGTGCAATCGCACTTGCAACATTATTATTTAAAAATAAATTTACAAAAGAAGAAAGACAGGCAGGACCTACAAACTTTATTATGGGGTTAGCGTTTATTACAGAAGGTGCTATTCCATTTGCAGCAGCAGATCCATTACACGTTATCCCAGCTTGTATCGTAGGTTCAGGTATTTCAGGTGCAATCAGTATGTTCTTTGAATGTACATTGATGGCTCCTCATGGCGGTATTTTCGTATTCCCGGTAGTTGGAAATGCAATGTATTATGTGATAGCACTTGTAGTTGGAACAATCGTTTCCGCATTATTGCTTGGATTACTAAAGAAAAATAAGTGAGAAGTATGTTATGTTAACGGAACAAAGACACGAAAAGATATTGCAGATTTTGGGCGAAAAGGGTAGTATTACAGTAAATGAATTAAAAAGCATTTTAAAAACATCTGAATCTACGATCCGAAGAGATCTGAATACGTTGGATGAAGAAGGAAGACTGACAAAGGTATTTGGCGGTGCAGTTTACAAAGAAACACCTGTACTTGCAACCGAGCTTTCTGTCCCACAAAAAATAAACGTCAATACAAAGCAAAAGCAAAGTATCGCAAGATATGCTGCAAACTTAGTAAAGCCAGACGATTTTGTATATATTGATGCCGGAACGACAACCGAATATATGATAGATTTCCTTTCTGAAAAAAAAGCAACGTATGTCACAAACGCGGTAGCACACGCCAAAAAACTTGCAGTAGCAGGATTTAAAGTTATTTTGATAGGCGGAGAATTAAAAGGAACAACAGAAGCTGTTGTTGGAAATCAGGCTATTCTTACATTGGAAAAGCTGAATTTTAATAAAGGATTTTTTGGAGCAAACGGAGTAAGCCAGACAAGAGGCTTTACGACTCCTGATATGAATGAAGCACTTGTAAAAGAAACAGCGTTTAAGCATTCCCATGACAGATATGTGTTGGCTGATGGCGAAAAGTTTAATCAAATCAGCTCTGTTACGTTTGCTTCTATCCATGATGCAGTAATTCTTACCGATGAAAGCGTACCAAGTGCATTTGCGAAGATGAACAATGTCGTGATCGTATGATAATAATAAAAAAGTGAGAGACGAGCATGGATTTATTTGAGTATATGCGACAGAGTAATGCAGAAAAGGAAGCACCGCTGGCGGCTCGTATGCGCCCAAGAACGCTTGAAGAAGTAGTTGGACAGCAACATATCATTGGAAAAGATAAACTGCTGTATCGTGCCATTAAAGCGGATAAATTAAGTTCCATTATTTTTTATGGACCTCCAGGAACCGGAAAGACGACACTTGCAAAGGTAATTGCCGGTACGACAAGTGCAGAATTTATGCAGTTGAATGCAACGGTAGCCGGAAAAAAAGATATGGAAGAAATTGTTGCCAAAGCAAAAGAGCTACAAGGCATGTACGGAAGAAGAACCATCTTATTTATTGATGAGATTCATCGTTTTAACAAAGGACAGCAAGATTATCTGCTGCCATTTGTAGAAGACGGTACAATCATCTTAATTGGAGCGACTACCGAAAATCCATATTTTGAAGTAAATAGAGCTTTGCTTTCCCGTTCTGTCATATTTGAATTAAAACCACTCGAAAAAGAAGATATCTTGCAGTTGATTCATACAGCAGTATACGATATGGAACGCGGTATGGGAGCATATCAAGGCGAGATTGATGCAGATGCAGCTGAATTTTTAGCAGATGTAGCAGGCGGAGATGCAAGATATGCACTGAATGCGATAGAGCTTGGTCTGATGACAACTGAAAGAAGCCAAGACGGTAAAATTCATATTACGACAAAAGTAGCAGAGCAATGTATTCAAAGAAAGCACCTTCGCTATGATAAAGACGGAGATAATCATTATGATACGATTTCTGCTTTTATAAAAAGTATGCGAGGTTCTGATGCAGATGCCGCAGTATATTATCTTGCCCGTATGTTATATGCCGGAGAAGATATTAAATTTATTGCAAGACGTATTATGATTTGTGCAAGCGAGGATGTTGGAAATGCAGACCCGATGGCATTAGTTGTAGCAACAAATGCGTGTATGGCAGTAGAACGTATTGGGATGCCGGAAGCTCAGATTATTTTATCACAGGCAGTATCTTACGTAGCAACTGCACCTAAGAGTAATGCGGCGTATGTTGCAGTGGCAGATGCAATGGAAACAGTCAAACAGACCGGTTCATTGCCAATTCCAGCTCATTTACAGGATGCACATTATAAAGGAGCAGCAGATTTGGAAAGAGGAACAGGATACAAGTACGCACATAATTACAAAAATCATTATGTGGAACAGCAATATATGCCGTATGAATTAAATGGCAAGGAGTTTTATAAACCATCTGGAAATGGATATGAAGCCAAAATCAAAGAACATATCAAGAGAATAAAACAAGAAGCCAAAGAAGATAAAGAATAGATAAAGACATGGATTGTGAACTACTCCGACTTCTATGAGTCGGAGTAGTTCACTGGTAATGCACAGGCTTTATTTTTTTAAAGTACCATGCTTTCTGTGGCGGCCGTCTGGACCAATTGGCATACAAGGCTGATAAAAAAATCTCCTTTTGTA
>CAYRIK010000004.1:40351-80669 GCA_964424345.1 uncultured Lachnospiraceae bacterium
GGCGGCCGTCTGGACCAATTGGCATACAAGGCTGATAAAAAAATCTCCTTTTGTAAAATATACGATATTTTCATCATTATAGCAGAATGACTACTAAGAAAGAAAGCAGTTTTTACTTTTTCATGTTTACATTTCATGGGGGTAGCGTGTATAATACAGCTAGAGACAGGCTGTGGATATTGTTGAAGCAGTCAGACGACGTATATACGGAGGTTTTTATGAAAGAATACGGACATTTTACAGAAAATGGCTATAAGATTACGGAGAGAGAAACTCCTCGTCATTGGTACAACTATTTATACAATGATGAATATGTTACATTTACATCTCAGGTAGGTTTTGGCCAGGGAATCGCACAGGACCCTATGGGACGCAGAATTATGCCAGTAGATGATCGTGCTGTTTATATTGCAGACGGAACATGCTTTTGGCAGGCAAATGGTTTGCCAATCCAGCTTCCATTAGATGAGTATTACTGTGAACATGCAATCGGTTATACAGATATCGTAGAAAGCTATCGTGGTATTCATTCAGAAGTACGTTTATTCGTTCCAAACGAAGGTAAGAGAGAAATCTTACGCGTAATCGTAAGAAACGATTCTGATGAAACAAAGACTGTAAAAGTAATCCCTTATTGTGGAACAGCAATCGACTGTGTATATAAGCCACAGGGTTATGAAACAGACTGGGGTAAATTTTACGAAGAACAAAACAGTGCTGTAGCAACAGGTTTTGCAAGCTTTGGCGGAAAAGGCATTGTAAAATATTATGCATATATGACTTGTAACGAAAAAGTAACAGGTTATGATACAAGAAAGAATGCTTTTGTTGGCCCTTACGGAAACAAAAATGAGCCAAAGACATTAATGGAGCATGGCGGATGTTCTAATACAGAATGTATCGCAGAAAAGCTTTGTATGGCATTAGAAAATACAGTTACTTTGGCAGCAGGAGAATCTAAGACACTTTATTACACAATGGGTGTAGAGGCAAGTGTAGAAGAAATTCCAGCATTTACAGCAGAAGAAATCGAAGCACAGTTTGAAGCGATGAAAGCAAAATATGCAGACATTTGCGGTGGTGTTTCTATTAAGACTCCATGGGAAGATTTCAATGACTTATTCAATGATTGGTTAAAATATCAGACAAACATGGGTTCTCGTTGGGCTCGTGTACGTCATAATGGTATTCGTGACTTAACAAGTGATACAGAATGTTTAGGCTGCTTTGACGCACCTTTAGCAGCAGAACGTCTTTTCAGAGTATTTGAAAAACAGTATGAAAATGGCTATGCACCTCGTACATTTATCGATGGTGCAATCAGAGACAACAACTTCTCTGACAACATGGTATGGATGGTATTTGCTGCACATTCTATCACAAAAGAACTTGGCGATACAAATTATTTACTTCGTGAAGTTCCATTCAACAACGGCGTATCAGCAACTGTTTACGAACACGTAAAAGGTGCTGTTGATTTCTTATGGCAGTTTACTGGTCATTACGGTCTTGTAAAGATCTGGGGCGGTGACTGGAATGACTGTATGAACAATGCAGGTATTAAGGGCGAAGGTGTCAGCGTATGGTTATCTATCGCATTTGTACGTGCTGCAAAGATGCTTGCTGAAATGGCACAGTGGCTTGGAAAGACAGAAGATGTAGATACATATCGTTCTTATGCAAAGACAATGGAAGATCGTGTAAATGAACACGGTTGGGAAGATGATCGTTACATTTATGCAATCACAGACGATAAGTTCTTAATCGGTTCTAAAGAATGTAAAGAAGGTTCTATGTTTGCACTTCCACAGTTATGGAGTGTATTCGCTGACTTTGATAAAGAACACAGCATAAAGGCTATGGATACATTAGAAGCAGAATTAAATACAGATCTTGGTCTGTTAGTAAGCAAAGCTCCTTATACAGAACAGCTTCCTTACATTGGTTCTATGACTCGTAAATATCCAGGTCTTCATGAAAATGGCGGTCCTTACTTACATGCAGCAGTTTGGAAATTAGCAGTAGACTCTATGTTACAGCGTAACGAAAAGATTGAAGAATGCTACCATAAGATTCTTCCAGGACATCATCAGTATTTTGAAACTTGCGGTGAACCATATGCAATGTTCAACTCTTATCTTGGTGTACAGACAGGTTATCGTGCAGGTAAGCCAGGTCAGAGCTGGAGAACAGCAACAGGCCAGTGGTTATTATATTCTACAGTACGTTTCGTTTACGGTTTAGTACCAGAATTTGAAGGCTTATTATTAAAGCCTTGCTTACCACCATCTTGGAAAGATTGCTCTATCAGCAAGAAATTACGCGGATGTACTTACAATGTACATTATGTTCAGAAGGGCGAAGGCGCTTGCAATACAATTGAAAGTCTGACTGTAAATGGTGTTGCACAGGATGCTTCTAAACCAATCGCACCAGTAGAAGGCGCAGTTCTTAATATTGAAGTAGTATTAGTTTAATCAATATATCCGTGCGTAAAGTCCTAGAAATGACAAAGGCTTTACATATCGAGGATGATTTCATCTAGTGTAAAGAGTTGTTGCTTTGGCAGATATTTTCTGCCAGAGCAATGGCTCTTTTTATATACCAGGAAATTACTTATTTCTTAGTAGAAAAGTTTCTAGAAAAAATAAAAAAGATTTGCTTATACTCCCAAAATAAGGAGTGTAAGCAAATCTTTTTACATCAAACGTTCCATTACGTATTGATAAATTTCCTGATTATGTTTGTCCCACTTTTCACACATTTCCTGAGCCATTTCTTTGTGAGGAACAGAAAGTGTCAGATCAATCAGCAGGGCATCTTTATCTCTTGCAATCATACGGACTTCAAATTCACCCGTTGTAGACTTATAGTAATCAGCTTGTATATTTACTTCATTTCGAAGTGCGATTTCATGTTCTGCAAAATAAGCAGAAATGTCTTCACGAATGGCATCGCTGATACGGTTTCCAAAGTAGCGTAATGTTTCAGAGCCTTCTTTGGTATTTCTAAGATGGGTACGGTTTCTAACAGTCTGTGCATTGACAAGACCTGTTTCAGAAAGCTCGCTGAGAGCTTGTTGAAGTGTAAGATAGTTTGTATAGCCTTGCTCTAAAATAAAATCACTGATTTGTGCAGTAGTAAGTGGAAAATCCACCTGGTCAAGCATATACAATACAATCAATTTGTAAAGTGTTAATGGTTCTTGTGTCATGTAAAATCCCTTCCTTGATAGATATTTTGTGCTTTCAGGTAGTGGTGCAGATGATTTAATACACCGCGTTTATTGGCACTCCATAGAGGTGCAATGAGCAGATTTTTAGGACCGTCTCCGGTAACACGATGAAGAACGATATCTGGATGCAGACGTGCAATACAAGCACCAAGCAATTCCAAATAAGCTTCTTCTGTTAAAGCTTCAAATTTTCCAAGCTCATAATCTAAAGCCAGATCCGTCTCTTTTAATATGTGTAAAAGCTGTAACTTTACACCAAACGGTCTGACGTTGTTTAAATAGTCGATCGTTTCTAGTAACATATCTTTTGACTCATAAGGAAGACCTAAGATGATATGTACGATAAAAGGAATATCCAGATTGCGAAGATGTGAGACTGCTTCATCAAATACAGAGAGAGGATACCCTCTTCGGATATAAGAAGCGGTAGCTTCGTGAATCGTCTGAAGACCTAACTCCACCCATATAAATTTATCAGGGTATGCTTCCTTTAAAGAAGCAAGCAGGTCAAGCACATCTTCTCCAAGACAGTCAGGTCTGGTTGCAATAGAAATTCCGATAATAAACGGAGAATCTAAAGCTTCTGTGTACAGTGCTCGAAGCTTTTCGATAGGACCGTATGTATTGGTGAAGGCTTGAAAATAAGCGACAAATTTATTTCCGGTTTTTTTGGTACGCATTTTGGCAAGTCCTTCTGTAATCTGTTGAGAAACAGAGGGGAATTCTGAAATGGAAACTGCAAAATCACCACTCCCATTTCCAGAGCAGAATATACAGCCGCCAAATCCAATGGTACCATCCCTGTTTGGACAGGAAAAACCGCCATCCAGAGAAATTTTATAGCATTTTTCGCCATAAGTTTGCTTAAAAAAAGTATCCAGAGAGTAATAAGGTTTATCTGAATATATGAAATGATTGATCAAAAATGAACCCCCTTTACATCATACCTTTGATTGTAGACCATTTTGGAAAGAATGGCAAGGATAAAAATAGAAAAGAGACGACAGCAAGGCGAAGCAACGCTTTACAAGTCGTCTCTTTTTGTGTATAATCAATGTACATTCTCAGGCAGGAAAGGTCTTCCTGTATTTCCAACGAACGAATCAATTTTATAAAGAAGAGGTGGCTATGAAAGAAAGATATGAAGCTCTTGGATTAGCAGATTTAAAAGATATTGCCAAACATAGAGGTATCAAAGGCATATCAACTATGAAAAAGAGCGAAGTCATTGAAGCTATGCTTGCACTAGATGAACAGGAAAAAGCAGCAAAAGCAGCAGAATCCAGACCAAATATCCCAGCAGATTTAGATAGTGGTTTAGAAGCCAGAGGTATTTTAGAAGTACTTGCAGATGGATTTGGCTTTATCCGAAGCGATAATTATATGCCAGGGGAACAGGATGTATATGTATCACCAAGTCAGATTCGCCGTTTTAATTTAAAAACGGGTGATATTGTATGTGGAAATACGCGTGTAAAGAACGAAAAAGAAAAATTCAGTGCATTGCTTTATATTAAGAGCGTCAATGGTATGGATGCAGAAGTCAATGCAAAACGCTATAATTTTGAAGATATGACACCAATTTTCCCAGATGAGCGTATGGTCATGGAAAGACCAGGATGCAGTGTAGCGATGCGTGTCATGGATTTATTAAGTCCGGTAGGAAAAGGACAGCGTGGTATGATCGTTTCTCCTCCAAAGGCAGGTAAGACGACTTTATTAAAGGAAGTAGCACAGTCTATTCAGAGAAATCATCCAGACGTACATTTGATTATTTTATTGATTGATGAAAGACCGGAAGAAGTAACGGATATTAAAGAAGCGATTATGGGAGACAAAGTAGAAGTTATCCATTCTACCTTTGATGAACTTCCAGAACATCATAAGCGTGTAGCTGAAATGACGATTGAGCGTGCAAAGCGTTTGGTAGAGCATAAGCAAAATGTCTGCATTTTATTAGACAGTATCACACGTCTTACAAGAGCATACAATCTTACAGTATCTCCAAGCGGACGTACACTTTCAGGCGGTCTTGACCCAGCAGCACTTCATATGCCAAAACGATTTTTTGGTGCAGCAAGAAATATGCGTGAGGGCGGCAGCTTGACAATTTTAGCCACTGCTTTGGTTGATACAGGATCTAAAATGGATGACGTTGTATACGAAGAATTCAAGGGAACTGGAAATATGGAAATGATTCTGGATAGAAAACTTTCAGAAAAACGTATTTTCCCAGCAATCGATATTCCAAAATCCGGTACAAGAAGAGAAGACTTGCTCCTTGATAAAGAGGAATTAGAAGCAGTTACGATGATGCGCCGCGGTTTAAACGGTATGAAAGCAGATGAAGCGGTAGATAAAATCTTAGATTTATTTGCCCGTACAAAAGACAATAACGAATTTGTACAGGTAATACGAAAACAACGCTTGTTTTAGATGAAGGATAATGTAATGAAATTAGTGTGTAAAAAATTTTATACAAGTGTGATTGTTCCATTTTTAGCATTTTGTAAAAAGAAAGATGTTGTTTTTTCAGCAAAAAGATATGGAATTGATGCACTTGGTGCAATGGCACAAGGTTTGTTTGCATCTCTTTTAATCGGTACTATTATTGCGACACTTGGAGAACAAGCAGGTATTCCGTTGTTAGTAGATATAGGCGGTTATGCGAAATCTGTTTCTAGCACTGCAATGGCGATTGCGATAGGCTATGCGTTAAAAGCTCCGCAGTTAGTTTTATTTTCATTGGCAGCAGTAGGAAGTGCAGCCAACTCTTTGGGCGGTGCAGGCGGTCCATTGGCTGTATTGATTGTTGCTATCATTGCGACAGAAGTTGGTAAGTTAGTTTCTAAAGAAACGAAGATTGATATTTTGGTCACACCATTTGTAACGATATTTGTTGGTGTGTTGCTGTCTGTCTGGTGGGCTCCGGCAATCGGTGCAGCAGCAAGTTATGTCGGCAATCTGATTATGTGGTCAACAGAGCTTCAGCCATTTTTCATGGGTATGATTGTATCTGTTGTAATGGGCATTGCATTGACACTTCCTATCAGCAGTGCAGCAATCTGTGCGGCTCTTTCTCTGACAGGGCTTGCAGGTGGTGCAGCAGTTGCAGGATGTTGTGCACAGATGGTAGGTTTTGCGTGTTTGAGCTACAAAGAAAATAAAGTAAGTGGTCTGATTTCTCAGGGACTTGGAACAAGTATGCTTCAGATGTCAAATATTGTAAAAAATCCTAAAATATGGCTGCCAGCTATTTTGACATCTGCAATTACAGGCCCACTTGCTACTTGCGTATTCCATATGGAAATGAATGGTGCGGCAGTTGCATCAGGAATGGGTACTTGCGGATTTGTTGGACAGATTGGTCTTTATACAGGCTGGGTAGCTGATGTGGCAGCAGGTGTAAAAGAAGCAATCACAGCATTTGACTGGATTGGAATGGCATTGATCTGTTTTATATTGCCGGCAGTGTTGTGTCCATTGTTTGGATTGTTCTTTAGAAAAATCGGTTGGATCAAGGAAAATGATTTAAAACTTCCAGAGTAAGATGAATCAAGAAAAATGCTTAAAAAATTTTTATAAAAGTACTTGAAATCTCGGTGGAATAATGCTATCATATCATTGCTGTCTTGGAAAGATGGCGTGGATGAGAACAAAACGTTATATTAAATATAGAAAGGTGATTGTACAATGAGAGAAGGAATCCATCCTAATTATTATCAGGCAACCGTTACTTGCAACTGTGGTAACACATTCGTAACAGGTTCTACAAAACCAGAAATTCACGTAGAAGTTTGCTCTAAGTGCCATACATTCTACACAGGTCAGCAGAAAGCAGCTCAGGCTCGTGGACGTATTGATAAATTCAACAAGAAATACGGTGTTCAATAAGACATTAAAGGTTGAGGTGTATATCTCAACCTTTTTTAATATACTAGGAAATTACTCATTTCCTAGTATATTAAAACGCTCCGCGAAGATGAACACGAGCGTATAGGGAAAGTATTGCTTCGCAAAAACGCTCGGCTCAGCAAAGTGGAGCAAGTCTATCATGTGTGAGGAATATAGGATGTTGAAGTGGACTTGTCCACTTTGTTCTTTTTATAAGAAATTAAATTATTTGTTTCTTATTGAAGAGTGATTGATTTTGATTTGAGGAAACGGTTATGGCTAAGAAAAAGCATAGTTACTCCGGTATCGGAGGTCAGGCAGTCTTAGAAGGAATCATGATGAAAAATGGCGATCAATGTGCAGTTGCTATTCGTAAAGCAGATGGTACGATTGATGTCCGCATGATGGAATATAAGGCTTCTCTGGCACAGAAAAAAATTGCAAAGATACCTTTTATACGAGGGGTAGTAAATTTTATAGATTCCCTTATGCTTGGTATGAAGAGTTTAAATGCTTCCGCAGAAGCAGGCATGGAAGATATAGAAGAAGAACCTGGAAAATTTGAAATCTGGCTTAATCAGAAATTTGGAGATAAAGCAGGGGATATATTAACAACATTAACGATGTTGTTGGCTGTATTTATGGCAATCGTATTATTTATGGTATTTCCATATGGTATTTCTGCATTGATGGGTATATGGATTCAAAATAAAGTTGTATTATCCGCAGCAGAAGCAATTATGCGACTTGCTATATTTTTAAGTTATGTCATTTTGATAGGACAGATGAAGGATATCAGACGCTTGTATATGTATCATGGTGCAGAACATAAGTGTATCAACTGTATTGAACGAGGAAGAATGTTAGACGTATCTTCTGTAAGATATTCTACAAGACTGCATCCAAGATGCGGAACTAGTTTTTTGCTGTACGTTATGATTATTTCCTGCGTATTATTTTTCTTTATCAACGTAGGAAATCCATTGTTGAGATTATTGATTCGTCTGCTTTTGATACCAGTGATTGCAGGTATTTCTTATGAAATTATTCGTCTTGCAGGACGTTTTGATAATGTGCTTACAAGATTATTGTCTTATCCGGGACTTTTAGTACAAAAGATTACAACAAAAGAACCAGATGATGAGATGATAGAAGTAGCTATCAAAGCAGTAGAGGCAGTATTTGATTGGAAAGAGTTCCAGAGACAGGAATTTGGCTATGAATACGAGGATGAGGACGATGACTTATAAGGAGTGCTTTACATATGGCGTGGAAGAACTTACAAAGGCAGGTGTACCTGATGCAGAAATCGATGCCAGAATGTTATTGGAATTTATTTGTCATACGACTCGACATGATATGATTTTATATCCGCAAAGACCAGTTACAAACGAGCAGCAAAAAGAGTACGAAGATGCAATAGCTCGCAGAAGCAGTCGTATTCCATTGCAGCACATTACAGGGGAACAGTCTTTTATGGGATTTGATTTTTTTGTAAATGAGCATGTGCTTATTCCAAGACAAGATACCGAAGTATTAGTAGAAACGGTGTTGTCATATTTGAAGCCGGAAAGTGATATACTCGACATGTGTACAGGAAGCGGATGTATTTTGTTAAGTTTGCTTGCTATGGGTAAAGCGTGTCATGGAATTGGTGCAGATATTTCAGCAGATGCGTTGCAGGTAGCAATAAAAAACAAAACTCGTATTTCAGAGCAATGTCAAAAAGAGTTAGAAGCAGCATTTGTGGAAAGTAATCTGTTTACAGCGATAGAGTCTGGAAAGAAGTTTGATGTGATTGTATCCAATCCACCATATATTGCAAGTGCAGTGATTGATTCACTAGAACCGGAAGTAAGACTGCATGAACCAATGCAGGCATTAGACGGTACAGCAGATGGATTGTATTTTTACAGAAAGATCATTCAGGAAAGTCGTTCTTTTATGAAAGAACAGGCAGGTTTATTTTTTGAAATAGGATATGACCAGGCAGAGGCAGTTGCAGAGCTTATGAAAGAAGCAGGTTTTACAAATGTTACTGTAAAACAAGATTATGCAGGGCTTGACAGGGTCGTTTATGGATTTATATAATTTTTATGTAATTAGTATATAGAGGAGGAACAGTGATGTTTGATAAGTTAGAAGATTTACTCATTCGCTTTGAAGAAATCATGGGAGAGTTGAATGAGCCAAATGTAACCGATAATCAGAAGCGTTTTAGATCCTTGATGAAGGAACAGAGCGATTTAACTCCTATCGTAGAAGCGTATAAGGAATATAAGCAGCGTAAGCAGGATGTAGAAGATTCTCTTGCTATGCTGGAAGTAGAAGATGATGAGGATATGCGCGAAATGCTCAAAGAAGAGCTTAGCGATGCCAAAAAACGTATTGAAGAATTAGAACAGGAATTAAAGATTTTACTTCTTCCAAAAGATCCTAACGATGAAAAGAACGTAATCGTGGAAATTCGTGCAGGTGCAGGCGGTGATGAAGCAGCGTTATTTGCAGCAGAAATCTATCGTATGTATGCACACTATGCAGAAAGCCGTCGTTGGAAAATCGAAGTAATGGAAATGGATGAAATCGGAATTGGCGGTTTAAAGAGTGCCAGCTTTATGATTACAGGTCAGGGTGCTTATTCTGTAATGAAATATGAATCAGGTGTACATCGTGTACAGCGTGTTCCAGAAACAGAAAGCGGCGGACGTATCCATACTTCTACTATTACAGTAGCAGTGATGCCGGAAGCAGAAGAAGTAGACGTTGTTATCAATGACAATGATATTAGAATTGACGTAATGCGTGCTTCAGGTTGTGGTGGACAGTGCGTTAATACAACAGACTCAGCTGTTCGTTTGACACATATTCCAACTGGTATCGTTATTTACAGCCAGACAGAAAAGAGCCAGATTCAGAACAAGGCAAAAGCGTTTGCATTGCTTCGTACAAAGCTGTACGATATCGAACAGCAGAAAGCACATGATGCAGAAGCAGAGCTTCGACGCAGTCAGGTTGGTACTGGTGACCGTTCTGAAAAAATCCGTACTTACAACTTCCCACAGGGACGTGTAACAGATCACCGTATCGGACTTACACTTTATAAGTTAGATAAGATTATGGATGGCGACATTCAGGAAATCATTGATGCTTGTATCGCAGCAGATCAGGCAGCAAAACTTGCAAAGATGAATGAAAATTAATATAAAATAAAAAGAGGACAGGCCTATAACTTCTTACTGGAGTATACGGACTTGTCCTCTTTATTTATATACTAGAAAATTACTTGTTTTCTAACACATAAAAAAGACCTGCTAAGACGGATGGCAGGTCTTTTTATAATAAAGTTTAAAAACTCAATGTTAAGAATTAAGCTAATTTGTTTACAGCTGTTGCGATAGCACTTACCTTACGAGCAGCATTGTTCTTGTGGTAAACACCCTTTGTTGCAGCCTTTTCAATAGCAGAAGTAGCTTCGATTAATGCAGCGTTAGCAGCAACCTTGTCACCAGCTTCAACAGCAGCATATACCTTCTTAATTTCAGTCTTTACAGCAGACTTGATAGCTTTGTTTCTTTCATTTTTAGTCTTTGCAACTAAGATACGTTTCTTTGCAGATTTAATGTTAGCCAAGACGAACACCTCCTATTATATTTCCTATGATACTTTAATTTTTGTCTCATGTTTATATCCATCAGACACGGGCGATGGCTAAACACACTCATATATTGTAAAATTTAAGTTTGGATTTGTCAATACATAAAATGCTCTTTTTTTGATAAAAATATAGAAATATACAAGTTTTGCGTGGAGGTATAGCATGGAAGGACAATATGAAGTGCGAACAGACTTGGCTTTGGAAGCAAGTGAGCGTTTAAAGACACAGGAAGGAAAGCTGAGTGGGATTTCTGTTGCAGAAGAAAAAATTTCCAAAATGGATGCAACTATTACAAAAGTAATGATAGAAACGAAAAATGCTGCCAAGCGTATCGGAAAACCAATAGGCACTTATATTACAATGGAAGTGCCTAAATTAGCACAAAGCGATACTGGGTTTCATGAAAATATTAGTAAACTGCTGGCAAAGCAGATTCAAGAACTTTTAAGGAATATGGGATTTCGTAAGCAAAGCAGTATTATGGTAGTTGGACTTGGCAATCGTGCAGTGACAGCAGATGCACTAGGCCCCAAAGTCATAGATCATCTTTGTGTGACAAGGCATATTTTATCACTGTATGGAAAAGAGGCCTATGACAAAGAAATGCCAAGTGTCAGTGCAGTAGAGCCTGGCGTTATGGCAAAGACAGGAATGGAAAGCTCAGAAATGCTCTTAGGCGTTGTTCAAAAGATTAAGCCAGATTATATGATTGCAGTCGATGCATTGGCAGCAAGAAGCACAAAAAGGCTTTACACAACAATACAAATCAGCAATACCGGTATTGCACCGGGAAGTGGTGTTGGAAATCATAGAAATGCAATCAATGAAGAAACGATGGGGATTCCGGTGCTTGCTATTGGCATTCCTACGGTGGTAGATGCGGCAACGATTGTAGGAGATGCTTGTGAGGCATGGTGGCATGAATCGTTAAAAGAAGCCGGCCCATTTCCAGAAGAAGTAAAAAAATATTTTCGGGATTTGAAAAATATGTATGTGACAACAAAAGAAATTGATGAAATTATAGAGTGCATCAGTTATACGGTTTCAGAAGCAATCAATGGTGTACTGACTGGCTGACATAGTTTGAAAGGACAGGGCATATACTGCACAGAGAGGTGAACGATGGAACGTGGATATAGTCAGCTTACATTGAAAAAAAGACGTACTATAAAGAGAATATTGACGGTCCTTGTATTGGTTGTGATACTGCGGACGTTTGGAACAATAGATTTGGATATGACAAAGCAGATATTGGCGGCAGGAACTTATTATGTCCTGCCGTCTGTATTAAGGTATGATACCAAAAAGCAGCAACAAGCCCCTGTTTTATTTCGTATATTTGCTCCGCAGATTTTAGCATATACATGGAGTGAACAAGAAACACAAACATTGCAGCAAGAAGAATTCAGTGAACAAGAAAGTGTTGTTATGCAGGATGAAGATGACTTACATGAACCGACTTTGTATTTATCTGTACCAAAGGAGCATGAACTGTCTTTGCTTCAGGAAAATTTGTTTTTAGAAAATACAGATTTTGAACCAGATGTCATAGAAACAACACAAAAAAGACAGTATGACCTTTCTTCTTATACCACAATGAAAGATTTGATTAAAGGATTTTATATAGTAGATGCTTCTACGTCACCAACAGAGGAGCTTTTAAATATCCAAGATTTGACAAGTGTAGACTGTACGATAGAAAAAAGCGATGCTGCTCCACAGATTTTAATTTATCACAGTCATTCCCAAGAGGCATTTGCGGATTCTGTGCAAGGAGATGTAAGCACTACAATCGTAGGTGCAGGAGATAAACTTACGCGCCTTTTGCGGGAAGAATACGGATATGAAGTGCTGCATCATACGGGTGTGTATGACGTGCCGAGCAGAGATAATGCATACAGCAATGCACTTCCGGCTATAGAACAAGTGCTTGCACAATATCCGAGTATTGAGGTTGTGATAGATTTACATAGAGATGCTGTAGCAGAAGGCACAAAGCTTGTAACAACGATAGATGGCAAGGATTATGCGAAGTTTATGTTTTTTAATGGAATATGTCGTGGGACAGATGGACCAATCACATACTTAAATAATCCATATTTAAAAGAAAATCTGGCATTTTCCTTTCAGTCGCAAGTGATAGCAGAAAGCTATTTCCCAGGTGTCACAAGAAAGATTTATTTGAAGGCATGGCGTTATAATATGCATTTAAAACCGAAAAATATGCTTATAGAACTTGGGGCTCAGACAAACACCGTAGAGGAAATTATGAATACGACAGAAATTATTGCATTTACGATTGATAAAGTGCTAAGCGGAACATGAAAA
This sequence comes from uncultured Lachnospiraceae bacterium, assembly GCA_964424345.1. GTDB lineage: Bacteria > Bacillota > Clostridia > Lachnospirales > Lachnospiraceae > RGIG6307. The sequence goes on from CAYRIK010000004.1 coordinate 53,464, forward strand.
GGACTCATTTTTCTTGTAAAACAGGAAAGGAAAGCGTACAATAAGAAAAAACTTGTAAAAGCATGAAATACAGAAAGTGGAGAAAAACAATGCAAAAAACAGAAAAAAAGCCATGCGTATTCGCAGTAAATGACACGTATCATATTATGGTGCCTGCCAAAGAAGAATCTTTGATGTGGGTCAGAGTGGGAGAACATTGCTATTATGATGAGTCTAATGGTATTTTAAAATCTCACAGCGATGTCCATAGAATGATTGTACCGATGGAGGAGTTAAATTGTGCCGGACAATATGTAATTTGTGAAAGAGTTGTGATAGAGCGTAAACCATATTTTACACAAACGCAAGAAGTACAGGAGTATGTATATGATTTTTATCCAGTAAGAGAGCAAAATGCAAGAGCATATCATATTTCGGATGCACATAATCTTGTAGAAGAACCAATTTTGGCAGCACGCGTATATGGAGAAATTGATTTTTTGATTTTAAATGGAGATGTTATAAATGACAGCGGAGCTTTGGAGCATTTTCAAGTTATCTATGATATTGCTTATGCGCTTACCAAAGGTGAAAAACCAGTTGTGTTTGCAAGAGGCAATCATGATTTGAGAGGTATTTATGCGGAATGTCTGGAAGATTATACCCCAACCGATTATGGCAAAACATATTATACATTTCAGCTTGGCTCTATTTGGGGCTTGATATTGGATTGTGGAGAAGATAAAGACGATTGCCATAAGGAATATGGAAATACAATATGCTGTCATGCATTTCGTCAACGACAGACTGCGTTTATCAGACAAGTGATTGCACATGCAAAAGACCAATATTTGTCAGAAAATGTAAAAACTAGACTTGTCATTGTACATAATCCGTTTACAGAACAGATTGGGGGACCATTTGATATTGAAGAAGCATTATATAGAGAGTGGGCTTTGTTGTTAAAGGAGCATATCAAACCCGACCTGATGCTGTGTGGACATTTGCATAGAATCCAAATTAGTTATCCAGAAGATGAACACGATTGTTTGGGAAATCCTTGCCCAGTTGTTGTAGGAGCAACCATCAATCCAGCGAAGAAGCGATATATTGGAAGTGGTTTTGTGTTTGGGGAAAAAGCAATTCATGTGACATTTACTTCAGAGCAGGGTGAAATTGTACAGGAAGCAAAAATAGAAAAATAAAAAACAATGATACTGTATAGATAAGATTTTCATAGGATACTGTTTTGCTGGGTTATAACGGAAAATATATAAAAATGTATAAAACACAAGCAAGTTCTTATGGAAAATAAGCAAGGTTTTTGATATAATTGGTTTTATGAGCGGGAGACCGTTTGTAAAACCAATTATTTAGTTATAGAAAGAATGAGAGACATATATGCCACATATTGATCAAAGTAAAATTAGAAATTTTTGTATTGTCGCACATATCGACCATGGTAAGTCTACACTTGCCGACCGCATCATTGAAAAAACAGGGCTTTTAACAAGTCGTGAGATGCAGGCACAGGTATTGGACAATATGGATTTGGAGCGTGAAAGAGGTATTACGATCAAAGCACAGGCATGTCGTATTGTGTACAAGGCAAAAGATGGAGAAGAGTATATCTTTAATCTGATCGATACACCAGGACATGTAGACTTTAATTACGAAGTAAGCCGTTCTTTGGCTGCTTGTGATGGTGCAATCTTAGTTGTAGATGCTGCACAGGGCATCGAAGCTCAGACACTTGCCAATGTATATCTTGCACTTGACCATAATCTGGATGTATTCCCAGTTATCAATAAGATTGACCTTCCAAGTGCAGACCCTGATCGTGTAAAAGAAGAAATCGAAGATGTAATCGGTATTGAAGCACATGATGCACCATTGATCAGTGCGAAAAACGGTCTGAATATTGAAGATGTATTAGAGCAGGTGGTAACAAAGATTCCAGCTCCGACAGGTGATCCGGAAGCACCGCTTCAGGCACTTATTTTTGACTCTGTATACGATCCATATAAAGGTGTTATCGTATTTATCCGAGTAAGAGAAGGAAGTGTAAAAAAGGGTACTCCAATTCGTATGATGGCTACTGGTGCAACAGCAGAAGTAGTAGAAGTTGGATATTTTGGAGCAGGTCAGTTTATTCCATGTGAAGAATTATCTGCTGGTATGGTAGGATATATTACTGCTTCTATCAAAAATGTAAAAGATACTGCGGTAGGTGATACTGTTACAAACAATGAAGCTCCTTGTAAAGAGCCGCTTCCAGGTTACAAAAAAGTAAACTCTATGGTTTATTGCGGTATGTATCCTGCAGATGGTGCAAAATATCCTGATTTAAGAGATGCATTAGAAAAATTACAGTTAAACGATGCTTCTTTAAATTATGAACCAGAAACTTCTATCGCACTTGGTTTTGGTTTCCGTTGTGGTTTCTTAGGATTGCTGCATTTAGAAATTATTCAGGAAAGATTGGAACGAGAATATAATCTGGACCTTGTAACAACAGCTCCGGGCGTAGTATATCGTGTACATAAGACAGATGGTACTGTAATCGAATTAACAAACCCTTCTAATTTGCCAGATCCATCTGAAATTGAATATATGGAAGAACCAATCGTTAGTGCAGAGATTATGGTAACAACAGAGTTTATCGGTTCTATCATGCAGCTTTGTCAGGAACGAAGAGGTCGTTATATCAGTACAGATTACATTGAAGCAAATCGTGCAATCTTAAAATATGACCTTCCATTAAATGAGATTATTTACGATTTCTTTGATGCTTTAAAGAGCCGTTCTAGAGGATATGCATCTTTTGATTATGAATTAAAGGGCTATGAAGAAAGCGAATTAGTAAAATTAGACATTTTAGTAAATAAAGAAGAAGTCGATGCACTCAGCTTTATCGTACACGCACAGACTGCGTATGAGCGAGGCCGTAAGATGTGTGAAAAGTTAAAAGAAGAAATCCCAAGACATCTGTTTGAAATTCCTATTCAGGCAGCAGTCGGCGGAAAGGTTATCGCACGAGAAACGGTACGAGCTATGCGTAAAGACGTATTAGCAAAATGTTACGGTGGTGATATCAGCCGTAAGAAGAAGCTGTTGGAAAAACAGAAAGAAGGTAAGAAGCGTATGCGTCAGATTGGTAACGTGGAGATTCCACAGAAAGCCTTTATGAGCGTACTGAAATTGGACGAATAAGTATGAGAAAACCATTAAGTATCTATGTACACATTCCATTTTGTGTGCAAAAGTGTGCTTATTGTGATTTTTTGTCTGCTCCTGCAACAGATGAGGTGCAGGAGCAGTATTTGTATCAGCTGATGCAAGAAATACAAAAAAGAGCTGAACAATACGCACAGGATTATATTGTTAAGACAATATTTATTGGGGGCGGCACGCCAAGCTGTGTTCCTGTTTCTTTATTGTGTGAAGTGCTTGTAAAGCTCAAGCAATGCTTTGCAGTCGAAGAACAAGCAGAAATCAGTATGGAATGCAATCCAGGCACTGTCACAGAAGATGCTTTAAAAGCTTATCGTAAAGCAGGCATAAACAGACTCAGCATTGGATTACAGTCTACGCAGGATACGTTATTAAAAAAACTTGGACGCATTCACACATACGAGCAGTTTCGTGTTACGTATGATGCGGCAAGAAAAGCCGGATTTGAAAATATCAATATTGATCTGATGAGTGCTTTGCCGGAACAGTCACTTGCTGATTATGAGCAGACATTAGAAGATGTGCTTGCACTTTGTCCTGAGCATATTTCTGCATATAGCCTTATTGTAGAAGAAGGAACGCCTTTTTATGATATGGATTTAAATCTTCCGGATGAAGATACAGAACGAATGATGTATGAGCGTACAAAGCAGATTTTAGGCGAAAAAGGATATGAACGCTATGAAATATCTAATTATGCCAAAGCTGGAAAAGAATGCAGACATAATCTTGTATATTGGCAGCGTGGAGAATATCTTGGAGTTGGACTTGGAGCAGCATCTTTGATGAAAGATGTGGAACAAAAAGAAATTCGTTTGAAAAATAACAGCAATCTGAATACGTACTTGAATGGTGATATTTCATACGAAGAGGAAGAAGTATTGAGCAGAAGAGATGCAATGGAGGAGTTTTTCTTTTTGGGACTTCGTCAGATGCAAGGCGTATCTTTGATTGAATTTGCAGAACAATTTGGAGAGGATACGATTGAGTGGTTTGAAGAGGCAATCGTTACAAGCATACAGGATGGTCTGCTTGAACAAGATGGCGAATGGCTTCGTTTGACGGAAAAAGGAATTGACGTAAGCAATGTAGTGTTTGAAAGATTTTTAGAATAAGAGGAACATAACATGATCGTAAAACAGTATATCAAAGAGTTTGAAAAACTTGGATTTGGTATGTTTGTACATTTTGGTCTGTACAGCGTGTTAGGACGTGGTGAGTGGGCAAAGCATGTTCATAAGATTTCACATGAAGAATATGAAAAAATGACTGCACAATTTGATCCAAAGCCAGATTGGGCAAAAGAATTAGTAAAAACAGCAAAAAATGCGGGTTGTAAATATATTACATTAACAACAAGACATCATGATGGATTTTCTTTGTATGATACTTGCGGATTAAATGATTACGATGCACCTCATGCAAAGTGTGGTCGTGACCTTGTAAGGGAATTTGTAGATGCTTGTCGTGAAGAAGATATTATTCCATTTTTCTACCATACTTTATTGGATTGGAGAGAACCTTCTTATAAAACAGATTTTCCTAAATATTTGGAATATCTTAGAGCAAGTGTAGAAATTCTTTGCAAAAACTATGGAAAAATTGGCGGTTTCTGGTTTGACGGAAAGTGGGATAAGCCAAAGGAAGATTGGCAGGAAGATGCTTTGTACGGATTAATCAGAAGTTATCAGCCGGAAGCTATGATTATTAACAATACAGGGCTTTCTGCACAGGGTGCATTAGGTCATATCGAATTAGACAGTGTTACATTTGAAAGAGGAAAACCATTCCCAGTCAATATGGAAGAAAAATACATTGCAAGTGAAATGTGTGAAGTATTTGCTTCTCATTGGGGATATGCAAAGGAAGATTTGAATTTTAAGGCACCAGCAGATATGATTCGTGAACTTGCAGATTGTCGTCGATATGGTTCTAATATGCTGATTAATGTAGGTCCAATGGGAGATGGCAGTATTCGTGACATGGACAGGGTGACATTAGAAATTATGGGATTATGGGTTGGATATTTTGATGAAGCAATCCGTACTCCAAGACCATGTGATGTAACAGTAGAAAACAAAAAGAAAGACTTTGTATTAAAAGACGGAAATCAGTATTATCTGTTCTGCTTTGACCTTCCAATGTCTGGTGATCCAAACGTAACTCGTAACAATGCAACATTTTATCAGGATATATTAACAATGCAGGATAACATTGTTTCTATGGAATGGATGGATAATCAGGAACCAATCGAGTTTACACAAGAAGGTGACAATGTGACCGTAAAGACTGTTCCATTTAAGTATGGAAGAGATTTGGTAGTAAGAGTTGCAAAGATTACTTGTGTAGAGTAAAATATATATCAGAAATAATAACGCAAAGGAGAAAAACGATGTTATACAAGAAAAAACTTGCGCCATTTTCAGAAGAAGATTTTAAAAATCCATCTTCTGAGTATCGTGGAGCACCATTTTGGGCATGGAACTGCAAAATGGAAGAATCCGATGTAGCAAACATGACAGAGATGTTTGGTGAAATGGGTATGGGTGGAGCACATCTTCATAGCCGTACCGGTATGAATCTGCCATACTTAAAAGAAACATTTATGGACAGAGTAAAACAGGCATGTGATTGTGCGAGAGAAAAAGATATGCTCGTATGGCTTTATGATGAAGATCGTTGGCCATCTGGATACGGTGGAGGATATATTACCTCAGATGATCGTTATCGTACAAGAATTATGATCTGGTCTCCAGAACCATTAGGAGATGTATGGGAACAGAATTTATGGAATGTAGTTGCAAACGGAAAGTGTACAAGAAGTAATAACCGCCGCTTGCTTGGCATGTATTATGTAGAACTGGATGAAGAAAACTGGCTGAAATCTTACAGACAGGTAAGTGAAGAAGAAGCAAAAGACTTAGATCCAGACAATATTTGGTATGTATATATGGAAATATCCGGAGATAACCAGTGGTTTAACGGACAGGCATATACAAATAATCTTGATCCAGAAACAATCAAGAAATTTATCGAAGTAACACATGAGGAATATTACAAAGCAGTAGGTAAAGATTTTGGAACATTGATTCCAGCTATTTTTACAGATGAACCTCAGTATCCATTTATGGAAGTAAGAAAACTTGCAGCAGAACGTGAGATGTTTTCTGTTCCATATACCGATGATTTCCCAGATACTTATAAGGCAGCATACGGGGAAGATTTAATGGAACATCTTCCAGAAGTATTCTTTGACCGCAAAGATGGATATTCTGTTACAAGATATCGTTATCATGATCATCTGACAGAGCGTTTTGTACAGGCATATGCTGATCAGATTGGTGATTGGTGTGAAAAACACAATATTGCATTAACAGGTCATGTTATGAGAGAAGCTAGTTTGAAGCTTCAGACAGAAGCTGTTGGTGAAACAATGCGTTTTTATCGTTCTATGCAGCTTCCTGGCATTGATATGCTTGCATGGAGAACAGAATATAATACTGCAAAGCAGTGTCAGAGTGCGGTACATCAGTTTGGCAGAGAAGGTATGTTAAGTGAATTATATGGTGTAACAAACTGGGATTTTGATTTCAGAGGACATAAGCTGTTAGGTGACTGGCAGGCAGCACTTGGCGTAACTATACGAGTACCACATCTTTCTTGGACAAGTATGGAGGGTGAGGCAAAGCGTGATTATCCAGCATCTATCGGATATCAGTCTCCATGGTACAAAGAATACAAACTTGTAGAAGATTATTTTGCAAGAGTAAATACAGCTATGACAAGAGGAAAATGTCTTATCAATCTTGGTGTGCTTCATCCAGTAGAGTCTTATTGGTTATGCCATGGTTCTGATGAAAAGACAGGAACACTTCGTCAAGAATTAGATGATGCATTTGATATGATTACAAAATGGCTGATTGGAGATGCAAAAGATTTTGACTTGATTGCAGAATCTTTAGTAAAAGAATTATACAAAGGCAGTGCAGACGGCAAAGTAAATGTTGGTGAAATGCAGTATTCTACTATTCTTGCACCAAATATGCTGACAATGCGTTCTGATACATTACATATGCTGCGTGAATTTAAACAAGCAGGCGGACGTGTTGTATTTACAGGATACACACCAGAATACCTCGATGGTATGCCAAATGAAGAAGTAAAAGCATTTGTAAAAGAATGTGAATGGGTTCCATTTGTAAAAAATAGAATCTTACAGACATTAGATGGTATTAGTGATCTTGAAATTCTTGGTGAAAATGGTACACATACAGATAATTTGATTACACAGACACGTCAGGACAACGAAGAACGTTGGATTTTTGTTGCACATAAGCCACCAATCGGAGGATTAGATCAGATTATCGGTGCGGAAGCATACACGACAAACTGTCCACGTTCTGTACTGAGAAGACAGGATAGAGTAGATGTACAAAAGCTCATTATAAAAGTAAAAGGCACTTGGAACATCAAAATTTATGATGCATGGAATGCTGTAACAAAAGATACAGAATGTGTATACAAGAATGGTTATACATATTTGTATACAGAAATGTATGCACAGGACAGCTTATTACTTCGTTTGACACCAGCAAAAGAAGTAAAAGAAGCAGCAAAACTTGCAGCAGGCTGGACAAAGAAGAAAGAAAACGAGACAGAAATTACAGTCCCTCACGAAGTAGATGTAACATTGTCAGAGCCAAACGTATTCCTTTTAGATATGGCAGAATATGCATTTGATGATGAAGATTGGAAGGGCAGAGAAGAAATTCTTCGTATCGACAATCTCTTTAGAGACCGTCTTGGATTAAAATATCGTATGGAAGCATTCCCACAGCCTTGGGTATTAAAAGAGGAAGTAGAAGACGAACATACACTTCGTTTACGCTTTACAATTCCTTCTGAAATAGAAGCAGAAAGCGTAGACCTTGCATTAGAACATCCAACAGATTGTGAAATTGTATGGAATGGAGAAACTGTTTCAAACGTTCCTGTAGGACGTTATGTAGACAGAGACATTTTCCGAGTAACACTTGGAAAATTGTGCAAGGGAGAAAATACACTTTTCATTTCTATGCCATTTAAGCAGAAAACAAATGTAGAAGCAATGTATCTGCTTGGTGATTTTGGTGTATCTGCTGCGGGAGATTCTGCAAAGATTATTGAGCCAATCAGAAAGATGCATTTTGGAGATTGGGTATTAGAAGGTCTTCCATTCTACGGAGGAAATGTAACTTACCATATTCCAGTAGAAGGAAATGGAAATCCATTCAAGGTTTCTTTAAACAAATTCAGAAATCCTGTTATGAAAGTAGAATTAGATGGAAAGAAACAGGGCATGATTGCTATTTCTCCATATGAAGTAACAACAGAACCAGTGGAAAAAGGCATGCATATGTTAGACCTGACCGTATATGGCAACCGTTTCAATACATTTGGCGGTCTTCATAATACAGATGGTGGCGAATATGTATATTGCAGTCCAAACTTCTGGCGTTCTACAGGAAGTTTTTGGGCTTATGAATATCAGTTCAGAGCAACAGGCCCATTGATGGCACCAAGAATTTTAGAAGTAAAATAAATAATAAAGATGAGGAGTCTATCCAGAGCGGATAGGCTCCTTTTAATATACTAGGAAATTACTCATTTCCTAGTATATTAAAACGCTCCGCGAAGATGAACACGAGCGTATAGGGAAAGTATTGCTTCGCAAAAACGCTCGGCTCAGCAAAGTGGAGCAAGTCTATCATGTGTGAGGAATATAGAAAGTTGAAGTGGACTTGTCCACGTTGTTCTATACCAACTAGGAAATTATTTTGAAAAGTATTGACAGAGAGAATAGAAAGTTTATAATAAGGTTAATGTGGGTGAACTAATTTCGAGTCGAGGTGACAGAATGGATAAATATACAGCTGCAAATGCAGAGTTTTGCAAATTCAGCAGAAAATATATGGAATTAAAAAAGGGACTTCCTATTCGTCCTAGTGAGGTGGGAATTTTAAATATTCTTGCAGAAACACCTGGTCCGCATAGTTCTGTTATGTTGGCAGAACTATTAGGTGTATCCAAACCGATGATTACTGCTCATGTGAATGCTTTGTTAGAAAAAGGATATATCACAAAGCAACAGTCTAAGGAAGATAAGAGAGTGTATTATGTACTGCTTACTGAAAAGGCGTTGCAATTTGTCGAAGAGACGAAAAAGGATACAAAAGAACAGTTGGAACGTATGATGGATGAGATTGGACAGGATTCCTTTGATAGGTTAGTAGCACTGATTCACAAGGTAAATCAAGTTCTCGAAGAAAGCAGAACAGAAAAATAAAGGAGGTATTTAGAATGGATTTAAATGATAAAATATGGAATCCATGGCATGGATGCCACAAATGTAGTGAAGGTTGTCAGAATTGTTACGCGTATTTTCTTGATAAACGCTATGGCAGGGATACCAATGAAGTAGTAAAAAATAAATCTGATTTTACATTGCCTATTAAAAAAGACCGCAGTGGTAACTGGAAGCTGCCTAGCGGTTCTTTTGTACGAGTTTGCATGGCAAGTGATTTCTTTTTAGAAGAAGCGGATGCATGGCGTATTGAGGCGTGGGATATGATACGTCGCCGTCCTGATGTGACCTTTTCTTTATTAACTAAACGTGCAGAGCGTATTAAAGATTGTCTTCCACATGATTGGGGTGAAGGTTGGGATAATGTTTCTTTTTCTGTTTCTTGTGAAAATCAGAAGCGTTTAGAGCAGAGAATACCATATTTGTTGGATTTACCAGCAAAGCATCGTTGGGTTAGTGTAAAACCATTTATTGGGGAAATCGATATTGCGGATTATTTAAGTACAGGAAAAATTGAAACAGTATTAGCAGGCGGTGAAAATTATTTGGGTTCCAGACCATTGCATTACGAATGGGTAAAGAAACTGTATGATGCTTGTGTAGAGAATGATGTACAGTTTATATTTGGTCAGACTGGTAATGTGTTTGTTAAAGATGGAGTGGAATATAAAATTCGAAATCGTACAGAGCAGATGGTACAGGCATTAAAGAGTGGTTTGAACAATCCGCCAAAGGATATTGAAGCAGAAATTGCTGCTATTTATGCTCGTAAATCTGCGATGAAAGAAGCTATGGAAGCAAAGCGTAAACCAAAGGAAGCAGATAAGTTCCATTGCTAAAAAGAGTTGTATTTACATAGACAAAGGTAACTTTGCACATAAATTTTATAGTTAGAAAGGAAAAAGAGTATGTATAAGTCATCTGAAAATCGTTATGATACTATGCCGTATAATCGTCTTGGCAACAGTGGATTAAAATTGCCGGCAGTTTCTTTGGGACTGTGGCATAATTTTGGAAATATAGCACGATTTGATACAATGCAGCAGATGTGTTTTACCGCTTTTGATCATGGTATTACACATTTTGACCTTGCAAACAACTATGGTCCTCCTGAAGGAGCTGCTGAAATAAATTTTGGACGAATTTTAAAAGAGGATTTAGGCGTATATCGAGATGAGCTGATTATCAGTACGAAGTCTGGATATTGGATGTGGCCAGGTCCTTATGGGGAATGGGGCAGTCGCAAACAGCTTTTAAGCAGTCTGGATCAAAGTTTGAAACGATTAGGATTGGAATATGTAGATATTTTTTATCATCATAGACCGGATCCAAATACTCCTTTAGAAGAAACAATGGGTGCATTGGCAAGTGCGGTGCAGTCTGGTAAGGCATTGTATGTTGGTCTTTCTAATTATGATGGAGCTAGAATGGAGCAGGCAGCAGCTATTTTGACAGAAATGAAAGTTCCATTTGTAATCAATCAGAACAGCTATTCTATTTTTAATCGTACAATTGAACAGAATGGTTTAAAAGAGACTTCTTCTAAGCTTGGAAAAGGTATCATTGCCTTTTCACCATTGGCACAGGGGTTGTTGACAGACCGCTATCTAAATGGTATTCCAGAGGACAGTCGTATTAAAACAGATGGTCGTTTCTTAAAGGAAAATGCATTAACGTCACAGCGTTTGACACAAATTCGTAAACTGAATGAGTTGGCAGCAGAACGTGGACAGACTTTAGCACAGATGGCGCTTGGTTGGGTACTGCGTGATGGTGTTGTAAATAGTGTTCTTGCAGGTGCTTCTAAACCAGAGCAGGTACTTGACAATATCAAAGCTGCACAAAATACGAAGTTTACAGAGGAAGAATTAAGATTAATCGATCAGATTAGCTTATCAGAATAAGTTATGCCAGAAAAAACTGGATATATGGGGATGATAAGTAAAGGATAGTAATATTATGTTAGGAAAAAAGAGATGAAACTGATTATTTATTACATAGCAAGACATAAGAAAATGTTTTTTACTGCATTATTTTTCTTAGGGCTTGAAACATTAGCAGATCTGTTACAACCGACATTCATGTCTTATATAGTAGACAATGGAGTTCAGCAAAAGGATGTTGGACAGATTTTAGGATATGGAGCGATTATGCTTGTAATTGCTGGAATTGGAGCGATTGGAGCTGTAACGAGAAATATCTATGCAACGAAAACCTCTCAAAATATTGGTATGGAGATGCGTAGTGATATTTATAAGAAGGTGCTAGACCTTTCTTTTGAAAATATCGATCGTTTAGCACCTTCTTCTATTATTACACGAATTACAAATGATGTAACACAGATTCAGAATTTTATCAATGGAACGATGCGTATTATGATGAAAGCGCCCATTACTTGTATTGGAGCGATTGGATTGATTGTTTTGCAGACACCGCAGCAAATTCCTATGATGATTGTGATATTATGTATTTCTTTCTGTTTAATCGGAGCAAATATGTATTTTGGTTATCCAAAATTTGGAAAACTTCAGAACTGCTTGGATAAACTCAATACAGTATCAAGAGAATTTTTATCTTCTATTCGTGTTGTGAAGGCTTTTGGTGGACAGGCACAGGAAGAAGAAAAATTTGGAAATGCGGCGGATGATTTTGCTAAGGCAGGTGTTTCTGCAATGCGTGTTTCTGCTGTTTTTTCTCCATTGATCAATTTAACTGTAAATGCTGGAATTGTGGTACTTTTATGGTTGTCTCAAAATCAGAATGGTGAGCAGATAGGACGATTGATGGCATCTGTTAATTATATGACACAGGTATTATTTTCTTTGGGAATGGTTTCTCATATTTTGAATACAGCAGTACGAGCAGTAGCATCAGCAAGTCGTGTAAAAGAGGTGTTGCAGGAAGTTCCAGTACAGCAAAATGGTACAAAAACAGAAGAAAACAATGAAAAAACAAAAGCAGGTGAAATTTGTTTTGAAAAAGTAACATTTTCTTATGCTGGTGCATCACAATATGCGATCAAAGATATCAATTTTACAGTGCATGCAGGAGAAACGTTGGGTATTATTGGCCCGACTGGATGCGGAAAATCTACGTTGATCAATTTAGTGCCTCGTTTTTATGATGTAGATAAAGGACGTATTTTAGTAGATCAAGTGGATGTAAAGGATTGGGATATGGACGCACTTCGTCAAAAAATTGGCGTAGCACCTCAGAAAGCTTTATTGTTTTCTGGAACGATTACAGAAAATCTTCGATGGGGTAAAGAAGATGCTTCCATGGAAGAAATTCGTAAAGCAGCAAAAATTGCTTGTGCAGATGAGTTTGTTACAGGTTTTCAAAAAGGATATGAAACGATGTTGGGACAAAGCGGTGTAAATCTTTCCGGAGGGCAGAAACAGAGGCTGTCATTGACAAGAGCATTGTTAAAAAAGCCAGATATTTTGATTTTGGATGATTGTACCAGTGCGTTGGATGCAACGACGGAAGCTGCAGTATTGGAAGGGTTGCGAGAAAATGCAGTAGATATGACGGTTTTATTGATTAGTCAGAGAATATCTACTGTTATGCGTGCAGATAAAATATTATGTTTGGAAGATGGAGAAATCAAAGGATTTGGCACACATCAAGATTTAATGAAAAATTGCAGTACTTATCAGGCAATTTATGCTTCTCAGATTGGAGGTGATTGTGTTGGCTAAAGATATGACACCGCCAGCTAGTAATTTTGGAAGAACAGGAAGAAATGCTCCAGTAGTGAAACCTAAAAATATGAAAGGTACATTGCTTCGTCTGTGGCAGTTGACAAGCGGTCAGAGAAAAGGTTTTTGTTGGCTTTTAGTGCTGTCTGCATGTTCGAGTCTATCAGCTGTGCTTTCTCCATATATGATTGGACAGACCGTAAATTGTATTGAAAATGGTAACATAGCAACAACGTTTTTGCTTGTATTGGCAGGAATATATGTATCTGATTGGCTTGTGCGTTTTTTGCAGCAGTTTTTTATGGCATCTATCGGTCAACGTGTGATACTGCATATTAGAAAAACATTATTTGCAAAAATGAAAGAACTTCCGTTAGCATTTTTTGACCAAAGAAGACATGGTGAATTGATGAGTCGTTTAACAAATGATGTAGATAACATCAGTACAACTATTTCCGATTCATTATCACAGTTAATGACATATGTGTTTACCATTTTGGGTGTTTTGATCATGATGCTCAGTATGAGTCCGTTGTTGACTTGTGTTGCATTTGTATCTGTAGGCTTGATTTTTTTATTAACGAAAACAGTTACAAGCAATACAAGAAAACTTTTTGTCAAACAGCAGGAAGCATTGGGACAATTAAATGGACAAGTAGAAGAAAGTGTATCAGGGCTTTCTATGGTAAAGGCTTTTGGACAGGAAGAAAAATTAAGAAAGCAATTTGAAGAAAACAATAGACAGCTTTGTGAAGTTGCAACAAAAGCACAAATATGGTCAGGATATTTGATGCCGCTTACAAATGTAATCAATAACTTGAATTATGTCTTAGTTGCAGTAATCAGCGGTATTATGGCAGCAAATGGTTTGCTTGAAGTAGGCTTGATTTCTAGTTTCTTATTGTATTCTAAACAGTTTTCACGTCCTTTTGTAGATATTGCAAATATTTATAATAATTTCCAGACTGCGGTAGCAGGTGCAGAACGAGTATTTGAAATTTTGGATGAAAGCTGTGAACCGGAAGATGTCCCAAATGCATTGACACTGGAAAATCCTGTGGGAGAAGTTGTATTTGACCATGTGTCATTTGGATATTTGCCAAATCAGCAAATATTAAAAGATGTAAGCATTCAAATCAAAGCTGGTACAAAAGTTGCAGTTGTAGGTTCTACTGGTGCAGGTAAGACGACATTTATCAATCTATTGACTCGTTTTTATGATATAGACAGTGGCAGTATTATGCTGGATGGACATGATTTGCGAGAATACAAGATGGCAGATTTACGACGTGCATTTGGTGTAGTGCTTCAGGATACTGCTCTTTTTGGTATGAGTATTCGAGATAATATTTGTTATGGCAGAAAAGATATACCGTTGGAACAAGTGGAAAAAGCAGCGAAAATGGTTGGTGCAGACCATTTCATCAGACGTTTGCCACAAGGGTATGATACTATATTAAAACAAGGTGGTGCACAATTAAGTCAAGGAGAACGACAGCTTTTAACAATTGCTCGTGCGGTGTTAACAAATGCACCTATCTTGATTTTAGATGAGGCGACCAGCTCTGTAGATACCGTAACAGAACAGCGTATACGAAAAGCAATGTTGGAAATAACAAAAGGAAGAACTTCTATTATTATTGCACATCGTCTGTCTACGATTAGGGATTCTGATTTGATTTTATTAATGGAAGATGGTCAGATTGTAGAAAAAGGAAATCATGAGCAGATGATGGCATTAAATGGCCGATATGCAAAGATGTATCGTACACAAACAGGACAAATAGTTAAATCATGAAAAATAGCTGTAAAAGAAAAGGAATGTAAATTAACGAAATGACGTTGACACTTTAGCGTTTGTTTTTTCATACAATATAAGAAAGGAACTTTGGAGGGGCATGTGCAAACATTCCTGAAGCCGTTATCTGAACAGGAAGAAGCATATTATCTTGCAATGTTAAAAGACAAAGATGCAGATAAGGCAAAGGATGCAAAAGAAAAGCTGATCATGCATAATCTCCGATTGGTAGCCCATATCACAAAAAAATATCAAAGTTCACAAGAAGAAACAGAGGATTATATTTCGATTGGTATTATTGGGCTTATGAAAGCAATTGATACATTTGATGCTAAAAGAGGGCGATTTGCAACGTATGCTTGCAGATGTATTGCAAATGAGCTTTTGATGATGCTTCGTTCTAAGAAAAAAACAGCAAAAGAAGTATCTTTGTATGAGCCGGTAGGAACCGATAAAGAAGGAAATGAAATTCAAATTTATGATCTTTGTACGGAAAAAGAAAATATTTTAGAGACATTGGAACAGCAGGAAAATGCAGAAGCCCTGCAGCATGCGATGCATATAGTATTGGATGAGAGGGAATATGATGTTTTAGTACGCCGATATGGTTTGAACGGGCAGTGCGAGCAGACACAACAGGAAATTGGAAAAATATATCATATTTCCAGAAGCTATGTTTCCAGAATTGAGAAAAGGGCTTTGCTGAAATTAAGAGAAATGTTGGAAAAAGAATGGTATTTTTAGAGTTTTTCACAAAAACATGTGTTGTCTGAAATGAAAATTTGATATTTTGTGATATATGAAACAAACGAAGAAAAAGGTATAATAATCCCGAAAAACAAGAAATATGTTTTGGGAGAAAGATTATGAACAAGCAAGAAGTAAAGGATTTAACAACTGGAAAGCCTTTGCAGCTTATTTTTGGATTTGCGTTTCCAATGCTGTTAGGGCTTCTTTTTCAGCAGTTTTATAACATGGTAGATACCATTATTGTAGGAAAATGTCTTGGTGTTTCTGCTTTGGCAGCAGTAGGTTCTACGGGTTCTATCAATTTTATGATCAATGGTTTTTGCATCGGTGTATGTACAGGATTTGCAATTCCGGTAGCACAAAAATTTGGTGCAGGAGACCATAAGAGCATGCGACAATATGTGGCAAATTCTATGTGGCTTTCTGCAATATTTGCAGCAATCATGACAGTAATCGTCTGTGCATTGTGTATGAATATTTTAAAATGGATGAATACACCAGAAGATATCATACAAGGGGCATACGATTATATTTGGGTTATTTTTCTGGGCATTCCAGTAACGTATTTGTATAATTTGCTATCAGGTATTATACGAAGCTTAGGTGACAGCAAGACACCTGTATATTTCCTTTTAATATCTTCTTTATTAAATATTGTGTTGGATTTTTATACAATTCTTGGATTGCATATGGGCGTAGCAGGACCAGCTTGGGCAACAGTTATTTCTCAAGGTATTTCAGGTATTCTTTGTCTGTTTTATATGATAAAGCATTTTCCTATTTTGAAAATGACTGCGGAAGAACGTAAATTTAATACACACAAGGCAGGTATCCTGTTATCTATGGGTGTGCCAATGGGCTTACAGTATTCTATTACAGCAATAGGAAGTGTTGTATTGCAGACAGCAGTAAATTCTCTTGGTTCTTTAGCTGTAGCAGCAGTATCTACAGGAAGCAAAGTAAGTACATTTTTCGGTTGTCCATTTGAAGCACTTGGTGGCACGATGGCAACATATGCAGGACAAAATGTTGGTGCAAGAAAATTAGAACGTGTAAAAGATGGTATGATTACAGCTTTGATCATTGGTTTTATATACTCAGCAATCGCATTTGTCATATTGTATTTATTTGGTGATAAAATTGCCCTCTTGTTTATGGACAGCAGTGAAACTGCTATTGTAGAACAGGTACATCAGTTTTTAATCGTAAACAGTTTGTTCTACTTTGGATGGACGATGGTAAATGTTATTCGTTTTACTATTCAAGGTATGGGATTTAGTGTATTTGCTATTTTGGCTGGCGTATGCGAAATGTTTGCAAGAGCTGCTGTTGGATTTTTTATCGTTCCAATCTTTGGATTTTTGCCAGTTTGTTTTGGTAACCCAGCAGCATGGATTGCAGCAGATATCTTTTTGATTCCGGCTTTTAGCATTTGTATGAAAAAAATGAAAAAACTTATGTAAAGGTGTAACAAAATTCCCTTCTCGTGCATATATGTATAAACCCTAAAATCATCAGTAAAGCTGATGTGTTTTAGAATATACAGTACGGGAGGGGATTTTTTGTTTGCAGATATTATATCGGGTATGATGCAGGGAATGGAAGGAGCATTGATCCATGTGGAAGTAGATACATCCAGCGGGCTTCCTATTTTTGATATTGTTGGAAATATGTCAGGAGAAGTAAGGGAGGCAAGAGAACGTGTGCGGATTGCTTTGAAAAATATTGGCAGTCCAATTCCAAATATTCGTTTGACAATTAATTTATCTCCGGCACGTATGAAAAAAGAAGGAACAGGGTTTGATCTTCCTATTGCAGTAGGAATTTTAATTGCTGTTGAAAAACTGCATGTAGAACATATAGAGCATAGTTTGTTTTTAGGAGAAGTGGGACTCAATGGAGAAATCAAAGGGGTAAAGGGAGTTCTTCCTATTGTAAAATATGCAAAAGAATGTGGACTAAAGCGTGCAATCGTTCCTTTGGAAAATGTAAAAGAAGGTGCATTTATTCAAGGAATTGATGTATATGGAGTCGCTCATTTAGACGAGGTGATAGAGCTCTTAAAAAATCCAGACAGACAAATGCCATATCAGTTAGATGTTCAAGGTATTTTCCAAAAAGCATACGAAACACAAGAGTATGATTTTAAAGATGTACAAGGTCAGTATATGGCTCGTAGGGCTGCAGAAATTGCTGCGGCTGGATTTCATCACTTGTTTATGATAGGACCCCCAGGAGCTGGAAAAACGATGATAGCAAGGAGAATACCGGGCATTTTGCCACCGCTTTCTATGGAAGAAAGCATGGAAATTTCATCTGTTTATAGTGTGGCAGGAAAATTAGATGGTACGTGTTCGTTTGTTACAAACCGCCCGTTTTTATATCCGCATCATACGGTTTCACAGCAGGCAATGGCAGGAGGTGGAAAGGTTCCAAGACCAGGTATGATTTCACTAGCGCATAGAGCAGTACTGTTTTTAGACGAATTTCCTGAATTTTCGAGAAATGTTATTGAAGTGCTTAGACAGCCTATGGAAGACAAGATGGTACAGATTGCAAGAAGTCAGGCAGTATATACATATCCGGCCAATTTTATGCTTGTAGCAGCAGCCAATCCCTGTCCTTGTGGTTATTTTCCAGACAGAAACAGATGTCGCTGTACAGAACAGGAAATTCAAAAATATCTGAATAAAATTTCGGGACCGATTTTGGATCGTATTGATTTAAGTTGTGAAATGTCTAGTGTACATATAGAAGAACTTTGTACCAAAGAAAAGGCAGAAGACAGCAATACGATACGTATGCGTGTGTTAGAAGCATGGAAGATGCAGCAAAAGCGATTTGAAGGAACAAAATATCATTTTAATGCGGATATCGGCTCACAGGACGTTGCAAAATATTGTACGATGGAAGAAAAAGCAGAGCAGACATTAAGAAAATTATTTATGAAATTGCAGCTTTCTGCGAGGGCATACTATAGAATATTGAAGGTTTCCCGAACGATTGCAGATTTAGAGCAGGAAGAGAAAATTTTAGAAAGACATATAAAGGAGGCGGCGTGTTATCGGATAAATTTATCGGACGGTTTGGAACGATAGAAAGGGAAGAAACTGCATATTGTGCATGGTTTCAGAGCATACCAAAGATAGGGGATGTAACGTTGTTTTTATTGTATGAAAAATTTGGCAGTATGAAAGAAGCAAGTAAGGCTTCTGAAAGAGAACTTCGTGCAATATTAAAACCAGCACAGTACAGTTCCTTCTTGGCTTTTAGATATGTACAAAGTCCAATGGATTATTTAGAGCAAATAGAACAAAATGGGATACGATATATTCCGTTTTTTGATGTGCTGTATCCGCAAAAGCTAAGATATATACCAGATCCTCCTTTTGGACTTTTTATTAAAGGAAAACTTCCACAACAAACAGTTCCTTCTGTTGCAATGATTGGTGCAAGAGCTTGTTCAGAGTATGGAAAATGTGTTGCAAAATTGTTTTCGTCAGAACTTGCAGCGTATGGAGTACAGATTATCAGCGGTATGGCAAGAGGGATAGATTCGGTCAGTCAGCAGACTTGTCTGGAATGTGGAGGACAAACATTTAGCGTACTTGGAAATGGTGTAGATATTTGTTATCCAGATGAAATGCGAAGTTTATACGAAGGGATTGCATTAAGTGGAGGGTTACTATCTTCTTATGCACCCGGAATGCCACCGCTTTCTGTTAATTTTCCACCAAGAAACCGTATTATAAGTGGGCTGTCGGATGTCGTGCTTGTTGTGGAAGCAAGACAAAAAAGCGGTACACTCATTACAGTAGATATGGCATTAGAACAAGGCAAAGAAGTGGCTGTAATACCAGGCAGAATTACCGATGAATTGAGTCGTGGGTGTCATGATTTGATACATCAGGGAGCGACAGTTGTAACGCAGACAGAACAGTTATTAGAATTATTAAAACAGGTTGGCATACAAAATAAATACGAACAATCTTTGGAAAAACAAGGGGCACAAGAAGAAGTTTTAGCTGCATTGCCGATGGAATTAAAACAGATTTTTCAGGTAATGACAGCAGACTTACAGAGTGCAGAGGTGTTGTATACAAAATGGAAGGAAGAGAAAGCAGATGGAGATTTTCAGACGTTTATGGAAGGTTTGATGGATTTAGAACTGATGGATTTGTGCAAATCGGAGAAAAATCGTTTCCAAATTCGTTAAATTTTCATGAAGTGAGAAAAACTTGTTGCAACAAAAATTTTTTTGTTGTATAGTTTGGGAGATTTTAAAAATTGCAAAGGCATTTGCATTGGTAAAAAAGAGTAAAGAGGAAACGTAATGGCAAAATATTTGGTAATTGTAGAATCTCCTGCAAAAGTAAATACAATTAAAAAATTTTTAGGAGCAAATTATGAGGTTGTAGCAAGCAACGGTCATGTAAGAGACTTGCCTAAGAGTACACTTGGTATAGATGTAGAACATGATTATGAACCTCATTATATTACCATCAGAGGAAAAGGAGATCTGTTGGCAGAGCTTCGCAAGGAAGTAAAAAAGGCAGAAAAAATATATCTAGCAACTGACCCTGACCGAGAAGGAGAAGCAATTTCTTGGCATTTAATGACAGCATTAAAGTTAGAGAATAAAAAGGTATATCGAATTACGTTTAATGAAATTACAAAAAATGCGGTAAAAGAGTCTTTGAAACATGCCAGAGAGATTGATATGAATCGTGTAGATGCACAGCAGGCAAGAAGATGTTTGGATCGAATGGTTGGATATCGGATTTCTCCGCTTTTATGGGCAAAGGTAAAAAGAGGACTGAGTGCAGGTCGTGTACAGTCTGTAGCGCTTCGTATCATATGTGACAGAGAAGAACAGATAGAAGCGTTTGTACCTAATGAATATTGGTCTTTAGAAGCAGATGTTTTATTCCCAGGAGAAAAGAAAGCTGTTAAGGCAAAATATTATGGCGATGAAAATGGTAAAACAGAATTAAAGACAAAAGAACAGGTAGATGCAATCAAACAGGAGTTAGAGCAGGAATCCTTTGTTGTAAAGCATGTGAAAAAAGGAGAACGTATCAGAAAAGCACCGCTTCCATTTACAACTTCTACATTGCAGCAGGAAGCAAGTAAGGTGTTGAATTTTTCTACACAAAAAACAATGCGTCTTGCACAGCAGTTGTATGAAGGTGTAGAAATCAAGGGAAAAGGTACAGTCGCTTTGATTACATACCTTCGTACAGATTCTACACGTATTTCTGAAGAGGCACTTGCACAGGCAAAGACATTTGTAACAGAAACATATGGCAGTGAGTATGTAGGAGATGTGTCTCAAAACAACAAAAATACGAAAAATATCCAAGATGCACACGAAGCAATCCGACCAACAGATATAAGCTGTATACCACTTGGCTTAAAAGACTTGTTGCCAAGAGATTTGTTCCGTTTATATCAGTTGATCTGGAAACGTTTTGCGGCAGCAGTTATGGCACCGGCAAAGTTTGAAACTACATCTATTCAGTTGGCAGCAGGCAGACATATATTTACTGTTTCTGCATCCAGACAGCTTTTTAATGGCTTTATGGCAGCGTATGTATCAGATGATATGAAAGACGATGATGTGACTTTAAAGGGTGCAGTAGAAGAAGGCAGCATTGCACAGGTAAAACAATTAGATGGTCAGCAGCATTTTACACAGCCACCGGCACATTATACAGAAGCAAGTCTTGTACATGCATTGGAAGAACTTGGAATTGGACGCCCTAGTACGTATGCACCAACAATCGGACTTTTATTAAACCGCAGATATATCATTAAAGAACAGAAAAATCTGTATGTAACAGAATTGGGCGAAGTTGTCAATAATTTGATGAAAGAATCTTTCCCAAGTATCGTAGATGTACATTTTACTGCAATGGTGGAAGGACTTTTGGATGCAATCGAAGAAGGAACTGTTCGTTGGAAGAGTGTATTGGAAAACTTTTATCCTGATTTAGATGAAGCTGTTAAAAAAGCAGAAAAAGAATTAGAAAAAGTCGAAATTAAAGACGAAGTATCAGATGTTCCTTGTGAAGTGTGCGGACGCATGATGGTATTTAAGTATGGCCCGCATGGAAAATTCCTTGCATGTCCTGGATTCCCAGAATGTAAGAATACAAAGCCATATTTTGAAAAGCTGGATGTACCATGTCCAAAGTGCGGAGGCGATATTTTAGTAAAGAAAACAAAAAAAGGTCGTCGATATTATGGCTGTGCAAATAATCCAGAGTGTGATTATATGGTATGGCAGCGTCCAACAAAAAAGTAAATTTTAAAAACATTGTGAATTATCGGAAAATTTAAAGAAATTGCATTGCATTTTTTGAATTGTCGTGCTATACTAAACTAAGCAAAGGAGAAGATTTTCTTCTGGAGAAGTAGAAAATAGGAGGCGATAAATAATGAGCAGTGTTCAATTATTAGATAAGACTCGAAAGATTGGAAAGTTATTACACAACAATAATTCCAGCAAAGTTGTATTCAACGACATTTGCAAGGTTATGAAAGACATTTTAGCTTCTAATGTTTTAGTTATCAGCAAGAAAGGTAAAGTTCTTGGTGTTGGATATGCAGAAGAAGTAGATTTTATCCATGAGATGATTGATGAAAATGTTGGTGGTTTTATTGACGGAATGTTAAATGAACGTTTATTAGGTGTATTATCTACAAAGGAAAACGTAAATTTGACTACATTGGGATTTGAAAGCGAAGATATTCGTAAATTCCAAGCAATCGTTTCTCCTATTGAAATTGCAGGAGAAAGACTTGGCACATTATTCGTATACAAAAATGGCGAACAGTATGATATTGATGACATTATTCTTTGTGAATATGGTTCTACTGTAGTTGGTCTTGAAATGCTTCGTGCAGTGAATGAAGAAAGCGCAGAAGAACAGCGAAAAGTAAATGTAGTAAAGAGTGCTATCAATACATTATCTTTCTCAGAAATGGAAGCAATTGTTCATATTTTTGATGAATTAAACGGTATGGAAGGTATTTTAGTAGCAAGTAAGATTGCAGATCGTGTAGGTATTACTCGTTCCGTTATCGTAAATGCACTTCGTAAGTTTGAAAGTGCAGGCGTTATTGAGTCTCGTTCTTCAGGTATGAAGGGAACTTATATCAAAGTTTTAAATGATGTTGTATTTGATGAAGTGAAAGAACTCAAGAAAAAGACTGTTTATAAATAAAAAGTGCTTGCATTTTCGAGTTAATAGTGCTAGACTGAAATAGAATAGATAAAATGATAGGAGAGGAGTTTGCAAGGCAGGCTCCTCTTTATTATAGTTTAACCGAATCAAGTGGCGGAAGTAGATTGAAAAATCTGCTGAACTCGTATATGGAAAGGAAAAAAGATGTCAAAGAGAGAAAACTACGAAACAAAAGCGGAGAGTCTGCTTGGACCAATCGTAGAACGTGTTGGTGTAAGCATCTATGATGTGGAGTTTGTAAAAGAAGGCAGTGACTGGTATCTGCGTGTGTACATTGACAAACCGGAAGGTGTCAATATCAATGACTGCGTAGAAGTAAATCGTGCTTTTTCAGACGTATTGGATGAAGAAGATTTTATTGAAGAGTCTTATATTTTGGAGGTTAGCAGTCCTGGACTTGGACGTACTTTGAAAAAAGACCGTCATTTACAGCACAGCATTGGAGAAGAGGTAGAACTCAAACTTTTTAAGGCAGTAGATAAAGTAAAAGAATTTTCAGGTGTACTTAAAAGCTTTGACGCTGAAAACCTGACCATAGAAACAGAAGATGGAGAGCGCACATTCAAACGAAGTGATATTGCAGTGATTCGATTGGCGCTTGATTTTTAAAAAGGATTCTTGATTGGAGGAAAATGGAAAAATGAACAAAGAATTATTAGAAGCACTTGATGTGTTAGAAAAAGAAAAAGAAATCAGCAAAGAAGTAATGTTTGAAACAATCGAAAACTCTTTGATTGCTGCATGCAAAAATCACTTCGGAAAAGCTGACAATGTAAAAGTAGAAATCAATCGTGAAACAGGCGATTTCCTTGTATATGCAATCAAGGAAGTAGTGCCTACTGTATTCGATGTAGAAGATGATGTACTTCAGATTGCATTAGAAGATGCAAAAGAAATTCACAAAAAAGCTCAGATTGGAGATATGCTCCATGTAGAGATTAAGTCTAAAGAATTTGGTCGTATCGCTACACAGCATGCAAAGAACGTTATTTTACAGAAGATTCGTGAAGAAGAAAGAAGCGTTGTATTTGGCCAGTACATGGAAATGGAAAAAGAAGTTGTTACAGGTATCGTTCAGCGTGTTGTAGACAAAAATGTAAGCATTAACCTTGGTAAAGCAGATGCACTTTTAATGGAAAGCGAACAGGTAAAGGGTGAAGTATTAGCTCCAACACAGAGAGTAAAGGTTTATATTGTAGAAGTAAAGAATACTACAAAAGGACCTCGTATCACTGTAAGCCGTACACATCCTGAATTAGTAAAGAGATTGTTTGAAGCAGAAGTTACAGAAATCAGCGATGGTACAGTAGAAATTATGAGCATTGCTCGTGAAGCTGGCAGCCGTACAAAGATGGCAGTAAGAAGCCATGATGCAAACGTAGATGCAGTAGGTGCTTGCGTTGGTATGAATGGTGCAAGAGTAAATGCAATCGTAGAAGAATTACGCGGTGAAAAGATTGATATCGTTCCTTGGGATGAAAATCCAGGAAACTTTATCCAGAATGCACTTGCTCCTTCTAAAGTAGTTGCTGTATTTGCTGATCCAGACGAAAAGACAGCAAAGGTAGTTGTACCAGATTATCAGTTAAGCCTTGCAATCGGTAAAGAAGGTCAGAATGCACGTCTTGCAGCAAGACTTACAGGTTACAAGATTGATATCAAGAGCGAAACACAGGCAAAAGATGCAGTAGGTTTCCGTTATGAAGATTATCTGGATACTGAAGACAGCTACGAAGAAGAGTACGAAGACGAAAACGAAGGCGAAGCAGTAGAGGAATAGTTGTTATGACAACCAATAAAAAGATTCCAATGAGATTATGTATCGGTTGTGGAGAAATGAAAGATAAACGCACAATGATGCGTGTTGTAAAGACTCCGGAAGATACATTTGTTTTGGACGTAACAGGCAAAAAAAATGGACGCGGAGCATACGTTTGTAAGGATAAAGATTGTCTGAATAAGGCAATCAAATCCAAAGGCTTAGAGCGTTCTTTTAAGATGAGTATTCCAAAAGAGGTATACGCAAAGCTGGAAGAGGAGTTTGTAAGTATTGAAACAGAATAAGATAGAGGCTATGCTGGGACTGTGCGCTCGTTCAAGAAATCTTGTGAGCGGAGAGTTCGCAGCAGAAGCAGCGGTAAAAGACGGAAGTGCAGCTCTTGTGATTGTAGCAACGGATGCATCCGCAAATACCAAAAAGTTATTTCATGATAAATGCAGCTTTTATGAGGTCCCATGTTTTGAATATGGAACCAAAGCATCTCTTGGTCATGCTATTGGCAAAGAGATACGGGCTTCCATAGCAGTTTTGGATGAGGGATTTGCAAAGTCTATCAAAAAGTACCTTGAGGGGCTTAATGAGTAAACGGAGGTAGTGAGCATGGGAAAGATTAAAGTATATGAGCTTGCAAAAGAGCTGAACATATCAAGTAAAGATATTGTAAATTATTTACAGGACAACGGCGTGGAAGGAAAAGTAGCACAGAGTGCCTTAGAAGACGATGCCGCTGCAATGATTAAAAAGAAATTTGGCGCAAAAGCAAATACAGAAGCAGAAGATGCACCAAAGAAAAAGAAACGTATCGTAATCGTGGAAAATCCACAGAACAGCAAATCAAATAATCAGGCAAAGCCACAGTCAAAGCAGCAGCCAAAGGCTCAGGACAGACCACAGCCAAAGAAAGATGCAAAGAGCGATATTAGTGCAGAACAGGTAGCTGCAAAGTTCAAAGCAATCTTAGGCGAAAGCAAGAATACAAAGCCACAGAATGAAAATAATAATAACAATAATAGCAACAACGGAAATGCACAGGTTAAGACAGGAAATGTTGTAGACAGCGTAGCAAGCATTACAGCAAATGCACCTACAGTAAATATTGTAAGCCGTGGTAACGTAGTAGCAAAGAATACAGGTTCTGACAACAATAATAACAATCGTGACAACAACCGTCGTAACGATAATCGTGATAACAACCGCGGTGAAAACCGTCAGGGCGGCTATAACAGAGATAATAACAACCGCCGTAACGATAATCGTGACAATAACCGCGATAATAATCGTCAGGGTGGCTACAACAGAGATAATAACAATCGTGGCGAAAATCGTCAGGGTGGTTATAATCGTGATAACAACCGCGATAACAATCGTCAGGGTGGCTACAACAGAGATAACAACAATCGTGGCGAAAATCGTCAGGGTGGATTTAACCGTGACAACAATAATCGTGGTGAAAATCGTCAAGGTGGCTTTAACCGCGACAACAACCGTCAGGGCGGATATAATCGTGACAACAACCGCGATAATAATCGTCAGGGTGGCTTTGGCGGAAGACCAGTATTTGACAAGGATAAGGACGAAGTTCAGCAGCCAAGAACAAGCCAGAGCAGAAGAAATAACAACAGTGCAAACAATGCTTTTGCAGATGTTGCTCCTGCAAAGGATAATAAGCGTGATGAACGTCGTACAACAGGTCAGGAAAAAGACCGTAAGAACAAAAAAGATTATATCTACGAAGAAGAAAATACAAATATCAAGGGCAAGAACAACAATAAAGCAGGTAAGTTCATTAAGCCTGAAAAGAAAGTAGAAGTTGCTGAAGAACAGATTAAAGTAATTCAGATTCCTGATACAATCAATATCAAAGATCTTGCTGAAAAGATGAAAATGCAGCCATCTGCTATTATCAAAAAGCTTTTCATGCAGGGTAAGATTGTTACAGTAAACCATGAAGTAAGCTACGAAGAAGCAGAAGAAATCGCAATGGAATACGATATTCTTTGCGAAAAAGAAGAAAAAGTAGACGTTATCGAAGAACTCTTAAAAGAAGATGACGAAAACGAAGAAGTATTAGTAAAACGTCCTCCAGTTATTTGTGTAATGGGACACGTTGACCATGGTAAAACTTCCCTTTTGGATGCAATTCGTAAGACACATGTAACAGATAGAGAAGCAGGCGGTATCACACAGCATATCGGTGCTTACACAGTAACTGTACCAAGTGGAGAAAAGATTACATTCTTAGATACACCAGGTCATGAAGCATTTACTGCTATGCGTATGCGTGGTGCAAATGCAACAGATATCGCAATCTTAGTTGTTGCAGCTGATGATGGTGTAATGCCTCAGACAATCGAAGCAATCAACCATGCAA
>CAYRIK010000005.1:0-73947 GCA_964424345.1 uncultured Lachnospiraceae bacterium
AAATATAAAAGGACAAATTTATGCTTACTTTTTTATCAAAATTTTTTATTAAAAACTTCAAAGATTATGATGACCAGAATGTCAGATTTCAATACGGCATTCTTTGTAGTGCAACAGGTATTTTTCTAAACACTTGTTTGTGTCTGTTTAAATTTTTAGCTGGTATTTTCAGTGGTTCTATCGCCATTACCGCAGATGCTTTCAATAATCTCTCCGATGCCGGATCGTCTTTGATCACGCTGCTTGGTTTTCGTATAGCAAAAACGAAACCCGATATGACACATCCATATGGTCATGGACGTATGGAATATCTTTCAGGACTTGTTGTTTCTATGTTAATTCTATATATGGGATTTGAACTTTTGATTTCCTCTGTAAAACGTATTATTCAGCCACAGGAAACTACATATAGTATGCTTATTTTTTGCATTCTCATCTTATCTATCTGTGTAAAAGGATATATGTTTTTTTACAATCACACATTAGGAAAGAAAATCCACTCTTCCACGTTGGAAGCTACTGGAACAGACAGCTTAAGTGATATGCTTTCTACATTTGTTATTTTAATCTGTTCTTTGATCAGCCATCTTACAAATCTGAATTTGGAAGGTTATTGTGGTGCTGTCGTAGCAGTATTAATTTTATATGCAGGCTATCAAGCTGCAAGAGATACCATTTCTCCGCTTCTTGGAAAAGCACCGACACAAGAATTAGTAGATCATATTTATGACATCGTAACATCCGATGAGCATATACTTGGTGTACATGATCTGATGGTACATGATTATGGTCCTGGAAGATTGTTTATCTCTCTTCATGCAGAAGTACCAGCCGAAGGAGATTTAATCGTACTGCATGATGCAGTTGACAATATAGAACGTCATCTTTCCCAACAGCTTCATTGCCAAGCTGTTGTACATATGGATCCAATCTTCCACAAAGATGCTTTGACGATACAATACCGAGAAGATATTCAAACATATCTTTCCTCTTTATCACCCAAAATTTCTGTACATGATTTTCGTATAGTAAAAGGGCCAACACATACAAATCTTATATTTGATGTGTTGTCCCCTTATGACTGTCCGATCTCTGACGAAGAGCTGTTATCTAAACTAAAAGACCACATAGATTCCCTAAACGGAAACTTTTATGGGGTCATTACGTTAGATAAAATCTGACATCACACCCAATTTACAATGATTAACAACGTACCTTCTTCTACCGTAATATCAGATTGTACGCCTATAAATTCATTGCTGATTCCAAGTGGAAATGAATTTGTCAGCTCTACGTGATCCAACTCGTATTTTAGTCCACGGAGTGTTACTCCGTGGGCTTTTTCATCTAATGAAAAGATATTGATATATCCTTCCATGCTGTCTCGAAAACTGATTGTTTCGTTCTGTGCCAGTAAAATCATACCCTGACCATCCATGATATATCCTACTGCACCATGTTCTTTTAAATATTTGAGCATTTGAATATTTGCAATTGTATGCTCTAATCTTCCTCCATTTGCTGCATACAGACGGAAGCTGCGATATCCTGCTTCTAATCCGCAGTTAATAGCAAATGCCATGTCGGTATCATCTTTTTCTTTTGGAAGAGAGATTACTTTTTCAGGACACTGTTTTTGGATTTCTTTAACTGCATTGGCAAATTCTTCATCTACAGAATCAAAATCACCAAGTATCAAATCCGGTTCTATTTCCAATACAGGACAATACATCAGACCACCATCTGCTGCTATCACATAATCTGTTTCCTGATTGTATGGAATGGAACCTACGGTTAAATCACCCGCACCTATAATAATACAATTTCCTGTTTTTTTATCTGTCATACTTCTATCCATTCTTTCTATCTGCTTTCACTGATCAAAATACTTATTCTTGACTGGATAACATCTGCTACTGCATCAATTGTTTTCTGATCATTAAAGTAAGGAGCTGCTTCCTCTGTAATGATTGCCATGATATCACCTTCATACTCTAAAGAAGCTGTCTTATCGATAGATAAAATGAAATCATAATAGCCCTGAGCCTGTTCCTTTGTTGCAGGGTCTACGATTACTTCCTGATCATTAATCCATACGCTGTAATCATATTCCTGTTTATTGCCTTCATAGTCAATATAATATGGCTTGTGTGTCATACGATCTACACATTCCTCTAATGCTGTCTTTAATACTGGTAAGCCCCAGCTATAGTAATCAGCTTCATCAATTACCTGTGCTTCTTCAGAAAGCATTGATTTTACAAACTGCCATGCACCTTCTTGATTTTTGCTCTTTGCAGAGATTGCATAACTGTCTGTTGCAGTTAAGTAGCTGCCAACACCTTCATCGATTGGGAAACCTACTGGAGTAACAGCTTCTGTAAATGTTCCAATACCGTCTTCCCAAAGACTTCTCATGTTATAAATTGTTGCAAAATAAAGCAATGTACGATCTTCGATATACTGTAAGCTATATTTTCCCCAGTAATCTTCATCTGCGTATCTGCTTTTCCAATCAATTTCTTCTGGGAACTGTTTTACAAACTCTAAAATCTCTTTAAATACATCAGAATTAAAGTGACATTCACCTGTTTCATCGTTGATTAATTTGCTGTAAGAATAAATAATTGCCTCATATAACATATCTGTTCTTGTTCTCATATCGCCAAAGATACTGCTTTCAGGATACTGTGCCATAATATTATTTAATTCTTCCCATGTGATACTTGTTTTATCCCCAAAGATACTGCTCTTTCCGTATACTGTACTTACATAAAATCCAATTGGAATCTGATATAATTTTCCATCTGTTTCATATGCACGAAATACATTTTCACAATAATCTGCTAAATTGATATCACTATCTTTTTCAAACAATTCATAAGCATCTGCTAACAGACCTTTAGAAGCATACTTACTAAGCTGTAATTCTGAATTATACTGAATAATATCAGGAACATTACCAGAAATAATATCACTGTCTAAACGGCCAATACCTGCAAAATAATCATCTGCAGCCGCATACTGTGCATAATCTTTTACTACAATTCGATATTGATCATTGGAAAGGTTAAAATCGATAATGCTCTTAGAAAGATCATTTCCTTTGCCATAAACTGCTAATACAAGCTCTGCTTTGTCAGGAACATCTTCAGGAGCAACTTTTGAAAATATTGCAGTATGTCTGTCATACGTTACAAATTCACTGTACATCGCAATAAAATGCTCTTCATCCAAAAATGCAATGCTGTTTACATTACCTGAAGGAAGGTCACTGTTTACATAATCCATAAGCAATGTAGGTTCCTGATCACCAAAATGATAACCATATACACCAGAATTATTACTTAAAATCAAATCATAGCCACTGTTTCCGGCATCGTAAATACTGTAGCGTTCTAAGTTGATAGAAATTTCTATTGTTTCTACGATTTCACCTTTTTCAAAATCTATAATATTGTACGTTCTTGCGGTCCAGTCATCGTTCCATTTTGTAAATACAGGTACACCATCTTTATAAAATGCTGGAGAGCCTAAATCAGCGGTTACTTCTGTTGTTTCTATTGCTTTCACTTCGTTGCTGTTCAAATCTACGGCTAAAATAACTTCATAACTTGTGATAAATATCGTATTATTTTCTCCGACAACCATGCCGTTTGGCCAAAAATAAATATCTTCAGGAATAACTTCTGTCATATCTACTCGGCATTGTTCTGTACCATCTGCTGTACATATTACCAATACATTTATGCTAGTGCTCTCATATGTTTTGAAATTATATGTTTCTGTCGTTTCTACATATGCAAGCTTACCGTCTTCTAATATTTCGTATATATAAATATCAGTATATGTATCTACATCTTCTTCACCAGAAGGCTCTGTCACAGCAGGCTCTGCAATTACTGTACTTGACGCAGTTCTTGCCACAACATCATCTGTTGCAATGTCATCTGGTACCTCCCATATACTTTCCATCAGGTTGTGACGTGTCAGAATGTTTCCTGTTTTATCTGTTGTGATAAAATCAAAGGCACTTCCATTTTTAAAAGTAGAATATGTTACCATATAGATTGTATCACCAAACATTTTGACATCTTGTATACTAATTTCTTCCTCTGGTCGTGTACCTTCTAATGTCATTTCCTGAATTTTAAACACGCCTTGTTTGCTTAAAGCACTCGTATCTTTTTTGTTATTTGTTTCTGTCTGTGTTTTCTGCGAATTATCTCCACATGCTGCCATAGAAAAAACCATACTTACTGCAAGAATACATGCTAAAATTTTCTTCTTCATAGAATTTCCTCCTTTTATTTATTCTTCATCAAGCTGTTCAAAATACAGTTCTTCTTCTGATTTTGTACCACCTTTTCGTTTTTGTGCCATTTCTTTTTTCTGCATTCTATGTTTGTATCGCTTTACGCTTGCCGCATATCTTGCATCTTTTGCCTTTTCATAAAGATCTTTTGCTCTCCATCTGCGATGCAGCCAAAGATGCCATAAAAATCCGACCAGTACGATAACCGCATATGCAGTCAAAATTCCTTCTACTAACAAAAGCCCAGCTAAAATATCTTCATAGCCTCTTGCCATATTTTCCCAGTATGGAAACGTAATACCATCTAATCCCATAGAACGTGTTCCAAATTGTTTGACTACGTCAAGCAATGCCATAAAACTGAAGCGTTCCTGATGTTCTACCATTTTGACATCCATTCCGGAAAATTGTGTATTGACCAATCCTAATGCAAATCCGTCAACCGGATTAGGAATAAGATACTCTATTGTTTCCAGTCCATGATATTGTCCATATTCGTATAATGTATCGTGTGATACATAAACACAGCTTACTTCATTTCCTGCTGCATCGTTAAAGTATCCGCTTTCCTTTTCATATACACCTACGACCATATGCGGTATCGCATTGATTTCTACAAACATACCGACAACGTCATTACTGCCAAATAATTTCCATGCAGTTTCTGTATCAATGATAATGCGATCCTGCATCAAGTCACTTTCACTAAAATAACTTCCATGCAATAATTTCAGCGGATGGAATTGGAAAAAATCTCCTCCCACTCCGTATGCCTTTGTTTCTGCTGTTGTTTTATTATTTGTTAATGTAATTTTTCCAGATGCACTATATCCATATACAACTAGTCTTGCATTGTCATTTTTATCTTCATCCAATGTAATAGAAGCATTTTGTAATTCCGTCAAAATCTGCTGATACCAGCTTTGGATACGAAAAGAAGTTGCACTTAAGCTTTCTTTGAGTGTATACTTTTCACTTTCAGAAAAGTATACACTAATTTGTGCTGTTGTATTGTCTTTGTCCCAATTTTGTGCTACCAGTTCATGTGGAAGCTGCTGCTTCATATAAGCCCCAACTCCATGCAGTCCAAGAGAAACGATGACACTGAAAAAGAACGTTATCAAAAAAATCCATTGTTTCAAAGACCATTCAAACGAAATTCGTTTCATAACAAACTCCTTAATCTGCCAAACGGATCAACTGTCCTGCTTCTACTGGTTTTGTGGAAGTTGTGATTACATATGCATAACCAAGTTCTCCGCTGACTGCACTCTTTGTGTCATCACTTGCAAGTACTTCTACATCTACACGTTCTGCATAATAACGATTTCCAAGAGGAGAAGACTTTTGTGATACAATTAAAACGAATTTACCGTTGTTATCTTCTCGTACTGCACTGTTTGGTACGATTGCATCATAATTTGCACTCTTTTGTCCGATAGAAATGCTAAGATTCTGTCCGTCTGACACAGAACCTTCTACCTTGAATACTAATATTCTCTTTGTAGATGGATCTGTTTTATCTGTTCTAATCTGCTGAAGCACACATTTTACATCTGAATAATACCAAGCATTTTGAACGTCTGCTACATCTCCTACATTCAATCTCTGTGCCTGATCTCTTGTAACAGATACTTCCATTGTATATTCCGTACCATCTGGAACGATTGTAGCAACCTGTTCTCCTTTGATTGTTGTAGTTCCTGCTGTTAATACGATGTCCTGTACTGTACCGGATGTTGGTGCAACAATATTTCCACCCTGAGATTTTTCTCTTAATTCTTCTACTAATTCTCTCTGCTCCTGAATGTTTTGAAGTTCTGTAGAAAGTGTACTTTCTGTTGTCATCTGTGCCAAAATAGCTGTAATCTCAGCTTCTTTGCTGTCTCTTATCGCTTTTTGGTTTTGTACATATTCTTCATTGATATCAATTACGCGCTGATACTGTGCAATTGCTGTAGAATGATCAGGGCCTGCTGCTTCATAAGCCTTTAATGCTGCCTGTTCTGCATTTTTAGCAGCTGTCAAATCGTTGTTTGCTGTAACAACAGCACCAAAGATGTCTGCTTTTTCCTGTTCTTGTTCTATTGTTTCTTCTGCCTGTGCAAGATTGATATAAATAGAACTTTCTTTATGTGCTGCTAACTCATTTACAGCACCATCCCATGCTTCCTGTGCAAGCTGCTGTTTTGTCTTTTTCTCACCAGTTGCTTCATTTACAACGACTTCTTCTTTTCCAGTTCCGCTTGCAATAACCTGCTCTAATTCTGCTTTTGCAGATGCAACTTTACTTTCATATCCTGCTCTTACAGTTTCTGCCTGTTCGTATTCCAGACTGCCCTTAATATCACTTACTGTCTTTTGTGCTTCTTTAACTGCATTTTGTGCCTCTGTCTGTTTTGTCTGTGCTTCTGCTGCATTTGCTGCACCTGATGCTGCTAAAGCATTTTTGTATACTGCTTCTGCGTTTGCTCTTGCAGATACACTTGCTTCATACGCAAGTCGTTTTTCTGTAGAAGAAGCACTTGTTTCATTTTCAGCTTCTCTTTTCAGTTCTTTTACTTTGTCGATTTCTGCTTCATAAGATGCAATGTCTGCATCCATTTTTTCGATTTCGCTTCTCAAAGTTTCTACTTGCTGTTTATATGTGTTGTAATTTGTAAACTGACCGTTTAAAATCTGATCTACTGTTTTAGAATCCAGTTCTGCTGTTAAAGCGCTCTGTCTGTAAGCACTGATCATCTGATCCAATGTTTTTTGAGCCTCTTTTAACTCTGCACTGTCTCCTTCTTTTAAGAAAAATAACACCTGTCCTTTTTCTACACGATCTCCATTTCTTACAGCTACACTTTCGATATTTCTATCAGAATCTGCTGTTACAACATATGGATCTCCTGCATGTACCGTACCATTTCCTCTAACCTTGGCCTGAATTGTACCGCTGCTGACATATTCTGCTGATACTTCAGGAAGTGAATAGTTCATAATAGAATTTGAAAAAAAGGTAAGCAGCAACATGATGATTAAAAATACAATTACTGCATTTTTAATCCAGTCCCTCTTTTTTCCAACATTTTCATTCATAAATCCTGCCCTCGTTCTTTCCTAACCTTTTATACCACCTTGATAAGCAATACCTTCTACCAGATAATCCTCACCATATAAAAATACAAATAAACTTGGTATCATGTAAATCGTTGCCACTGCAAATGCAAGGCCAAGTTCTCCACTGTTTATCTTACTTAAAAATACACTTAATGGATGCATTTCTGTATTTTTTAATAAAA
This sequence comes from uncultured Lachnospiraceae bacterium, assembly GCA_964424345.1. Lineage (GTDB taxonomy): Bacteria > Bacillota > Clostridia > Lachnospirales > Lachnospiraceae > RGIG6307. The sequence goes on from CAYRIK010000005.1 coordinate 7,603, forward strand.
TTAACGGCTGTTCTACCATGTTCCAATAATCCATAAATACCAAAATAGCTGCAGAACAGATTGCACTCTTGCAAAGCGGAACACTAATAGATGTAAAAATCTGAAGTTCTCCTGCTCCGTCAATTTCTGCTGCCTCTATAATACCAACCGGTATTCTTCTCATATATTTTGTCAGTAAAAATACTGCAAATGGAGAAAAGATACCCGGAAGCCATATCGCCCATCTTGTGTCTAATATGTTCAGCCAGTTGCTTACCAGATAGTTTGGTACTAATGTAACCTGATACGGCATAAGCATCAATATAATATACGCAAAGAAAATAATTTCTTTGATTTTTCCGCGATATCTGCTGAATCCATATGCTGCAAGCAACGCTACAGTCAACTGGAATACAACAATTGGAACTACTAATATAACGGAATTCCAAAATTTAATCAAATAATCAGGACTCTTCAATAATACTGTAATATACTGATCAAACGATACCATATCCGGAATAAATTTTAAATTTACTTTTTCGGAAATATAAACTTTTCCTCCACTTGCACCTGTTGCAAATACTCGACCATAATTGGCATTAATTTCTGTACCTGTCATAAAGGAATTGCTGATTGTCAATATAATCGGTGTCAAGAATAACACTGCAAAAAAGGCTGCTATGAAAAAAGCGAGTGTCAAACGCACTATATCACGTTTTTTCTGGAGTTTGGAACGTTTCTTTGATGTACTGCTCATTATCCTTCCACATCCTTTCCAAAACGATTTTCTACAGTAAACATAATTCCGATAATGACGATCATGACGATACTCATCAAAATAGCTGCTGCACTCAGATTTTGATAATCTAATTTATCAAACATATTATTCATATAATGCTGCAGCAAATATAAACTGTCATACGGATAACCACCCGTCATTAAATATACTTCTCTGAATACCTTGAAAGAATTGATTAATGACATAATCGTTACAAATAATATTGTAGATGACATAAATCGCAATTTGATATGCCAAAATATCTGAAATTTATTTGCATTTTCCAAACGAGCTACCTCAATCAGTTCGGTTGGAATATTTGACAGTGCTGCCATAAATAAGATCATATTGTAACCAAGATTTTTCCAAAGGAACAAAATAACGATTACAATATATGCCTTATCCGATTTCAGCCAGTCAATCTTATCTACCCCAAAATGGGACAGCCAATCATTTATAACACCATTGTAATGGAACAATACCTGCCAGATTAATACAACACTGGCTACCGGTACCATCATAGGACTTAAAAAGAAGGTTCTAAACTGACTTCTAAATGGAATCTTCCATTCCAACACGACCGCAAGCAGCAGAGAAAGTACTACTGCCAACGGCACTGCTATACAAGAGAATCGAATCGTATTAAATACTGCTTTTTTAAATGCTGCATTATTCATTACACGTTTGAAATTTTCTAATCCTACAAATTCCATATTGATTGGATTATCTACTACCGAATACGCGATAACAACCAAAAATGGGAGAATAAAGAATAGCAGCACACCGAGCATACTCGGTAATAAAAAAGCTGTAGATACGCGTCGTTTGCTCTTTTCATGTCGTCCTCTTTTTTTGTATGTATTCTGCCCTGCCCATTGCTTATATTTTCGGTCTATTTTAAATGGTTTCGGTTTCATAATAATAAAGGACTCTCCTTTGTCTGCTCTCGTATCAGTTATTTTCTGCTAAATATAAACCGATACGGTTTTGTATAATAGAAGCTACTTCCTGCGCGCTCTTTTGATCATTCAAATATGGCTGAAGTTCTTCTATGATAATACCGAACAATTCAGTATCATTGTTTGCCTTTGCACACGCACCATTTACGAGTGCTAACAGCTTATCTGCATCTTCCTGTGTGCATGGTCGGTAATCATAACTCCAATCACCCCATCCAATTCCATGTCCGCCTTGCTCTGGAATTGGATTTCCTTCTTCATCTAAAATAAGATTTCCATCTTCATCTTTGATATATTTTACGTCAACCTTATCTTCTACATAAGCATCAAATGCTGGTTTATAAGAAGAAAAACCATAATAGTTATGACTATTTACATCATATTCTTTTGTAAGCGTATCTATTATAAACTCTGCTGCAACCTGCTTCTGATCAGATTTAGAACAAACAGCATATGTTGTATTATAAGCTACGATCAAAGAACCATTTCCTGCAACACCTGGCATACCAATGAAGGTTGCTCCATTGTCTCCTAAATATGCTTCGCAAAGCTGAATATCATCTAAAGTTGACAAAGTTTCTGTTGTCATAAAGACATCCCCTTTAGATAATAAGATTGGATCAACAGGAATATCTCCGTCATAATTGTACTCCTTAGGAAATGTTTTGGCAATCTCTAATAAGGACAGAAATTCCTCTGTATCAAAATGGCAAACACCATTCTCCCTATCAATAAAATTATCATATCCACTCATCAAAAATGTTGTTATGATAGATTCCTGTGTCGCGTTGCTTAAAAACTTCATGCCATCTGGCAGATTTTGCAACATTTCCACTGCTTCTGCAAGTGTCCAACCCATTTTATCTCCTGCAATTTTACGATTGGCAACTGCAGTTCTAATACCAACACAAGATGGCAATGCATAAATCTTATCGTTTACTTTATATGTATTTACAACACCTTCCAAAAAGTCATCCAAAGAATAACCAGCCTGTTCCATATATGGTGTTAATTCTTCTAATATTCCTTTTTGTACCAATTCAGGAAGGCTTAACACTCCGCCATTATCAGATACATTCAAAATATCCGGAGCATTATTTCCTGTCAGTTCATTTTTCATACGATTTGCTGCTTCTGCAATATACTGATCGTAATTATCATAATCTGCCTGTGACATAGAACTATAATCAACATACTCTATTACTTTAATACGATACTCATCATTTGCTTTGTTAAATGCTACAACATCTTTTTGAAGCGTATCACTCATATACATTGTTGCAAGGGTAAGAATTGTCTTTTCCTTCACATCCTTACTGTTTGTCTTTACTAATTTTACAAAAGACTCTTCATCCGTTTCCCAATCGCTGTAATAGCCGTAAATTTCTTCTGTATTTTCACAGAAAATACCAGTGATATTGTTGCCGTTAATATCGCAATCTAACCAATCTAATACCTTTTCTGTTTCTCCTGTTTCTAATGACATCGCACGTACAGCACTGCCGTCAGAATAATAAATCTTGTAGTCATCCCCAACCTGGTAAAAGCCGCTTAAATAATCGCTAAGCGTATATGTTTTGCCTAACGCTTTTGTTGTTTTATCAATTACACTAAGCTGATTTGCATCTGTACCGTAATAACTTACACATACACTGCCATCTGGCATATTTCCAATGTTTTGGATATAAGTTCCAATATCTACAATAAAATCCTTTGTACCATCTTCTTTTAATGCTACTACTTGCTGATTAAACTGTAAATAAACAACAGCATCCTTATCTACAGCAACATTTTCTAAGTATACCCAATCATCATTTTTTTCTAATTCTTTGCAAATATCTGATACATCCCAATCTGATAAGACATTTCCTTGTGCATCCAATTTTAAAATTCTATATGTGGATGTTCCTGACATGGTTGCTTCATTCCACTCATATTTTTCTGCACAGACTACTGGTGTACCGTCTTCTTGTACTGTAAAATAATTGATATATGTCCTATCATCTTCAAAAGAAACTGGTATTCTCTGAAGTGTTTCATCTTTTAAAGACTTTAACCATAATTCCTGTGTCTGTTTATATGTCGTCTCGTCATAAGATTGGAAAATACCAAGCTGATATCCATTTATTACCCCATATGTATTTATCCAATCATTTGCTCCGATTTTTTCACCCCAATCAAAATAACTAGATACATATACATATTCCGGCTGTTTTTGTACTTGTTCGGAACTATTTACATTTGTATTATCCTTATTTCCATTTCCACATCCAGACAATGTGCCAATTCCTATGACAGCACAAAGCATCAATGCTACAATTTTCTTTTTCATACCTATACTCCTTATATTACATATTCGTAATACTTATTAGTATACTTTATTTCTTTTTGTATGTAAATTTAAGTTTTTATGAAGATTTTCGAATATCTTTTAGCACTTCTGACGGAATTTCAAATTCTACAGCTCCCATATACATCGGTGCTACATCACCTTCATTAAAAGCAATCACAATATTGTTATTTTCATTTAAATAAAAAGAAGTTTCATCGGTGATTTTTGCAAAATTCCACTCTTCCACGTCTTGCTCTAACCAATACATCACCATATCATCTGCTTTCATCTGTTCTTTCATTTGCAGTTTGATATTTTCGCTGATTAGAGTAATATAATCAGCTCCTTCTACAAACAAATCTTTTAACTCCAGACGTTTCCCACTGTTTAAATCAATTGTATAATAGTAATTCCATTCATATCCACTTCCTGCACCTTGATAACAACAAAGCTTTAATGTAAAATATCCCGGAATTGTAGGCAATGCTATGCTTTCTACATTTAACTGCTGATATCCCATTTCATCATGCATATACTGTTCGAAATCATGCACCAATCCATCTGTAATTTCTTGAATTTCTTGATTAATTTCACTCGTTGTCTTTTCCAATCCAACGCTTCTTGTATCCTTTGCCAATGCAATGGCATCTACTTTCACATCCGCACTATGTCTTTGTGTTTCATAATGATAATCTCGAAATGTTACAAGACGAACTAAATTACCGATCATTGGAATCTGTTCCATTGCATATGCTACTTGAAAAGAAGTATTTGGCAAAATCAAAAACAACGCCAGACACGCACTAAGTGCCATTGCAGCTCCATGATATTTGTATTTTCGTTCTTTTTTAACACGTTTTTCTTGTTTTGCTGTTTTTATTGTCTGCCGAAGACACTCCAACTGTTCTTCTGACATCTGAACTTGCTTATAATTATGCTTCAAAGATTTTAAGACCTTTTCGGCCCGCTCATTTGCTTCTTTTGTTTCAGGAAAAATATAAATCATATGTTGATTCCTTTCTTTAAACTATATTCTGGTTTGCATCTTCTGAAAGTGTGATACGCATTTTCTTCATACAACGATACAATCTGCTTTTGATTGTATTGATATTTTCTCCAAGTAATTCTGCTATTTCTTCTATTTTCTTATCTTCAAAGAAGCGTAATAAAATAATCGCCTTTTCTTCTGGTGCAAGTGAATCTAACACTCTTTGTAAATCAATATCTGCGTATGCATCTTCTTGGTAGCCAACACCTTTTTCATCCGTCTCCAGTATGGCATCATAAGAAATAAATTTGGGCTGTTTTACATATTTAAAGATTTCGTTCAGCATCACTCTATATACCCATGTTTTTGCATATTCTTGATTATGTAATGTATGACTTCCTTTTATTGCTTTATATGCTCCATTTTGAACAATATCCATTGCATCATCTTCATTATGTACATAGCTGTAAGCTAATCGATAATACTGGTTGTAATGTTCTAAAATAATTTCTTCTACTAATTCCTGATTCTTTTTCTTTTTGGCTTTTATAAATAACGCCAACCTTCTCCCTCCCTTTTGTCCGTTCGTTTATTAGATATTATATAGGGTAAAAAAGTTTCGTCAATGTGATAAAATAACCACATTTTTTATTTGTTTCTGTATACTATTATATGAGTATTTCAAAACAAACGAAAAGGCTACTTAACTAGTCATTACAACTAATTAAATAGCCTTCTTAGCACGTTATTTATTTCAAAATCTGTTTATTTTGTATAAATACTTATTATTTGTTATAGCAAACGATCTTGCCAAATTCTGGCTTAAGAGAAGCCCCGCCAACTAAACCGCCGTCGATGTTTTCTTTTGCAAATAATTCAGCTGCGTTTCCGCCGTTTACAGAACCGCCGTACTGGATACGGATAGCTGCTGCTGTTGCATCATCATAAACTTCTGCAACACAAGCTCTGATTGCTGCACAAACTTCTTCAGCCTGATCACTTGTAGCTGTCATACCTGTACCGATAGCCCAGATTGGTTCATAAGCGATAACTGCTGTTGCAGCCTGCTCTGCTGTTACATTTAAGAGAGCAATCTTAATCTGCTGACGAACGAAATCAATAGTAACGCCCTGTTCTCTCTGTGTTAAAGTTTCACCACAGCAGATGATAGGTGTGATACCATGTTCGAAAGCCTTTAATACTTTCTTATTTACTGTTTCATCTGTTTCAGCAAAATATTCTCTTCTTTCAGAGTGACCGATAATAACATACTTAACGCCTGCATCTACTAACATAGCTGGAGAAATTTCGCCTGTGTAAGCGCCTTTTTCTTCAAAGTACATATTTTCAGCACCGATCTGAATGTTGCTGCCCTTTGCAGCTTCCATAGCTGGAATGATATCAATAGCTGGTACGCAGAATACTACGTCAACATCTTCGTTAGCTACTACTGGCTTTAATTCTTCAACTAAAGCTACAGCCTGGCTAGGAGTCATGTTCATTTTCCAGTTACCTGCAACGATTTTCTTTCTCATTATAAAATACCTCTTTAGAATATTATGATAAATTAAGCGCGGTCATCTGCTGCAACAACGCCTGGAAGTTCCTTACCTTCTAAGAACTCTAAGGAAGCACCGCCACCTGTAGAGATATGGCTCATCTTGTCAGCGAAACCTAACTGGTTAACTGCTGCTGCAGAGTCACCACCACCGATGATTGTAGTAGCTTCTGTTTCAGATAAAGCCTTAGCTACTGCGATAGTACCTTTTGCAAGAACAGGGTTTTCGAATACACCCATAGGTCCATTCCATACAACTGTCTTTGCTGTCTTAACAGCTTCTGCGAATAATTCAGCAGACTTTGGTCCGATATCAAGACCCATAACACCTGCTGGGATAGCATCTGCTGCTACATATTCTACTTCGATTTCAGCGTCGATAGGATTTGGGAAAGAAGCTGCAACTGCTGCATCGATAGGAAGTAATAACTTCTTGCCTAACTTTTCAGCCTTAGCAAGCATTTCTCTACAGTAATCAAGCTTTTCATCATCAACTAATGAATTACCGATTTCCATACCCTGTGCTTTTAAGAATGTGAATGCCATACCACCACCGATGATTAATGTATCACATTTCTCAAGTAAGTTAGAGATAACGTTTAACTTATCAGCAACCTTTGCACCACCAAGAATAGCTACGAAAGGTCTTACTGGATTTTCTACTGCATTGCCTAAGAATTCGATTTCTTTCTGCATTAAGTAACCAACTGCGTTCTCGCCGCCCTTAGCTGTGATGAACTTTGTAACACCTTCTACAGAAGCGTGTGCTCTATGAGAAGAACCGAAAGCGTCACATACATATACGTCTGCAAGATCAGCTAATTCCTTAGAGAATTCTTCGCCGTTCTTTGTTTCTTCTTTGCCACGGAAACGTGTATTCTGTAATAATACTACATCACCATTGTTCATAGCTTCTACAGCCTTAGTAGCTGCTTCGCCTGTTACGTTGTAATCAGAAACGAAAACAACTTCTTTTCCTAATTTAGCTGTTAAGCTTGCTGCTACTGGAGCTAAAGATTCGCCTTCGTTAGGGCCGTTTTTAACTTTGCCTAAGTGAGAGCAAAGAATAACTTTACCACCGTCATTGATTAATTTCTTAATTGTAGGCAGTGCTGCATTGATACGAGTTTCGTCTGTGATCTTGCCTTCCTTTAAAGGTACGTTAAAGTCACATCTAACGAGTACTCTCTTGCCATTTACGTTGATATCATCAACTGACTTCTTATTTAAACCCATTGTAATATCCTCCAAAAAAATTTTGAGGTCCAGTCCAAGAGACCGGACCTCATTAGGTCAATGAAATAACAGATTATGCTAACTCAGCGAAGTACTTAATTGTCTTAACCATCTGAGATGTGTAGCTGTTTTCGTTATCATACCAAGATACAACCTGTACCTGAGTATTGCCATCTTCCATAGGTGCTACCATTGTCTGTGTAGCATCGAATAAAGAGCCGTATGTCATACCGATAACGTCAGAAGAAACGATTTCATCTGTGTTGTATCCGTAAGAATCTGTAGAAGCTGCCTTCATAGCTGCGTTGATTTCGTCCTTTGTAACCTGACCCTTAACAACTGCAACTAAGATTGTTGTAGAACCTGTAGGGGTTGGAACACGCTGTGCAGAACCGATTAACTTACCGTTTAATTCTGGGATAACTAAACCGATAGCCTTTGCAGCACCTGTAGAGTTAGGAACGATATTCTGAGCACCTGCACGAGCACGTCTCTTATCACCCTTTCTCTGAGGACCGTCTAAGATCATCTGATCGCCTGTGTAAGCGTGAACTGTTGTCATGATACCGCTCTGGATTGGAGCTAAATCATTTAAAGCCTTAGCCATAGGAGCTAAGCAGTTTGTTGTACAAGAAGCAGCGGAGATAATCTTATCTTCTGCTGTTAATGTGTTGTGGTTTACATTGTAAACGATAGTTGGTAAATCGTTACCTGCTGGAGCAGAGATAACAACCTTCTTTGCACCTGCTTCGATATGAGCCTGTGCTTTTGCTTTGCTTGTGTAGAAACCTGTACATTCAAGAACAACGTCTACGTCAAGTTCGCCCCATGGAAGTTCAGCTGCGTTAGCTTTTGCATAGATTGTGATTGTCTTGCCGTTTACTGTGATAGAGTTTTCACCAGCTACTACTGTGCTAGCGTATTTGTAAGTACCCTGTGCTGTATCATACTTTAATAAGTGAGCAAGCATTTCAGGACTTGTTAAGTCGTTGATTGCTACTACTTCATAACCTTCAGCATCGAACATCTGTCTGAAAGCAAGACGACCGATACGGCCAAAACCATTAATTGCTACTTTAACTGCCATTGTGGAAATCCTCCTTGAAAAAAATAAAATTATTCATTGCACTTTTAGGTGCAACAAGATTGACAATTTTTTATCAGCGTAACCATTGTACCCTTTTTTATTCACTTTTGCAAGTCCCAATATAAATATTTTTCCATTTCTTGTGCGGATTTTGTTTAAATCTTGTTTTTTTTTAAATAATAAATTGTGCAACGACCAAAATAGTGATATAGTGTATAAGGTACAAATGATATCAATAAAGACCAATTATTATAAAGAAAGAAGAGAATTTAACCGATGAAGATAGGCTTTGATAACGAGAAATACTTAAAAATGCAGTCCCAGCACATTATGGAACGTATCGACAAGTTTGACAACAAGCTTTATTTGGAGTTTGGCGGAAAATTATTCGATGACTTCCACGCTTCCCGCGTTCTTCCTGGTTTTGCAGCAGACAGTAAACTTCAGATGCTGATGCAGCTTGCTGACCACGCTGAGATTGTCATGGTCGTAAGTGCAGAAGACATTCAGAAAAACAAAGTCCGTGGTGATCTTGGAATCACATACGATGATGATGTTGTACGTCTGTTAGATGAATTTCAGAATAAAGGATTATATGTCGGAAGTGTTGTTCTGACAAGATATGATGAACAAAGAAGTGCCGTTTTATTCCAGAAGAGACTGGAAAAGCTTGGCATCAAGGTATATCACCATTATGACATTCCAGGTTATCCTACAAATGTACCTCTGATTGTTAGTGAAGATGGTTATGGAAAAAATGATTATATCGAAACAACCCGTCCATTGGTTGTCATTACTGCACCAGGCCCTGGCAGCGGTAAAATGAGCACTTGTCTTTCCCAGCTTTACCATGAACATAAAAGAGGAATCCGCGCAGGCTATGCTAAATTTGAAACTTTCCCTATTTGGAATCTTCCATTAGACCATCCGGTAAACTTAGCTTATGAAGCTGCTACTGCGGACTTAAACGATGTAAATATGATTGATCCTTTCCATTTAAAGGCTTATGGTGTAACTACTGTAAACTATAATCGTGACGTAGAAATCTTCCCTGTATTAAATGCAATGTTTATGATGATCTATGGTGAAAGCCCTTATGCTTCTCCTACAGACATGGGCGTTAATATGGCAGGAAACTGCATCATTGATGATGACGTTTGTCGTGAAGCTTCCCGTCAGGAAATCATCCGCAGATACTATGATGCAATCGTTGGTGTTGCAAATGGCAAACGCCAGCAGGATGAAGTAAATAAGATTGAATTACTGATGAGCCGCGAACATATCGCTCCAACAGACAGACCTACTGTAAAACCAGCTTTAATTCGTGCAGAAGCTACAAGCGCACCTGCTGTTGCAATCGAACTTGCTGACGGAACAATCATTACTGGAAAAACAAGCAATCTGTTAGGTGCAAGCAGTGCTGCATTGTTAAATTCTATTAAAGTATTAGCAGGCATTCCTCATGACAATAAAATTTTAGCACCATCTGCGATTGAACCAATCCAGGAATTAAAGACCAAATACTTAAAGAGCAAAAACCCTCGTCTTCATACAGACGAAGTACTAATTGCACTTTCTGCTACTGCTGCTACAAATCAGGATGCTGCATTAGCACTTGCCCAGCTTCCTAAGCTGCGTGGCTGTCAGGTACATTCCAGCGTATTGCTTGGTTCTGTCGATACAAAAACATTCAAAAAACTTGGCTGCAATGTAACTTGTGAACCAAAGAAGGGCTAACATAATTCTTAAAACAAATAAAAGCTTTTTCATTTTATTAGAAACGAGTAATTTTCCATGAAAAAGCGTACAAAAATGGCATTACCAAAATTTTGGTAATGCCATTTTATTATAACTTGTATTTATTACAAAATACTTCCACCGCCAAGAACGTAATCATTTTCATAAAATACAACTGACTGTCCTGGAGTGATTGCTCTAACCGGCTCTTTAAATGTCACCTTTACGCGTCCGTTTTCCGCACACTCTATGACACAAGGTGTCCCTTTATGAGCATATCTGATTTTTGCCATACATTCATATGGTGCATCGATTCCTGCAATTGCCATCCAATTTACTTTATCGCATAACAGTTCTGTAGAAAACAACTCTTCATGTTCTCCAAGTACCACTTCATTTTTATCTGCATGCAGTCCTGTTACAAAAATACGATGTCCTGCTGCCACACCAAGTCCTCTTCTTTGTCCAATCGTATAATGTGTAATTCCTTTGTGTTCTCCTATGATCTGTCCTTCTTTATTTACGAAATTTCCAACACCCGGCAATTTATCCGGTGCTTCTCTTTCTAAAAATGCACCATAATCTCTGTCCGGAATAAAACAAATATCCTGACTGTCTGGTTTAGAGGCAATCGGCAATTCTAACTTTTGTGCGATTGCTCGTATCTCCTCTTTTGTATATGCTCCTACAGGCATTAACGTATGTGCAAGCTGTTCCTGTGTCAAGTTATACAATGCATACGTCTGATCTTTTGTTGCGGTAACAGAATTTTGAATAACGAATCTTCCATTTTCCAACTGCTTAATCTGTGCATAGTGGCCAGTGGCAATATAATCTGCTCCTATAGAGCGAGCTTTTGTCAGCAGTGCCTCCCACTTAATAAAACGATTGCAGGCATTACAAGGATTTGGTGTTCGACCATGTAAATATTCATCTACAAAGTAATCCATTACTTTTTCTTTAAATTCTTTGCGAAAATTCATAACGTAATATGGTATTCCAAGCTTTTCTGCTACTCTTCTGGCATCTTCCACTGCACTAAGTCCACAGCAGCCGCCATTTTCTTCTACACTGCACACATCTTCTTCCTGCCAGATTTGCATCGTTACACCGATTACACGATATCCCTGTTCCTTTAATAAATAGGCTGCTACCGAAGAATCTACTCCTCCGGACATACCAACTACTACTGTTTTTGGTTCGCTCAATTCTGTTTCCTCATTTCTTTTAATATTCCTCGTCTTCTTCTCCTTCGTGAATATCACTCTTTGGTTTAGACAAGCCTTCGATTGTAATGCCTTTTTTCTCCGCATAATCCCAAAGTGCAGCATGAATTGCTTCTTCTGCCAACAAAGAACAATGTACCTTTACTGGTGGGAGTCCATCTAACGCCTCCATAACGGCTTTATTTGTTACTTGCATCGCTTCCTGAATGCTTTTTCCTTTTACAAGTTCTGTTGCCATAGAACTTGTTGCAACCGCAGCTCCGCAGCCGAATGTTTTAAATTTTACATCCTGAATAATGCCTGCATCATCAATATCCAAATATATACGCATAATATCACCGCATTTTGCGTTTCCTACTGTTCCCACACCACTTGCGTTTTCAATTTCACCCACATTTCTTGGATTAGAAAAATGGTCCATTACTTTTTCTGTATACATTACATTTCTCTCTTTCTATATTAAATACCAAACTTTTGATAGTCAACTATTACTTTGTCGCAGATACCTTTTTTATATAATCTTCATACAAGGGAGACATCTGACGAAGTCTTTCTACAATCTGTGCAATCGCTTCTACTGTAATATCAAGTTCTTCTTTTGTCGTTTCTTCACTTAATGTCAAACGCAAAGAACCATGTGCAATTTCATGTGGTAATCCAATCGCTAACAATACATGAGAAGGATCTAATGAACCAGATGTACACGCCGAACCACTGCTTGCACAAATTCCTCTCATATCCAGCATAATCAACAAAGATTCACCCTCTATAAACTGAAATGAAAAATTCACATTGTTTGGAAGACGTTTTTGTCTGTCACCATTTAATCTGCAATATGGAATGGTTTCTTCTATTTTAGATATCATATAGTCTCTAAGCGTTGTTTCATAATCCATTCTTTTTTGTAATGTCAACATTGCTTTAGAAACTGCTGCCCCCAATCCAACAATACCAGGAACATTTTCCGTTCCTGCTCTTCTAGAACGCTCCTGTGCTCCTCCATGAATAAAAGAACGTAGCTTTAATCCTTTACGAATATATAAAAAACCGATTCCTTTTGGTCCATTGATTTTATGTCCACTCGCAGAAAGCATATCAATCTGATACTCTTCTACATCAATTGGAAGATGTCCATACGCCTGTACTGCATCCGTATGAAATAAAATGTCATGTTTCTTTGCTATTTCTCCAATTTTTTTGATTGGCTGAATCGTTCCAATCTCATTATTTGCAAACATTATAGAAATCAAAATCGTATCTGGTCGAATTGCCGCTTCTAATTCATCTAATTTTAAAATTCCTTGTTCATCTACCCCTACATATGTCACCTCATATCCTTGTTTTTCTAAATATTGACAAGTATGTAATATTGCATGATGTTCAATCGCAGATGTAATAATATGTTTTCCTTTCCATGCATACGCTTCTGCCGTTGCCTTCAAAGCCCAGTTATCAGCTTCAGAACCGCCTGCTGTAAAATAAATATCGGAAGCCTTTGCTCCAATACTATCTGCAATAATCTCTCTGGCATCAGAAACTGCTTTTTTACTTTCTGCTGCCAGAGAATAAATACTGCTTGGATTGCCATAATATTCACTAAAGTATGGAAGCATCGCTTCTACTGCCTCTGGAGCTGTTTTTGTTGTTGCCGCATTATCTAAATATATCAATTTTCCCATAATCTGTCGCCTCCCTAATTCTTAGTAATTTACTAGGAATTACACATCCACTATATCATCCTCATAGGAGAATGTCAAATAGTAAACATTATTATTTTTGTATTTTTACGTGTTTTTTTACATACACTGTAATAATACGTTTAGGACTTTTGTGAATATGAAAAAACATTTATCCAAGCATCCATTTATTACCGGAACACTCATACTTTCCTGCACGAACATCCTATCCAGAGTTATAGGATTTTTTTATCGTGTATATTTATCCAGAACATTTGGTGCAGAGCAATTAGGAATCCTACAGCTAGTTACACCTGTGAGTGCCATTGCATTTGCTCTGACAGGTGCAGGTATGCAAACTGCTATTTCTAAATGTGTTTCCTCTGCTCCAGACCAAAAACGTTCTCACAAATTTTTATATTACGGGCTTTTTCTTGTGTTACCCCTTTCTGCACTATGTTCTTTTTTTGTTTACACATACGCAGACTGGATTTCTATCTGTTTTTTATCAGAAGCACGTACTGCACCGATTCTTCGAATTTTAGCTCTTTCTTTTCCTTTAAATACTGCCCACGCTTGCATCAATGGTTATTTTCTTGGAAAAAGCGAAACATTTCTTCCATCCATCAGCCAGTTTGTTGAACAAATTATGCGTGTAGGTATCGTATACATTGCTTGTTCTAGTTTTCAGGCTACGGGAGATGTTCCTTCTCTTTCTTTTACTGCATGGGGCATTTTTGTCGGAGAATTGGCTGCGTTAAGTCTTACTGTACTTATTTTATTTTTCCGCAAAAAAACACCTTTAAAACCTGACAAACATTCTTATACGACGTCTAAAGATTCTATTTTTTCTTCCTTATTAAGAATGAGTATTCCATTAAATGCAAATCGCCTTGCTGTAAACTTTTTAATGAGTATCGAATCTGTCAGAATCCCTATGATGTTGGAACTTTACGGAATGAGTCCAAGTGCTGCACTAAGCACCTATGGCATTTTAAGTGGTATGGCTCTTCCAGTATTGTTTTTTCCTACTTCTTTTACAAGTGCTTTGTGCTCTATGCTCCTACCTGCAGTTTCTAAAGCACATAGTCAAAACGACAAAGAACACGTTCGTCAAATCACACAAAATGCTGCATCTTTTGTTATATTCGCCGGGCTTTTCTGTGGTATAGCTTTTTTTATGTTCTCTGATCTGATTGGCGAATTGTTGTTTAAAGAGCCTTTGGCTGGTGTCTATATCCGTACTCTTTGCCTTCTTTGTCCTTTTATGTATATCAGCAATATTTTCAGTAGCGTTTTACAAGGACTAGGGAAAGCAATGAGTATCTTTTTTATCAATGTCACTACATTACTCATCCGCTTATGTTTTATTTTTTTCTTAATTCCTAAAATAGGTATTCAAGGATACTTAATCGGACTGTTAGTCAGCCACCTTTATTCCTGCACAATATACTTTTTACAAGTCAGAACAGTAACTTCTTCACAAAAAATCCAAAAACTTTAACGAAACAACGCGCGAAAGACTTGCATTTTATAAAATACCTTATTATAATAAAAAATTGTTAAGAACAATTCATGCAAAGGAGAAAAATTATGAGTTTCCAATACGAAAAATTATTACCTACACCACAGGAAATCCTTGCAAGTCAGCCATTATCTGAGAAGTTATCTGCCCAGAAATTACAGCGTGATGCAGAGATTGCAGATGTTATTACAGGTCGAAGCGACAAATTCCTTGTTATTGTCGGACCTTGCTCTGCCGATAACGAAGAATCTGTATGTGAATATATTCGTAATTTAGCGAAAGTAAACGAACAAGTAAAAGACAAATTGATTATTATTCCTCGTATCTATACGAACAAACCTCGTACAACAGGCGAAGGTTACAAAGGTCTTGCAAGCCAGCCAGACCCAAATAAAGCCGAAGATTTTGTAGCAGGTCTGATTGCTATGAGAAAAATGCACATTCGTGCTATGGAAGAAACCGGTTTAAGTGCAGCAGATGAAATGCTCTATCCTGAAAATTACCCATATGTAGAAGATCTTCTTTCTTATGTTGCCATCGGTGCTCGTTCTGTAGAAGACCAGCATCATCGTCTCGTTGTAAGCGGTTTCGATGTTGCTACTGGTATGAAAAATCCTACAAGCGGTGACTTTACTGTTATGTTAAACTCTGTATATGCAGCACAGCATCCTCATAAATTTACTTATCGTGGATATGAAGTAAGCACACCAGGTAACCCACTTGCTCATACCATTTTACGAGGCTCTGTTTCTAAAAACGGCCGTAATGTACCAAACTATCATTACGAAGATTTAATCAATCTGCTTCGTATGTATGAAGAACGTGATCTGCAGAATATGGCTTGTATCGTAGATACAAACCACTCTAACTCTAACAAACAGTTTAAACAGCAGATTCGTATTGCAAAAGAAATTTTACACTCTCGTAAATTAGACGCAGATATCCGCAACATGGTAAAAGGTCTTATGATTGAAAGCTACCTTGTAGAAGGTTCTCAGAAAGTAAATGAAGGCATTTACGGAAAGTCTATTACAGATGCCTGCATTGGCTGGGAAGATACCGAACAGCTTTTATACCACATTGCTGATTCCGTTTAAAATTTTATTTGACAAAGATTTTTATACACAAGTGCTGTGTTCTGATAACGTTGTTCTATATTCAGAGCACAGCATTTATCAAGAACAGGCTGCCACCTGTTCTTTTTTATATAATCTTGCTCTGATAATATAAATTTTCCATAACAATCTTTTGGTGACTTTGCTTCTAACATATAATACAAGGTTGCACCAAGTGAAAAAATATCACTCTCTATTCTATTACCAAGCTGTTTTCTATGCCAACATTCAGGAGCCGCATAACCAAATGTCCCTTGAAAACAAATGTCCGTTTGATGTGCATGATCTACATACTCTGCCAGACCAAAATCAAGTAAAATTACTTCTCCATTTTCTTGCAATAATACATTAGATGGTTTCAAATCATTATGAATTATCTTTACTCTATTACTGTGCAGATATGCTAATATTTGACATAATTGCTGTGCAGTTGCACATATCGTTTTTTCAAACATGTTACCATTTCTTTGTATATACTGTTCTATCGTCAAGCCTTTATGATAAGACATAATATAATAACTTTTCTCAGTATCGTTCTGATATGTATATACTTCTGGAATCCCTTTATGATGCAGATGTTGCAGCATTTTTGCTTCCTTTTCCAGTAACGTCGCAGCGATTGTATTTGCGACAGCAGCTTTTACTACTACAAAATGCTCCGTATGTTTTAAACGTGCCACATACAGTTGTGCCATATGTCCTCCGCATATCCGATATAAAATTTCACAAGGAAAATCATCTGCAGTCCAACTGCCTTTTTGAAACAATATCTTTACTGCTCCCATATAAAAAAATACCCGCTTTCTATCTTTTGCTCACTGATTGCACAAAGCATTTGATATTTTAATATATTGGCTGCCATTTCTGCACGCTGACACTCTGCTGCCTTGTCCAAAAATAACTGCATATTAGGAGAAGTATATATCGAAAAATTTCGCTGTTCATTTTGCTTAGGCTGTATTTTTGTCTGTAATACTTTTTGACTTCCTGTATCATATCTATATAACAACAACGTATGCGCATACGATACATATAGCTGCAATTCTTCTTTTCCTGATAGTAATCTACTGCTTTCTTTATAGCAGAGTGCTTCTTTTTCCTGTAAAAATGCCATATGTATTCTAATAATCCATTCCTGCAATGCTTTTTGTAAAGCATCTCTCTTTTCTTTTTCTAATGCTTTTTCTGATACAATCCAAACATACAGACATATTCCCTGACATATTACTGCCCCACTTAAAATATGTTCCTCTGCACTATACGTTTTATAATCTGCATATCCTTGTGTCCAAAACATCTTTTTTTCCTTTCATGCTCTTTATGTTCTCATAATATCAATCTCTATATTACCTTTATGCACGAGCAAATGTTTTTGTCACACTTTTTCTTGCTTTCTTTTACAAAATATGCTATATTTCACAGCAAGTGAATAGAACATTTCTGGTGTCAGAGGTAATGCTTTGGTGAAAAGGGAAGCATGTGAGATTCATGCACGAACTCGTCGCTGTAATACAGGAGCTTTTTTTCTGCGAGCAATCGTAAAAAGTCACTGGTTTTATAAAAACTGGGAAGATGAAAAAAAGTGATGATCGTTAAGTCAGAAGACCTGCCAGAAGTGATATTGTGGAACTACGAGTAATTAGTTAAAGCAAGAGGCAGTATACACTTTTCTATATTGCATGCCACAATCTTCTACACTTATACAACCAAGGCATATAAATATATGCTTTAGGATGGGGTTGTGCATTTTCAATATAGAAAGGAGTTTTTTACATGAACAAAAAGAACAAAAAATTGTTGGGCGTTGGACTCTTTGTTGTCCTGATTGCCCTCTTAACAGGAGTATTCTTTATTTTCCGTGCAAAACCTGTAGCCGGAAGCAAAGATATTTCTATCGAAGTTATTAACAAAGCGGGAGAATCTACTTTATACGAATTCAAAACAGATGCTGAATATTTACAGCAGGCAATGGATGAAGCAGACGGTCTTACTTATGATGGTGAAGACGGACCGTATGGTATGATGGTAGACACTGTAAATGGTGAAGTTGCAGATTATACAAAAGACAAAGCATACTGGAGCTTTTATGTAAATGATACCTACTGCAATTACGGTATCAGCGAACAGCCTGTATTAGACGGTGACGCATTCAAGATTGAATATACTACTGCAGAATAATCATGAAAAATCATGTTAAACTTTCAATCAAAGATATTGCCTTAATTGGTCTTATGGTCGCAGTAATTGAAGTATGTAAAGCTGCTCTCTCTCACATTCCAAACGTAGAATTAACTACTTTTTGGATTATGATGTTTGCACTTTATCTTGGAAAACGTGTTTATTATGCAATTCCTGTATTCATTTTGATAGAAGGTGCTATTTATGGAGTTGGATTGTGGTGGATCATGTATCTTTATTTATGGCCTTTGTTAGCATTTGTAACAAGCCTTTTTAAAAAATCTGATTCCACAATTACATTCAGTCTTATATCCGGCACATTTGGTCTGTTATTCGGCCTTTTAGCTGCGATTCCTTATTTATTTATCGGCTATTTTGAAGGCGGTATTTTAAACGCATTCAGCGTCGCCTGTGCGTGGTGGGTTGCTGGCATTCCATGGGATTTATTGCATGGAATCAGTAATTTTATTCTTATGTTTATTTTATACCATCCTATTTCAAGCGTAATGAAACGTACACGCATTTATACACAGTAATCTCAAAACCCCGAAGTATCATTGCTTCGGGGTTTTAAAAATATTTTAAAAAATGCTGCAATAGCTTTATATGGATATAACTTTCACAATAAATTCCAAACAAGTAAAAACTTATAGCAGTTACAAGCAGCCATCTATGATCCCATAAATACAAAATCTTTTCTTCTCTTCCCTTTATTTTTCCGGCAGCAAGTAATATCGCACATAACAATGTCAATGCATAACAGATGCCATGCGGTATGTACAAAAAAATCCATAAAAACAAACCGCTGAACGGATATCTTAGCAAACTAATAAATAAGCAAGCTCCTGCTGACATACTGTAACAAATCCAAACACCATACAAATATATTTTACTAATCCCCCACCACCAAAGGATAACTTCTATTACAAACAACAGCATCCGTTTCGCTGAAATATATTGCAAAAATGCTCCGCTTTCTATTGTATTATCCCGAATCGCTTTTAATGCTTCTGTATCTAATAATGTTGTTTCTTTTACAAATTCTTTTCCAAGACATAAAAATACAAAAAATCCAATCATAAAACTCATATAACAGACGATTTTAAAATAATGCACTTCTTTTTTGGTTGGAATTTCCTGCATCTTTGTTCGTAACACTTGTGAAAACGAATATTTCATACCGACTCCTTTCTCACCCAAATGATACGCTAACATATTTTATGCATGTTTTCCTAGAAATTATTACTAAAACACTTGCATTTCCTTTCAATATCTGCGAAAATAAAGGCTGTATGTAAAAATCATGTTTTTCGTTTTAAAAAAGGAGTTTATTCGATGATTAGTGCAAATAACGTAACCTATCGTGTAGGAAAAAAAGCCTTATTCGAAGATGTTAATATTAAATTCACCGAAGGCAACTGCTATGGTCTGATTGGTGCCAATGGTGCTGGTAAATCTACTTTCTTAAAGATTTTATCCGGAAAGTTAGAAACAACTAAAGGTGATATCACAATCACACCTGGACAGAGACTTTCTGTATTAGAGCAGGATCACTTCAAGTATGAAGATTGTGTTGTTATGGATGTTGTTATCATGGGTAACGAGCGTCTGTTCCAGATTATGAAAGAAAAAGAAGCTATTTATGCAAAAGAAGACTTCACAGATGAAGATGGTATTCGTGCTTCTGAATTAGAAGGTGAATTTGCAGAATTAGATGGTTGGGAAGCAGAATCCAATGCTGCTATGTTATTAAACGGTCTTGGTATCGACACAGATATCCACTACGCTCTTATGAGTGAATTGACTGGTAATGACAAAGTAAAGGTATTATTAGCAAAAGCATTATTTGGTAATCCAGATATCTTACTTCTCGACGAGCCTACTAACCACTTAGATTTAGATGCAATCGCATGGTTAGAAGAATTTTTAATTAACTTTGAAAATACTGTTATCGTAGTATCTCATGACCGTTACTTCTTAAATAAGGTTTGTACACATACTGCTGATATCGACTATGGAAAGATTCAGCTTTATGCCGGAAACTATGACTTCTGGTATGAATCCAGCCAGCTTTTGATCAAACAGATGAAAGAAGCAAACAAGAAAAAAGAAGAAAAGATCAAAGAATTACAGGAATTTATTTCCCGATTCTCTGCAAATGCTTCTAAGTCAAAACAGGCTACAAGCCGTAAACGTGCTTTGGAAAAGATTGAACTTGATGAAATCAGACCATCCAGCCGTAAATATCCTTACATTGATTTCCGTCCAGACCGAGAAATTGGAAATGAAGTACTTACTGTAGAAGGTATTTCTAAGACAATCAACGGCGAGAAAATCTTAGACAACGTTTCCTTTATCGTTGGACACGAAGATAAGATTGCTTTTGTTGGCGGAAATGAAATTGCAAAGACAACACTCTTTAAGATTTTAATGGGTGAAATGGAACCAGACGAAGGTACTTACAAATGGGGTATCACTACTTCTCAGGCTTATTTCCCTAAGGATAATACAGAAGAATTTGATAACGATTTAACAATCGTTGACTGGTTAACAGGTTACTCTCCAGTAAAAGATGTAACTTATGTACGAGGCTTCCTTGGACGTATGCTCTTTGCTGGTGAAGATGGTGTAAAGAACGTAAAAGTACTCTCCGGTGGTGAAAAAGTTCGTTGTTTATTATCTAAAATGATGATCAGCGGTGCTAACTGCCTTGTATTTGACGAACCAACAAACCACTTAGACATGGAATCTATTACCGCATTAAACAATGGTGTTATTAAATTCCCAGGTGTTGTTTTATTTGCTTGTCATGACCATCAGTTTGTTCAGACTACAGCAAACCGTATTATGGAAATCCTTCCAAATGGTACTTTAATCGACAAGATTACTACTTATGATGATTATCTTGCAAGCGATGAATTAGCTCGTAAGCGTACTGTTTATAATGCAGATGACGCAAAAGCTGCTGAAGAAGAAGAAAATTAATTATACTAAAAAGGTGTGTATGCCTATCGCATCCACACCTTTTTGATTACCTTATAAAATTTTGAAAGGAAATGGTACATGAAATCTATAGACTTACACGTTCATTCCAACAAGTCTGATGGAAGTAAATCTCCTCAAGAGCTCGTTTTATTAGCTATGTCAAAACAACTCTCCAGTTTTGCCCTTACAGATCATGATACAACCGATGGTATCGATGAGGCTATCTCTTATGCTGCCAACCTTCGTGCAGATGGTATGCAAGATGTACCAAATGTCATCCCCGGCATTGAACTTTCTACCGAATATCATGGAAGAGACATTCACTTGGTAGGACTTTATATCAATCATCATGATTCTGCTTTTTTGGAACAATTAAAGCATTTTGTTGATTCCCGTACAGAAAGAAACCGCCAGATGTGTCAAAATCTTGCAGATGCCGGAATTGATATCTCTTACGAAAAACTTTTAGCAGAATTTCCCGACAGCATCTTAACAAGAGCTCATTATGCCGTATACCTGACAAAGTATGGCTATTCTCTCAGCAAAGAAGATGCTTTTAGTCAGTATCTCGGAGATCATACTAAATATTTTGTTCCTCGCAAAAAAATCACTCCTGAAATGGGAATTCAATTAATTTTGCAGGCCGGTGGTATACCTATCCTTGCGCACCCTGCTCTCTATCGCCTCTCAGATGCCAAATTAGACGATTTGGTATCAACCTTAAAGAATGCAGGCCTCGTTGGTATAGAAGCCATTTACTCCTCATATACACTAGCTACAGAACGTCACATCAAAACACTTGCTGCTAAGTATGATCTATGTATCTCAGGCGGCAGCGATTATCATGGTGATGCTAAACCTGGATTAGAAATGGGTACCGGCTACGGAAAATTATTTGTTCCAGAAGATTTACTCACAAAACTGCACTCACGCTTCTACAATTAAATATCTGCCGTCTCCAATTGGAAAAACTTCGGGAGTTTCTACGATGTCTTCTTCTGTCATTCCGTCTGTGTCGATTCCTTCTTCTTCGAAGAACTCCCAAATTTCTTTTACAGAATCAACGATTACTGCCATACTGTCAGACAAAAATTCCTCTGCTTCTTCGTAGCTGTTCATCACTACCTTTGAAAACAATTGCTCCTGATTGTCCAAAAAGCACTGTAATACCGCTTCATCAAATTCATGCATAATATAAAATCTCCTTTTAAAAAATTTATATATCTAAATCACAAATGCAAAAACAATTGTGACTCTTTACCATATATTATAAAACCTGCTGTAGTATGTCACTTGGTTTATCAATAATGACATCTGCACGAAACTTTTCTAATTCTTCCCTGTCTCGAAATCCCCAAAGCACTCCAACAGTCCATGCATTGGCACTCTTTCCTGTCATCATATCTGTATTTGTATCTCCGACATAAACAACGTCTTCCATAGATACCTGCATTTTTTCAGCAAGATAGAACACGCCATCAGGATGTGGTTTTTTGGGTCTTTTATCAGACTGGCCTAATATTTCATCAAAATAGCCCTTGCCAAACAGACTCTCCACAACATCTACCGTTCTCTCATGCGGTTTATTAGAAAATACTGCTATTTTTATGCCGTTCTTTTTTAATTCTTCCAGCATAGAACAAATGCCATCATACGGCTTTACATGATACATACAATGTTCTTTAAAAAACATCTGATACTGTAAAAATGCCTTTTCAAAATATTCGCCTTCCACATCTCCAGAATATGCAAGACATCTTCTAATCAATGTTTCTGCCCCGTCTCCTACAAATATCTTGAATTTTTCTAATGGAATTTCAGGAAATCCACACGTTCCAATCGCATAATTAGAACAATACTGCATAGACTCCAACGAATCTGCTAATGTTCCATCCAGATCAAATATAACTGCTTTTTTCATAGTATCCTCTCTCGCTTAAAATTCCAGAAAATGTAATTGCTTTAATTCCTGATATACTCTTCCTACAGGCAATCCTACAACGGTGTTATAATCGCCTCTAATACCCTTTACAAAGCAAGCAAATTCATTCTGTATTCCATACGCTCCTGCTTTATCCATACAAGTATTCAGATTTACATAATATGCAATTTCTTCCTCTGTCATCGGAAGCACTTCCACATCTGTCACTTCATAAAATGTATGTGTCTGTACTTGATCCTGTTCTTCCCAAAGGAAGCTGACACTAGTATATACCTGATGTACTCTTCCTTGCAAGCGTTTGAGCATAGAAACTGCATCTTCTCTATCTAAAGGTTTTCCTAATATTTCATCTTCTATGGCAACAACCGTATCAGAACCAATTACTAACACATCTTTTTTATCCATAGCGCTATATGCTCCGGAACCAATTTTAGAAAATACATCCTCTGCCTTTTGTAAAGATAATTCTTTTACAACTTCTTCTGGTATACTGGAAGTTATCTTTTCTTCACAATCACTTTTGATAATAGTAAATTCTAAGCCGATCTGATGTAAAAGTTCCCTTCTTCTCGGGGACGCACTTCCTAAAATCACCTGCTTTTTTACCTGCATACTGTTCTCCATTCTATTCTAAACTTTAATAATTACCTAAGATTTTCATATTGCGTGCTTCTTCGCGCAATCCTCTAAGTGCATTTTTTACTGCACTGTCTGCAAGATTGCCTTCAAAATCAATAAAGAAACGATATTCCCAATTACGTCCCTCTAATGGTCTGGATTCAATCTTTGTCATATTCAAATTATTGTAAATGAAATGAGAAAGCATATGATATAAAGAACCGCTTTCATTTGGCACTTCAAAGCAAATACTCACCTTACTTGCATCTTCTTTAAACACTTTTTGGTTTGTTACAATAATAAATCTAGTGCTGTTGTCTTTTAAGTCATTTACACCCTTTTGAAGAATTTCCAGACCATAAATTTCTGCTGCAGCTTCTCCAGCGATTGCTGCCTGATCATGCAGACCATCGTTTTTTACTTTTTGTGCTGCAAATGCATTGTTTTTCATACTAATCTGTTGCCATCCAGTTTTGCTAAGATAATTTGCAGACTGCATCAAAGACTGTGGATGAGAATATACCGTCTTAATATCTTCAATCTTCGTGCCCGCTGTTGCCATTAAGCAATGTTCAATCTTAATAATCTGCTCACCAACGATATAATTTTCATATTCTGTTAAAAGATCATATATTTCACTTACAATTCCTGCTGTAGAATTTTCAATCGGAAGCACCGCAAAATCTGCTCTTCCTTCCTCAATCGCTCCCATCGCATCTCTAAATGTATCTACATGAAAACTTTTGATCTCTTTTCCAAAAAAACGATTCATTGCAGCCTGTGAATATGCTCCCTCTGCTCCTTGGAATACAACACGAGCCTGCTTTGTTCCAAGATCTTTTAAGCCCATAAAAGGAAGTTTGCCATTTCCGTCCTGTTCACTCAAAAGTTGATACTGCATTTTTCGACTAATGGACATAATCTGTTCAAACAACTCTTGTACTGCATGCTTATGAAAAGAAGTGCTTGCCATAGCAGTCACTTTTTCGATTTTTTCTGCTTCTCGCACTTTATCGAATACTTTTTTTCCAGTTTCAATCTTATATTCCGCTACTTCCTTGCAGATTTCCATACGCTGCTCATATAATGTGACAATCTGCTTATCTATCTTATCAATCTGATCTCTTAAAATTAACAAATCTGTTGCCATGTTTCCTCCAATATATCAAAATAATTCTCAAATGTTTTTCTACAGCACAAAGGATCTAATATCACAACTCCCGGACAACGAAGTCCTGTTATGGCAAATCCCATAGCAAGTCTATGGTCGTCATACGTTTTAATTTCTCCTCCATGTATATTTCCAGGGTAAATAACAACACCATCTTCACACTCTTGTACACGAATACCAAGTGTCGTCAGATTTTCTATAATAGCAGCAATACGGTCACTTTCCTGCATACGAATATGAGAAATTCCGGTAATCTTGACTGGTGCATCTGCAAATGGTGCAATCGCCGCCATTGTAATTGCCTGGTCAGAACAGCTATGCATATCTACTTCTATACCTTTTAATATCCCATCTTTAGGTCCAGTTACACAGATTCCTTCGCTAGTATCTTTTACCATACAACCCATGCGTTCTAAAATCTTAGCAAACTCTGTATCTCCTTGTAAAGAATCAAAATGTGTATCTGTTACAGTCACAGAAATACCAAGTATTGCAGCCATCGCCCAAAAATAAGACGCTGCAGAGGCATCAGGTTCTATTTTGTATGTTTTCGCTTGATAATGTTGATTTGCAGGAATAACAAATTCTGTTTCTGATATTTTTTCTGCATGCACTCCAAACTGTTCCATCATAGAAATGGTCATATAAATATATGCCATACCGTGACTGCCTTCTACATGAATGTGCAAATCCTCTTTGGAAAGACATCCAGAAATCAATAACGCACTTAAAAACTGAGAGCTTTTGTCAATATCTACCCATATATGTTCTTTGCAGATTCCATGTCCTGTAATACGCATCGGAAAATGTTCTTCTTTTTGTGTACATACAATTTCTGCCCCAACACTTTTTAATGCATCTAATAATGGCTTCATAGGTCGTTTTCGCATCTGTTCAGAAGCATCCACATCAAAAGTACCTTCACTGCATCCAAGATATGCTGCAAGAAAACGAGCTGCCGTACCTGCACTTCCTACATAAATCTGCGCCTGTTTTTTAGGAATTTTACCACCAAGTCCAATTACTGTAATTTCTCTATCTGATTCTTTTACCGTTGTTTGGAAACCAAGTTCTTCTACACATTTCAAAAAATGTCTGGAATCATCGCTAAACAAAGCACCTTGCAGCGTACTTACACCAGATGCTAACGTTGCAAGCAGCAACGCACGATTTGTAATGCTCTTAGAACCAGGAACCGTTACCGTAATCGCATTATTTTTTATTTTTTCTATTGTTTTGATTTCTTTTTTCTGCATCTTCAATCTCCAATAGCATTTTATCAAAAACTACTATCGAATATTATACTACACTCAAAATCATACTGCAAGAAAAAAGGACACATGCTTAATTACTTAAGCACATGTCCTTATGATTGTTATTTCGAAAATCTTATAAACCAGCCTGAGCTGCAACTTCTGCTGCGAAATCGTCAACCTTCTTTTCGATACCTTCGCCAGTTTCGAAACGAACGAACTTCTTAACAGAAAGTTTTGCACCATTTTCTTTAGCAACTGCTGCAAGATACTGAGCAACTGTCTGCTTGCCATCTTCAGCCTTTACGTAAATCTGATCATCTAAGCAGATTTCTTTGAGCTGCTTGTTTAAACGACCAACTACTGCACCAGAAATAACTTTTTCTGGCTTGCCAGCCATCTTAGGATCAGCTTCGATCTGAGCCTTGATGATAGCCATTTCATGGTTCTTGTATTCTTCAGAAACTTCATCTGCATTTACATACTTTGGAGCTAAAGCTGCAACCTGCATTGCAACGTTTGTAAGAGCTTCCTTAACAGCATCGTTTACAACGTCTGTTTCAGCTTCTACGATAACACCAATTCTACCACCGCCGTGTACGTAAGATACTACACAACCGTTTTCAGCAACAACTTTTTCAAATCTTCTGATTGTTAAGTTTTCACCGATACGAGCGATCTTAGCAACTAAAGCTTCTTTTACTGTCATAGCTGCATCTTCGTTCCAAGCTTCTTCCATGAAAGCATCCATGTCTGCTGCGTCAGACTTGATAGCCTGAACTGCAACTGCATTAACAAAGTTCTTGAACTCATCGTTCTTTGCAACGAAGTCTGTTTCAGAGTTTACTTCTACAACTGCTGCTGTGTTATCTTCAACAACTACTGCACATAAACCTTCTGCTGCGATACGACCAGCCTTCTTTTCAGCCTTAGCCTGTCCATTTTTTCTTAAGAATTCAACTGCTGCATCCATGTCACCGTTAGTTTCATTTAATGCTTTCTTGCAGTCCATCATACCTGCGCCTGTAAGTTCACGCAATTCTTTTACCATACCTGCTGTAATAGCCATGATTCAACCCTCCGAATTTTTTGTTTATTTTATAAATTTATAAAAAACAATTAAGCTTCTACTGCTACTTCTTCGATATCTGTTGCTTCTGCTTCTACATCAGCGTCTGTATAAACAGCTTCGCCCTGGTTAGCTTCGATAACAGCGTCTGCCATCTTAGAAACGATTAACTTAACAGCTCTGATAGCATCATCGTTACCTGGGATGATGTGATCTAATTCTTCTGGATCACAGTTTGTATCACCGATACCGATTAACTTAATACCTAAAGAATGAGCTTCCTGGATACAGATTCTTTCCTTCTTAGGATCAACAACAAAGATAGCATCTGGAATTCTGTCCATGTTCTTGATACCGCCAAGGTTCTTCTCTAACTTTTCCCATTCCTTCTTTAATTCGATAACTTCCTTCTTTGGTAATACATCGAATGTACCATCTTCTGCCATTGTTTCGATTGCTTTTAATCTTGCAATACGGCTCTGGATTGTCTTGAAGTTTGTAAGCATACCGCCTAACCATCTTTCATTTACATAGAACATACCGCAACGTTCAGCTTCTGTCTTAACAGCGTCCTGAGCCTGCTTCTTTGTACCTACGAAAAGGATTGTGCCGCCTTCTGCAGCGATGTCAGCGATTGCCTTGTAAGCTTCGTCAACCTTACCTACAGACTTCTGTAAGTCGATGATATGAATACCATTTCTTTCTGTGAAGATGTATGGAGCCATCTTAGGGTTCCATCTTCTTGTCTGATGTCCGAAATGAACACCTGCTTCTAATAACTGTTTCATTGAAATAACGCTCATGATTTACCTCCATTTGGTTTGAACTTCCGTCATATCTTTTCCGCCGCACAAGCGTCTATGCGGTTAACTCCCTCACCACCTGCAATGCAGCACCAGCGAGAAATCGATATGCGTGATTTTTTTACAACGTTTGGATTGTAACATAAAACCACCCATTTTGCAATAGATGGTTTGGAATTTTATGATTTATAATTGTATTTTTTAAAATACACGATGATTTTCTTGATATAGAACCATTTCCTTAGTTTATCAACAGTTCTAATTGCTTACGATTATACTTACTGAAGTATATTCATAATTAACTCTAAATCTTTATTTACTAAAGAACTTTTTTGATCAACATCTTTTCGGACTAATATAAATCCATCATAATTGTTTATAAGCTGATATAATATTACTTTATCATTTCCGTTTTCAAAATAGAATTTATTTATTCATCCGAAATCATTTTATCACATTTCACATTTTTTCAATATCATACTAATAAAAAAGGCTTGTTCACACAAGTATGAACAAGCCTTTTACTCTATTTTCCTCTGCTTTTCTGTTACATCATTGGCTGCTGTGGCATCTGAGGAGTTTCTTCCTTAATGTTTGCAACAACGCTTTCTGTTGTAAGAAGTGTGCTTGCAACGCTTGTTGCATTCTGTAATGCACTTCTTGTAACCTTTGCAGGATCAAGGATGCCTGCATCAATCATATCTACATAAGTTTCTTTTAATGCATCAAATCCTACGCCAACTTCAGACTCACGAACCTTATTGATGATTACACTGCCTTCTAAGCCTGCATTGTATGCAATGTGGTATAAAGGAGCTTCTAAAGCCTTTAATACAATCTTAGCACCAGTCTTTTCATCGCCTTCTAATGTTTCTGCTAAAGCTGCTACTTTCTTAGATGCGTGAATGTATGCACTACCACCACCAGATACTACGCCTTCTTCTACTGCTGCACGAGTTGCTGCAAGAGCATCTTCCATACGAAGTTTTGCTTCTTTCATTTCAGGTTCTGTTGCTGCACCTACACGAATTACTGCAACACCACCGGATAATTTAGCAAGACGTTCCTGTAATTTTTCTTTATCAAATTCAGAAGTTGTTTCTTCGATCTGAAGCTGAATCTGAGAAATTCTTGCATTGATTTCATTCTGATCACCAGCACCATCTACGATAACTGTATTTTCCTTCTGAACCTTTACACTCTTTGCACGACCAAGCATATTAAGTGTTGCTTCTTTCAAATCAAGACCAAGTTCTTCGCTGATTACTGTACCGCCTGTTAAAATAGCGATATCCTGAAGCATTGCTTTACGTCTGTCACCAAATCCAGGAGCTTTTACTGCAACAACGCCGAATGTACCACGAAGTTTATTTACGATCAATGTAGTAAGTGCTTCACCTTCTACATCTTCTGCAATGATGAGTAATTTTGCACCGCTCTGAACGATCTGCTCTAATAATGGTAAGATTTCCTGAATATTAGAAATCTTCTTGTCTGTAATTAAAATATATGGATTTTCCAAAACAGCTTCCATCTTGTCCATATCTGTTGCCATATATGCAGAGATATAACCTCTGTCAAACTGCATACCTTCTACAAGATCTAATTCTGTCTGCATTGTCTTGGATTCTTCGATAGTAATAACACCATTTCCGCTTACTTTTTCCATAGCATCTGCTACTAACTGACCTACTTCATCATCACCAGCTGAAATAGCTGCTACTCTTGCAATCTGATCTTTACCATTTACGCGTGCGCTCATATCTTTGATTGCTTCTACTGCACAATCAGTTGCTTTTTTCATACCTTTTCTAAGGATAATAGGATTTGCTCCTGCTGCAAGGTTTCTCATACCTGCATTGATCATTGCCTGAGCTAAAACTGTAGCTGTAGTTGTACCGTCACCTGCTACATCATTTGTCTTATTAGCAACTTCCTTTACAAGCTGTGCACCCATATTTTCAAAAGCATCTTCTAATTCGATTTCTTTTGCAATTGTAACACCATCGTTTGTGATCAATGGAGCACCGTATGTTTTATCTAATGCTACGTTACGTCCCTTAGGTCCAATTGTAACTCTTACAGTATTTGCTAATTTATTTACGCCTTCTTCTAAAGCGGCTCTGGCTTCTGCACCATATTTGATTTCTTTTGCCATGACTAAAAATCCTCCTGCCAAAAATTATTTCAGAATTGCTAAAATATCACTCTGCTTTACAATAATGTATTCTACATTATCTACTTTTACTTCTGTACCTGAATACTTAGAGTAAATAACCTGATCGCCTACTGCAACTTCCATTTTTACTTCTTCTGTTCCTGGTCCAACAGCAATAACTTCTGCCTGCTGTGGTTTTTCTTTATTCTGGCCTGGTAAAACAATGCCTGATTTTGTGGTTTCTTCTGCAACAAGCTGCTTTAATACAACTCTGTCACCTAATGGTACTAATGTCATGATAAAACCTCCTAGTTATATAAAAACTTTTATAGCTTTTGTAATCATTAGCACTCAACCTTTTCGAGTGCTAATACTATATTAGTACATTTTTCCAAAAATGCAAGCGATATTTTTACATTTAATAATATTTTTAGAATTTTAATCATTTGTAAATATCAAATATCAAACGTTTATTTTTCATTCGTAATCTGATCACTTAATGTTATAATCTGATCTGCATATTTTTTTCTTCTGGAAGAAAGCATCTTTTTATAGATTGGATAATTTAAGATTGCCATAAGCATACCGATTACCCCAATGATAATTCCTGTCTGCATGATATCTTCTACACCCAATACACTTCCGATATCTGTCATAATTAAACTCATACCGCTTCCCATAATAAGTGCTGCTATTGTACCAAAGGTATAAGCAAATACGTTTACAGGACGTTTTACCTTTGCATCTAATTTCTTTAATGCATCTAACTGTGTATGTTCCTTTTCTGTATACTGTGTACGAATTTTTTCTACGAGAAATTCCTGATCTTTTCTATTCATAATGCCTACTCCTATCTTTCACCTTTCAATCTTTTCTTTGCTTCTTCTACTGTTTCACCTTCTTTTGCAAAAAGTTTTTCTACACATGTATCTGTTACTTTCTCAAATCCATCTACTGCACCGTTTTCTACTTTTTTATAAGTGCCTACTACATGGTCTTCTACTTTTTTGTAGCCATCTACAACTACTTTTGCAATTTTTTCATTTACTTCTACGAACTTTGTCATATAAAGCATCTCCTTTTTTGATTATGTCGCTATTGTAGTAGGAATGTATTTGAGATTTTTTTCTGAAATGTTTCTGAAATGTTAAAAATACAAATATTTTATACATTTGATTTATTATGCTTCTCTTTCTTCTCCCAAAAAGAAAACTGCTGCCGTTTCAGGGCCACAATGAGCTGCTATAATCGTTCCAATATCAAAACCAAGAATTTCTTTTATATTTGTAAATTGTGCCATTACAGCCTTTTTTACCGCTTCTGCATCTTCTTTTTTACACTTAGAATGAGAAAGAAAATATTTTCCAGAATAATGTCTTTCTAGAAAATAATATCAGAAAATCCATTGCTTATTTTCTTTACTACAAGTATAATTATACTGATAAGGAGTTATACACCTTATCAAATATATCAAAAGATTGGATGAAAAAATCATGATGAAATTTGAAACTGCATTTGAAGACAAAACATTGCAGCTTTCTGTTTATGCGGAAAATATTGTCCGCATCAGAATCAGCAAAGATTTTGAGCCTACTTTATTAGAGCGCTATAAAATCTACCATGAGCCTGAGCAAACAGGTGAAGTAATAGAACATGGTGTCCGCACTGGAAATCTTTCTGTTACATATAAAGATGGTAAAATCAACTTCTCTTCCAATAAATTCAGCAGAAGTATTGATTTAGACAACTCCAACGTTGCTCATGTAAAAGAATACATGAACAAAGAACTTAACGAGTTTCACGATGAACATGTTGTTATCATCGGTTCTGAAGATGAAGAACAATTAGAAGCAAAGACCGCAGAATTCCAGTTTGATCCAAAATACTTTACAATCCATACAGATAAAGATACCTTCTATGGTCTTGGCGAAAGCAATACTGACCGTTTGATCTTAAATGGTAAAGTATATCGTGAACGTGTCGTTTACACTAAATATGAAATTCCTGTTCCTTACTTAATGACTCCAAGCGGTTATGGTATTTTAGCAAATACTTCTTTCTGGCATGGTATTGATGTTTGTGCAAAACAGGATGATCAGATTGTATGGTATTTACCTCAGGGTGATATTGACTTTATGATTTTTGCAGGCGATGATATGCGTGCTTTATTAGAGCGTTATACCTATTTAACAGGACGTCCTGCATTACTTCCTAAGTGGGCATATGGTCTTACCTTTATCGAGCATTGTCAGGCAAGAGAATTTGATGTATTAAACGATGCAAGATTATTCCGTCAGTACGAACTTCCTTGTAGTGCTATCAGTTTAGAGCCAGGCTGGACAAGAGTTCGTTATGATTATTCTACAAATAAAATTTGGAACAGAGATCGTTTCTATGTAAACGACTGGCAGCGTTCTGACAAACCAAACCCAAGCTTTTTCAGTTCTGCTTTAAAGCGTTATGGTTTTAAACTTCACGCATGGATGTGCTGTTATTTTGACTTCACTGCAAATGAAGAACGTCTTGCAGGCAATACAGAATGTGCTCCTGAGGTTCCTGCTTTCTTTGATCATTTACGTCAGTTCTGTAATGATGGTATTGACTCTTTCAAAGTAGATCCAAACCGTATGGTAGATACTTCCGATGAAACTAAAATTTATTCTAACGGAAGAACTGAAGCTGAAGTACACAGCTTACATCAGACATTAATCGTAAAAGAAATGTGGAATGGTGCAAAGAGTCAGCGTGGAAATGTACGTCCTATGCATCATTATTGCGGTGGTTTCACAGGTACACATGCTTATACTGCTACAAATACAGGTGATACCGGTGGTGGTTTAAACACATTAGCTTGGACATTAAATACTGGTCTTTCCGGCTTCTCTAACGTAACTTGTGATATGAATATCTTTGATCCACAGGGTATTCACTATGCATTCTTTACAGGATGGTGTCAGTTAAACTCTTGGGCTGGCTTTGAACATCCATGGTGGGCTGGTGATAAGAACTTTGAATTCTTTAAATTCTATGACATCATGCGTTATGCATTAATGCCATATATCTACAACCATTCTATCGAAGCTAACATGACTGGTACTCCAATTTGTCGTGCACTTCCACTGATGTACAAGGACGAAGCTGCTAGCAACTTAATCAACGAATTTATGTTTGGAGATTACTTACTAGTTGGTGCTTTCTCTGACAAGATTTATTTACCAGAAGGTTATACATGGTATGACGCTTGGACTGGCAAGGCTTACGAAGGTGGTCAGGAAATCACTCCTGTTATCCCTGAAAATCGTGGTGGTATGCTCTTTATCCGCAATGGTGCTATCATTCCTACAGAAGCTCCAAAGCAGTTTGAAGACAATGTAGATACTGCAAACTTAATCTTAAATCTCTATCCATGTGGAAAGAGCTCTTACACATTACGCGAAGACGATGGTGTTACTTTCGATTACGAACATGGCGACAGAGCTGTTACAGAATTTACAATGGAAGACAATGGCACAACTTGTGTAATCACAATTGGTGACCGTACTGGTTCTTTCAAGAATATGACTGCAAACAGAACATACTCTGCAAATGTTCACCTCGACAAAGCTCCTGCAAGCGTAAAAGTAGATGGCACTGATGTTGCATTCACTTATGCTGACAACTTTGCAAACTTTGAAATTGGTACAGGCAAACTTGTTGAAATCGTATACTAATCGTTATTACTGATTTTATAGTATATCAAATAGAACTTATTATAATATAACGCTCTATACATACAAAAAGCTGACGAAACAATATCATACTGTTTCGTCAGCTTTTCTTCGTTAAAACGAAAAACCATTTAATATCGAATTTCTAAATAACCTAACAACTTACTCTTATCATATTCGTTGAGTAAACCAAGTGTAGGATCATAAAATTTTCCTTTATAATGGATCAGATAATGACTGAATCTTCCAAGCTTTTCCATCATAATACAACATTCTGGAATTTTTCCATCTGGTCTTGCTGTATAATAAATAATCTCACTATGATCTATGCCATAGTAATTTAATGCTGAAATCATACGTCCCATCGTTCCTTGCCATTCACGACATCCCATAACGTCAATTACTTCCTGAATGGTAACACCTGCAAGCATTGCTACAACTGCCTGTCCGCAAAGTCCATCGTTTGGCTGACGGATTAAAGTAATTCCTTCAGAAATATCTCTGATTGGATGTTCTACAGAATATGGACTATTTTGACTAATCTTAATAAGGGAACCATTTACGTTTAATAATACGTTATGCTCCACTAAAAGATCTACTCCTTCTAGTTCCTCTGCAGTTAAATGAACTTCATAATTACTGCCTCCATTAACAGGCAACAGTTCACACGCAATGATAATGTCATTATCCAGCACGATATCGGCCTTTATCACATCTCTTTGTTTGCACACTTCCCAAACATTAAATGGAATATGAATAAATCCACTGCCTTCTCTGACTTCTATTTTACTTTTAAAAAAGTAACGCATTACCGCACCTCCTAAGGCCTAATCTTCTTTTGCCTTTAACTCTACCAAATGTGCGATCATTTCTACACACTCTTCCAGACTGATCGTACTTCTGTTTAAGATTAAATCTTTGCCTTTACCATGTTCCCAATTTCCATTTGAATAATAAGTATAGAAATTATTTCTGCTCTGATCCATCTTTCGTACTACTTTTCGTGCTTCTTCTTCTGTAATCTGGTATTTTTTAGCGATCATTCCTACACGCTTTTCAAATGGTGCATAAATAAATACTTTGATACAATCTGGATCATCTTTCAAGATATAATCTGCTAAATGACCAATGATAATGCAAGATTCTTTAGATACTTCCTGAATGATGCGTTTTTCTACTTCAAACAATCTGTCCTGTTCTTCACTCACACCTATATTGTAGCCAAAAATAGGCTTTAAAATACGAGAATTGACTTTTTCATCTGCTGCCTTTACTTTATCTAACTCCATCCCGCTTTCATGTGCAGCTTGTGTTAAAATATCTTTATCGTAAAATGGCAATCCAAGTCTTTCTGATAATATCATACCCATTTCATGACCATTTGTACCAAACTCTCTTGCAATCGTAATTACTACTTTTTTCTTTGACATATAAAACCTCTACTAAATTTATGTTACATCTTTGCTGCCAGTTCTAATGCCGCCTCAATAGTCTTATCCATATCATAATATTTATATTGACCAAGACGACCGCCGAAAAATACATTCGTTTCTTTTTGTGCTAAACTCTGATATTTTTCAAACAGCTTTGTATTTTCTTCATCGTTTATTGGATAATATGGTTCCATTCCCGGCTTCCATTCTGTCGGATATTCCCTGCTTATGACAGTCTTTGGCTGTTTGCCAAACTCAAAATGCTTATGTTCAATAATACGAGTATACGGAATTTCACGTTCTGTATAATTTACTACTGCATTTCCTTGATAATTATCTGTATCAAACACTTCTGTTTCGAAAGAAACTGTACGATACTGCAATGGGCCATAACAAAAATCATAATATTCATCAATCATTCCAGTATACAAAATACATTGTGCAGCATCTGGATTTTGTTTAATAAAACTCTTATATTCTGTATTTAACAAAATATCTGTTCCTTCAAACAATTTTTCAATGATTGCTGTATATCCTCCAATCGGTATTCCCTGATAACGATCATTAAAATAATTATTATCATATGTAAAACGAAGTGGAAGACGTTTAATGATAAACGCAGGAAGATCTTTACAATCTCTGCCCCACTGTTTTTCCGTATATCCTTTTACTAATTTTTCATATACATCTGTGCCAACCAAAGATAATGCCTGCTCTTCTAGATTTTTAGGTTCTGTAATATGCAGTGCTTCTACCTGATTAGTAATCTTTTCTTTTGCCTCATTTGGTGTACGGATTCCCCAAAGTTTACTGAATGTATTCATATTAAAAGGCATGTTATAAAGTTCGTCTTTGTATATTGCTATTGGAGAATTGATGTAATTATTAAATTCTGCAAACTGGTTAATATAATCCCATACCCTTTTATTGCTTGTATGAAAAATATGAGCTCCATATTTATGAACCTGAATATCTTCTATCTTTTCTGTGTAAATATTACCTGCAATATGTGCTCTTTTATCAATCGCAAGACATTTCTTGCCTTTTTTTGTCATTTCATGTGCAAATACAGCTCCATACAATCCTGTACCTACAATTAAATAATCATATTTTTTCATCTTTAATTAAAACCGTATATCTTTTGTGCAATCTTATAAACTACTACTGCGAGTTTGCGTCCTACTGTTCCAGGAAGGTTTACACCGATTCCTAAAATAGAATAGCGCAGTTTTTTATATAATTTTTCATCTATTTTCTTTAAATCCTGCCACAATTCTTCTTTCATTGCAAGATGTTCTTTTGTACCGCTCTTAATAGCAAGAATAGAGGAAATCGTTGTAATAATAGATAAGTAATTAAACATGTATTTCTTTAAATATACACTGGAAACTTCCTTTGTTGCATATGATTTTGCCATAATACGATTTACTCGCATCTGCTGGTCTAATCTTCCGATCATAACCTTTTCATTTACAGACTGGTCTTCTCGTCCAATAAAATAACGATAAAAATCTACATTCAAATAATACATATGCAATGTGCTTGGCAATGGATCAAATACAAAAATGTTGTCTACATAAAATGTATGCTTTGGAAGTTCTAAACCACAATCTCTTAATACCTGTGTTTTATAAATAACAGAATGCATCAAAAGATACTTTCCGATTGGAAATGGTTTCATATCTTCCCATGTGAAAATGCGGTTTACTGGAAGATATTTTGTATATTCCATTACTTTTTTGTGTTTTGCGCCCTGTTTTTCGTAAACAAAGTTGCTGATCATCAAATCAATATCATCCTGATACATTTCTAATACATCTAAAATGCCTCTATATGCACCTTCATCTACCCAGTCATCACTGTCTACTACTTTAAAGAACTTTCCTGTTGCATTACGCAGTCCTGCATTTACCGCTTCTCCATGTCCACCATTTTCCTGATGTACAGCCTTTACGATAGTTGGATATTTGGCAGCATACTTGTCTGCAATCTCTCCGGTGCGATCTTTAGAACCATCGTTTACAATGATGATTTCTACGCGTTCTCCACCAAATAAAAGCGTCTCAATACAATGCTCCATATATTTTTCAGAATTATACGATGGAATTGCAACACTTAATAACTTTTGCCCCATTTCACTTCTCCTCGATCTCAAAACGCTGAATTTTTTCAGCTCTAAATTACCTTTATTATACTGAGATACATAAAAAAAGTCAACGCAATTAGCCACAGCGTTGACTTTTCTAAGAAATTCTTTTGAGATTTTTAAGGATTCACAAGTCCAGACTGTAAATCGATTTTTTATACTATATTTTGTTTTGCAGCATAACTCATAACTGCTGCAATCGTCTTAGCATCTGTCATTTTACCTTCTAAAATCATCTTTTGTATCTCTTTTACAGTAAATGCCTGATATGTTACTACTTCATCTTCATCTAAATGCTGCTTACCTGGTTTCAAATCCGTTGCAACATAAATATCGATTTTTTCATTACAAAAAGCTGGTGTTGTATGGATTGTAATCAACCATTCCAACTCTTTTTCTGTTGTATAGCCGGTTTCTTCTTCCAATTCTCTTCTAGCTGCTTCTATAGTAGGCTCTTGTCTTGAATTTAAACCGCCAGCTGGAATTTCCCATGTATGTCGGTCAATCGAATTACGAAATTGTCTTACTAAAATGATTCTTCCATCATCTAATACAGGAATAACTGCTGCCGCACCTTTATGATCAATATGGTCAAACTTTACCACATTTCCATTTGGAATTGCCATAGTATCCTGATAATAATCAAATATTTTACAATTACGCACCAAAGTTCTGTCTATACGCTTAATATCATCCATGATTTTTCACCTCATTTATTAAAATACATCAAACAAACTGATCTGATTAGATTCTGGAAGATCTTTTAATATGCCAAGTTCTGCCAGCTTATCTGCAACTGTCTGAGACACCTTTGCTCGTTCTCTAAAATCATCTTTGCTTAAAAATGGTCCTTGTTTTGCTGCTTCTACAATAGAATCTGCCGCTGTTTCTCCAAGACCGTCTATACTATTCAGCGATGGCATCAGTTTCCCATCTATAATCTGGAAATTTCTGGAATGTGCTTTAAAAATATCGATTGGCATAAACTCAAATCCTCGCACATACATTTCAAGAACGCTCTTCATGTCTTTGTAGCTGTCCTGTTCTTTATTAGATAATGTATCTTTTCTTGATTTATAATCTGCCATGATAGTTCTTAAATGTTCTTCTCCAAGACACATCAATTCATAGGAAAATCCTGATGCTCGAATACTAAAATATGCAGCATAATATGCAAGCGGATAATTGATTTTAAACCAGCCAATTCGCCATGCCATCATAACATAAGCTGCTGCGTGTGCTTTCGGGAACATATATTTGATTTTTTTACAAGACCAAATATACCAATCCGGCACATTATTTTCCAGCATAGTTTCTTCCCATTCTGGTTTCAATCCCTTTCCTTTACGAACACTTTCCATAATTGTAAAAGCAGTGGAACTTTCTACTCCCATACGAATCAGATACGTCATAATATCATCTCGTGTACAAATTGCGGTAGAAATTGTTGCTTTTCCTTCTAAAATCAATGTCTGTGCATTACCAAGCCATACGTCCGTTCCATGTCCAAGTCCTGAAATACGCACCAAATCCGAAAACTTCTGCGGTTTTGTATCTCGAAGCATCTGAAATACGAAATCTGTTCCAAACTCTGGAATGCCAAGTGAACCAAGGTCTGTTCCATCCATTTGCTCTGGAGTAACGCCAAGTGCTG
This sequence comes from uncultured Lachnospiraceae bacterium, assembly GCA_964424345.1. GTDB lineage: Bacteria > Bacillota > Clostridia > Lachnospirales > Lachnospiraceae > RGIG6307. Next base: position 46,916 of record CAYRIK010000005.1, read on the forward strand.
TTGTATTTTGGAATAAACTCATAACTTGCGGATCATCTAAAGCAATCGTAGTAGGATCTAATCCTGTCAAATCCTGAAGCATTCTGATCATCGTTGGATCATCGTGTCCGAGAATATCTAACTTTAACAAGTTGTGGTCAATAGAGTGATAATCAAAATGTGTTGTGATAATATCGGTTGTCATATCATTTGCCGGATGCTGTACTGGAGTAAACGTATTGATATCTTCTCCTAATGGAAGTACGATAATACCTCCCGGATGCTGTCCCGTACTTCTTCGGATTCCCGTACATCCTAAACTGATACGATTGATTTCACAAGGACGTTTGTGTATGCCTCGTTCTTCATAATATTTTTTAACATAGCCATATGCTGTTTTATCCGCAAGTGTACCAACTGTTCCTGCTCGGAATGTCTGTCCTGCGCCAAAAATAACTTCTGTATACTTATGTGCTTTTGACTGATATTCTCCAGAAAAGTTTAAGTCAATATCAGGCTCTTTATCTCCTTTAAATCCAAGGAATGTTTCAAACGGAATATCAAATCCATCTTTTTTTAATGTTGCCCCACATTTTGGACACACTTTATCTGGCAAGTCACAGCCAGAACAACCATCTTGAACAGCTTGTGCTATTTCTGGAGAATCAAATTCAGAATAATGACAGCTTGTACAATAATAATGCGGACTAAGCGGATTTACTTCTGTAATACCAGCCATCGTTGCCACAAAGGAAGAACCTACAGAACCTCTACTGCCTACCAAATAGCCATCTTCTACAGATTTCCATACAAGTTTCTGTGCAATAATGTACATAACGGCAAATCCATTTTTAATAATAGAATTTAATTCTTTTTGCAAACGGTTCTCTACAATTTCAGGTAACTGTTCGCCATACATTTCATGTGCTTTATTATAACAAATCTCAGTTAATGTCTTATCAGAATCTGGAATGACCGGCGGACATTTATCCGGTCTTACCGGAGAAATATGTTCTACGCTCTCTGCAATCTTTCTTGTATTTGTTACTACAACTTCTTCTGCTTTTTCACTTCCAAGATATGCAAATTCTTCCAACATCTCATCTGTTGTACGAAGATAGAGCGGTGCCTGTTTATCTGCATCATCAAACCCTTTTCCAGCCATAATGATACGTCTGTATACTTCATCTTCAGGGTCTAAGAAATGCACATCACAAGTTGCCACAACTGGCTTATTTAACTGTTCTCCAAGCGTTACAATATGCTTATTGATTGCTTTGATATCTTCAAAAGAGGTAATATTTCTCTGTTTTTCTGACTCAATCATAAACGCATTATTTCCAAGCGGCTGAATTTCAAGATAGTCATAATAAGACGCAATCTTTACGATATCTTCCTCACTTTTTTCATCCAGTAAAGCTCTGTACAATTCACCAGCTTCACATGCACTTCCGACTAAAATACCTTCTCTATGTTTGTTTAACAAACTCTTTGGTATTTTAGGTCTTCGATTATAATATGTGATATGTGACTCACTGACCATCGTATATAAATTTACACGTCCTGTATTATTTTGTGCCAGAAAAATAACGTGATAAGATGGAAGTTTGCTGATTGCCTCTACAGATGTTTTTCCAAGCTCATTTACTTGTGCTAAAGTTTTAATGTCTTTTTCTTCACACATTGCTATAAGCTTTTTGAAAATATGTGCTGTACATTCTGCATCGTCTACTGCTCGATGATGATTGTCTAAATTTACTTTTAATACTTTGGCCATTGCGTCCAATGTATGTTTATTATGAGACGGAAAGAGCACGCGGGACAATGCAAGCGTATCTAAATAAGTAAAGGTTGTATCAAATCCCATTCGCTTGCAATTTTCTATGATAAAGCTCATATCAAAATTTGCATTATGTGCTACTAGCTTACATCCTTTTATAAATTCTAAAAACTCCGGAAGCACTTCTTCGATTACTTTGGCATCACTTACCATATCGTCTGAAATTCCCGTCAAACGGTGGATTTCAAACGGAATTGGTGTCTGTGGATTTACAAACTTAGAAAAACGGTCTGTAATTTCTCCATTTTCAACTTTGACTGCACCAATCTCAATAATACGATTTTTGACCGGAGAAAAACCTGTTGTTTCTATATCGAATACAACAAAGCTGTCTCTAAGAGAGGCGTTCGTAACATCTCCTGTTACAATTTCTATTAAGTCATCTACCAAATATCCTTCACATCCATAGATTACTTTAAAGAAATGCTCTTTATCAGGCTCAATTCCTTCTTCTTTACAACGATTTTTTTCTGCTTTCCAAAGGTCTTCCCATACATGATTTGCGGTTGGGAATGCCTGAACAACACCATGGTCTGTAATTGCTACTGCTGGATGTCCCCAAGAATAGGCTCTTTTTATAATGTCTTTTACTTCCGATACACCATCCATATCGCTCATTTTCGTATGACAATGAAGCTCTACTCGTTTGCATGCTGCATTATCTTTTCGTTTTACTCGGAAATCACTTCCCTTTTTAATGCCAATTACAGAAGCAATTGCAATTTCTTTATCAAATGTATCCATTCCGGCTATACCTTTGATTTTCAAAAATGCTCCTTTTTTGATATGTTCCTTAATTTCTGAAAGCTGGTCATTACGAACAAACATTTTTACAGTGATTGTATCCGTATCATCGGTAACATCAAAAATCAGAATTGTCTTTTCATTTCTGATTTCTCTTTCATCCATATTTATAATCTGTCCTCGAATAACCACTTCTCCCATATCGGTTATGATCTCTTCGATCTTCATTGCACCTTCTTCAAAGTCTTTTCCATAAATTACATCCGGATTATCCGAATTTCTAAGTGGTCTTCTATACTCTGGCTTTTTCGTAAAACCATTTCCAGCTTCTTTCTCTTTAGGAAAGTTTTGACGAACCGGTGCTTTATTTTCGCTTTGTGTTGTATTTTGTGTACGATTGCCACTTTTTTCCGGCTCTTTTGTCTGCGTTTTTTGTTCTGTCTCTACTTGTTCCTCTCTTTGTTGCTTTCCAAGTTTTGCACGTCTGGAAATTTCTGCAACCTTTTGTGCAATCATCTCTTCATCTTGCTGCGTTTTAGAAGATACTGCAGGAATATATTCAAACGAAAAAGCAACCGGCAATCCGCATCTTTCTACAAATATTTTGTCCAGAATACGTGCCAGTTCTTCTTGCTGCATATGCACAAATACCGTATCCTCTAATGCCAAATGAATGAGATTATCTTCTGGATAAGTGATATCTGCCTTTTTAAAAATAATATATAGTATATGACTATGCTGTTTTAACTCCGTCAAAATGGAATTGCGATACATTTCCATAACTGTCCTGCCATTATATTGGCCGGACAGTTTGAAATGCTCATATAATTTTACATTGCGATTGTCTCCGCTTTTAAATAACATCTTTGACAACGCATCTTCAACTTCATAAATGTCTTCTTTTTCAATCAGGTAATCGCTCTCAATATGAACACGCAGAAAGCCTTTGCTCGTCACATTCACAATTTTTTGAACCATTACCTGTTCCATTCGTTCTTTTAATCTGTTTTCCAATTTTACATATGGAAATACATCAAAAAACGCTTTACTCATGCTGATTACCTGCTAATTTTCATTCCAATGGTCAAGCTCATATTTTAAAGTAGATAACAGTTCCTGTTCTGGTACTTTCTTAACAATCTCGCCTTTTTTTATAAGTAAGCCTTCTCCTATACCCCCAGCAATGCCGATATCTGCTTCTTTTGCTTCGCCTGGTCCATTTACTACACATCCCATAACAGCTACTTTAATATCCAATGGATAGCCTGCTACTAATGTTTCTACCTGATTTGCAAGTTCGATCAAATTTATTTTTGTACGTCCGCAAGTAGGACAAGAAACTACTTCTATACCGCCCTTGCGAAGTCCTAATGTACGAAGCACCAATTTAGCTGTCTTAATTTCTTCTACAGGATCTCCTGTCAAAGAAACACGAATCGTATCTCCAATACCTTGACCTAATATCATTCCAAGACCAATAGAAGATTTAATATTACCGCTCCAAATAGTACCGGATTCTGTAATACCTACATGAAGTGGATAATCGATTTCTTTATCTAAAATCTCATGTGCCTTTACACACATCAATACATCAGAAGATTTGATACTTACTACAAGATTTTCATATCCAAGGTCTTCAATAATTCGTACTTTATCTAAAGCACTTTCCACGATGCCTTCTGCAGTTACTCCATGATACTTTTCAACTAACTGCTTTTCTAAAGAACCACTGTTTACACCGATACGAATTGGAATATTGCGTTCTTTTGCAACATCTACGACTGCTTTTACCTTGTCTATAGAACCAATATTACCAGGATTAATACGAATCTTATCTGCACCATACTCCATTGCTGCAATTGCCATACGATAATCAAAATGAATATCAGCTACCAGTGGAATATGAATCTGCTTTTTGATTTCTGTCAATGCCTTTGCAGCATCTAATGTTGGAACAGTACAACGGATAATTTCACAGCCTGCCTGTTCTAATCGTAAAATCTGTGCAACAGTTGCTTCTACATTTTCAGTAGGTGTATTTGTCATAGACTGAATCAGAATCGGATTTCCTCCACCGATTACTCTATCACCTATCTGAATCACTTTTGTATGTTCTCTCATATTTTTACCTCTACAATTTTAAAAGAAAATATTACGAATATCGTTAAATACCAAAAATACCATAAGTATCATTAAAAATACAAAACCAAGCATATGAACGAAGCCTTCTTTTTCTGCTGGAATCGGTTTCCCACGCACTGCTTCTATAAGCAAGAATACAATTCTTCCTCCGTCTAATGCCGGTAATGGCAATAAATTCACAATGCCAAGGTTGACACTTAAAATAGATGCCAAATTCATCATTGTCAAAAATACAGATACAAATCCTGCCGGTTTTACTGCTTCATATGTCTCACCGACCATATTTGCAATGCCAACGACACCTGCCATCTCATTTGTCTTGACTTGTCCTTTCAACATCATAAACAAGCTCTTATACGTAGAAACTGTCGCGTATCGCACCTCATAAAAACCATATTTTAATGCATCCAGTCCTCGGAATTTTTCATATACACCACCAGACAATCCCATAATGTAACGTCCAAGACTTTCATTATAAGTTGGAGTAAAAGAAAGCTCGATTAACTCATCACCTCTTTTGATAAGCATATCATAGTCTTCTCCGCGATTCGTTTGAGAGATTACTAAAACATCTCTATATAAGTGGATTTTAGAACCATTGATAGATACAATCTCATCTCCCGGCAAAATACCAGCTTCCCAAGCTGCACTGTTTTCAGATACATTTGTAACGATTGGAAGGTCTGTAGAAGAACAGCCTACGATAATAACACTGAATAAAAAAGCAAGTATAAAATTCATAACAGGTCCTGCTACAACAGTTGCAAACCTTGCACCAATCTTTGCTTTGTTAAAGCAATGCTCATCTGCCTCTTTTCCACCCTCTACATTGCCATCTTCTCCGTCAAACATACAAGCTCCGCCAATTGGCAAAAGTCTTATAGAATAAATCGTTTCTCCTTTTGTAAATGAAAAAATCTTTGGTCCCATACCAATAGAAAATTCCAAAACACGAATACCATTTAATTTTGCAAGAGTAAAATGTCCTGCCTCATGCGCCAACACAAGCACACCTAATATGATCAGAAAAATTATAATTGCCACAAAAATACCGCCTGTTTTTATACTAATTTATGAATGATTTCATAAGCTTCCTGCTCTGCAAAAAGAATTTCTTCTACACTTGGATTTTGAATTACAGTATGTTTCTGCATACACTGTTCAATCAACTCTGCAATCTGAAGGAATGAAATCTTTTTGTCTAAGAATAAAGCTACTGCTTTTTCGTTTGCTGCATTTAATACGGTAGGCATACTTCCGCCAATCTTTGCAGCTTCGTATGCAAGTTTTAATCCTCTGAATGTTTCCATATCAGGAGCTTCAAATGTCATCTGTCCCAATTCATAGAAATTAACTCTCTTTCCGTCCATTGGTCTTCTGTCTGGATAAAATAATGCATACTGGATTGGAAGCTTCATATCCGGTGTACCAAGCTGTGCAATAATGCCACCGTCCACATATTCTACCATGCTGTGAATAATACTCTGTGGATGTACAACAACCTGAACCTGATCTAATGTTGCATCAAAAAGCCATTTTGCTTCGATTACTTCCAAACCTTTATTTACAAGTGTTGCAGAGTCAATTGTGATTTTACGTCCCATAGACCAGTTTGGATGCTTTAAGGCATCTTCTACCTGCATAGTCTTTAACTGCTCTATCTTCTTGCCTCTGAATGGACCGCCGGAAGCAGTAAGCAAAATCTTGCTAACCTGTTCTTTTTTTTCTCCCTGCATAGACTGGAAAATAGCACTATGTTCACTATCAACCGGCAAAATAGAAACACCATACTCTTTTGCTAAAGGCATAATGATATGACCTGCTGTAACTAATGTTTCTTTATTTGCAAGTGCAATATCCTTTCCAGCTTTGATTGCAGCGATTGTAGGACGAATACCGATCATACCAACTAAAGCTGTGACCAATACTTCCATGCCTTCCCACACACTTGCTTCCAACAGTCCTTCCATTCCGCTCAAAACAGGAATAGAAAGATCTTTTGTTTTTACTCGCAACGTTTCTGCTGCTTTTTCATCATACATAACGACCACTTCTGGTTTAAATTCACGCATCTGTGCTTCCATAAGTGTTACATTTGTACTTGCTGCCAAAACTGCAACTTTTAAATCTTCAGAATATGCTCTTACTACTTCTAATGTCTGTGTACCGATAGAACCAGTAGAACCGAGTATACCAATTTTTTTCATAAAACTGCCTTTCTTTTTATCCTATAAATACGTACTGAATGTCCAGTAAAAAATAAATCAGGAAATAAATACATGGTGCTGTAAAAATGATACTATCAAAACGATCTAATATTCCGCCATGTCCAGGAATGCATGTTCCATAATCTTTGATATTAAAATTACGCTTAATTGCAGATGCTGCTAAATCACCGCACTGTGCAATCACGCTTCCTATACCACATACAATTCCCATTGCCAGTATACCATATTCAGAACCCATTACAAATTTGCCAAACAGCATTCCAAGAATTGCTGCACCTACGACACCGCCAATACAGCCTTCTATAGATTTTTTAGGGCTTAGTACTGGAAATGCCTTATGATTTCCGATTGTTTTTCCAGTAAGCATTCCTACACAATATGCACAAGTATCACTGCCCCATGCACTGATCCAAATCATCCATACGACCTTACTGCCAACTTCAGGCAAAGCTCTCGTATTCGCAATAAAAGACAACATAACTGGAACATACATAAATGCAAATACAACTTCTACAACTTGACGTGCGTCATATTTTGGAAACGTAATAACATATACTGCCAAAAGGCTGATGATTGTAAATACTACAACCGCCAATATATATACCATATCTATCGTCTGTGCTGTTAGAGAAGCATACATATGACAAGCATATAATACAAGTATTCCTGCAACACCAGTAAATTCTAAAAGGTTACGATTTTTTTTATCGTGCTTGATTCCTACTGCTTTTGTAAGCTCTAAAAAACCAATCACAGAAATCAATGCAAGCATTGCATATAATGGAATCCCACCTAAACATATAAATATAAGTGTCAATACCATTAATACAATGCCGCTGAGCAATCTGGTCTTAAACATTATGCCTTTTCCTCCTTGAGTGCCCCAAATCTTCTATCTCTGCGATTATATGCTTCTATAGCCTTTATCAATTCTTGTTTATTAAAGTCAGGCCATGGAACAGGTGTAAAATATAACTCCGTATATGCCAACTGCCATAATAAAAAGTTAGAAATACGCTGTTCATTGCAAGTACGAATCAATAAATCTGGATCTGGATAATCACCTGTATCTAATTGTTTAGATATCATTTCCTCTGTAATATCTTCCGGTGCGATTTCACCAAGCTGCGCCTTTGCAGCAAGCTTAGTTACTGCACGTCGAATTTCATCACGTCCGCCATAGTTGATTGCAATGCTAAAATGCAAGCCTGTATTTTCTTTTGTTGCTTCTTCTAACTTGGCAATACTTTCCTGAATATCTGCATCCAGTCTTGTTTTGTCACCGATCACACGTACACACATATTGTTCTTTGCTGCAATCTTTAAACAGTTTTTCATGTAATTGCGTAAAAGCTTCATCAATGCATCTACTTCATCCTGTGGTCTATTCCAGTTTTCCGTTGAAAATGCGTATACTGTTAAATATTGCACCCCAAGTTTATATGCATCTTCGCAGATTGTTTCTACAGTTTTTGCTCCCTGAACATGTCCAGCATTTCTTGGAAGCCCTTTTGCTTTTGCCCAACGACCATTTCCATCCAGAATAATTGCTATATGATTAGGAACTTTAAAATCTATTGCCATATGTTACTCCAATTCTAATTTTCTTTTCGCATTTATGTATCCTCGCAAAGCGTAAATAACAAAATGGATAAATCCACCTTTTCTCTCCTATACGCTCGAGTTCATCCTCGCGGAGCGTTTTTATATACTAGGGAATGGAAATTTCCTAGTATATAAAAAAGGGCACTGTTTAAGGAGTGCCCTTCCCAGACTTATTAAACAGTCATGATTTCTTTTGTTTTCTCTTCTACAGCTTTGTCAATTTCCTTTACATACTTATCTGTAAGTTTCTGAAGCTGTTCTTCTAAGTTTGCGCGATCATCTTCTGTAATTTCGCTTGCTTTTTCTAATTTCTTTACTGCATCTACGCCGTCACGTCTTACGTTACGAACTGCAACTTTCTGTTCTTCGCCTTTTTTCTTTACGTCTTTTGCTAATTCTTTACGACGTTCTTCTGTTACTTCTGGGAAAACAAGACGGATTACAACACCATCATTATTTGGGTTGATACCAAGTTCAGATGTCATAATTGCTTTTTCAATTGCTTTGATTAATGTTCTGTCCCATGGAGCGATCTGAATCATTCTTGGTTCAGGAACAGATACGTTTGCAACCTGCTGGATTGGTGTAGGTGTGCCATAATAATCAACTCTAATTTTATTTAATACGTTTGGATTTGCACGACCTGCACGAATTGCTGCAAATTCTGTTACCAGATAATCCACGCATTTTTCCATTTTTTCTTCATAAATTGCTAATCTCTGATCCATAAAATATATCCTCCAAATTATACAGTTACTTTTGTACCATTAAACTTTCCGTTAATAGTATTTACGATAGAATTTTCTTCGTTTAAGTCAAATACCCACATAGGCATCTTGTTATCACGAGCTAAAATAGATGCTGTCATATCTACTACCTGAAGATTCTTATCAATTACTTCCTGAATAGATACTTCATCATATTTGTGTGCATCTGGGTTTTTAGCTGGGTCAGAATCATATACACCATCAATAGACTTTGCTAACAAGATTGTTTCTGCTTCTACTTCAATTGCACGAAGTACAACGCCAGTATCAGTAGAAAAATATGGATGTCCTGTGCCGCCCGCAAAAAATACTACCATACCTTTTTCAAAATACTTGTTTGCTCTGTCTTTAGAAAACAGCTTTGTGAAAGAACCGCATTCAAATGGAGTTAAAATGTTTGTCTGCATACCAACACTTCTGAAAATTTCAGATACATAAATACAGTTCATGACAGTTGCTAACATACCAATCTGGTCTGCTTTTGTACGGTCAATGTTTTCAGAAGAACGTCCTCTCCAGAAATTACCGCCACCGATTACAATACCAACCTGTGTACCTGCATCTACTAACTGCTTTACCTGCAAAGCTACCTTTCTTACAGTTTCTTCATCAAAACCTGTCTTTTTGCTTCCGGCAAGTGCTTCACCGCTTAACTTTAGCATTAATCTCTTCATAACAGTACCTCAGTCTTCCTTATAGTTACTTCATTGTATTTAGTGTACCATAAAAACCACCTTGTGAAAAGCAAAAAGTGAATTTTTATATATGAAATATACTATTCCAACTCCTCAAAAAGCTGTTTCATACATTTTCCAAACACCGGATGTACTTCATATGGTGCAATCTGTGCCATAGGTTTTAATACAAAATCACGATTATGCATATCTATATGTGGTATGGTAAGTGTTTCCGTATGCATGATTGTATTTTCATACAATAAAATATCCAAATCTAACGTTCTTGGACCCCAATGTATCTCTCTTGTTCTATTGTGCTTTTGTTCCACTTCATGCAACTTATCTAACAACTCGCTTGGAGTATACAATGTTTCTACTTGGGCCACACTATTTAAAAAATCCGCTTGTACGACTTCTCCATATGGTTTTGTCACAATATAATCTGCCACTTTCTTTATGCGAATTTTTGCATCTTCCCCTAATTCCTGTATTGCTGTATCTAGATGAGATTTTGTATCTCCCATATTAGAGCCAAGTGCAATATAAGCCTTTTTCCAACCACGTTTGATTTGCACAGAAACACTTTCAAAAGGAAGCGGTATCGGTGCTTGTGGCTTTCTTACTTCCAACGTGATATTTTTTATAAGTGGAAATGTAAGCAATACTGCTTCTGCACAAACTTCTGCTGCTTTTTCAATCAAATCATAAGATGTCTCTGTCATTTTTTCGTGTAAAAGCTGTGCTACTTCTCCATAATGCGTAGATGCTGTCAAATCATCTGTTTTTCCTGCTTTATACAGATCTGTTTCCATCACAGCATTGATATAAAAAAGCTGTCCTTTTTCTTTTTCTTCCGGAAACACACCATGATATGCATATATTTCCAAATTTTCTATTTTAATACAGTCCATATCAACCTCTTCTTATCGCCTGTGTCATCTTAATTGCTCTTGCATTTGCCAAAACGTTATGTACTCGCACAAAGTTCCATCCCGCTCTAACTGCTTCTACCGTTGTAACTAATGTTCCTTCTTCTCGTTCTGTTGCCGGAAGATCCAACGTAAGTCCGATTACACTCTTTCTGCTTGTACCTAATAACATTGGATATCCTAACTGGTTAAACTCGTTTAATCTATGAAGCACTTGAAGATTTTGTTCATATGTTTTTGCAAAACCTACACCAGGATCTAATATGATTTTTTCTTCTTTTATTCCTGCTCTTTTTGCAATATCCACACAATCCTGTAAATCTTCCAATACCTCTTTCATAAAATCAACATACTCTGGCTTTTTTCGATTGTGCATCAGGCAACAAGCTACACCCGTTTCAGAAATGACCTTTGCCATCTGGCCTTCATCATATTTCAACCCCCATATATCGTTGATTAAATCGGCACCTGCCTGAATGCCTGCTTCTGCTACCTGATATTTGTATGTATCCAAAGAAATCGGCACTTCAAAATGTGTCTTAATTGCCTCTATAACAGGTGCTACTCGCTCTATTTCTTCTGCAACCGGCACAAACGTATATCCAGGTCTTGTAGACTCTCCTCCGATGTCTAATATGTCGCAGCCTTGTTTTATCATTTCTTCTGCATGAAACAAGGCAGTATCTTTTGCATTGAATTTACCGCCATCAGAAAACGAATCGGGAGTTACATTTAAAATTCCCATAATATATGTCTTGTCCACTAAAGAAAATACTTTTTTTCCAATTTGAATCTGCTCTACCATGATGTCACCTCTAATATTATTTTTCTATTATAATCGGAATTGCTCTGGAAATATTGTCTATGATAACCCGTTCATGACTGCCACCAAATTCCCCATCTAACGTCCAATCTATTGACGTCTCACCCTCAATAGTAAGCTGTGCTGTTTTAAAACAGGTAATACAAGCAGAATCCAGTCTTCTTGTCACTAACGATGTAATAATATTATTTAACTCTATTGCATTCGATGGTCTTTTAATTAACGTAACTTCAAACTTGCCATCATCTAATGCAACATGTTTTCCTGTCATATTTTTAAAACCGCCTACATAAACAGAATTGGCGATCATACCATATATATAATCGCCTTCTTCTGTCACTTCATCACATACTATTTTCATCTTATAAGACTTTATAGAAGAAAGACTCTTAATTCCTTGTAAAATATACGCAGTATGACCAAGTATATTTTTCATCTGCTGATCTGTTGCATAAGATACTTCTGTAAAAATGCCAAATGCCGCAACATACACAAAAGAAGCATCATTAAACTGTCCTATATCACAATGAAATACTTTTCCATCTACGATTGTGCGTGCTGCCTGCAGCATATTGTTGGAAATTCCAAGACTATGTGCAAAATCATTCGTACTGCCTGCTGGGATATAACCGATAGGTATTTCCTCTTTACAGTGCATCATACCGGCAACAACTTCATTCAATGTGCCGTCACCACCACTGCATACAACTAAATCGTAATAGTCTTTTTTTCTGTCTTTTGTAAGTCGAAAAGCATCTTTGACCTTTTGGGTAGTGTATACCGTCACTTCAAAACCTGCTTTTACAAAAATATCAACTATGTCTAACAGATAATTTTTTATTTTCGCCTTTCCAGCCTTCGGGTTCAATATAAATAGTACGTTCTTCAAGTCATCCTCACCACTGCATTATTTTATTTTTTCTTTCTTCACTCCAGTCACAGCTGTCACTTGCCTGACAACTATAGCAAGCTCTACTCAACTGGTCTGCTCTTGCCAACAATCCATTTAATGTTCTTTCATGAATCAGTTTCTTATCGCTGTGCGTATAAATTGCATCTGTAATTTTTTGAATATCTTGTTCACAAAATCCACAATCAATCAATATTTCAGGTGCCAATCTTGCACTGACAAACGCATGCTTTTCCTTTGTTTCATATTGTACATGACGACCAATATCATGTAACAACGCAGATGCATAAATCAGCTCTTTGGAAAATCCATACGATTCTTCTATATTTAAAATATACGCAATACGAGCTACATCCATAATGTGGGACATATTGTGTCTGCAAAAAATACGATCCGCTTCTTTTTCTTGATTTGCCTGCATATATGTTTGAAAAAGTGGATGTTTTAAAATCTGATTTATCTTATCCATATTATTTTACCATTTGAAAAAACTGTTGTTTTAAACTATCGTTATGCACAAACTCTCCTCGGCATGCCGTCGTTACTGTTTTTGTTCCAGGCTTTTTTACACCTCGCATCGTCATACACATATGTTCTGCTTCTATATAGACCATAACGCCCTTTGGCTTTAAATACTCCATAATCGCATCTGCAATCTGATTATTGAGCTGTTCCTGAATCTGTGGTCTTCTTGCAAACACTTCTACTGTACGTGCCAATTTACTAAGACCTACTACTTTTCCGTCTGGAATATATGCAATATGTGCTTTTCCATAAAACGGCATCAAATGATGTTCACAAAGAGAATATAATGGAATATCTTTTTCAATGACAATCTCATTATAAGATGCGGTAAATGTCTTAGATAAATGTTCCTCGGCACTTTCATCCAGACCACCGCAGATTTCTGCATACATGCGGGCAACTCTGTCTGGCGTATCCTTTAACCCTTCTCTATTTACATCTTCTCCAATTCCTTCTAATAACAGTCTAATGGCCGCTTCTACTTTTGCTTTATCTACCATGTTAGCAAACCGCCCTTCTTTATTTGTTTTTATCCAATCGCTTTTGATATATTTGTTTAATTGCACCAAGATAAGATAAGGAACCAAAACATAAAATAACTGTATCCTTATCTGCTAATAAATGAGAAACCTCTACAGCTTCCTCTAAGCTGCTAAGATTTGTCACTTGATTATGATATACACCTGCTGCCTTTGCAAGCTCTAATGCATCTAATGCTCTTGGGTTATTTGGAGGTGTAATCGTTAAAATATGCTCTGCATACTTTGCAGTCAATGCAAGTACCTTCTCATACTCTTTATCTTTTAAAACGCCCATAATAAAGATGATACGCTTATCTTTAAAATACAGTTCTATTGCATTTGCAAGCTGCTTTGCTGCATCTTCATTATGCGCCCCATCTATGACAAACATTGGATGCTTGCCAAGCACTTCTAAACGTGCCTGCCATGTAGTATCTTCCAATCCTTTATAGATTGCCTTATCAGAAATTTCTAATCCATTTTCACGAAGCTGCAGCATAACTTCTACTGCTAATACTGCATTTGCAATCTGACACACACCTGCAAGGTGAATTTTTAACTTAGAAAAAGTTTTGTAACTAAACTGCTGTGTCGCAAGCCCATACTTCACACCAGTTGCCTGTGATACATCTGCAATCACAAGTTCTTGTCCTAACTGCTCTGCCTTTTCTTTCAGCACGTTTTCTGCTTCTGGCTGCTGTTTACAGCTTACAAGTACAGCACCTTTTTTAGCAATGCCTGCCTTTTCGGATGCAATTTTTTCTAATGTATTTCCAAGAATACCCATATGATCCATACTGATAGAAGCCCATACGCAAGCAAGCGGTTTCGTAATGACATTTGTGGCATCTAGTGTGCCTCCCATGCCAACTTCCATTACAACTACATCACACTCTTTTTCAGAAAAATACAAAAATCCGAGTGCAGTTTCTACTTCAAACGGAGTCGGATGTGGATACCCTTCTGATACCAATTCTTCACATACCATTTTCATACGTTCCATATAAGCACATAAATCTTTTTGTGTAATCATACGCGTTCCAATTTGAAAACGTTCTCTGTAATCGGAAATTGTTGGTGAAATATAACGTCCTACTCGATATCCTTGTGCCATGAGCATATGTGACATATATGCACAAACAGAACCTTTTCCATTCGTTCCTGCTACATGAATAAATTTACAACGTTCTTCCGGATGTCCTAACTTCTCGCATAAACGGTACATATTGTCCAATCCAAGTACAGAACCATATTGTTTCAAGGAATCTATATATTCTAATGTTTCTTTATAACTTGCCATGTTCTTTCCCAGCCATATCTCAAAATTTGCACTCAGTATAACACACCAAAAACAGAGTATCAACAAAAACTATCAATTTTATAATTTACAAAACGGGTATGACATACCCATTTGTATATCATACCCGTCTCATATTTTTTATTTATTCACTTAATAACTTTATGATCAAATCATAATTTTCTGGTTTATGTGGAAATGTACAATCCATACAAGATTTAATCTTTTCCCCATTTTTCTCTATATATGTATGTTTTCCCGGACAATTTGGTCTAGAATACAGCGGACAATAACAAAACAGACAGTTAAACTCCTCTAATCCTTCATGACATGGAAAATATTTACATGCTCTATTTTCAAAAAAACGATAAGATTGCTCCATTGTATTTTTCACCTTCCTACACTAAACACAGCACTGAAAGATACTAAATTTTATTATTTCTGCTTGTATCCGTCTAAGAATTCACCCATACGCTTCATAGCATCTGCTAATACTTCTGCTTCTGGAAGCATTACGATACGGAAGTGATCTGGCTGAGCCCAGTCAAAACCACTGCCTGGTACTAATAAGATATTTGTAGCATGTAATAAATCTCTTGCAAATACCTTGTCGTTTGTGATGTTGAACTTCTTTACATCTAACTTAGGGAATAAGTAGAATGCTGCATCGTTCTTTACAAAGCTAAGACCATCAATCTTTGCAAGTTCTCTTGTACAAGCTTCTCTCTGTTCAAAAATACGTCCGCCTGGTGCTACCATAGATGCTGGAGTTGCCATATCATCTAATGCTGCTGGGATAACAAGCTGTGCTAATGTATTTGCACATAATCTCATAGATGTAAGCTGAATGATACCCTGACGATAACCTTCTGTTAATTCACGAGGACCGCTGATAACCATCCATCCGCAACGGTAACCGCACAGACAATGAGACTTAGAAAGACCATTCATTGTTACAACTGGGATATCTGGAGCTAATGCTGCTGTAGAAGTATGCTTTAAACCATCCATTACTAAACGGTCATAAATTTCATCAGAGAAAATGATAAGACCATGTTCTCTTGCTAAATCTATAATCTGTGTTAATACTTCTTCTGGATACAAAACACCTGTAGGGTTGTTTGGGTTGATGATAACGATTGCTTTTGTCTTAGAAGTAATCTTAGAACGCATATCGTTTACATCTGGATACCAGTGTGCTTTTTCATCACAAACATAGAATACTGGCTTACCACCTGCTAACAATACAGAGTTGCCCCATAAAGAATAACTTGGAGATGGAACTAATACTTCATCACCGTCATCTAATAATGGCATTAATGCAAAGTTTACTACTTCACTTACACCATTTCCGATGAATACATCATCTGCTGTGATTCCCTGAATACCTTTTGTTTTTTCGTATTCACAGATAGCTTCACGTGCATTTGGCATACCCTTAAAGTCACAGTAGCCAAGACCTTTTGCTTCCTGACCTGCTAATGCATCTTCAATACTCTTTGGAAGCTTGAAACCAAATGTTGCAGGGTTACCTGTATTTAATTTTAATACATCGATACCATTTGCCTGCATCTGCATTGCTTCTACAAATAATGGTCCACGGATATCGGAATGTACATCTTTCATTCTGTCCGCTACTTTAATTCCATTCATCATGTTCACATTCTCCTTTTTCTTTCATAAGAAAATTCTATTTTTAATTTATATTGTTCAAGCGATAACCACACTTGACAGTATCATACCTAAAATATACAATATAATCAAATACCTATAATTGTATATGAGTTATAGTTTTTTTAATATAACCTTGCGAGGTCCATTATGTTTACTTGGAAAAAATATGTGTATGAAATCTACAAAGAAAAAAGTTTCTCAAAAGCTGCTCAAAATCTATATATCAGCCAGCCTTCTTTAAGTGCCCGCATCAAAAAAGTAGAACAACTTCTTGGTGCCCCTATCTTTGACCGAAGTACCTCTCCGCTTCGCCTTACGGAAATCGGAGAAGAATATATAAAATCCTGTGAAGAAATCTTTCAGATTGAGCAAAATATGGAAAACTGCATCAATAATCTCAATACACTGAAATCAGGTCATCTATCCATGGGTGGAAGCAACCTTTTGGCAGCCTATGTTATTACACCTATGATCACTCGTTTCAAACAAACATATCCAGACGTTACAATTCAGCTCACAGAAGGAAATACAGCTCAACTAGAAGCCCTGCTTGCAAACAATACACTGGATTTTGTAATTGACAACCATCGATATGACGCTGCCTTATACAGCAAAGAATTTTATTGTAATGAAGATATTTTGCTCACTGTCCCAAAATCTTTTGAGATCAACCAGTCTCTTACAAAATATCAGCTTTCTTATGAGGATATCCGCGAAAAAAACTATCGCAATCCTTCTCATCCAGCTGTTCCTTTACATACCTTTGCAGATACGCCTTTTATTATGCTTACGCCTGGAAATGACACACGCCTTCGTGGAGAAAAACTATGTAAATATGCTGGATTTCATCCAAATATCGTTTTGGAATTAAACCAGCAGGCCACCGCTTATATGGCTGCTTCTACACAGCTTGGTGCAACCTTTATCAGTGACCTTTTAGTTTCCAGACTTCCTTCCTTTTGGCAGCCTATGTTATTACACCTATGATCACTCGTTTCAAACAAACATATCCAGACGTTACAATTCAGCTCACAGAAGGAAATACAGCTCAACTAGAAGCCCTGCTTGCAAACAATACACTGGATTTTGTAATTGACAACCATCGATATGACGCTGCCTTATACAGCAAAGAATTTTATTGTAATGAAGATATTTTGCTCACTGTCCCAAAATCTTTTGAGATCAACCAGTCTCTTACAAAATATCAGCTTTCTTATGAGGATATCCGCGAAAAAAACTATCGCAATCCTTCTCATCCAGCTGTTCCTTTACATACCTTTGCAGATACGCCTTTTATTATGCTTACGCCTGGAAATGACACACGCCTTCGTGGAGAAAAACTATGTAAATATGCTGGATTTCATCCAAATATCGTTTTGGAATTAAACCAGCAGGCCACCGCTTATATGGCTGCTTCTACACAGCTTGGTGCAACCTTTATCAGTGACCTTTTAGTTTCCAGACTTCCTTCCTTTGAAAGCCTTGTTTACTATAAACTCAGTCATGAAGAAGCCAAACGAGAGCTATACTTTTATTACAAGAAACATAAATACATCACACGCGCAATGAAAGAATTTATTGCTATCATGCACGAATAATTATTTCTTTTCAAACACTTCGTATCCTACCGTTATATGCAGATATTTCATATATTTTGCATAAGCGGTCGGAATCGGATATTTCTCTCTTGTTTCATCTGGTTCTACAAACAACCATTCTTTTGGAACATTTCTGTGGTCCAATTCATCCACACGAATCATATACCCTTTCATATGCCATTCTTTGTGTGTAAAAATATGCTTTGCATCTTCTAATGGCTTAATCCAGATTGTCTCTAATCCCTGTTGCTTCAGATATGCTATAATTTCTTGTTCTGTCACATATCCTTCCATGACCGGAAATTCATACATACCCGCAAGCAGACCTTTAGATGGTCTTTTCACAAGTATAGTCTTATTTTCATCTCGTAAAATTAAGACGGTTCGTTCTTCTGTAATACGAGCTTTTTTCGGTGCTTTATATGGATACGCAAGCTCTGTTCCATGTAAATGTGCTTTACAAAATGTCTGAAATGGACACTGTGCACACTTTGGTGCACCATTTGGCACACAGACCATTGCTCCAATTTCCATAAGTGCTTGATTAAAATCTCCCGGTCTGTCTTTTGACATTGCTGCTAAAATCCTGTTTTCCCAGTCTTTTTTTACAGTTGCCGACAAAACATCTCTTTCATCTTCAAATACACGTGACATTACACGAAGAACATTTCCATCTACTGCCGGAACTGCTTTACCATAAGCAATGGAAGCAACTGCACCTGCAGTGTAACTTCCGATTCCTGGAAGTTTTAACAATTCAGAAACCTCATCAGGCATTTTTCCATGATATTGTTCCATCACAATTTTGGCTGCTTTTCCAAGATTTCGTACACGACTGTAATATCCAAGCCCTTCCCAAAGCTTTAATAATTCCTCTTCCTCAGCCATAGCTAGACTTTCTATGTCCGGCAAAGCATCCATAAATCTCGCAAAATAAGGTTTTACTGCCTCTACCCTTGTCTGCTGAAGCATAATTTCCGATACCCAGACGCGATATGCCGTAGGCTCTTCACGCCATGGCAGTATACGTCTGTTTGCATCATAATATGCCAACAAGGGCTGTATCATGTCTGTTATCGTTATCTCAATCTGTTGCATTCGTATTTTACCTGTGTCAAAAGATACTGATTCAGACTTTCCACTCGTTCTTCTAAGTTTCCATCTGTCACTTCTGTATCTAATGCTGCTGCCAAAAGATTCACCATATCATCTGTAAGACGATGTTTCATTCCAGTAAAGATACGAAGTTTTTGTTCAAAATTTTTGGCATCCAAAAATTGTTCTATATCCGCATCTAATACATGTTCTTCTTGTACTGCTTCTGAGGCTTTTTCTTCCACTATTTCTTCTTCATGATATGTTTCTAATGGTTCTAATTCAATCTCATCCATAACTGTACGAACAAGCTCGAAACGATCTCTTTGGGTCACACCATGATATTTTTCTTTATCCAGCTCATCCATAAACATATGAAGCGGTCTTGCAAAATATTCAAAATCTCCATACAATGCCTGATAAATAACCAATGCTTCTAATGTTTCAGAATGTCTTGCAATCGCTACGATCTGATATAAATTTCCTTTAAAATGTCTGTAAATCTGTCCCGGTCTTGGAATCTCTCTCATAGTATATCTCCCTTCTTACAGGCAGTTTTACTGCTCTGCAATCTTTTTTGCTAATTCTTCTAAATACATCCAACGCTCCATTTTTTCTTCTAATAACTGTTCTGCCTCCTCCTTTTGTTCTGTAAAGTCTTTTAATTTTACAAAATCAGTTGCAAAAGCGATCATATCTGCTTCCAGCTTTTCTAATTTTTCTTCTAAAGCTGCAATATCACTTTCTATTGTTTCATACTCTTTTGCTTCCTGATATGTGAATTTCAATTTTCTTGTGCGATCAGCATTCCACTTTTTACCACTTTCTCCAGCAGTCTTTGTCTGCTGCATAACTGGCTGTTGTGCTTCTTCTTTTTGTGCTTTACGAAGTGCGTAATCAGTATATCCACCTTCATGCTGTTCTAACACACCATTTTCTTCAAAAGAAAAAATTCTTCTTACTACACGATCTAAGAAATATCGATCATGGCTTACTGTAATTACAATACCCTGAAAATGGTCCAAATAGTCTTCCAAAATCTGCAGCGTAGCAATATCTAAATCGTTTGTAGGCTCATCCAAAATCAAAACATTTGGTGCTGTCATAAGTACTTTACATAAATATAGTCTGCGTCTTTCGCCGCCTGAAAGTTTTTCTAACTTGCTATACTGCATTTCTCCGTTGAAGAGGAAATTTTCTAACATCTTTGCAGCTGTTACAACACCATCTTCTGTACGAACATATTCTGCAACCTCTTTGATATAATCTATTACACGCATATCCGGATGCATTTCTGTATCATCAATTTCCTGTGCATAATAGCCAATCTTTACTGTTGGTCCGATTTGTAATGTTCCGCTGTCTTGCTCAATCTGACCCATGATGATTTTTAGCAAGGTACTCTTTCCTGCTCCATTTGGTCCAAGAAAACCAATACGATCATTTTTCAAGAAAATATAAGAGAAGTCAGAAATAAGTACTTTATCATCATATGCCTTGCAAATATGCTCTAATTCAATTGTGCTTCGTCCAATTCGACTGCTGACACTTCCAATTTCCACTTGGCCGTCTCTTGTTGGTGCTGCAGTATTTTTCAATTCCTCATAACGTTCCAAACGTGCTTTTTGCTTTGTACTTCTTGCTCTGGCACCTCGTTTTACCCATTCTAATTCTACACGCAGAATAGACTGTCTCTTACGTTCACTCGCAAGCTGCATATCTTCTCGCTCTGCTTTCAGCTGCAAAAATCCTGCATAGTTTGTCTCGTAAGAATAAATCTGTCCCTTATCTATTTCAATGATGCGATTTGCTACACTGTCCAAGAAATATCGATCATGTGTTACCATAATGATACTTCCTTTGTATGCCTTTAACTGTTCTTCCAGCCAATCGCTCATTTGTGCATCTAAATGGTTTGTAGGCTCGTCTAAGATCAAAATATCAGCTGGTGCAAGCAAAACACTTACAAGTGCCAAACGCTTTTTCTGACCTCCTGAAAGCTGTCCGCAAGGCTGTGAAAAATCTGCAACCCCAAGCTTTGTCAGCATAGATTTCGCATCTGTTTCTATACTCCATTCATTTTCTTTTGTGACATTTCCAGAAAGCACTGCCTCTAATACTGTCATATCATTTTGAAAAACCGGAGTCTGAGGCAAATATCGTATCACTACATGATTTGCCTTAATAATCGTACCATCGTCTGGTTCTTCTAAACCTGCTATCAGCTTTAATAATGTAGACTTTCCTGTTCCATTTATGCCGATGACACCTACTTTTTCCTGCTCCTGCAAATAAAAGGAAGCATCTTCCAGCAATTTTCTATTTTGAAATGATTTTGTTATATGGTCTATGGTAAGTATGTTCATGAAAAATCCTTTCACTTTCTCTTTATTTTTAATTTTCTCTTACTGCCTGTGAAAAATAAGCGTAATACTTGTCATTTAAAATACCTGCCGCATGCTTATACAGCATATCTACATACGCCTTTGTCTTTTGCATATACTCATCACTGACCGGTGTGTCCGTTCTTTGTATTACTTCTCCTGTTTTCTTATTATAAGAAACAGTATCTGTAACAAAACTCTTATTTGCAAATACTACCAGTCCTTCTTGATTTGAAAATATATCTCTTCCTGAGAATAAACGGGAATCATATTCAAATCCAAATAAATTTAATAACGTTGGCATTAAATCCAAAGAGCAACAAGGCTTTTCTACTACTGTTGTCTCCATTTTGGCATTCCATAATATCAAACTATTACGGTAAAGTTCCAACGTATTTCCTAATGTTTCTCCCATCAATTCTTCGTAATTTTCTACCTGCATTGCATATGGATAATGATCCGCGCTCAAACAAATCACTGTATTTTCTAATTTTCCATTTTCTTCTAACTGCTGTAATAAATACTCCAATGCTCGATCCAATTCTATATTACAAGCAATATATGCTTTTCCTTCTTCCGAATATGGCAGACCGCTCACTTCTTCCTGATGCAGACTTGACATCTTATTTCCATAAAAATTATAATTCATATGTCCTGAAACAGTCAAATAATATACATGAAAACGCTCTTCATTGATATATTCCGGTATCGTTGCCTGCATCATTTCTAAATCAGATGCCGGCCAATAATCAGGATGTTCCATGTCAAATACATGTTCTCCCCACTCAGACTGTTTTAAATTTCCCAGTTTTGCCGCTTTAAAGAAATATCCAAGATTTGTATGGCTTAAATGTCTGTCATAATAAGACAATGAATTATTATGGTACGCATAACATGTGGCACCTTCTTGAGCAAAATAATGAGCAAGGCTATATGGCTGTTCATTTTCTGCAGAACGCTTCATACTAAACTGATGATCTGGAATCAATCCCATTAAATTCGCATATTCTCCATCACTTGTACTTGTCTGCCACAATGGTACATAATAATCTTGTGCGATTACACCACTGTTTACCAATTTATAAAGTGTTGGGGTAAGTGTTTCATCTATTGCTGCACTAGAAAACCCTTCTGCTGTGATAAAAATCAAATTATACCCTTCAAACATAGCCGTATAATCATTTTGCATCGTTGGTTCTATACTGCATACATAATCTGTAATCTTATCTATTGTATCATTTCCAATTTCTTTCAGATACTCTATATCTACGTCCAATGTATTTGGTTTCCATACCGTTACTGGTTCACTCGTTTCAGATTCTGTTATTGTTTCTTTTGTAGTTTCTGATGCATACGTATGGTCTGCAAATACCATTTCCTCTTTTTCAGGCAAATATAATACTTGTGCATCACGCATCCAAAATGCGGTAACACCAAATTTCTCTAAAATTTCATCAGGATATCCAAATTCCTGATATTCTTTATAGGATTCTTCTCTCCACTTATACATTCCAAATAAAGAACTATACAATACCGCAACAGAAGCAGCAAACACTCCAGTAAATGCTGCTATACGTTTTTTGGTACATCCTGTCTTATGCTGCTTTAATAATTTTAATGCAATACCGCTCCAAAGTATTCCAAGTCCTAATGCCAACAATCCCAACAATGCCGCTGCAATTCCTTGTAACGCTTCTCTCCAATAATTGGTCAGCGCATCTCCGCCTCCATATAAAATAGCTTTGATCATCAATGGCTGCTTAAATATAGAGCGATATACCAACTGACTTGCAAACAACAAATAATCTGCTGCCATAAATATCCAAAAACAAATTGTGTTTGCTTTTTTGAAAAACATTCCCTGAATCAAAGATTGTAAAGAAGCAAGTACTAATATAACTGCAATTGCTGGAAAAAATGAAAACTGTATATCTCTCCAAAAATAAAAATGAAAGATAAATTCCATATACAATAAATTAATTGTGTAAAACAAAGTTGTCTTTTTCATTCGTAACCCATCCTTTTTGTTTTTCCTTCTTTTCCCTCATAACGCTATTTTAGCACGAACAAAAAAACTCAACAACTGTTTCATATCAAAAAAAGAGCGGATATCTGAAGTTTTCTTAGATACCCGCTGCTAAACTATTGCGTCCATTGGAACTTCCTCATGCTTTCTTTTTATTATGAGATTTGCTGTTTCCATTTTCAATCTTTATTTAATTTTATTTTTCAGTTAAGAATTTCTTGGAATGTTTTCTTAATAATAATCTTAGTCTTTTCTGTCGGAATTACTTTTAACAAATGCTTTTGATTATAAACTCTTCAATGGAGTGTACCTCTCTTTCTTTTATTTGTTTTCCTTGTTTGTACTTTTATTATATCAAACTTTTCCATTTTGTCAATATGTTTTATCTATTTTTTCATTTTTTATTTCTATATTTTCTGACATTATAAAACTGCCTTGACATTACGTGAAAATACTACTATTATCAATCTAGTTTATGATTACAAGAGAGGTTCATTATGTATACAAAACACGTTTGGCAATCTGACAAACACTTTAATTTTTCATATGTACAATATCTTCCAAAAGATTATGACCCAAACAAAAAATATCCGCTTGTCTTTTTCTTACATGGAGCTGGAGAACGTGGTCGTGACCTTGATGTTGCAATGAGACATGGTTTTATGCAGCATGTGCGTGACGAAGGTGCAGAATATCCTTTTATCTTTGTTGCTCCACAATGTCCTCATAACAAATACTGGGGATGCTATACAGAGTCATTGATTGCTTTTTTAGAAGACAAAATAGAGGAACTTCCAATCGATACAGATCGTGTATATCTGACAGGTCTTAGTATGGGTGGAACCGGCACATGGATGCTCGCAATGGCTTGTCCTGAAAAATTTGCAGCGATTGCTCCTATTTGCGGTTCTGGTATCACTTGGAATGCTGCTGTATTAAAAGATATTCCTATTATGGTATATCATGGAGATTGTGATGGCTGCGTTCCTATCGATGAAAGTTTACATATGATTGCTGCTGTCAATAAAAACGGCGGTGATGCACATATTGAAGTATTATTCAATACAGATCATGATGCTTGGGTTGAAGCATATAAAGGCGATGCATTATGGAAATGGCTCCTTAGCCACAATTTAAAAGATCGTACATAAAATAAAATCACATATACCAATAGCTTTTCTTTCTTAGCCATTGGTATATGTGATTTTTTATAACTTTATGTTAGTCCCATACTTTCTCGCACAAATCAATACAATACTGTAAAGAAAAAGCAGAATCTTGTAAACAAATCTGATTTTCTTTTGCAAGTTCTTCTGTATAGTCAGCAAGTTTATATACTGTTATACCATTTGTTCCATTCGTCAAATGACATACCAGCGGTATCACATCATAATCAGAAATGACAACTTCTTCCTCTTCTTTTGTAAGTATCACATTTGCCATTCCACCAACCATGCGATTTGCAATGCCACTTCCACTCTCAGATGTCCAATTTACAAAATTTCCAAGAGAATAATAAACCAATATCTTATGACCACTTGCTTCATCTGTAACCCACTCTATAGGCTGAATTACATGCGGATGTGTCCCTATTACAAGATCTGCACCACATTTGGCAAATAATGTTGCCCATTTTGTCTGTGCTGCAGAATACTCTAACTGATATTCTGTTCCCCAATGCGGACATACAATCGTAAAATCTGCTTCTTCTTCCGCTCTTTTGATATCTGCTGCCACTTTTTGTTCTTCTAACAAGTCAACTGCATACTGCATACCTTGCGGCATAGGAATCCCATTCGTACCATATGTATAATTCAAAATGGCAATCTTTATTCCATCTTGCTCATATATGTATAACTTTTCTTGAGATTGTTGACTATCATGAATACCTAATACTGCTATTTCAGGATATTTTTCTTTCCAAAATGAAATGCAGTTTAATAAACCTTTGCTTCCCTTATCTAATGCATGATTTGTTGCATGACATATTACATCAAATCCAGCATCTGCCAAAGCTTCTCCTATCGCATACGGTGCATTAAATGCCGGATAACCAGAAATCCCTAATTCTTCCCCGCCTATAATTACTTCCTGATTAACCAATGCAAGGTCTGCCTGTTGAATTTCATCTTTTGTATGTACAAATATCTCCGTAAAATCATACGTTCCATCACTTTGTAAGGCTGCTTCTTCCACTGGCGTATGCAAAAGTATGTCTCCTACCATAAGCAACGAAATCTGTACTTGTTCTTCTTGCAAAATGGTCTCTATTTCTAAATCTGTACTTGTTTCTGTCTCTTTTATTTCTTTTTTGCTTTCTGTTTCTGCTTTTATCGGCTTTGTATCAGGCGTACTTTGTTCTTTTTGGCATCCCATCAACAGCAAAACACTCATACAGCATACAACAGCCTTTATGTTCCATGGATATGTTCTTTTCTTCATTTTTGTCTCAACCTTTTTTTCATAAACCAAACTGCAAGCACTCCAAACAATACGCCTGTAATCGCTCCGTTGCTATCTAATAATACATCCTTAAGCTGTCCACAGCGTCCTGGTACAAATAATTGGATTGTTTCATCGATACACGCAACAGCTAGACATGTGCATACACTACAAAATATTTTATAACGATATTTCCAAATGCTTTGTATCCATGTCATATACATTAGTACACCCAATATCATATATTCGATAAAATGTGCACATTTTCTCAAAACATGATGCCAAAACGCAATCTGTTCCGCAGACATAGCATGAATTTTATCCATTTGCCCCGCAAAAAAAGTTTCTACAAGCCATTCACCAAATCCTAAACTCGTTTCACTAGAAACATCTGCCGGCTGTAAAGACATTCCCCAAATAACTGCAATCCAGCAAAGCG
Organism: uncultured Lachnospiraceae bacterium; assembly: GCA_964424345.1. Classification (GTDB taxonomy): domain Bacteria; phylum Bacillota; class Clostridia; order Lachnospirales; family Lachnospiraceae; genus RGIG6307. Next base: position 73,561 of record CAYRIK010000005.1, read on the forward strand.
TTAAAGCGAGAAACATAAAAAAATAAGTCCTATTTTTATTCTTTTGTACCAAGCCTAAATATCCTTTCTTTTCTTCTTCCAATAAATCTTATACATAAACGTTCTTTCTGTTTTTATCACAGTTCATCCTACAACACGTTTAACCGAAAACATATTTGAAAAGCACTATTTTTTGCTCGTGCATCCTTATAAATTACCTTTATGGAATAAAAATATTCCCGATACAAAGCGTTTTGGTATACTATAAAATAAATACTTTCCTATATATGCAAAAAAGGCACCCAAAATTGGTGCCTTTTTTACTTAATTTGTCGCATTTTACAATGCCGGTGGCCGGACTCGAACCGGCACGAAGTTGCCCCCGGTAGATTTTGAGTCTACTGCGTC
>CAYRIK010000006.1:0-73831 GCA_964424345.1 uncultured Lachnospiraceae bacterium
CATTCGTTGCTACAATTAAGTATGCTCTTATCATGGTAGCTATGATCCCTGTATTGATGGTATACCCATTCGTTCAGAAGTACTTCGTAAAGGGTGTTATGATTGGTTCTATCAAGGGCTAATTTTTCTTCAACCATTAACATGAAAAAATGGCACAGCTGTTTGGCTGTGTCATTTTTTATATAAAGAAGATGAATACGAGTGTGTATGGAAAGTATTGCTTCACAAAAACGCTCAGCCTGGAAAAGTGGAGCAAGTCTCTCATGCTATAGGAAGTTGAAGAGGACTTGTCCCCTTTGTTCTGTAAAAAAGGACGTAAGCAAACGCGAAAAGAAAATATCTGCTTATGCAGTTGTGTTTGCTAAAAAAATTCTTTTTATGACTAAAATTGTGAGAATGCCATAGGAAAGATAGGGAAAAATCACGAAAAAAATTCTATTCAAAAGATGCGGATAGTGCATATTCGTTAAAAATCGCAATAGAACTAGAAAAAAATTGTTCAAACTATACAAAAGCAAAAAATAAATGTCACTATTTGCTAGGAAATTCTATTCACATTTTGAAACTTGTGTGTTATACTTTTTATATACTAAATGGTGAGTGTCGGCTTGTTCTGAAAAAAATAACAGAATTGCGGCATTTTTCTATTCATTTAAAAAAAGTATAATAGGCTGGATGAGGTGAGGACCATGATTAAAAAAGAAATGATTGCCATGTTACTAGCAGGTGGTCAGGGAAGTCGTCTTGGTGTATTAACATCAAAGGTGGCAAAACCGGCAGTTTCTTTCGGTGGAAAGTATCGTATTATTGATTTCCCTTTAAGTAACTGTATTAATTCAGGCATTGATACGGTAGGTGTATTAACACAGTATCAGCCATTGAAATTGAATAGTCATATCGGTATTGGAATCCCATGGGATTTAGACCGTAACATTGGTGGTGTAAGTGTTTTACCACCATACGAAAAGAGTAAAAACAGTGAGTGGTACACAGGTACTGCAAACGCCATTTATCAGAACATGGATTATATTGAAAGTTTTAATCCAGAATATGTTTTGATCTTAGGTGGTGACCATATTTATAAGATGGATTACGAGGCAATGTTAGATTTCCATAAGGAAACTGGTGCAGAATGTACAATCGCAGTTATGCCAGTTCCATGGGAAGAAGCAAGCCGTTTCGGTATCATGATCGCAGATGAACAGAAAAAGATCGTTGATTTCGAAGAAAAACCAAAGAATCCACGAAGCAATTTAGCTTCCATGGGTATTTATATTTTTACATGGAAAACATTAAAGGAAGCACTTCTTGCAAACAAAGATGTTCCAAACTTAGACTTTGGTATGCACGTAATTCCATATGTTCATTCTAATGAAGCTCCTATGTATGCATACGAGTTCAGAGGATACTGGAAGGACGTTGGTACATTAAGCTCTTACTGGGAAGCAAACATGGAATTAATCGATGTTGTTCCTGAGTTTAATCTGTATGAAGAGTACTGGAAAGTTTATACAAAGTCTGAAGTAACAGCACCACAGTATATTTCAAGCGACAGTGTTGTAGAAAAATGTATTATTGGTGAAGGCACTCAGATTTATGGTAAGGTTTATAATTCTGTAATTGGCTGCGGCGTTACTATCGAAGAAGGCGCAGTAGTAAGAGATTCTATCATTATGAACCACGCTTATGTTGGTGCAAATTCAGAATTAAATAAAGCAATCGTATCCGAATATGCAGAGATTGGTGCAAATGTTGTGGTTGGTGTAGGTGAAGAGGTTGATAATGAAACACATCCACATATTTACAATCAGGGACTTGTATGTATCGGTGATAAGACAGTTGTTCCAAGCAATGTAAAAATTGGTAAAAATATCGTTATCTCTGGCGTTACAACTGCAGAAGATTATCCAGATCAATGTCTGGCAAGTGGTAAATCTTTAATTAAGGCAGGTGACAAGGCATGAGAGCAATCGGTATTATTTTAGCAGGCGGTAACAGTTTCCGTATGAAAGTATTGGCAAAGAACAGAGCAATCAGTGCAATGCCAATCGCAGGAAGCTACAGAGCAATCGACTTTGCTCTGAGCAATATGACAAATTCTGGTGTTGAAAGCGTATTAGTACTTACACAGTACAACGCCAGAAGTTTAAACAAACATTTAAGTTCTTCTAAATGGTGGGATTTCGGACGTAAGCAGGGCGGTCTTAGCGTACTTACTCCAGTAATCACAGAAGAAAACTCCAACTGGTATCGTGGTACAGCCGATGCAATGTATCAGGCAATCTCTAACTTAAAAGAATGTCATGAACCATACGTTATCATCGCATCTGGTGACTGTGTATACAAGATGGATTACAATAAGATGCTCGATCAGCATATCAAGACAAAAGCAGATATTACAATCGCTTACAAGCATATGCCTGAAGATGCACAGATTGAAGAACGTTATGGCGTTCTTAGTATGGATGAGGAAGGTCGTATCACAGAATACGATGAAAAGCCACTTGCAGTAAAGAATCGTGATATTTCCTGTGGTATTTATGTAATGCGCAGAAGACAGTTGATCGAAGTTTTAGAGCAGTGTGCAGAAGAAAACAGATATGACTTTGTTCGTGACGTATTAGTTCGTTATAAAGATGTAAAGAAACTTTATGGTTATGAAGTGAAGGATTACTGGTCTAATATCGCAAGTGTAGAAGATTACTACAACACAAATATGGATTTCTTAAAGAAAGATATTAGAGATTATTTCTTCAATACATATCCTGATATTTACACAAAGGAAGAAGACCTTGCTCCAGCTAAATACAACGTAGGAAGCTGTGTAAAGAACAGCCTTGTATCAAGCGGATGTATCGTAAATGGACAGGTTGAAAATTCTATTCTCTTTAGAAAAGCATATGTTGGCAATAACGTAATCATCAAAAATTCTATCATCTTAAATGATGTATATATTGGTGACAATACCGTTATTGAAAACTGCATCGTAGAGAGCAGAGGTACTATTCGTGCAAACTCTACACTGATCGGTGAAAATGGTGAGATTAAGATCGTTATGAGTAACGAAACAGAAGCAAGACATCAGTAATGAGTCTTTGAGGATAGATATCAGGAGGAACATAGACATGAAAATTACGGATGTACGAGTACGCAAGTTAGAGACTGACAGTAAAATGAAGGCGGTTGCTTCTATTACGTTAGACGATGTATTCGTAGTACATGATATTAAGATTATTGATGGTGATAAGGGCCTTTTTATTGCAATGCCTAGCAAGAAAGGTGTGGATGGTGAATATCGTGATACCGCACATCCTATCAATTCTGAAACAAGAGTAATGTTACAGAATCTGATTCTGGAAGCATATGAAAAAATGGCAGCAGAAGAAGCATAAAGCTCTGCTGACTTCAATACGACGCAAAAGCCACATCTTTCGATGTGGCTTTTCAAATGCTTATTTTTATGTTAAAATCTGATTTTACAACAAGCAGAGAAAGGTATTGAGTATGTATATTATAGTAGGATTAGGAAATCCTGGAAAAGAATATCAGGGAACACGCCATAATATTGGTTTTGATGTAGTAGATGCATTGGCAGATAAATATAATATTTCTATATCAGAACGCAAGCATAAGGCGATGATTGGAAAAGGCGTTGTAGAAGGTCAGAAAGTGATCTTAGTAAAGCCTATGACATTTATGAATTTAAGCGGAGAAAGTGTTAGAGAAGTTTTAGATTATTATAAAGTAGATGAGGAAGAAGAGTTAATCGTTGTATACGATGATATTTCTCTCGTACCGGGCGGTCTGCGTATCCGAGGAAAAGGCAGTGCAGGCGGTCATAATGGCATTAAGAGTATTATCCAGCATCTTGGACATGATGTGTTTAAACGAGTAAAAGTTGGTGTTGGAGAAAAACCAAAGGGATGGGATTTAGCAGATCATGTATTAGGTCGTTTCACAACACAAGAGCGTGAAGCAGTAGATGAGGCTGTAAAGGTTGCTGTAGAAGCAGTAGAAATTCTTGTGACCGATGGATTGGATGCGGCAATGAATCGCTGTAACCGCAGCGGTAAGTAATAAAAGTATAGCAATAGAAGGGGATAGGTGTAAAGATGCAGGCATTATGGGCACCGCTAAAAGAATTGGCGGAATATGAAAAAATAAAAACACAGCTTGAACAAGGCAGCGGAATAGTGTCTGTGACAGGATGTATTGATGCACAGAAATGGCACATGGCATATGGACTTGGAAATGCATATCCATGTAAAGTCATTATGACATTTGATGAATTGCATGTGAGGGAAATCTATGATCAGTGCCGAGCATACGACAAAAACACTTATATATACCCGGCAAAAGATTTAATTTTTTATCAGGCTGATATTCATGGAAATCAGCAGACAAAAGAAAGAATCTGTGTATTAAAACGTCTGCTGCAAAAAAAGCCGATTACGATTGTAACGACATTTGATGCATTGATGGCACCGCAAATTCCACTTTCTGTTTATGAAAAAAGTATTATTACGCTTCAAGAAGGTGAGGAAACACAGCTTGATGAACTAAAACAGAAATTGATTGCACTTGGATATGAAAAAACATATCAAGTCACAGAACCTGGACAGTTTGCAGTGCGTGGTGATATTTTAGATGTATTTGATTTAACAGAAGAAAATCCAATTCGTATGGAATTGTGGGGAGATCAAGTAGAATCTATTCGTAGTTTTGACGCGGAAAGCCAGCGTTCTATCGAAACGTTAAAGCAAGTACAGATTTTTCCGGCAAGTGAGATGATTTTGCATGAAATCGATAAAGAACGTGGTATGCAAGCAATAGAGGCAGAAGCAAATCGTCAATATGAAGCATTTCGTACAGAATTTAAAACAGAAGAAGCACATCGTATCCAGACACAGATTAGAGATTTGAAAGAAGATTTGTTCACATTTCAGAATATGACAAACTTGGAAAGCTATCTGCATTTCTTTTATGAGGATACGGTCAGTTTGATTGATTTTATAGAAGAACAACAAGGTTTATTTATATTAGAAGAACCAACTCGTATTAGGGAACATATCCGTACAGTAGAAATGGAATTTCAAGACAGTATGAGTAATCGCTTGGAAAAAGGATATTTGCTTCCAACACAGACAACATTGCTGTATGATGGAGAATCAATCGCAGTAAAATTGCAAAAAAGGCGTGTCCTTTCCCTTTCTATGATGGATGTATATTGTGATTTATTTCCGATAAAAGCACAATTTTCAATAGAAGCAAAGCAGATAGCTTCTTATAATCATAGCTTTGAAACGCTTGTAAAGGATTTGCAAAAATATCGTAAAAACAAATACCGTATAGTGTTGTTAAGTCCATCTAAAACAAGAGCAAAACGTCTGGCACAAGATTTAAGAGACAACGAAGTGGCAGCAGTATTTAGCGAAGAACCGCTTCGTGAAGCAATAGAAGGTGAAGTGCTGTGCTTATGTGGAAGTGTGGCAAGAGGATTTGAATATTCTGGCATTCGATTTGCTGTAATTGCAGAAAGCGATATTTTTGGTACACAGAAGCAAAAAAAGAAAAAGAAATCTGCATTTTCTGGGACAAAAATACAGGATTTTGCGGAACTTCATGTAGGTGATTATGTTGTACATGAGGTGTATGGCCTTGGTCAGTATCAAGGAATTGAAAAAGTAGAAGTAGACCATATTATCAAAGATTATGTAAAGTTAGCATATCGAGATAACGGCAGTGTGTATGTTCCTGCTACGGGACTGCATATACTGCAAAAATATGCTTCCGCAGATGCCAAACCACCAAAGTTAAACAAGCTTGGTACAAAGGAATGGGGCAAGACAAAACAAAAAGTACGCCTTGCCGTAGAAACAGTAGCGAAAGATCTTGTGGAATTATATGCACATAGGCAGCAGGAAAAAGGATATGCATATGGAGTGGATACTGTTTGGCAAAAAGAATTTGAAGAAATGTTTCCGTATGAGGAGACAGAAGACCAGATTAATGCAATCGAAGCGACCAAAAAGGATATGGAAAGCACAAAGATTATGGATCGTCTTATTTGCGGAGATGTAGGATATGGAAAGACCGAGATTGCCATTCGAGCAGCATTTAAGGCAGTTCAGGAAGGCAAACAGGTAATCTATCTTGTGCCGACAACGATTTTAGCCCAACAGCATTACAATACGTTTGTGCAGCGTATGAAAGAATATCCAATCAGAGTCGATTTAATGTGTCGTTTCCGCACACCATCCGAGCAAAAAAAGACATTGCAGGAATTGAAAAAAGGATTTGTGGACATTGTAATTGGTACGCATAGAGTGCTGTCAAAAGATATGGAATTTAAAGACCTTGGACTTTTAATCATTGATGAAGAACAGCGTTTTGGTGTTGGTGACAAAGAAAAAATCAAAAAGCTGAAAGAAAATATCGATGTATTGACTTTGACTGCAACGCCAATTCCAAGAACACTTCATATGAGTTTGATCGGTGTGCGTGATATGAGCCTTTTAGAAGAAGCACCGCATGACAGACAGCCAATCCAGACATATGTTATGGAATACAATGAAGAAATGGTAAGAGAAGCAATCGTGCGAGAATTGACACGAAAGGGACAGGTTTATTATGTATACAATCGTGTCAATGATATAGAACAGGTTGCATTTGCGGTACAGCAGCTCGTTCCTGAGGCAACGGTACGTTTTGCACATGGACAGATGAAAGAACATGAACTGGAACGTATTATGTTGGAGTTTGTAAATGGGGAGATTGATGTATTAGTTTCTACTACGATTATTGAGACCGGAATGGATATTTCTAATGCTAATACGATGATTATTCATGATGCAGACAACCTTGGATTAAGCCAGCTTTATCAGCTGCGAGGCAGAGTAGGTCGTTCTAAGAGGACTTCTTATGCATTTATGATGTATAGACGAGGAAAGCTTTTAAAAGAAGTTGCAGAAAAACGTCTTCAGGCAATCAAAGAATTTACAGATTTAGGAAGCGGATTTAAAATAGCGATGCGTGATTTAGAAATTCGAGGAGCAGGAAATCTGTTAGGAAAAGCACAGCATGGTCATATGGAAGCTGTTGGATATGATATGTACTGTAAAATGTTGAATGAAGCTGTTATGACAGCGCAAGGAAAAGAAATTCAGGTAGATTTTGATACAAAGGTAGATATTAGTGCTGATGCATTTATTCCAGCAGAGTATATTTTAAATGAAATGCAAAAGTTGGATATTTATAAGCGTATTGCCGGTGTAGAAACATTTGCAGAAAAAGAAGATATGATGCAGGAATTAGAAGATCGTTTTGGCCATGTTCCAGTATCTGTGGAAAATTTACTCCGTATCAATCTTATTCGTGTCAAAGCACATAGTATGTATATCACAGATGTTCGCAATGTCAAAGAAAGAATTCAGTTTGTATTGCGTCCGGATGCCAACATTCTTCCAGAAAAGATACCGGAGTTTATAAAGCTGTTTCGTGGCAGTATGACGTTTACACCAATAGGAACACCAACGTTTACGTATAGGTGTGAATGGACAGGATTGGTAGAAAAGGATGCACAAACGGTACTAAAAACATGTGAACGTATATTAGAACAGATGCACACGATGCTGTTTGTAACTAATTAACAAAAAATTAATATAGTTTTTCTTTATTTTGTTGAAGATTTCTAGTAAAATAAAAAGAAGAGGGCAATCCTCAAAAACGGAAGTATGATACGAAAGTTATGACGGGCACAAGCCTGTATGAAAGGAAGTATACTATGACAGAACAGCAAGATAATGTATGGTTGAGCAGTGAAGAATTAAAGAGTGCAAAGCCATTCTTAGAACTGATGATGTATAATCGTTGTGCGATACGTGAAATAGAAACAAAGTTACAAGTATTGGATGAAGAATTTTCTATGACAGCAGACAGAAATCCAATACAAAGTATTAAATCACGTATCAAGAAACCTAGCAGTATAATTGAAAAACTAAAACTTCGAGGATATGAGGTTACGTTGGATAATATAAAGGAGCAACTGACGGATATTGCCGGTGTAAGAGTTATCTGTTCCTTTGTAGAGGATATTTATAAATTGGCAGAGATGTTGACAAGCCAAGATGATATTCGTGTAGTACAGGTCAAGGATTATATCAAAAATCCAAAGCCAAATGGATATCGAAGCTATCATCTTATTATCGAAGTTCCGATATTTTTATCCAATGGTAAAAAGTACATGAAAGTGGAAGTGCAGTTTAGAACGATTGCCATGGATTTTTGGGCAAGCTTAGAGCATCAGCTCAAATACAAAAAGAAAATAGACAATCCAGAGCAGATTGCAAAAGAATTAAAGAACTGTGCAGATGTAATTTGTGAGATGGATTTGAAAATGCAGGATATTCGTTATATGATAGACGAAGTACAAAAAACGCATGGTTTAGAAAAAAAAACGGAGGACAAATAGATTGAAGCAATCGGGTGAAGATTATTTAGAGAGTGTATTAAGAATTGGAAGAGAACGTGGTAATGTAAGAAGCATCGATATCGCACGTGATCTGGAAGTATCAAAGCCAAGTGTCAGTGTAGCAGTACATAATCTGGAAGAGGCTGGATATCTTAAAATAGACGGTCATGAAATTAATTTGACAGAGGCTGGCAAAAAGATAGCAGAGCGTGTTATAGAGCGTCATGAATTATTTTTTAATTTCTTAAAAGACCTTGGCGTAGAAGAAAAAGTAGCAGAAGAAGATGCTTGCAAGATGGAACATGCATTAAGTGCAGAAAGCTTTGATGCAATTAAGAAATTTTTACAAAAAGCTAGAAAAGATATGTAATCGATAGTATATAAAAAGACTGTTATCCTGCTTACAGGCAGGATGACAGTCTTTTTTGTAGGTTGATGCCAAGCGTGGCAGCCAACAAAATTTTAATAATTGTAGGAAGTAAAAATGGTGTAACACAAAAAGTAACAGCCGTCATAACAGAAACGTGTTGGATAAAAGCATAAAAAAATGTTCCGCACAATAAATTGACCACATTTCCTAGTATAAGAGAAAAAACAAAGATACCTTTATATTTGGAACGGTATTGTGTTCCGAGACCGATAATAAAACTCATACATGGAAAGGACCACAAAAATCCACCGGTTGGACCAATCAAACGGGAAAATCCACCGGAAAAATTAGAAAATACTGGAAGACCAGCAGCACCGAGTAAAAGATAAATACATACACAAAGCGTTCCGTTACGTCTGCCGAGTAATATGCCAGCGAGCATAACAGCAAAACTTTGCATAGTCATTGGAACACCAAATGGCAGAGGAATAGAAATCTGCGCCATAATAATCAAAATGGCAGCAGTTACACCAATCAGGCAAATCGTTGAAGTTTTAGAGGAATATCGGGACATAAATTCTCCTTTTTTATTTATTACGCATCATTATAGCACAGCTTTTTTCAATAGCAAAATATTTATATATTTTTCATTGATTATTTTAGGAATGTTTGCTATAATTGTCTACATCAATTGTTTTTTAAGGAGAAAGAACTACAAAGATGGACGAAGACGACAGTGAAACTGCAAATCAATCTCCGTTGTATCATATGTTTAAATGGATAGGGCATAGTCTATATTTACGAGAGTAAGCATAGGCTTTGCCTTTTTGTGTGCAAAAACATAGTTTAGATATAAGGATGAAGGAGAAAAATGGACAATTCAATTATTTTAATGATTTTATTACAAGTAGTGTTAATTGCATTAAATGCAATATTTGCAAGTGCAGAGATCGCAGTAATCTCAATGAATGACAACAAAATGGAAAAAATGGCGGCGCAAGGAGATAAGAGAGCAATCAGACTTGCTGCATTGACAAGTCAGCCAGCACGATTTTTAGCTACAATACAGGTAGCGATTACATTATCTGGTTTTCTTGGAAGTGCGTTTGCGGCAGAAAACTTCTCAGGTGTATTAGTAGATTGGCTTTTAGGACTTGGTGTTCCAATTTCAGAAAATGTATTAGATTCTATTGCTGTTATTTTTATTACTATTGTATTATCTTATTTTACATTAGTATTTGGTGAACTTGTGCCAAAACAGGTTGCTATGAGAAAAGCAGAACCGCTTGCGTTAGCAATTTCAGGACTAATCAGTACGATTGCCAAGTTGTTTGCACCGTTGGTAAGTTTTCTTACATTTTCTACAAACTCTATTCTTCGTTTGCTTGGAATTGACCCTGATGCGGAAGAAGAAACAGCAAGTGAAGAAGAAATTCGTATGATGGTCGATGTCGGAAGCCAAAAGGGTACGATTGACCATGAAGAACGAGATTTGATTCAGAATGTGTTTGAATTTGATGATTTGACCGCAGAACAGATATTAACACACAGAACAGATGTTACGATGTTGGATATGGAAGATTCTGTAGAAACATGGAAAGATATTGTTTTCCATACGAGCCATACATTGTATCCTGTTTGTAATGGAACAGCAGATAAAATTATTGGTATTTTAAATGCAAAAGATTACTTCCGCTTGGAAAATAAAGAAAAAGAATATATATTGAAACATGCAGTCGTACCAGCATATTTTGTACCAAATACAATCAAAGCCGATGACTTGTTCCGCAATATGAAAAAGAGTAAAAACAGAATTGCTGTTGTTTTAGATGAGTACGGCGGAGTGACAGGTATTATTACAATCAATGACCTTGTAGAACAGTTAGTAGGTGATTTGGAAGATGACAAAGAAGAGTCAGAAAATCTAATCGAAAAATTAGAAGAAAATACATGGAAAATACATGGCAGTGCATCTTTAGAAGAAGTTTCTGAAGTGTTGGGTGTGCATCTTTCCAGTGAAGAATATGATACATTTAATGGTTGGATTTTCCATGTGCTGCAAAGCATTCCAGAAGATGGAAGTGATGTAGAATTTGAAGAATTGGGATTACATATTAAATGTACCAAAATTGAAGACCATCAGGTAGAAGCTGCAATTGTGACAAAGGTGGAAGAAGTTTAACTATTATAATTGATACCAACGAACAATTTTTCAAAAAGCAAAAGCTTATATTGAAAAAAATTGTTTGTTGGTATTTATGCTGAGGATAATCAGATGTAAATGAAATAAATAATATATTAGCTTCGAATGGTATTTCTCCAATCAGATGGGGAAATGCCATTTTTTGCGTAGAATGTTTTGTAAAAGTGTGAGTAATTGATAAAACCACATTTGAGTGCAATATTTTCGATGGAATCTGATGTAGATATCAACAGACGTTTTGCTTGTTTAATCTTTAAAAAGTTAATATATTCTACAGGAGTCATCTGATATTCTTTTTTGAAAATATTGATAATATGATTTTTGCTAAAATGAAATTCTTTAGAGATTTCTTCAAGTGTAGGTTTTTCCAAGAAGTGTTCTTCTAAAAAGTCTGCAATTTCATTGGCTTGAGTACGTTCTTTTGGTTTTGAATAGAGCATAGAAAGTATTTCGAAAAACAAAGCACATTTTTCGGGATAAATAGCATCTTCGTGAGCCAAATTGTCTAGTTTATCTATAAAAGGTTTAAAGGTTGGATAGTGAAAAGTTCCTTGAAATGGCAACACATCAGTACTTTCTTCCCAAGAACTGCGAAAATGTACATAAAAATACTTGGGTGAATCACTTGGGCAAATACCTTGCTGGTAATATCCTTGTTTTTGAATGTAATATTCACCTGGATGAACTTCAATATCTTTACCATCTTCTCGAAAACGTAAGATGCCGTCAAAAACAAGAAGTAAAACATCTTTATTTAGAGTACGCGTGATATGATATTCATTCTCGTTGAAAAAACGTAAAGAAGAAGATAAATAGGTAATAGGTTCGTTCAAGTTTATTCCACACATGTTATATTCCTCCGTTGGTGGTATGATATATATAGGTAAATCTGCACAAAAAAAATGTATATGTGGATATTTCCTGTGGCTGATTTTAACATAAAAGTGTGATATAAGCAATGTGAAGTGTGATATATTTAATGTTTTTTTGAAAAAAACTGTGATATTATAAATACAACTTGAACGGATATCCTTTAGTTGAAAAACGGTGAGAAAAGCAAAATTGAACAGTAAATAAATAAGAAACTGTATTCGTGAAGGAGGTACAACTTTATGCAAAAAACAAAGTTAGTAGCACTTGGTATGGCAGCATCCCTTGTAGTAGGAATGGCTGGCTGTGGCGATAAAAAAACAGATGCCGATGCATCATCAACAGTATCATCTGTAGTTTCTACGGAGAGTAAGAGTAGTGAAGAAGTAAAAACAACAGATAATACAGCATCTGATGATCCATATGCAGAAAAAATGGACATTGTAATTGGAACGATGACAAGCAGTGCTATCAGCGATTGGAAAAACAATTTATTAACTCAGGCAGTAGAAGAACGTTTTAATGTAAATTTGGAATTTTTTATGCTTCCTGCTAACAATGGTGACTGGGCAACAAAAGTTACTTTGATGGCAACAGCAGAAGCTGATAATATGCCGGATATGCTTATGGGTGATGGCGTAATTCAGCCTTCACAGCAGATTGAATTAGGTGCAGCAGGAGCAATTCAGCCTATAGAAGATTATGTATATGATGCAGAAAAGATGCCTTATTTTAATGCATTAACTGATAAAGTAAAAGAAGAAATGTTTGCTGTTATGCTTCAATCTGACGGACACATTTATGGTCTTGGTGATGATACAATTCATCCAAGTAATCAAAATCCAGAAAAGATGTGGATTAATCAGAGTTGGCTTGATACATTAAATTTAGAAAAACCAACTACAACAGAAGAGTTGAAAAATGTGTTGATTGCATTCCGTGATAATGACCCTAATGGAAATGGTGTTCAGGATGAAATTGGTGCATATGGAAGACGACAGGGATGGGGTTCTGATATTATTCCTTGTTTAATGACTTCTTTTGTATCTTGGAATAATGGTAAAGATAATGGTGGTCTTACAGTAGATCAGAATGATGGCGTTACTGTAGTAGCTCCATTCGTAACAGAAGAATGGAAAGAAGGTCTTCATTACATGAGTGACCTGTATGAAGAAGGCGTATTAAATGCAGGTATCTTTACAGATGATGATACTACTTATAGAGGTACTATAAACTTAGATCCAGCAATTGTTGGTTTAGTAGATATGGCAGGAAAAAGCTGGATTACAGAAGAGAGCATTCGTGAACAGTATGATTTCTTATTACCAGTAGAAGGTCCTGGCGGATTATCTTACTATCCTACTCGTTGTGCAGGTTTCTGTGCAGAAGTAGTATTTACATGTACTGGTGATAAACTTGACAGATGTATCGCAATTGAAGACGCAATGTATGATTATTCTACTCCAGAAAGTCTTGGATATTTAAGAAGTGGATACGGTGTATATGGTGTAGACTGGACAGATGATCCAGAAGTTTGTGCAAAAGCAAATTCTTTATATTTAGAAGCTGGTCTGATTGATGAAATTGATATCGTTCGTTTAAATGCACCTGTTAATCCTCATAATTGGAACTGGGCAGGTTTTGGTGCAGGTGCTCCTAGAAATGGTGAAATTTGGGGTACAACAGCAACTATGTACAATGGAGAAGTATATGATATTGAAAAAGCAGGTGATGAATGGCAGCTTGACTTTTTAGCATCTTTAGATAATCCTCAGTACTTACCAAAGACACTTCCAGTATTAAACTGGACAACAGAAGAAAAAGATGCGATTGGTGATACTCGCTCTAATATTACAAGTTATGTAAATAGTTTCCTTGCTGAATGTGTAACAGGTGTTCAGGATATCGATAAGAATTGGGATGGTTATATTAAAGAAATCGAAAGTTTAGGTCTTCAGAATTGGCTTGATATTGCTCAGACAATCTATGATAGACAGAGAAGTAAATAATTATTAATCAAAATTTAGGTCTTTTTCATATAGATTAATAATAGGTGGACTGCCCGATAGAGGAAATCTGTCGGGCAGTTTTGTTTATGCACATAAGATTCTAAAGTAACATTTGTACAATCTGTTTTCTATAAAAATTCCGATGGTACAAATGTATGTCATTATATCAGTATGGTAAGATCGGAAAAGGCAAAGGATATATGTATGTTAAAGGAACGTAACATAAATAAATTTTTAGAAACTACAAGACGAAGTGATGTTCGAGGTTATAATATTTATACAAGAGGAAAACAAGAATTAAACCGATTAAAACAGGGTAATACAACGCTCGAACAATGGGATGCACCTAGTTTGGGTCTTCCCGGAATGATATCTATTGCACATGAAATTGATACAAAAGATATAATTGTACCCCAAATTTTTTCAGGAGGGAAAAAATTGGAGTTTACAGTTATGAGAAATCGCTGGACGCCTGCATTTATGGATACGATGTATCGTTGCAGACCATTTGGAGCGTATAAAAAGTCAGGTGTTCTTGCTGTTCGTGAAAGAAAATGTTTCAATGAAGAAGATACATTTATTTCACATTTGACATTGTGTAATGATGGTTCAGAACCAATGCAGATTACAGTAAAACTTTGTGTTCCATTTCAAACAATTTCTGAAGGGATATATAAAGTTCATACGAAAATTATGCCGGCAAGTCTTGGACAAAATTTATTTTTAGATGGGTTTATTTATGCAACAACAAATCAGGGAACGAGTGCTGATGTTGTTGTTCCTCCGTTTGGAAAAGCAGAAATTCAATATGGTTTTGCATTCCATGCACAGAGTCTTGAAAAAGCAAAGGAAGCATTGCACAGAGCGTTTTGCGAATCGGAGCCGTTTCAAAAATCAGAAGATCGTTTTAATGCATGGATGGATCAATATGTACCAAGATTGTTCATCGATGACATGGATATGTTGAAGATTTATTATTATCGATTTTTTGTTATAAAGTCTGCAATCCATACTCCTTCTGATATATGGCCTGAGTCTGTATTTCAAGGTGCTTGCGTGTATGAATCTCCGTTTGGTGGGTGGTTTGGTGCACCAATTGGACTTCCATTTCCACTTCAAATAGAGGAAATGAAGTGGATGAAAGATACGAAAGTACTTTGTTCACAAATAGATAATTGGTGTGAAGGTCATGGTGCAACAAAAGGATATATTCAATTTACTCCAATGGCAGTTTGGGATGTGTATGTGCACAAAAAAGATAAAAATTTGATTGAGAAATATTATGAATCAATGAAGCAATATACGCTTTTAAAATGTTTTGAAGATAAAAGTATGTTACCAAAGACTGAAGGCAGTTGGATTACAGGGGCAGAATATCAACCATCTTTTTATCAGTATACAGAACCAAAGTGGGATTGGAGAAATGATACAGAGGGAGTTAAAGATGGATTCGAGAGAACAATTCTGCATAGAGTAGATGAGTGCAGTATGCATTTGTTGAATTTAGCTGCTTGTAAAAATATGGCAGATTTATTAGAAAAAACAGAAGATACACACTTTTTTACAGAAGCTTTGGAGGAAGCTAAGAAACAGGTTATTTCTTTGTTTTGGAATGAGGAGAAAGGCTTTTTCTTTGATGTGGATGTAAAAACGGGAAAGCAATGTGATGAGGCTTACAGCTATGATGGATGTATGCCAATGATGAAACAGCTTTTTGGAGAAAAATATCATAAAGTATTTGAACATTTTGCAAAGCAAGGCTGTTTTCATGCAGATTTTGGTTTGACTAGTGTTGGAAAGCAGTGTCCGATGTACTGGTTTGATAATTGTATAGTTGGACCAACAGAAGCAAGTTTAGATAACCCACATTTATATGGTTGTTGTTGGAATGGACCAATTTGGCCGTTTGCAGTTTCTTTAGTATTAGAATCTCTTGGCAGTGCAGCCTATGAAAATGAAGATTTAAATGATTTGTTTGAAATGATATTTAAAGAATATACAGAATTGCATTTTGAATCAGGGGATCGCGCGACACCATGTATTGTAGAGCATTACAGACCGACTGATGGAGCTGCATTTTCTCCACAGGCAGAATATTTTCATTCAGAATGGCTCAATCTATTTTTATCTTATTATCTTGGAATTTGTGTTCGAGAAGAAGAGATTTGTATAAAGCCGATGATAAAAGAAGAATTTATTCTGGAAGGTATTCAGATTCATGGAAAATCTTATACCATTTCACAAGAGTATAAAAATGGAAAATGGGAACAGTATATAAAAGAAATTTCATAAAGCTAGAAAGGAAGATTGTGTATGAGAAAATGGGATTTTTATACGTCACAGGAAATAAAACCAAAAGGATGGTTAAAAAGACAATTAGAAATTCAAGCAAATGGACTGAGTGGAAATTTAGATAAAGTGTGGAGGGATGTAAGAGACAGTGCATGGATTGGAAAAGATGCTGAAGGATGGGAACGAGTTCCTTATTGGCTAGACGGATTTATACCGCTGGCATATCTTTTAGAAAATGCGGATATGATAGAACGTGCAAAGCGATATATAGATGGAATTTTAGCATTGCAACAAGAAGATGGATGGATTGCACCATGCAGCAAGGAAGAACGCAGTACATATGACAGTTGGGCAGTTCAGTTAATCAGTAAAGTGTTAGTTGTCTATTATGAATGTTCGAAAGATGAAAGAATACCAACCGTACTTTATAAGATGTTGAAAAATTATTATGAAGAATTAAAAACAGAAAATATACGTCTGTTTCGTTGGGGAAAATACCGCTGGTATGAAACATTTATTGCAATTAATTTTTTATATAAAAGGTATGAAGAAGCATGGATAAAAGAACTAGCATACATATTAAAAAAGCAAGGTGTGGACTACGCACAAAAGCAAGAATTGTGGAAGAAACCTTTAAATAAATGGACATTAGATACACATATTGTAAATATTGCAATGATGTTAAAAGAAGAGGCAGTATGTTGTGATATATTAGGAGAGGCATATAGTCAAAAAGCAGATAAGTTATATGATGTTTTAGAACAGTACAATGGAAGACCGATGGGTATATTTACTGGAGATGAATGTTTATCTGGTTTAAGTGCGATTCAAGGAACAGAACTTTGTGCAGTTGTAGAACAGATGTATTCTTATGAGCATTTGTTTGCATACAGTGGAAATAGTAAATGGGCAGAATTGTTAGAATTAGCAGCATTTAATGCATTGCCTGCAACAGTAAGTGATGATATGTGGACGCATCAATATGATCAGTTGAGCAATCAAATTTCTTGTGAAAAATTTCCAGGAAAATCTTTATTCAGAACAAATGGCTCAGAAGCACACTTATTTGGACTAGAGCCGAATTATGGTTGTTGTACTGCTAATTTTAATCAGGCCTTTCCAAAGCTTGCTTTGGCAGTATTTATGCATAATGAAAATGCGATTATTCATGCAGTACCGCTTCCTGCAACATTGCATACAGCAAATGTGAAAATAGAAGTGGAAACAGAATATCCGTTTAAAAATACATTTGTTTATAAAATACAGGCAGATAAAGCATTTGATTTTATTGTACGCATTCCATCTTTTGCAGATCAAGTAACTGTGAATGGAAACTTGGTAAAAGCTGATAAAGAATACAGTTTTGCAATCCAAGAAGGAACAACAACGATTACAATGTCTTATGAAACAAGAATAGAATTATTAAATAGACCAGATGCGTTATATACCGTTAAAAAAGGTTCATTGGTATTTTCACTTCCTATTACATACGAAAAGAAAATACATGAATTTGAACAAAATGGAGTAGAACGAAAGTATCCTTATTGTGATTACGAGTATGTTGGAATTAGTGCATGGAATTATGGGTTTGCAAGTGAAATATTTACTGTAGAACAGCGTGTAATTAGTGATATTCCATTTTCTTCTGATAAACCACCAATTGTATTGAAAACAGAAATGCAAAAAATTGATTGGGGATTAGAAGATGGATATGAAACTGTATGTGCTAAAGTTCCATTTTCCACAAAGGCGATTGGAGAGGTGGAAACGAAAGAGCTTTATCCGTATGGTTGTGCAAAGCTTCGTATGACAGAAATGCCGATAGTACAAAAATAATTTACAAACAGGTATTGAATTTCTTCAGAAAGTATGCTACTATACAAATAGTTAGTTCTAACTAACTTTAATGTGAAAATGATGTGAATTCCTTTTTATGCTGTAGCTGCAGAATGCGTCAAAAGAGGAGAGTAAATGCAATGTGAGGTGTCTCATGTTGCATTTATTTTTTGTCCACTTTGTTCTCTATTTTCTTGACGGTCATTTATAAAATGAGTATAATACTGAGACTACAAGATAGAATATAAGGTTGATTATCAACAGAACTCATTATAAGGAAAATCCAATGTTAAAAATGCTATATTTATTCATTTTACTAAAGACAGCACTTTCTGATTGGAAATATAAAAAAATCAGCAATCGATATGTTATATATATTTTGTTGTTGGTTTTTGTTCAAATGCTATGTAGTCAACAACTGTCTATAGCAGAAAGAATAGCAGCAGCACTTATATTTTCGCTTCCTATGCTTTTGATTTCTTGTATAAAGTCTGGAGCTTTTGGAGGAGGAGATATAAAATTTGCAGCAGTAAATGGTTTGTTGCTTGGGATGGATATGATGCTGTATGCAATGTGGATTGCAAGTCTGACAGCCGGTGTATATGCTCTTTTTTTATTGTGTGTACACAAAAATAAAAAAGAAATATTTGCATTCGGACCATTTTTAGCCTTAGGCTTTGGAATTGCATATTTATAAATTTCTAGTATCTGTTTTTTCAAAACATTTACAATTTCTGCTAACTATGATAAACTAATGACAGGGAGTACGCACAATACTGTGCGTGTGTAATGTGCGAGGCGGCGCAAACCGCTTTGTTCCTATAAACATCTTTTACAAAATGCAAGGAGATAAAACATGAACAGTTTTGAAATTAAAACCAAAATATTTTTTGGTGACCAGGCATTAGACAGATTAAAAGAAATACCTTACAAGAAAGTATTAGTCATTACCGATCCTTTTATCGCACAGAGCGGAATGATTGATTCTATTGTAAATCCTCTGAAAGAGGGCGGTATTACTTATGATATCTTCAGTGATGTCGTACCAGATCCTCCAATCGAAAAGATTAGTCTTGGCGTAAAGAAATTATTAGAGTATAAGCCAGAAGCAATCGTAGCAGTAGGCGGTGGTTCTGCAATTGACTCTTCTAAGTCTATTCGTGACTTTGCTCTTAAGATTGATAACTATGGTAAGGTTGCTTTGATTGCAATTCCTACTACAAGCGGTACTGGCTCTGAAGTTACTTCTTTTGCAGTAGTATCTGACAGACAGGCTAACCGTAAATATCCATTAGTATCTCCATCTTTAACTCCAGAAGAGACTATTTTGGATGCAGAATTAGTTCGCAGTGTACCACCAGCAATCACAGCAGATACTGGTATGGACGTATTCACACATGCAATCGAGGCTTGTGTAAGTACAGCACGCAATGATTTTGCGACTGCTTTAGCAGAAAAGTCTATTGAAATGGTTGGTGTATTCCTTTTAAGAGCATACTTAGATGGAAATGACACACATGCAAGACAGAAAATGCATACAGCTTCCTGTTTAGCAGGTTTAGCATTTAACTCCGCTTCTCTTGGTTTAAATCATGGTATGGCACATCAGCTTGGTGCTTTATTCCACATTCCACATGGTCGTGCAAATGCGATGTTATTACCTCACATTATCGAGTATAACAGTGGTATCAACAAGTACAGCAAGAGCCAGCAGGAATATTTACCAGCAGTAAAGCAGTACTGCAATGTTGCACATATTCTTGGTCTTAACAACTACAACGAAGTCATGACTGTTCGTTCTTTAGTATACTGGGTACAGTGCATGCTTAACGAAATGAACATTCCATTATCCATTTCTCAGATGGGTAAGATTACAAAGGAAGAGTACATGAGCAAGGTAGAAGCTATGGCAGATGCTGCATTAGCAGATGCTTGTACAGCTACAAACCCAAGAGTACCAACAAAGGAAGAAGTAGTACAGATGTACATCAATTTATGGGAATAATTTCTGCATAAAGATACATTCTTTTTGAGTGCCTGTCAGGACATTTTTGTCTTTGACAGGCATTTTTGGTTTATTGTAGAATTACTCATTTTCTGGTAAAACAAAACGTCTTTCTGTTAATAGAGGCTCTTTTTTTTCGGATTTTGGGTTGACTATAATATATAAAATGAGTAGAATAATAAAAAAAGGTCAGACAAGAAAGATACGCCTGACGGAATGGGGGAGCCTATATGAATTTTGTATTCCTATCACCGAATTTTCCCGAATCGTATTATAATTTTACTGCAGCTTTAAAGAGAAATGGAGTAAATACATTGGGAATTGGCGATGAGCCTTATGAAACAATGAGCCAAAATGTAAAGGACTCACTGACTGAATATTATAAAGTAAGCAGCCTTGAAAATTACGATGAAGTATATCGTGCATGTGCATATTTCACATTTAAGTACGGAAGAATTGATGGACTGGAAAGTAACAACGAATATTGGTTGTTAAGAGATGCTCAGTTAAGAACAGACTTTAATATCAAAGGCTTAAATAACGATACTATTGATGGTATTAAGTATAAGAGCAAGATGAAAGAGTACTATGCAAAGGCTGGAGTAAAGACAGCAAGATACCACATGGTAACAACTTTGGAAGAAGGACTTGCTTTTATTGGACAGGTTGGCTATCCAGTTATTGTAAAGCCGGACAATGGAGTTGGTGCGGCAGCTACTTACAAGCTCAAAAATGAACAGGAATTGATTGACTTTTACGCACATCTTCCTGAAGTACCATATATTATGGAAGAGTTTATTAACGGTCATTTAGTGTCTTATGATGGTATTTGTGATTCTGATCGCAATATTATTTTTGAAACAAGTCACTTTTTCCCAGAACCAGTTATGAACGTCGTAAATGATAATTTGGATCTTTGGTATTACTCTAAAAAAGAGATTCCAGAAGATTTAAAGGATGCAGGCCGCAGAACAATCAAATCATTTGCATGTAATTCCCGTTTCTTCCACTGTGAGTTCTTTATCTTAAAAGAAGATAAAGAAGGTCTTGGAAAAGCAGGAGAAATCTTTGGATTGGAAGTAAATATGCGTCCACCAGGAGGATTTACTCCAGATATGATGAACTTTGCAAATGACATTGACGTATACCAGATTTGGGCAAATATGATTTGCTATGATCAGGGATATTTTAATCCTGAGCAAAGACCATATACTTGCGCTTATGCAGGCCGCAGAAAAGATGGCACATATAAGCATACATTACAGGAAGTATTTGATAAATATGGCGATCATATTGTTTTATACAAAGAAATGCCTGATGTATTAGCAGGTGCTATGGGTAATCATGCTACAATGGCAAGATTTACAACAGAAGAAGAAATGTTTGAATTTGTACACTTTGCATTAGAAAGAGAATAGGTGATACATATGCATACACAGTATTATAGAGAATATTCCGCGTACTTAAATCGCGACATGGAATTTAAAGTGTATGGTCATGCAGGACTTCCAGTTGTGATATTCCCTTGTCAGGATGGAAAATTCTGGGATTTTGAAAGTCGTGGTATGGTAGATACCGTTGCAGATAAAATCGAAGCCGGATTGATGCAGTTATATTGCATTTCCAGTGTCGATGAAGAAACATGGAGTGCAAAGGGCGGCGATTATCAGGGACGTATCTGGTGGCATGAACAGTGGTTTGCATATATTTGCGAAGAATTTTTACCAAGACTTCATGAAATCCACAGCTTATATGATGAGACTGATTATCATGGACAAGTATTGCTCAGTGGTGCAAGTATGGGTGGTTATCATTGCGTAAACTTTTATTTAAGAAGACCGGATTTGTTTGGCGGATGCTTATCTTTAAGCGGTCTGTTCCATGCAGGATATTTCTTTGAAGGATATGATAATCTGGATATTTATTTAAATTCCCCAGTAGATTGTTTGCCACAGATGCCAGTGGATCATCCATTGGTAGAGCAGTATCGTAAAGGTACGATTATTTTGTGCTGCGGACAGGGAGCATGGGAAGATGAAGCGAAAGCCGATGCAAGAATCATGAAAAGAGAGTTTGCTCGTCTTGGTGTACCGGCATGGGTAGACCTTTGGGGCGAGGATGTAAATCATGACTGGCCATGGTGGATGATTCAGTTCCCATACTATATGAACAAAATATTAGAAAGATAATAGATATGAAAATACTTTTTTGTGCTCTGTTAGGGTATGCGTTTGGCAATGTCAATACTGCATACATACTCAGTAAAAAACAAGGATTTGACATACGCACGAAAGGCTCTGGAAATGCAGGAGCATCGAATGTAGTGCTGATTATGGGCAGAAAGGCTGGTATGTTTACTGCGGTAGCAGATATTTTGAAAGCCTTTTTTGCAGTCGTAATCGCCGGAATGTTGTTTGCGGATCTTCCGACAGCCAAAGAACTTGCCGGTATCAGTTGTGTATTAGGTCACATCTTTCCAGTTACTATGGAATTTAAAGGTGGAAAAGGACTGGCATGTATGGCAGGAAGTGTGCTGGCATACAGTCCGAAAATGTTTGTCGTGTTGCTTGCGATAGAGGCAGTAGTTGCATTAGTGACGGATTATGTATGCCTGATACCGATTACGGGTTCTATTTTGATTACTATCTTATATGCTCGTAAATATGGAATCAATTCCATAGTAGGTATGATGTGTGTTACGATAGTTGTAATTGTACTAAAGCATATGGAAAATCTGCAGCGCATTACAAAAGGACTGGAAGTAAAAATCAGTTATTTGTGGAAAGGCGATGCAGAAATAGATCGAGTAAAAGCAAATAAAGAGCTTCAAAATTCAGAATGTTAAAAGTCTGTCTGATAAAATTACGATGTGATTTTGTCAGACGGGCTTTTTTTGTGTCTGCTATTATTGACAAATGGAAAATTGTGGGGCATAATAATTAAGAGCTTAATTAAAACTTATGAATTATACTTAGAGGAAAGGAGAACTTATGGAAAAAAGAGAACGTAGTGTGATGATGGCAATTTCCAGAACGAGGCGTGCATGGGCAGATCATATGAAAGAAATCGCGTTAGAACTTGGAATTCCAGATTCTTATAGAACGATTATTTTTTATTTACATAGAAATGCTGGAGCAAATCAAAAAAATATTGCGGATTTTGCAAATATCACTACGGCAGCAGTAAATCAGAGTGTGAAAGAAATGCTCGCAAAAGGATATCTTCGAAAAGAGATTGATGAAGCAGATCGAAGATACACAAAGTTGTATCTGACACAAAAAGGTGAAGAAACTGCTTTAAAATTACGCGAAAAACTGCATAAATCAGATGAAGTGATTACAGAAGCAATCACACCTGAAAAAGAAGCAGAAATAATCGCACTGTTAGACAAAATTTATGAATGCATAAGGGGGGACTTACCTTGTTAAAGTATTTAAAAAAGTATTGGATATTTTGCGTATTAGCACCAATATTTATGTTTGGTGAGGTAGCAATGGACTTGATGCAGCCGGATATGATGGCTGAGATTGTAGACAATGGTGTTTTGAAAAATGATATGACATTGATTATTACAGTCGGAATTCGTATGGTAATCTTTGTTGCAATCGGTGGTATGTGTGGTGTATTGTGTGGTGTATTTGCCAATATTGCAGCACAGAATTTTGGAAATGATCTTAGAAAAGATTTGTTTTCTCGTATTATGTCTTTGTCCTTTCAGGAAACAGATAAAATTTCTACCGGTTCTTTAGTAACAAGACTTTCTAATGACGTTAATCAGGTTCAAATGATGGTTATGATGTCTATTCGAGGATTTGTACGAAATATTGTCATGTTTGTAGGCGGTATTATTATGTTATACAGTCAGTCACCAAGATTTGCGTTGATTGCTGCATGCGGTTTACCATTTGTATTGGTATTTGTTACATTCTTCTTAAGAAAAGCCTCTCCTTTATTTTCTGTTGTTCAGAAAAAATTAGATGGTATCAATAATGTTATGCAAGAAGACGTAGCAGGTGCAAGAGTTGTAAAAGCGTATGTAAAAGAAGCGTATGAATTAGACCGTTTCCAGAAGGCAAACGAAGCACTTTGTGATGAAAGCCTTCGCGTACAGACTTTATTAGCTTTTATGAGTCCATGCTTAAATATCGTATTAAATGTCTGTATCGTAACGGTTATCTTAGTAGGTGGTTATACCGTAAGAACAGGAGGAGATTTGACACCTGGTAATGTTATGGCCGGTATTACATATCTTTCTCAGATTTTGCACGGTGTTACATTTATGGCAAATATTTTCCAGACATTTACAAGAGCAAAAGCATCTGCAGATCGTATCAACGAAGTATACAATAGTCCTGAAGTAATCTTAGATGGAACATTAAAAGAAGAAAGCACAAAGACTGGAGAAATTGAATTTAAGCATGTAAGTTTTGCTTATCCAGAAACTCCGGATCAGAAAATATTAGAGGATATTTCTTTCAAGGTAGAAAAAGGAGAAACATTTGCAATTATTGGAGAAACAGGTTGTGGCAAGACTTCTTTTGTAAATTTAATTCCTCGTTTCTATGATGTAACAGATGGTGAAATTTTAGTAGATGGCCACAACATAAAAGAGTATCCGTTAAATACACTTCGAGATAAAATTTCTATTGTATTACAAAAGGCTGAGTTATACTCCAGAACGATTGAAGAAAATATCCGCTGGGGTAAACCTGATGCAACATTTGAAGAAGTGCAAAAAGCAGCAAAGATTGCACAGGCAGATCGTTTTATTGAATCTGCAAAAAATGGATATGAGACAATGGTAACAGAAAGAGGTCATTCTCTTTCAGGTGGACAAAAACAGCGTATTTCTATTGCAAGAGCTGTTTTAAAAGAGCATGAAATTTTAATCTTTGATGACTCTACAAGTGCATTGGATTTAAAAACAGAGGCTTCTTTATATGAAGCACTTCGCAAGGAATGTCCGGATAAAACAAAGATTATCATTGCACAGCGTATTGCATCTATCAAAGGCGCAGACCGCATTGCTGTATTGGAAAAAGGAAAGATTGCAGCACTTGGTACACATGAAGAATTATTGAAGAATTCTGAAATCTATCAGGATATTTATCGTTCACAGATGAAGGAAGGAGGTCAGGAATAATGGCACAGCAGAATAATGCACCACAAGTAAGAGTAAACTTTAGACGTGGTTCGGGAGGCCCAAGAGGCATGGCACAGCCTATAGAAAAGCCAGAAGATGCTGTCAAGACACTTTCCAGACTGATGGTATATTTTGCGAGAGCAAAAAAACTGCTCGTATCTTTATTGGTAGCAGTAGTAATGGTTACATTAGTAGCTTTATTAGCACCTTCTTTGCAGGGTGAAGCTATTGACTGTATCAAAGAACAGGAATGGAATAAATTATATATATGTGCTGCATGTTTGATGGGAGCATATATTGCAAATATTTTATTTGGCTTGGCACAGTCTTTACTTGCAGCCAGACTGAGCAAAAGTATTGTAAAGCAGATGCGATATGATCTGTTTAAAAAGATTGATTATTTATCTATTAAATATTTGGATACACATTCCAGCGGTGACATCATGAGCCGTATGACCAATGACGTAGAAAACGTATCTAATACAATTTCTCAAAGTCTTGGTTCTTTGGTTTCAGGTGTACTTACAATCCTTGGTACAATTACCATTATGTTTATATATTGCTGGCAGCTTACATTGATTACTATGTTGACTGTTATCTTGACAGTTATTGTAACAAAGCAGATGTCTAAGTTTATGAGAAAAATTTACCGCAAACGTTCTCAGATTTTAGGTCAGTTAAATGGTCATTCTGAAGAAATGATCACAGGATATAAGTCTATCGTAGCATATAATAAGCAGGCAGATGTAATCAGAGAATTTTGTGAAACTTCTGATGAGTTGAAACGAGTAAGTATTAAAGCAGAGATTTTAGGTGGTTCTATGGGACCTATCATGAACTGTATTTCTAATATCAGCTTTGTTATTGTAGCAGCATTTGGTGGATATTTTGCTTATACTGGTCTGATTACAATTGGTACGATTTCTGCATTTATTATTTATGCAAAACAGTTCTCCAGACCAATCAATGAAATTGCACAGCTTTATGGTACAATCCAGACAGCTATCGCTGGTGCAGAACGTGTATTTGCATTAATGGATCAGCCTGACGAAGATAACAGCGGTACATTGGAAATGAAAGATGTCAAAGGTGAAATTTCTTTCAGAAATGTAGATTTCTCCTATGTGGAAGGCAAGCAAGTATTATATGATTTTAATCTGGATGTAAAACCAGGTCAGAAGATTGCCCTTGTTGGTGCAACAGGAAGTGGTAAAACAACAGTAGTAAATCTTTTGATGAGATTTTATCCTGTAGATGCAGGTGAAATTTTAATCGATGGAGTGAATATTTACGATATTAAAAAAGATGAACTTCGTAAAAATATCGCTATTGTATTACAGGATACAGTGCTGTTCTCTGATACGATTGAGAAAAATATTAAGTACTCTAATCCAGACGCTTCTGATGAAGAAATGTATTATGCAGCAGAAATGAGTAACCTGACACATTATATCAATAAGCTGCCAAAGAAATACGATACATTCTTAAAGCAGGCAGGTGAGGGACTTTCTCATGGACAAAGACAGTTGATGGCGATTGCAAGAGCGGTTCTTGCAAATCCAAAGATTTTAATCTTGGACGAAGCAACTTCTTCTGTAGATACTAGAACAGAGAAGCATATTCAGGATGCTATGGTAAATTTAATGAAAAATCGTACCAGCTTGATTATTGCACACAGACTTTCTACTATTCAAGACTCTGATAAGATTGTAGTTATGGACGAGGGACGTGTTGTAGAAATCGGAAATCATGAAGAACTGCTTGAGAAAAAGGGTAAGTATTATACATTGTATATGACGCAGTTTGCAGGCAATAAAATTTAAATAAGAAACAAAGTCGCCGTTTCTATTGCGAAAGCAAGAAGCGGCGCTTTGATTTTCATAGTATTTTCACAATTTGCATTGGAATTTATCTCATACAAGGTATTGAAGGTTCAAAAAATATAGTGTATAATTATGAACTAGATGTGACGCTATTTTTCACGTTAAAAATTAGTTCATAGAAATACGAAAGGAACAAGAAACATGTCAATTTTAATGGAAGAAGCCGCAAAAGGGCACAAAAAATCCATGACCACTTTGTATGAGGAGAACAAAGGAAAGGTTTTTGGATTTTGTAGTATCCTTTTAAATGATAAGGAGAAAGCAGCAACAGTTACAACAGAAGTCATGAATGGCGTATGGGAGGTACTTGCTGAGAAAGGAGCCGTTTCTGAAAAGAAGTTTCAAGAGATGTTGATCATGGATGCAGCAAAAAAATGTGCAGCAGAAATGAAAATCAAAGAAACTCCATGCGGTAAAGCAACTCAGAAGCAGGGCTTAAACAAAGTATATGCTGGAAATGCAGCAGCAGATGTTGTAGCATTACAGGATGCATTGAAGGAATTAGACGCATATCAGCGTTATGTTTTCTTAGTAATGAATGCAGGAGGTATGGATTTTGAAGAAATGTCTCGTGTACTCAAGCAGAAAGAAAATGTTGCAAGAAGCAATTATGAAGCAAGTGCAAGTGCATTAGCAGAAGTGCTTGCAAAGAAGAACTGTAAGTTCTCTTTAGAAGAAGTAAAGTCTTTATTAGAACAGGCTATGAAGTTAGAAGTTGTTCCAAAGACTGTAGATACAGCATGTAAGGCTAAAATCAAAGCAAGTGCAAAACGTCGCAAATTAAGCAAGAAACTGATTCCAGTATTTGCAATCCTTGCAGTTTGTGTTGTAATCGTGTTAGGTGTTGGTATTGTAGAATTAGTTCAGAAGGCACAGGAAGAAAAGTTACAGAAACTTGCAGATGAATATGGCGTTGAATTGCTGATGAGCGAAGAAAATGCGACTTACTATGTAGATATTTATGTAGAAAATTATGGCAGAATTACAGTTGAGCTTGAACAGGATGAAGCTCCTCTTACAGCTGCAAACTTTGTTTACAATGCAAAAGAAGGTTTCTATGACGGACTTACATTCCACCGCATTATTGAAGGTTTCATGATGCAGGGCGGTGATCCAAATGGTGATGGTACTGGCGGATTTGAAACAATTATTCCGGGTGAATTTTCTAAGAATGGTTATGACAATGATATCAGCCATACAAGAGGAACTATTTCTATGGCTCGTTCTGAGGACTTTGACAGTGCAAGTGCACAGTTCTTTATTATGCAGGAAGATAACACTTCTTTAGATGGAGAATATGCAGCATTCGGTCATGTTATCGAAGGTATGGACATTGTAGATGCTATTTGTGCAGCAGCAAATCCAACAGATGACAATGGTACAATCTCAGCAGAAGAACAGCCTGTTATTACAGTTATGGCTGTAAGATTTAAACCACTTGACTAATCAATTGAAATAAAATGATGTATAAATAAAGGAGGATTGCAGTCAGCGATGCTCCTTTTATTTACGCAAAAGAGAGAGTTATGAACTATAATGTAGCAATCTGTGATGATGCAGAAGCAGACAGACGATATATTGCTGTTAGATATTGAAATGGGTGAAATGGACGGCGTTACGATGGCAAAAAAGCTTAGGAAAGAAAATGACACCGTACAGATTATTTTTATTACAGGATATTCTGATTATATTCTGGAAAATATTATGAATTGTGGTACGCACAGGCACAGTATTATACAGAATAAGAAATATTCCAGAAACATACTTGACATTTTTATAGAGAACATTCAAAATGATAGAGGTGAGAAAATGAAACTATAAAAATACGAAAGGATGAAAGGAACATGAAAAAGACAGTAAAAGAATTTAAAGAGTTTATTATGCGTGGAAACGTAATTGACATGGCAGTCGGTGTTATTGTCGGTGGTGCTTTCAGTAAAATTGTAAGTTCTCTCGTAAATGATATTGTAATGCCGTTGATTACATTAATCACAGGTAAGATCAGCTTTACAGATTTGTTCATTGCATTAGATGGTGGCGAATATGCTACGTTGGCAGATGCAAAGGCAGCAGGTGTATCTGTGTTTGCGTATGGTAATTTCATTCAGATGGTAGTAGAGTTCTTGATTATTGCAATTGTTATTTTTGCAGCAGTAAAGGCAATGAGCAAGCTTCACAAACCAGCGCCAGCTCCAGCACCAGTGGAAAAGACAACAAAAGAATGTCCATTCTGTAAGACAGAAATCCATAAAGATGCCGTAAAGTGTCCACATTGTACATCAGATTTAAGATAATCACATAGTTATATAATTAAAAAAGGGAGCTTAGCTCCCTTTTTTAGTACGCATTTTTCGGAAAATGTTTTATTTGTATATTAGTCAATTTTTTTGAAGACAATACCGCAGCGGTTAGGAAGATAACACTGGAACCCAGTCCATCCGTTAGGAGTTTGTTTTGCTTCGTAAATATATTCTTTGTCAATACGTTCATGACCGCCAAAGGCTGCATCATCTGTTGAAAGTACAACGCGGTATTTTCCTTCGTCTTCTACGCGGACAAAGTAGCCGTCAAAAGATTTTTCTGGGTGGAAATTAAATGCAAAAGCAAGTTTGCCTTTTGTATATTCCATAATCTTATCATCTTGATGTATGTATTGGCAGATTGTCTTTTTGATAAGAACACGTTCACGTCTTAAGAAATGAATCATTTCTGTATCAAAAGCATTTAATTCACAGTAACGCAATGTTGTATTATCTACTAAATTCCACTGACGACGGCAGTAATGATAACTCCAGCCATTGCCTTCTCTAGGGAAGTCAATCCATTCAGGATGACCAAATTCATTTCCCATGAAGTTTAAGTATCCTTCTCCAGCCAGTGTGGAAGTAATCAGGCGAATCATCTTGTGGAGTGCAACGCCTCGTTCTGCAGTAAGTGTAGTATGGAATTTACTCATACCAGTGTACATATCTGCATCGCAAAGACGGAACATGATTGTTTTATCACCAACCAATGCCTGATCGTGAGATTCTGCATAGCCGATGTTCTTTTCGCCTTTTCTGCGGATGCTCAGTTCTACCCAAAGCTTGTCCATATCCCAATCTTCATCATTTTTCTTGAGTAGTTTAATCCAGAAATCAGGTACACCCATAGCAAGACGGAAATCAAAGCCGATACCACCGTCTTCTAATTTCAGACACATACCAGGCATAGCAGACATATCTTCCGCAATAGAGATAGCGTGTGGATTGAGTTCATGAATCAATTCATTTGCAAGCTGTAAATAGGTGATTGCTTCTGTGTCGGTATTCATGGAAAAATATTTGCTGTTATTGTCAAAATCTACGCCAAGTCCATGGTCGTGATAGAGCATAGAAGTTACACCATCAAAACGGAAACCATCAAAGTGGAAGGTTGTCATCCAATATTTTAAGTTGGAGAGCAGGAAGTGAAGCACTTCGTTTTTGCCGTAATCAAAAAGTTTCGTACCCCATTCTTTATGGTCTCCTTGAGGACCGTTATGGAAGAACTGATATGTGGTGCCATCAAATTCGTTGATGCCTTCGACTGTATTTTTGATTGCATGAGAATGTACGATATCCAACAATACAGCAATGCCCATTTTGTGCGCTTCGTTGATTAATGCCTTTAATTCTGTGCTGTGACCGTAACGAGAGGAAGCAGCAAAGAAGTTAGAAACCTGATAACCGAAAGAAGCATAATAAGGATGTTCCATAATTGCCATAATCTGAATGGTGTTATAACCTAATTTTTTGATACGAGGCAGAACGTTTTTACGGAAATCATCATAAGAGCCAACTTCGTATTTGTCCTGAGCCATACCGATATGACATTCGTAAATATAAGGAGTCTGAGGAGCTTTGAAAGAATCATCCGTCCATGCAAAAGGAGCAAACGTATCTTCTAATTCAGCACACCATGTAACTGTCTTTGGATCTTGTACAACGCGTGTAGCATATAATGGAATTCTTCGTAACTCTTTATTATTGTAAATAACGACAGTTTGTACACGTTGTCCGACTTTCAAACCGTCTTTTTCGGTCAATTCGACTTCAAAAACACCGCCATCTTTCTTTTTCATAGGGCAGGAACGAGCATTCCAGTTATTGAAATCGCCGGTAAGATATAACTTTTGTGCTGATGGTGCCCATTCACGATATACCCAACCGTTTTTTGTACGATGAAAACCAAAGTATTCATGACCGTTTGCAAAATCTACAAGGCTGTCTGTATTAGCAAGTAATTCCTTGCGTTTTCGCTTATAGTTATCCATGCGAAGGTTGATATCGTTTTCGAATGGGGCTAAATCTGGATCGATTTGTAAGATTTTATAAGACATAAAAGTGCCTCCCGAAATTATTGTTACTTTCATTATACACTACGGAAGTCAAAATTGCCATATAAAATAAAATTTGTCCTCTTCTTGAAAAAATTGGGAAAATAGTTGACAAATAAAAATCAGATGCATATAATGACAATAATTAAACAGAACAAACCAGTGACAAAGAGTAGTAGCTGACAGGTGTGGATGTACAGAGAGTTTCCGATGGTGTGAAGGAAGCGTGAAGCAGCCAGTGAATGGACTTTGGAGGGCAGCTTTGAATATAGTAGGAGCTGACGGGATTCCCACCCGTTATCCATCGGGATGCGTATGATGGTACGTAAGCGAGTGGATTTTCTTTATTTAGAGAAAGTCAATTTGGGTGGTATCGCAGAAGTTTCGGCACTTTTGTCCCATATATGGGACGAGAGTGCCTTTTTTGTATATTAGTTATATACAATGGCATACATCTGCCACTCGGATGCAAGGAGAAAAAAATTATGAAAAAGAATGTAGTAAAAAAATTAGCAGCAGTTGGATGTACGATTGCAATGACATTGGCTTCTACAGC
Source organism: uncultured Lachnospiraceae bacterium (assembly GCA_964424345.1). GTDB lineage: Bacteria > Bacillota > Clostridia > Lachnospirales > Lachnospiraceae > RGIG6307. The sequence continues at coordinate 31,995 of CAYRIK010000006.1, forward strand.
TTGTGGAACAACACAGCAGACAGTAAATGATAAGAAGACAACAGATACTGATGGGTATAAAGTTGCTATTGTAAAACAGATGGATCATGCTTCTTTAGATGAAATTGCAGATGCAATCGCAGCACGTTTAGAAAGTTTAGAAACAGAAAAAAATGTGACTATCGAGTATGATATTTATTCTGGTCAGGGAGAACAGACAACGTTGATGCAGATAGGAGAACAGGTTATTTCTGATCATGTAGATGCTATCATTCCAATCGCAACACTAGCAGCACAGGTTATGACTTCTTGTGCAGAAGAAAGCGAGACTCCAGTTGTATTTGCAGCAATTTCTGATCCGGCTTCTGCAAGTCTTACAGGGATTGATTATGTAACAGGTACAAGTGATGCACTTGATACAGAGTTTATTATCGATATGATGCTTGCACAGCAAAAAGATATAAAAACAGTCGGATTATTATATTCTTTATCAGAAGCAAATTCTGCAACACCGATTGCAGAGGCAAAAGCATATTTAGAACAAAAAGGTATTCGATATATAGAACAGACAGCTTCTACCAATGATGAAGTAATTGCAGCAGCAGCTTCTTTGATTGCATCTGATGTAGATGCTATCTTTACACCTACCGATAATGTGATTATGGCAGCAGAATTAGCAATTTATGAAGAATTAGCAAATGCAGGTATTCCTCATTATACAGGTGCTGACTCTTTCGTAAGAAATGGTGCATTTGCAACTTGTGGTGTCAACTATACAGAACTTGGAACAAAAACAGCAGAGCTTGCATATACAGCAATGACTGAGGGTATGGAAGCGATGGAAGATTATTATTTGATGGATGCAGGCACAATCACTGTAAATACAGAAACAGCAGCAATGCTCCAGATGGACTACAGTGCATTCAAACAAATGGGTGAAATTACAGAAGTTGAAACAACACAAGAGTAGAGGTAAGAAGTATGTTTTATATTATTCAGACAGCACTAGAGCTTGGATTTTTATATGCACTGGTAGCGATGGCATTATTTTTAAGTTATAGAATATTAGACATTGCAGATATGACAACCGATGGCTGCTTTATTTTAGGCGCAGCAGTATCTGTTACGATTACTGCGATGGGACATCCGATTTTGGCAATTCCAGCAGCAATGTTAGCTGGTATGTTAGCAGGAGGGGTGACAGCTTTTTTGCAGACTTGCTTAAAGGTTCCTTCTATTTTGGCAGGTATCATTACAAACACTGGATTGTATACTATCAATTTAATGGTCATGGGCTGGAGTTCTAATGTCAGCCTTTTAAAAGTAAAGACTATTTTTACGATGTTTAAGGAAACAGGTATTGGTGGAGAATGGTATGAAACAGTTCTTGCTGGTATAGTAGTAGTATGTGTTGGTGCTGCATTGCTGTGGTTTCTTGGAACAAGAATTGGATTATCTATTCGAGCAACAGGAAACAACTTAGAGATGGTAAAAGCATCTTCCATCAATCCAACATTTACGATTATGGTTGGACTTGGTATTTCTAATGCATTGACAGCATTATCTGGTGCAATGGTTGGACAATATCAGAAGGCAGCAGATATTAACGGAGGCAGCGGTATCGTAGTTATCGCTCTTGCTTGTTTGATTATTGGTGAGACCGTACTTGGAAAACGCAGTATGATAAAGGGAATTTTGGCAGCAGTCGTTGGTTCTGTAATTTATCGAATGATTTATGCATTTGTGCTTCGTACACAGATTGTACCTGTTCAGGGCTTAAAACTTTTGACTGCCATTGTTGTAGCACTTGCAATCGCATTTCCTACATTAAAAGAATGGATGCTGTTTGAAAAAAGAAAACATATACAGAAGAAAGGCGGTCGTTGATATGCTGCAGATTAAACATATTTCTAAAACTTTTTATCCAAATACAGTAAATGCAAAAACAGCATTAAATGATCTTTCTTTACACTTAGAAAAAGGAGATTTTGCAACAATCATCGGTTCTAACGGAGCTGGAAAATCTACATTATTTAATGCAATCGCAGGCGCATTTTATGTAGATGAAGGTTCTATCGTATTGGAAAGTGAAGATATTACATTTACAAAAGAACATAAACGAAGCAAAGTTATTGGAAGATTATTTCAAGATCCAATCAAAGGAACTGCCCCTGGCATGACAATCGAAGAAAATATGGCATTGGCATATCTTCGTACGACACAAAATACAATGCCATTTAGCCGTATTACAAAAAAGGATAAAGAATTTTTCAAAGAACAGCTTTCTTTACTTGGTATGGGGTTAGAAGACAGATTAAAACAGCCGGTAGGATTGCTCAGTGGCGGTCAAAGACAGGCATTGACACTTTTAATGGCAACAATGGTAACCCCTAAGTTGTTGTTATTAGACGAACATACCGCAGCATTAGATCCAGCTACAGCAGATAAAGTATTGGAGCTTACAGCAAAAATTGTAGAGGAAAACAATATTACTTGTCTGATGATTACTCACAATATGCAACAGGCGTTGGATATGGGAAATCGTACCATCATGATGGCAAATGGAAATATCGTATTAGATGTCAAAGGAAAAGAACGTGAAACAATGACTGTTCAGGATTTATTGGAACGTTTTCATGCTGGAACAGGATATGCGTTGGATAATGATCGTATTTTATTATCAACACCTAAATAAGGGATATGAAATTTCTAAAACTTGGGTATTGCGTAAAAGAAAAAAATCATGTATATTGTTAGTGGAAACTAACTGGACTATGCAGGACAGAATATGTTTTGCATAGTCCTATTTTTTTGCTATGAGACGATCCGATAAGGATAACAAGTGTAAGCGGAAAGTACCGCTTTCTTTTATACACTTTAGTTAGTTAAGACTAATTATATATGAGGAGTGAAATGTGATATGAAAACAACAGTTAAATTATTTTTTCTTGCATTGGGTTTTATAAGTCTTGGACTTGGAACAGTAGGAATTCTCGTTCCAATCCTTCCAACAGTCCCATTTTATATGTTGACTGCATTTTGTTTTGCCAAAAGCAGTGACAGACTGCACAACTGGTTTGTACATACAAAACTTTATAAAAAACATCTTGAAAGTTTTGTAGAAAAACGTGAAATGACTAGAAAAACAAAATTGACAATCATGACAACCGTAACCGCATTGATGTTATTTGGATTTATTATGATGAATGAAGTGCTTATTGGAAGAATTGTGTTGGCAATCGTTTGGTTCTTTCATGTATGTTATTTTGTTTTTAGAATCAAGACAGTACCAGAGGTAGAAACTGCTTAAAGAAGAGGTGGAAATATATGATTAAAATGAGATTGGTACGACTGCTCAGACAGGCGTGGAAATATATTGCTTATCAGGTTTTGTGGCAATGGGCAGCGTTGATATTACAGATAATAGCAATTTTTCAGGTGACAGGTTTATTGAGTGTGGCAGCAAAGCATACGATTACAACGAAGCGTGTGTGGATTAGTGGTATGATATTTGCAGTTGTAATCGGATTACGCTTTCTTTGTGAACGTATGGCAACAAAAGCGTCTTATATGGCAAGTGCAGATGTAAAACGTATTTTAAGAGATAAGATTTATGAAAAAATGCTTCAGCTTGGAGCTTCTTATAAAGAAAAAGTTTCTACTTCAGAAGTAGTACAGGTTAGTACAGAAGGGGTAGAACAGTTAGAAACATATTTTGGACGTTATCTTTCTCAGTTATTTTACAGCTTGCTTGCACCAATTACGTTGTTTGTAGTGTTGGCTTTTGTAAATGTGCGTGCAAGTGCAGTCCTTTTGGTTTGTGTACCATTGATTCCAATGTCTATCGTGTTTGTGCAAAAGATTGCAAAAAAACTGCTGAATAAATATTGGAGCATTTATACAGGGCTTGGCGACAGCTTTTTGGAAAATCTTCAAGGTATGACAACATTGAAAATCTATCAGGCAGATGAGAAAAAAGCACAGGAAATGGATGCAGAGAGTGAACACTTTAGAAATATTACAATGAAGGTGTTGACTATGCAGTTAAATTCTACCAGTGTCATGGATATTATGGCATATGGCGGTGCTGCGGTAGGTATGATTGTTGTATGTGTAGAATTTTTACATGGCAGAGTTGATTTTGCTGGTGCTTTGACAATCATTTTGCTTGCAAGTGAATTTTTTATTCCGCTTCGCTTGCTCGGTTCTTTTTTCCATATTGCGATGAATGGTATGGCAGCAAGTGATAAGATTTTTAAAATATTAGATATGGAAGTGCCAAGCTGTGGAGAACGTACATTAGATAACAGAACACTTGATATTGCATTAAAACAAGTTCGCTTCTCTTACGAAGAAAATAGAGAAATTTTAAAAGAAATCAGTTTGAACATACCAGTTGGAAGTTTTGTTTCTTTAGTTGGTGTATCAGGAAGCGGCAAAAGTACGATTGCAGGCTTATTATCTGGAAAAAATCGTGGATATGAAGGAAATATTGAAATTGGAGGCATTGAACTGAGTGATATTTCAGAAGAAAGTTTGATGCAGCATATTACGTTAATTCGCCACAACAGCTATTTGTTTAAAGGAACGGTAGCAGAAAATCTGCGTATGGCAAAAGCAACGGCAACGCAGGATGAAATGATAGAAGTATTGAAAAAAGTAAATTTATGGGACTTTTTATCTTCTCAGCATGGAACAGAGACTGTATTAGCAGAAAAAGCATCTAATCTGTCTGGTGGTCAGTGTCAGCGTTTGGCATTGGCAAGAGCGATTTTAAAAGACAGCGACATATATATTTTTGATGAAGCAACTTCTAATATTGATATGGAAAGTGAAGAATGTATTATGTCTGTCATTTGTGAACTGGCAAAGACAAAAAGTGTCCTTTTGATTTCTCACAGATTGTCCAATGTAGTACATTCTGACTGTATTTATATGTTGGAGGATGGCGTTATCAAAGAAAGCGGAACACATGAAGCGTTAATGGAAAAGCAAGGAATTTATCATACACTTTTTGCGTATCAGTATCAGTTAGAACAGTATGGAAAGGCGGTGCAGGAATGAAAGAATATAAAAGACGAAGCAGTTTAAAAATCATGGGAAAATTGATTCAGTTGGTATATCCATTGCTGCACATCATGCTTGGAGCTATTTTTCTTGGCGTAGCAGGATATATGTGTGCGATCTGTCTTACAATCATAGCAGGACAGGCATTGGTAAAAGGCTTTTTAGGGGAACAGATTTCCAGTTGGGTATTTGTTGTTTTAGTTTTAGCGGCAGTGCTTCGAGGGGTACTGCATTATGCAGAACAATATTGCAATCATTTTATTGCATTTAAGTTATTAGCAATCATTCGTCATAAAGTATTTGCAGCACTTAGAAAGCTGTGTCCGGCTAAATTAGAAGGACGTGATAAGGGAAATTTAATTTCTATTATTACAACAGATATTGAATTGTTAGAAGTATTTTATGCACATACGATTTCTCCAATTGCAATCGCAGCAGTTGTAAGTACGATTATGGTATGTTTTATTGGCTCTTATCATGTATTGGCAGGACTTGTTGCATTACTTGGTTATATATTGGTCGGTATTGTAATTCCAGTATGGAATGGACGAAAAGGTGCTGCAGTAGGTATGGAATTTCGTACAGAGTTTGGTGCTTTGAATAGTTTTGTATTGGATTCACTTCGTGGTTTGGATGAGACAATACAGTATGGACAGGGCAAAAAACGCAGAACACAGATGCAGGAGCGTTCTGTAGAGCTGGGTGACATTCAGAGAAAATTGAGTGCTTTAGAGGGCAGACAGCGTTCTTTTACGAATACGGTTATTTTGTTTTGCTCTTTTGGTATGTTGTTTTTATGTCTGCATTTATATGCTTGTGGAGAAATGGATTTTTATGCAGCTGTTGCTTGTATTATTGCCATGATGGGTTCTTTTGGTCCGGTTGTAGCACTTTCTAATTTATCCAATAACTTGCATCAGACAATGGCAAGTGGAGAACGTGTCCTTTCCTTATTAGAGGAGACACCAGTTGTAGAAGAAGTAGCTGACGATGGACAGACTAAAAAAGAAACCAAACCGTTTCTTGGCGCTTCTTTGGACAATGTGACGTTTTCTTATGAGGAAGATGTTATATTAAAAGACCTTTGTCTGGATTTAAAACCAAATACAATCACAGGTATTCATGGAGCAAGTGGATGTGGAAAATCTACTGTTTTAAAGCTGTTGATGCGTTTTTGGGATGCACAAAAGGGTAAGATTATGATAAATGGAGAAGATATCAAGACGATTCCGACAAAGCAGTTAAGAAATATGCAGTCTTATATGACCCAGGAAACACATTTATTCCATGATTCGATTGCAAACAATATTGCGATTGCAAATCCAAAAGCAACAAGAGAAGAAATTATGGAAGCAGCAAAAAAAGCATCTATTCATGAGTTTATTATGAGCCTTCCAGAAGGTTATGACACAAAGGTAGGCGAACTTGGAGATACACTCTCAGGAGGTGAAAGACAAAGAATTGGTATTGCGAGAGCCTTTTTACACGATGCACCAATGCTTTTGATGGATGAGCCGACAAGTAATCTGGATGCTTTAAACGAAGGAATTATTTTAAAATCTTTAAAGCAATATTGTAAAAATAAAACGGTTGTACTTGTTTCTCACAGAACCTCTACAATGAATGCAGCAGATGTTATATTTGAGTGGAAACGTTCTGCAAAAAAAAGCAGAAAAATAAATAATTAGATAATAAAATAAAAAATATATTAGAAATATGTTTGAGGTATATGATTATAAAATAAAGGGAAAATATTTCAAAATGCTTTGTTCTGTGGTATGATGAAACGTACAGGAAAATATAAAGGAGTGTATTGCATTTATGAAAAAACGTTTTTTAATATTGGCATCTTTGTTATTATTTTCTGCAAGCCTTTGGGCATGCGACAGTACACAAACGATAAAAGATCATATATCTTACATAGAATCTTCAGAAAAGCAAGAAATCACTTCTTCTTCTGAAACCGTAAAAGAAAGCAGTGCAAGCAATCAGACGATGGAACAACAAAAAGAAACACCATCTGAAACACAAAAAGAAACAACTACGGAACATACTTCAGAAGAAGTGTCTCAGACAACATCAGAAAAAAGTTCAGAAACAGCATCAGAAATAACATCAGAAACTATGCAGGAGACAACAGCTCAAACTGTTTCCTTAGAAGAAATCATAGACAATATGACACTTGAGGAAAAAGTAGGACAGATGTTTTTTGTGCGTTGTCCGGAAATAGATGCAGTAGAAGACATAGAAACGTATCATTTAGGTGGAATTTTACTGTTTGGACGAGATTTTAAAGATAGTTCTGACAGATGGCTTACATTAGAACAGCTTCAGACGACAATCCAAAGTTATCAGGACGCTGCAAATCTGCCTTTATTTATAGGGAGCGATGAAGAAGGCGGCACTGTAACTCGCGCAAGCAGAAATCCAAATTTATTTGCAAATACATTAGCCTCTCCACAAGTATTGTATGCAGAAGGTGGCATGGGCGGCTTGTTAGATACGACACTTTCTTATAACAGAACACTCCGTTGGTCACTTGGAATCAATGTCAATTTTGCACCCGTAGCAGATGTATCTACGAATGCTGAGGATTTTATATATGCACGTTCCTTTGGAAAAGATGCACAGGAAACAGCAGAGTATGTACAAAATGTGGTAGAGACGATGCAGGAAGCTGGCATTGCGAGTATGTTAAAGCATTTTCCGGGATATGGAAATAATGTGGATACACATACAGGCATTGCAATCGATGAGAGAACTTATGAAGTGTTTGAAGAAAGTGATTTACTTCCATTTCGTGCAGGTATTCAAGCTGGAGCACCATTTGTATTAGTAAGCCACAATATTGTTACTTGTATGGATGCACAATATCCCGCTTCTTTATCAGCAAAGGTACACGAACTGCTTCGAGACGGACTTGGATTTGAAGGTGTGATTGTGACAGATGACCTTGCAATGGATGCAGTAAAAAGTTATGCAGAAGATGGAAAAGTAGCAGTACTTGCAGTGCTTGCAGGAAATGATATGATCGTTACGACAGACTACAAGACACAAATCCCTCAAGTAATAGAAGCTGTAAAAGATGGAACATTGCAGGAAAGAGAAATTGAAGAACATATCATGCGTATCTTGCAGGCAAAGCAGGCGTTAGGATTGTTGGAATAGGGAGGCAGATTTATGACATTAGAATGTAAAAATACGCCTCTGTGTATGGCACTGCTTGCCCATGTAGATGCAGGAAAAACAACGCTGGCAGAGCGTTTGCTTTATCAAAGCGGCAGTATTCGCAAACTTGGAAGGGTTGACCATGGAGATACGTTTTTAGACAATGATCAGCAAGAGCGTACAAGAGGCATTACGATTTTTGCAAAGCAGGCACAGATTTTGCTTGGGGAACGAGAAGTTACATTGTTAGATACACCTGGACATGTGGATTTTTCAGCAGAAATGGAACGAACACTGCAAGTATTAGATTATGCTGTTTTAGTAATCAGCGGTACAGATGGTGTTCAGGGACATGTGTACACGTTGTGGAAATTACTAAAGCATCATCAAGTGCCTACATTTTTATTTGTCAATAAAATGGATTTGGCACAAGGACGCCAGCAGGATATTTTAAATCAGTTAAAAGAGCAGCTTGCGGATACTATTGTAGACTTTACCGATACACAAAGCGAAGATTTTATGGAAAATGTAGCGGTATGTGATGAAACGGTATTGGAGAGCTACTTAGAAGGCGGAAAGGTAGAGCATCATCGTATTTGCAGTATGATTGCAGAGAGAAAAGTATTTCCATGCTTTTTCGGTTCTGCTTTAAAAGGAAACGGTGTCGAGTATTTCATGGACAGTATGGCAAAATACGTACAGGATAAGCAATATTCGGATGTATTTGGGGCAAAAGTATTTAAAATTTCCAGAGATGAGCAGGGAAATCGTCTTACACATATGAAAATCACAGGCGGTTCTTTAAAAGTAAAGGCAGTGTTGTCAGGCACAACGCATTACAATGGAAAAGATATGCAGGAAACGATGTGGGAAGAAAAGATAAATCAAATCAGAATTTATTCTGGACTAGGATTTACCCCCGTACCAGAAGTGCAGGCAGGACAAGTTTGTGCGGTGACAGGACTTACCCAAACATATTCTGGACAAGGGCTTGGAATAGAACAGGCATCTGAACAGCCATCGTTAGAACCGGTATTAAATTATCAGGTCATATTGCCGAAAGAATGTGATGTATATCAGAGCTTTTTGAAATTAAGAGAATTGGAAGAAGAAGACCCGACATTGCACATTGTATGGCAGGAAAAAAACAGCGAAATTCATATTCAGCTTATGGGAGCAGTACAGATAGAAGTGCTGCAGAATGTGATTGCAGAGCGATTTGGAATGCAGGTGGAGTTTGGTACAGGAAATATCGTATACAAAGAAAGAATTGCATCGGCAGTAGAAGGTGTTGGACATTATGAACCATTAAAGCATTATGCGGAAGTCCATTTGTGGATGGAGCCGGGAGAACCTGGAAGTGGTATGACGTATGACTTACGATGCAGTGAAGACCTTCTCAGCAGAAATTGGCAAAGATTGATACTGACTCATTTGGAAGAACGTGCGCACAAAGGCGTTTTGACAGGTTCAGAATTAACAGATACGAAAATAACGCTGATTGCTGGAAAAGCACATTTAAAACATACAGAAGGCGGCGATTTCAGACAAGCAACATACCGAGCAGTACGTCATGGTTTGATGTATGCACAAAGTGAATTGTTAGAACCGGTATATAGTTTCAGACTGGAAATTCCACAGGAAAATGTAGGACGTGCAATGCACGATATCCAGCGTATGAGCGGGCGTTTTGAGACTCCTGATACGATGGGAGACATGGCGGTATTAACAGGAGTTGCACCGGTTAGTACAATGCAGGGATATCAGATGGAAGTGACTGCTTATACAAGAGGACTTGGACGATTGTCTTGTACGCTGCATGGATATGAGCCTTGCCATAAAGCTGAGGAAGTGATAGAACAGATTGGATATGATCCACAGGCAGATTTAGAATATACAGCAGACAGTGTATTTTGTGGTCATGGTGCAGGTTTTGTCGTTCCTTGGGATCAAGTGTATGATTATATGCATTTAGATACAGAAAAATGGATGCAGAGTGAGGAAGAAACGCTGCAGCAAGGACAGGCATTTTTTGCAAGACAGCAGATGCGTCAGGCGACAGATGATTTTATTGCACAAGAAGAGATTGATGAAATTTTCAAACGTACCTATGGCAGTAATGAACGTCATAAAAAAGGTTGGGAAGGACATCGTCGAAAAGAAAAAGAGTTTTATATAGGGCAGGTAGCACATACAAAACCAGTGCCGCAAGTGGCAGCAGAAGAATACTTGTTAGTAGATGGCTATAATATTATTTTTGCATGGAAAGAATTACAAGAGTTGGCAGAAGTCAACATTGATGCAGCAAGAGACAAACTTGCAGATATTTTATGTAATTATCAAGGCTATCGAAAATGCCATATCATATTGGTATTTGATGCGTATCGTGTAAAAAATCATATAGAAACCATTATGCCGTATCATAATATTCATATTGTATACACAAAAGAAGCAGAAACGGCAGACAGTTATATTGCAAGAACGGCAGCACATATGGAAGGTCAGTATAAAGTAACAGTTGCAACATCGGATGCATTGGTACAGATGATTATATGGGGAAAAGGTGCCGTCAGAATGTCAGCACAAGGATTATTAGAAGAAGTGGAACGTCTTGGCGAGCAGATGAGACAGCAGTTTGTAGAAGAAAAGAGCAGTATTCAAAATAAGATTGATTTTTCTCAAATATAAACGAAAGAAGGATGAATGAATGAAGATTTTATTTCAGGGAGACAGTATTACAGATTCAGCCAGAGCAAAGACAGAAAGTAACTGGTTAGCATCTAAAGGATGCGGCTATGCAACGATTGTATCAGGAAAGTTAGGATATGATTATCCAAATGAATATGAATTTATCAATCGTGGTATCAGTGGAAATCGTGTTACAGACCTTTTGGCAAGAATCCAGTGTGATATGATCAATTTAGAGCCGGATGTAATGAGTATTTTAATCGGTGTCAACGATGTGTGGCATGAAATACAAAATCAGAACGGTGTAAATGATGTATTATTTGAAGCAGTATATGATTTGTTGCTTACAGAACTGAAAAAAGCATTGCCAAATACTAGAATTATGATATTAGAGCCATTTGTATTAAAAGCAAGTGCGACAGAGCCACATTGGGAGCAGTTTGAACAAGGCGTAGCAGCAAAGGCAGCAGCTTCTAAGCGTGTAGCTGAAAAACATGGTTTGGAATTTATTCCGCTTCAGGAAAAATTTTTGGAAGCATTAAAAAAAGCACCAGCTTCTTATTGGTTGTTAGATGGTGTACATCCAACATCAGCAGGTCATGAACTCATCGCACAGGAATGGATTAAAGCATTTAAACATTGACACTTTGTTTGTAAATGTAGTATGCTATAAACAGATAGGAAACGAAAATTCCGTATATTTTTTCATGGAGGATTTTAAAAATGAAATTACCAATTCAGATGGATTTAAATGGTAAAGTTGCAGTTGTTACAGGTGCAGGTGGTGTATTGTGCAGCGTTATGGCAGAAGCACTTGCTATGTGTGGTGCAAAGGTAGCTTTATTAGACTTAAATCTGGAAGCAGCAAAGGCAAGAGCAGAAGAAATTTGTGCAAACGGTTATATCGCAAAAGGATATGCAGCAAACGTTTTAGACAAAGAATCTTTAGCAGCAGCTCATGAAGCAATTTTAGCAGATTTTGGTACTTGCGATATTTTAATCAATGGTGCAGGCGGTAACAATCCAAAGGCTCAGACAGACAAAGAATATTTTGAACTTGGCGATATTGATGCTGATACAAAGTCTTTCTTTGATTTAGAGCAGAAAGGTGTTGAATTTGTATTCAACTTAAACTTCATCGGTACATTACTTCCAACTCAGGAATTTGCAAAGGATATGGTAAATAAGGAACATGCAAATATTTTAAATATTGCATCTATGAACGCTTATACACCACTTACAAAGATTCCTGCTTACTCTGGCGCAAAGGCTGCAATCACAAACTTCACACAGTGGTTAGCAGTACACTTCTCTAAGACAGGTATTCGTGTAAATGCAATCGCTCCTGGTTTCTTTGCAACAAACCAGAACCGCGCATTATTATTCAACGAAGATGGTACACCAACTGCAAGAACTGGAAAGATCTTAGCAGCTACTCCTATGGGACGTTTTGGTGAAACAGAAGAATTACTCGGTGCAGTATTATTCTTATTAAATGACGAAGCAGCAAGCTTTATCACAGGTGTATGTATTCCAATCGATGGTGGATTCTCTTCTTACGCAGGAGTATAATAAAAACTTTGGGCTGTCGCATGTGCGGCAGCCCTTTTTTAATTGTTTATTCTGTTTGAAGAGCATTTGGATAAATTTTTTGCATTCGTTCATCGTCAAAGCGTTCATCCATAATTTGCTGCCATTTGCTTGTAGCAGCGATACCGTTAATACGTTCTGTACTGCGTGCAAGTGCAAGAACGGAAACACAAATATTGCAAAGCATAAACAACAGCATGATATAAGAAAGATATTTTCCAAGCTTCATTGGCACTTTTTCAATCAAGTCAGAACATTTTGGATATAAATGTTTCATCCAAATAACAGCGGCAATGCCCCAGAAAAAGCAATAAAGCAGATTGATACGGCCACCGAGGTTAAAAGGAATGGCACTATAATCCCAAAATACTTTTCCAAAAACAAGTTCTGTAAAAACACTGCATATGTATTCGTAAGCACCGCCTAAAAATGTACCGGCAATAAATAAAAAGCGGTCAGAAAGATTACGATATTTGTATAAAAGCAATGTAAAAGCAGCAATACCAAGTCCCCATACGATACTGAAAGGTCCCCATACAACACTGCTGCGGCTCATCCATACACCGGCAGTAATGCGACAAAAAATCGTTTCTGTAATATCCCCTAAAAAAGCACCAATAAAGAAAAGCCATAAAATTTTATGAAAACTGCATCCATAAGCAAAGATGGCAGCTTGCTTTTGAGAAGTATGTGCAGTTTCTACTGTTTTTGCTTTAGGATATGCACGCTGCATTCTCTTATGAATGGCAAGGTATACTTTGCGGCCAAGACGTAATGTAAACTTAGAAAAACAAGTGTCTAATTCTTTCCATTGCAAATAATGTTTGGCTTTGTCATTTGTAAGAGACAGTGTTGCGGTAATGTCGAGAAGAAGTACGATGCAAAGAATCCATATACATAAAATTCTAGGAAAATATGGAATCAGATGAAAAAGGGTAAGGAAAAGACGGTTTCCAAAACGCATTGCTATAAAGGATAATACACCCCATAACAAAGAAGCTGGAAGACAAACATAGCCATCTAAATTCCAACGGATTTTAGAATAATCCCACCATTTTTCATGATAAAATTGCTCGATTAAGTGTCCGGCAATCCATTCGGAAACGGTTGCTAAAATCATACCGGCGATAAAAAGCCAAAATCCCGTTAATTCCTGACAAAAGATACTAATAAATACGCCTGTAATACCGTACAGCAGACAAAAAGGAAGGTTTACAAGTCCTCGGTTTGTCCAATGCTTTTGCTTTATAGCAGCAAAGGAAGTTTCTGCCAGCCATCCAAGAAAAGAATATACAAAAAATAGGCACAGCAGATCATAATTAGAATATAATATGTTCATGTGAAAGTCCTTTCTTTTTCTTTTTAAATAAACTATCACCTGAGAAAAAGCATGTCAATATATAAATTTTCTGTACAATTATCATGTACAAGTGTTAAAAATATGGTAGTATATAGGAAGAAACGTAATATATAGTCACAGCTTATAAATAAGCAGCGGATCTAACGATCCATTCGTCTTGGGAGGCAGAAATGATAGGCATTCAGGAATATGAACAAGCATTAAAAATGGGACAAAAGGCATATCGAAGTGCAGTAGCAAAGGGAGAATATCCTTATTTGCCGGCATTAGACGATATTTTATCTTGTACTAAAATTCAGACAGAGCAGATGTTAGGATTGGTAGAAATACCAATGAACCAGATTGTAGGAACTAAAACAGCAGGAAGACAAAATGCATTTGCAGTTAATTTCATGCCGCTTATGCCGGTTGATTCTGAATTTGCAGGAAAATGGGCAAGATTATACGATTATCAGACACAGGAAGGTAATACGGAGCCAATCAAAGTATATGAATTTTTAAATAAATTTTATGTACAGGAAGGAAATAAGCGTGTCAGTGTGTATCGTTATTTGGATGCACCAACGATGGAAGCGAATGTTATTCGTATTATACCGCAGAGAAATGATAGTCTGGAAAATAAAATTTATTATGAATTTTTAGATTTCTATAAATGTACGGAAATCAATTATTTGTGGTTTACAAAAGAGGGCTGTTTTGAACGATTGATTTTGGCAGTTGGAAAAGAGCCTGGAGAAGTATGGACAGAAGAAGAAAGAAAAGATTTTTCTTTTTCATATCATACATTTGAGCAGATTTTTAAGGAAAAAGGTGGAGAATATCTTCCAGTTACAGCGGCAGATGCATTCTTATTTTATTTGCTTTTGTATCCATATGATCGATTTTTACAGCTTTCAGAAGATGAGCTTCGCAAAGATATGGACAAGATATGGAATGAGCTTCCAATTTTAAACAGAGCTCCGGAAGATTCTCTTGTTATGGAACCGCAAAAAGCTCCAGAAGTAGGAGTAATTGATAAATTATTTTCTATATCTGCGAGAAAAGCAGATGAGGTTGCTTTTATTTATGACAGAAGCCCTCAAAATTCAAGCTGGTCTTATGCACATGAATTAGGAAGAACACATTTAGAAGAAGCCTTTGACGGAAGCGTTACAACGAAGAGCTATGTAGTAGAAGACAGCGAAAAAGATATTTATGAGTTAATAGAAGATGCGATAAAAGATGGCAATGAGATTATTTTTACAACACATCAGAAATTTTTAGGTGCAAGTTTGAAAAAAGCGTTAGAGCATCCGGAAGTAAAAATATTAAATTGTTCTTTAAATCACTCTTTTAAAGCAATTCGTACATATTATGGACGTATGTACGAAGCAAAATTTTTGTGTGGTATGGTAGCAGGTGTGATGACGCCAAACGATAAGATTGCATACTGTGCGGATTATCCAATTTATGGAACATATTCTAATATCAATGCATTTGCACTTGGTGCAAAAATGGTAAATCCAAGAGCAAAGGTATATGTAAGCTGGTTGTGCGATGTGACGGATGATTTGGATCAGTTGGTAAAAGAACATGATATTTCCATGATTTCTTATACTGATATGATTCGAGTATCTAGTAAAGACAGAAAATTTGGTCTGTATATGCCTGGAGAGGATGAGCCTACAAAACTTGCAACACCTGTATGGAATTGGGGTAAGTTTTATGAAAAGATGGTACATGATATTCAGGCTGGAAGTTGGACAAAGGGTTCCGAAGTCAAAAGTGTACAGGCTGTAAATTATTGGTGGGGTATTTCCAGTGATATTATCGACTTGATTATTTCTCAGAAAGTACCAGTTGCTACTCGTAATCTGATAGAGATTATGAAAAAACAGATATTCCATGAAGAATATCAGCCATTTCAGGATGAAATCACATTACAAGACGGCAGTGTGATTGGTACAGATGGACAATGGCTCTCACCAGAGCAGATTATTACAATGGATTGGTTTGTGGATAATGTTATTGGTGAAACACCAAAGTTAGAAAATCTTACAGAAGAAGCAAGAGAACTAGTAGAATTGCAAAAAGGACTGCTTCCAACAAATGTAGAAAGCGGGGCGGATGAATGAGGATATTAGTATTAGCAGATGAACCTTCCAAATGGCTATATGATTTTTATGAGGAAGGCAAATTGGACGAATACGACTTGATACTTTCTTGCGGAGATTTACCTGGAAATTATTTATCCTTTCTTGTTACATTTGCAAAAGCACCAGTGCTTTATGTAACAGGGAACCACGATCATTATGACAGAAAGCCACCAGAAGGCTGTATTTGCATTGATGATCAGATTTATGAGTACGAAGGGGTACGCATTTTAGGGCTTGGAGGCTGTATGCAGTACATACCTGGAGCACCTAATCAATATACGGAGAAGGAAATGCAAAAACGTGTCAAAAAACTGCGTTTTCAGCTTCGTAAAAAGAAAGGATTTGATATTTTGCTGACCCATGCGCCAGCTTTTGGGATTGGAGATTTATCAGATTTGCCACACACTGGGTTTAAAGCGTTTTTAGATTTGATGGAAAAATATAGACCTAAATATTTTTTCCATGGTCATGTTCATTTGAATTATGGTTCTGATCTTTTGCGTGAACAACAATATATGGATACGACAGTGGTTAATGCCTTTGAACGCTGGACAGTAGATTATGAAAGATAGTTAATAATTAGGAATGAAAGGATTAAGAGAAGATAAATAATTTTATAAAAAGAGCATAAAGAAAGCTGCGTTGGTGCCTTTTGGCACTACGCAGCTTTTTGTTTTATAGACTAGGAAATTACTCATTTCTTAGTAGGTAAACATATTTTTAGAAGCCTAATGTATCGTTTACAAGAATAACATGGATTCTGTCTGTATGTCTGGAAAAACGAGTAATCAGAAATTGACAGCAGATTGTATCAGGAGATTTGCAGTCAAAGCAAGTTCCTGTGCTTTTACAAGGTGTTTTTACATCAAAACGCTGTGCGTTTGTTGTAGCTGCTACATTTCTGGCACGTTTCATTGCTCCGTCAAGGTCGTCACATACTTTGTTGATGCCAACGATAAAAATGACTTTTTTAGGACCTTGTGCAATGCAGGATACACGATTTGCATTTCCGTCAATATTGACTAAAATGCCGTCAGATGTCATAGCATTGGCACTTGTGAGAAAAATGTCTGCGTCGTAAGAAGCCAAAAGTCCTTCTCTTTGATCCATTTTATAACGGTCGATAAATGTATAATCACCATTTTGAACTACATCTGCAAGTCCAATCTCAGCAGCACTCATACATCCGCCCATAGCGATACTGCTTTTTGCTGGAATGAGAGAAAGTGCAAGCTCTAAAGCTTCTTCTTTGGTAGCTGCATAATAACCAGACATATTTCTGGAGTTCAATCCTTTGATGACTGTCTGTGCAAGGCATTCATTTCGTTTTTGTATAATTTCATTCATAAACGATACCTCCATTACCATAATAGGTGTTGTGTATTATTTCTTGATTTCTTTTCCGTTACGTTTTCTGAGTAAATAGTTATCTAACTTTGTCTTTAAGTTTTCAGGCATTTCCTTAGATACAGGACAACGTTTTGCATTTACCATCTTTTCTGTAAACAGTTCAATAAAGTCAATGTCTTTTGCCATCTGTTCAGCACTCATAACAGCAGCTGTGTCGTAAGCAAGGTGAACAACAGCAGTACGCTGTGGAGCGATACGTGCAAAAGATACAGCAGGGATATCTTTATCTGCAAATGGAGTAGAGTCACTAGAGTAAACATCCTGGTAAGATTTCATTCCGAAGCCTTCCATAGATGCAAGGTATTCAATATAGTGAACTAACTTATCTTCAGATGTACAGCAAGCAAGGAACTCACCCATGATACAGCCAATCATATCGATGTTGATGCAAAGAGCGATATTCTTTAATTCATCTTCATGAGCTGCAATATAAGCCTTAGAACCTAATAAGCCTCTTTCTTCAGAACCGCACCAGATAAAGCGCATACCATAGCGATGTGGCTGTTTTGCAAAAGATTCAGCAAGTGCAAGTAAAGCAATGCTTCCTGACATATTGTCATAAGCACCTTCAGAAAGAGAAGTAGAGTCATAGTGAGCTGTAAATACGATAGTATCTTCGATTTCACCAGGAAGATCTAAAATAACATTATGAGATGTTCCTTTGTATTCGTTCTGCTCTAAAATAATCTTTGCAGATTCTGCACCGCTCTTTACGATTTCAATTGCCTGCTTTGCGTTGATATTTACACCAGGAATTTTAACGCCTTCGCTTACATAAGAACGAAGCTCTCTCTGGTCGATATCTTCATCAGCATAAAAAGCATTACCGTCATAAGAAATAAATCCAACAGCACCGTTATCTAATAAATCTTTGTAAATCCAACGACCGATACCAGTATCTACCATAACGATTTTGCCTTTACATTCCTGAAGAGAAAAAGCGTCTGTGTTTGGTTTGTAGTAGAAAGGAGCTTCGATTTCACCGCTTCCGGCACCCATATATCCCTTGCAAGGAATTTCTTTGCCATCTACGATAAGAACAGCCTTCTTTACGTCAGCCATATCTACCTCAAATGCTTCTAAATGAGCTTCTAAACCTAATTTTGCACACTCATCTTTTAAATATTCTGCACATTTTAATTCTTCTGCACTTCCGCCTGTACGGATATATGCAGTTTCAGCAAAAAGCTGATCAATTTTTTCTAATTTCATAGTATCCTCCTATGTTTTATTTTAAACATTTGTCAAGATTATAACATAAGCTGGAAATTACAGCAACCTTGAAAAAGAAAATAGCTGTTTTTGCAGTTCGCATCTGGTACAGCAAAGTACGACAGTCCATTATGAGTGAGAGCAGGGAAGTTTACTTTTGAAAGAATTTCTTGATAAACAAAAATGAGTGTTGAAATACAAATGAAATGAGTATTGACAAAGCAAAAGAATATTTGTAAAATACCAATAAACCTATAAAAGTGTAAAATAAAACACAAATATAGGTTTTAAGGTTGAGGTGGACTTGTTTGTTTTTGTTCCTAATATATTAAGAGCGGTTTGGAATTTGTGATTTTTTGATTGCATATAGTCAAATGTATGTCTATAATGTAAGAGAAAAGGAAGAAAGGAAAACGTGAGTATGATCTATAAGATTTATGAAGATTTACTTTCTTTTGCAATAAGGATGGAGTATTACGACTTATTCTTTTTCTTATGTGACAAGTTTCCAAAGCTCAGTGAAGAACTGGATAAACGTATGGAAAGCGAGGCAGAAGAGGGCAGACGAGAGTATGCAGAGTGGATGCAGAAAAAGATGGCAGATAAAGAAAAAGAAGAATAATCACAAAGAATTATTCTTCTCCAGTTGCCTGTTCGGTATCGGTATTTGGATTGTCTTCTACAAATTCAACGACATCATTAGCAGTACAATCCAATGCCTGACATAGCTTTTCTAAAGTTACCATTGTAATAGACTTATTGTGCTTAAGTCCATGAATGGTGTAAGGGCTGAAACCCATTTTCGCAATAAGCGTATATGTTGTAACCTTGCGGGCTTTCATGGTTTGCCAAAGTGGTTCGTAAGAAATCATACAACACCTCTTCCTTTCATAATATATTTATTATGATTAGAATTTTGAGGGTTGCCTATACTAAAAGATTTGTCTATGAAAATGCAGAAATTACAAGGAAATCTTCCATTGCAGAATGAAAATGTGATGGAAGATTTCTTTCATTTATCGTAAAACGTGGTATACTAATACATAGTAAAATAAAGAGCAGAAAGGAAGTAACTTATGGAAGCAAAAGAAATTTTATTACAGGCAAATGCATTACAGGATAGATTGCAGACAATCAGACGTAATCTGCATGCACATCCAGAAATTGGGTTTGAACTGCATGAGACAAAAGAACTGGTTCGCAAGGAATTAGAGCGTATGGGATATGAACCAAAGGACTGTGGAAAATGCGGTTTGGTTGCATTGGCCGGAGGACATAAAGAGGGCAAAACGATTTTACTTCGTGCAGATATGGATGCACTTCCAATACAGGAAGAAGCAGAAGTTGATTTTGCAAGCGAGTATCAGGGCAAAATGCATGGATGTGGTCATGATATGCATACAGCAATGCTGCTTGGTGCAGCTAGTTTATTAAAAGAGCATGAACAGGAATTACATGGTACGGTAAAGCTGATGTTCCAGCCGGCAGAAGAAATCTTTCAAGGTTCTAAAGATATGATAGAAGCTGGCGTTTTAGAAAATCCAAAGGTAGATGCAGCTGTTATGATTCATGTATTAGGTGGTATGCCGCTTCCGAAGGGCAGTATATTAGTTCCTTCCGGCGGAATTTCTATGGCATCTTGTGAACAGTATCATATTCATGTAAAGGGAAAAGGCGGTCATGGTTCTATGCCGAATGCAGCAATCGATCCGATTACAGCAGCAGCTCATATTCATATTGCATTGCAGGAAATTAATAGTCGTGAATTAGAAGGCGGAGAATATGCAATCTTTACAACTGGACATTTTGAAGCTGGAAAAACATCTAATGTTATTCCGGATTGTGCTGATATGTGGGGTACAATCCGAACAATCGACCCAGAAGCAAAAGTCAATGAAAAAATCAAAGAACGTATGACGGATATTACAGAAGGAATTGCAAAAGCATTTCGTTGTGAAGCAAGTGTGGAATTTTATGATTATTGTCCTTGTATGGTCATGGATGAAAAGTTGGCAGGAGAAACATTGCAATATACAAGGGAATTGTTAGGAGACGGTGCTATCAGCATGGCAGCACTTGGTATGGATAAGGCAGCAGGCGGAAGCGAAGATTTTGCATTTATCAGTCATAAAGTAGATACAGTCGGTATGTATTTGGCTGCTGGCAACAGCAAAGAAGGCTTCTTGTACGGACAGCATCATCCAAAGGTACGATTTGATGACAGCATTCTTTATAAAGGAAGTGCAGTATATGCCTATATGGCATTGCGTTGGCTTCAGGAACATAATTCTTAAAAAAGTATTCCTAAAAAAAGCACTTCATGGTATAGTAGGTAGATAAAATAAAGCTTAGGAGGAAAATATTTTGAAGTACTTATTTCCGTATTTAAAGAAGTACAAGTTGGAAAGTATTATTGCTCCTTTATTTAAAATGCTCGAAGCAACATTTGATTTAATCGTGCCATTGATCGTGGCAGATATTATTAATGTCGGCATTGCAAATAAAGATACCAATTACATTCTGACAAGATTTGGTTTATTAATTTTAATGGCACTGTTAGGTATCGCTTGCAGCTTTGTTGCACAGTTTTTTGCAGCAAAAGCAGCGATTGGAACATCTACAGGGCTGCGTCATCAGTTATTAAAGCATATTCAGGGACTTACATTCTCTGAAATCGACCAGATTGGAACATCTACCTTGATTACAAGAATGACAAACGACATTAATCAGGTACAGAATGGTCTGAATATGTTTTTACGTTTGTTCTTACGAAGCCCATTTATCGTATTTGGTTCTATGATTATGGCATTTACGATTGATGCAAAGATTGCAGCAATCTTCGTAATAGCAATTCCGGTATTGTTTGTCATTGTATTTGGTGTAATGCGTATTACAAATCCAATGTATAAGCAGGTACAGAAGCGTCTGGATCATGTAACTGGTTCTGTACGCGAAAATCTTTCAGGTGTAAGAGTTATTCGTGCATTCGGTCGTGAAGAAAGTGAAAATACACATTTCCAGAAAGTTAATGCAGAGTTAGTAAATGCCCAATTAAAGGTTGGAAAGGCAGCAGCATGGATGAATCCATTGACATATGTTGTCGTAAATATGGGTATTATCGCAATTTTATGGATTGGCTCTGATAAGGTAAATACAGGTGTATTAATCTCTGGTAATATTATTGCATTGATTAACTACATGAATCAGATTTTAGTAGAATTAGTAAAATTAGCAAACCTTGTAACATTACTTGGCAAAGCAATCGCAAGTATGGGACGAGTAGGTCAGGTATTGGATCAGCAGGCAAGCATGACATTTGGAACAGCAGACAAAGACACAGATTCCGAAGAAGCAGTTCGTTTTGAGCATGTAGGACTTGCTTATGCAGGTGCAGGTGATGAATCTTTATCTGATATTTCTTTCACTGTAAAGAAAGGGGAAACTGTTGGTGTCATCGGTGGTACAGGAAGTGGTAAAACTTCTTTAATCAACATGATTCCTCGTTTCTATGATGCAACAAGTGGACAGGTATCTTTACTTGGTCGTCCGATTGCAGATTGGAGCAAAGAAAGTCTGCGTAAACGAGTTGTTGTAGTTATGCAGAAAGCACAGTTATTTAAAGGAACAATCCGTACAAATCTTCTTTGGGGTAAGCAAGATGCCAATGAAGCAGAAATGTGGGAAGCATTAGAATGTGCGCAGGCAGCAGAATTTGTACGTCAGAAGCCAGGACAGTTAGACGAAAAAGTAGAACAGGGCGGACGTAATCTTTCTGGTGGACAGAAACAAAGACTTACGATTGCAAGAGCATTGATTGCAAAGCCAAATATTTTGATTTTAGACGACAGTTCTTCTGCATTAGACTATGCAACAGATGCAGCATTGAGAAAGTCTTTAAAAACATTGCCAAAGGATATGACAGTATTTATCGTAAGTCAGCGTATTTCCAGTATTCAGCATGCAGACCGCATTTTAGTATTAGATGACGGACGTTTGGCAGGTCAGGGTACACATGAACAATTATTAGCAGACTGTGATATTTACAAAGAAATTTATGCGAGTCAGTTTAAACAGGAAAAGAAGGAGGGTCAGGCATGAAAAAGATAGATACTGTAGTAGTAAAGCGTATTTTAAAATATGTGAAAAACTACCGCTTATATGTATTTTTCAGTATTATATGTGCGGCACTCACTTCTGTAATCCAGTTGTTGATTCCAATTTTTAGTGGAGATGCCATTGACTATATGCTTGGAAAAGGACAGGTTTCTTTTGAAGGCGTACTTCGTTATGTAAGTTATATTGCAATCGCAGCAATCTTAGGTGCAGCAGCACAAAAGATTTTAGCTCAGTGTAATAACCATGTAGCATTTTGTGTTTCTCAGGATTTGAGAAATGAAGCAGAATATAAATTACATCATCTTCCTTTATCTTACTTAGATGTACATCCAACAGGAGATTTGGTAAGCCGAATGATCAACGATGTAGATACATTTGCAGATGGTCTTTTAATGGGCTTTACCCAGTTGTTTACAGGTGTGATCACAATCGTAGGTACACTTGGAATCATGCTTTCTTTAAATCCAGCAGTAGCATTAATCGTTGTTGTATTAACACCATTATCTTTATTCGTAGCAGCTTTTATTGCAAAAAATACACATCATTATTTTAATCAGCAGGCAACCATTAGAGGTGAACAGACTGCATTGATCAATGAATTGATGGAAGGACAGCGTGTTGTACAGGCATACGGACATGAAGCAGAAAGCTTAGAAGATTTTGATGAAATCAATGACAGACTTCAGGATGCAGCTTTTAAAGCAACCTTTTTCTCAAGCTTAACAAACCCAAGTACACGACTTGTAAATAACGTTATTTACGCAGTAGTATGCTGTGTAAGCGGTTTATTTGCAGTAGGAAGCGGCATGACAATCGGTAAACTGAGCGTATTTTTAAGCTATGCAAGCCAGTATGCAAAGCCATTTAATGAAATCAGTGGTGTTGTTACTGAACTTCAGAATGCGATTGCGTGTGCATCTCGTGTTTTTGAACTGTTAGATGAAAAAGATCAGGTAGATGAAATCATAGATGCAAAAGATTTTGATGCCGAAGGTCATGTTACATTATCAAATGTATCCTTCCGTTATGTATCAGACAGACCATTGATTGAAAATTTCTCTTTGGATGTAAAACCAGGACAGCGTATTGCAATCGTAGGTCCTACAGGATGCGGTAAGACAACATTGATCAATTTACTTATGCGTTTTTATGATGTAAACGGCGGTTCTATTTGTGTAGATGGAACAGATATTCGTGATATGACACGTCATGGACTTCGCAGAAATTACGGTATGGTATTACAGGATACATGGCTTAAAGCTGGTACTATTCGAGAAAATATTGCATATGGACATCCAGATGCAACAGAAGAACAGATTATCGAAGCAGCAAAAGCAGCTTATGCACATTCCTTTATCCGTCGTCTTCCACAGGGCTATGATACGTTGATTACAGAAAATGGTGCAAATCTTTCAGGCGGTCAGAGACAGTTATTATGTATTGCACGAGCAATGTTATGTCTGCCACCAATGTTGATTTTAGACGAAGCAACTTCTTCTATCGATACATTGACAGAGCATCGTATTCAGAAGGCATTTGCACGTATGATGCAGGGAAGAACAAGTTTTGTCGTAGCACACAGACTTTCTACCATTCGAGAATCAGATGTGATTTTAGTAATGCGTGATGGACATGTTGTAGAGCAGGGAAATCATGAAACATTGTTAGCACAGGGCGGTTTTTATGCAACCTTGTATAATAGTCAGTTTTCACAAGAATAATGGAGAATAGGACATGAAATATTTAGATTATATATTAGAACAGACAAAGGCAGTACTTGCTGTTGATAGTCCTACAGGATATACAAAAGAAGCAGTTGCTTATCTTTGTGAAGAATACAAAAAACTTGGTTATGAGCCAATCGTTACAGTAAAGGGCGGTGTTTTAGTAGATTTAGGCCCAGCAGATGGAAAAGATGCCATTTTAGTAGAAGCACATGCAGATACATTGGGCGCTATGGTTGCAGAAATCAAAGGAAACGGACGTTTACGTCTGACTCCTTTGGGTGGCTTAAATCCAAATAATGCAGAAGCAGAAAACTGCCATGTTATCACAAGAAGCGGCAAAAAATACGAAGGTACTTTCCAGCTTGTAAATGCATCTATTCATGTAAACGGCAAGTATAACGATACAAAGAGAACATACGATGATATGGAAGTTGTATTGGATGAAGCTGTAACAGACAAAAAGGGTGCAATGGATTTAGGTATCATGGTAGGCGATATCGTAGCATTTGAGCCAAGAACACGCATTACAGAAACAGGCTACATCAAGAGCAGATTTTTAGATGACAAATTAAGTGTTGGTATTTTACTTGGATTTGCAAAATGGTTAAAAGAAGAAAATATTACACCAAGCCGCAGAATTTATCAGCACATTACAGTATATGAAGAAGTAGGTCATGGTGCATGCGGTACTGTTCCTAGTGATGTAACAGAAATTTTATCTGTAGATATGGGTTGTGTAGGAAATGGTCTGGAATGTACAGAAAGACAGGTTTCTATTTGTGCAAAGGACGGAAGAGGCCCATATAATTATGAAGTAGTTGGTGCATTGATCGATGCTGCAAAAAGAGCAAATGTAGATTTTGCAGTAGATGTATATCCTCATTACAGTTCTGATGCGGATGCAGCTTTGACAGCAGGATATGATGTACGACATGGTCTGATTGGTGCAGGTGTATATGCTTCTCATGGTTATGAAAGAAGTCATGTAGATGGAGTACGCAATACATTTGAACTCTTAAAGGAATATTTGAAATAATGGAAAGATTAGAAGCATTAAAACAGCAAAGCTATGAAGCGGCTTGTGAGATAATGGAACTTGCAGGCTTGAAAAAAGAAATGTTATTTGTTGTGGGATGTTCTACAAGTGAAGTGATTGGCAGCAGGATTGGAACAGATTCCAGTCCTGCTGTTGCAGAAGCTGTATTTGCAGGAATTGCGCTTGCAGCAAAGGAAAGAGGCGTATATGTAGCTGCACAGTGCTGTGAGCATTTAAACAGAGCTGTCATTTTAGAAGAAGCGGCTGCAAATAAATATGGTTATGAAGAAGTAAATGTAGTTCCCCAGCCAAAGGCAGGCGGTTCTTTTGCAACAGCAGCATATCGAGCATTTGAAGCACCAGTCGCAGTAGAGCATATAAAGGCTCATGCCGGAATGGATATCGGAGATACGTTGATTGGTATGCATTTAAAAGATGTAGCAGTTCCAGTTCGTGTACAGCACAAACAAATTGGGGAAGCACATCTTGTCTGTGCAAGAACAAGAGCAAAGTTTATAGGCGGCAGCAGAGCTGTTTACGATGAAACAAAATTATAAAACGAAAAGAGACGATAAAATGGCAATAAATCCAATGCAGATATTTAAAGTAAAAGGAATGTGGGATGGATTTACAAAAAGACATCCCAAATTTCCTTCTTTTTTAAAAGCAATGACACAGGGTGCTGTTACAGAAGGCAGTGTGTTGGAAATTACGATTACAACAGCAGATGGCAGAACAATCAGTTCTAACTTGAAAGTAACTGCAGAAGATGTTGCAATGGTACAGGAAATGAAGCAGATGATGCAGGAGTACAAAAAGTAACATAGAAAGGAACGCTTGCTATGAAAATGACAAAAAAGAAAGTTGCTATCGTAGGATGCGGATTGGTAGGATCTAGTACAGCTTTTAGTTTGGTGACACAAGGTATATGCGATGAAGTAATGATGATAGATATCAATCAGGAACGAGCAGTGGGCGAGATGCGAGACCTGAAAGACTCTATTGAATATTTAGGTCGAAATGTCAAGATTACAACAGGAACATATGCAGATTGCGGTGATGTGGATATCATTGTAATTACAGCAGGAGCTCCTCCTAAAAAAGGAGAAACAAGACTGGATTCTTTGGAAATGAGTGCCAATATATGCAAATCTATCGTAGGTCCTATTATGGAAAGCGGTTTTGATGGTATTTTTATTGTAGTTTCTAATCCTGTTGATATTATGGCTCATTATGTACAGAAGTTATCAGGCCTTCCAAAAAATCAGGTTATTGGAACTGGCACAGCAATCGATTCTGCACGTTTGAAAAATTTTATCGCACAGCTTGTAAAAGTAGACCCACGCAGTGTATATGCATATTCTATGGGAGAGCATGGAGACTCTCAGATGGTTCCATGGTCTTGCGTTACTATCGCAGGAAAACCATTTTTTGATGTAATTGCAGATAATAAAGAGCTTGTTGGAGAGGTAGATTTAGAAGATTTAGTAGAAAAAACTGCTAGAGAGGGATGGGAAATCTATAATCGTAAGGGTACAACCTATTATGGAATTGCAACTGCTTGTGCTGGTATTATCAAAGCAATTTTAAACGATGAAAATCGTATTATTCCAGTCAGTGTATTGTTAGAAGGAGAATACGGAGAAACAGATGTATATGCAGGTGTTCCTACCGTACTCAACAGAAGCGGTGCAGCCGATTTGTTGGAAATTCATATGACTCCAAAGGAATTGGCTCGTTTTAAAGACTCTTGTGCAGTTGTTCGTGAATACACAAAGAAGATTCAGGCATAATATTTATGTTCTTTTTCTTGACCAATCTGTAATTGTTGGCTAAAACAGTTGAAAAAGCAAAAAAGAAAAGCTATAATGGTAACAACCATTTTCTACAAGATGATGTTTGAGGGTGCGAGTGATGAAGAGAGAATTTAGAGAATACCAAAAGAGCAAAGAATTTTTAATATGTGTGGATTCCGATGGCAGTGCCATGAATACGATGGAGATTAAGCATAAGGAATGTTTTTGTCCATGTCTGATTGCAGAGTGGGGCTTAGAGGCCTACAAAGAACAGGTTATGAACATATGGAATCATGTAAATTTGTATTCTGTTACAAGAGGCATCAATCGTTTTGAAGCATTACAGATTGTTATGAAGTATATCAATGAAAAAATCACAGCAATCAATGATATCGAAAGTTTGGACAGATGGCTTAGTGTAACAAATGAAATGTCTAATGCGGCATTGATTCGTTATTTGGAGGATGTAAAGAGTCCTTTCTTAACAAAGGCGTTACATTGGTCTCAGAGTGTGAGCAGAGACATTGGACAGATTCCGGTAGAAAAAAGACGACCATATGACGGCGTTGCAGATGCATTACAGGCAGCACGCGAAAAAAGTGATATTGTAGTCGTATCTGCTGCAAATCCAGATGCTATGTATGAAGAATGGCAATTGAATGGGTGCGGATATTATGTGAATCTGATTTTAAATCAGAATGTTGGTACAAAAGAATTTTGCGTATCTGAAATGGTCAAAAAAGGATATAAGCCTTCTCGTGTGATCATGATAGGAGATGCTATGGAGGATTTAGAGGTAGCCAAAAAATGTGGTGTTTGTTTTTATCCTATTATCCTTCAAAAAGAGGAACATTCTTGGAGAATGTTTGAAATTGAAGCATTAGAGCGATTTTATAAAGGAGCGTACAAAGGCAAATATGAACAGCAATTGATTCAGGAATTTGAAGAAGCCTTTCGTACAACATGCGAATAATATACGAAGTTCAGGGGGCTGCCTTTTTGGAAGTCCCCTGAATTAATATAGAAAGAAGTTTATAAATCTTTCATAAATGCCTCTGAATTTTCACAAAAGAAATATTGATTTATAAAGAACCTTTCTTTATAATTACTTAATAGTGAAACAGACAGATTTTTGTCAAAGTTATAAAAGGAACGGATAGGACAACAATATGAACGAGTTTAACAATCAAAACAATGGACAGCCCACATCGGGCAATCAAAATCAAGGACCAAATCGTAATCAGCGTAATACGATTCTCTTACTTGTAATCAGTATTGCAGCTTTGGTATTTTTCTGGTGGTCCAGCAGTAAGATTCTTTCAGGCGGTACGCAAGAAGAAATTAAATATTCTCAGTTTGTAGATATGCTGGAAGATGGAGAAGTAGAGAGTGTTTTTGTAGAAGATGAAGTAATCTACATTACACCTGTACAAGAAGAAAAAGAACAGCTTACACCAGCTGAACTTTTGAGTATGTATTATTATGGCAATGGTCAGGGAACTGTATATTATACTTCTATGATGGAAGATTACAGCAATCTGACAGCACGTTTGGAGCAGGCAGGCGTAGAATATGAACGTCCAATTCCAAGTAATACAGGCAATTTAATCTATATTTTATTGACAACCGTACTTCCATTGGTACTTATGGTCGTATTCTTTGTCACAATGATGAAGCGTATGGGCGGTAAAGGCGGTATGTTCAACATGGGCAAAAACACCGCAAAAGTATATGTACAAAAAGAAACAGGCATTACATTTAAAGATGTTGCTGGTGAAGATGAAGCAAAAGAATCTTTAGTAGAAGTGGTAGACTTCTTACACAATCCTGGCAAGTACGCAGGTATTGGTGCAAAACTTCCAAAGGGTGCTTTATTAGTAGGCCCTCCGGGAACAGGTAAGACATTGCTTGCAAAAGCAGTTGCAGGTGAAGCAGGTGTACCATTCTTCTCCTTAACAGGTTCTGATTTCGTAGAATTATACGTAGGTATGGGTGCATCTCGAGTAAGAAGTCTTTTTGAAGAAGCAAACAAAAATGCACCATGTATTATCTTTATCGATGAAATTGATGCAATCGGACGCAGCCGAGATTCTAAGTACGGCGGCGGAAACGAAGAACGTGAACAGACATTGAACCAGCTTCTTGCAGAAATGGATGGTTTTGATTCTGGCAAGGGTATTTTGATTTTAGGTGCAACAAACAGACCTGAAATTTTGGATAAGGCATTGCTTCGTCCAGGTCGTTTTGATAGACGTATCGTTGTAGAAAGACCAGATTTAAAGGGACGAGTAGAGATTTTAAAGGTTCATGCAAAAGATGTTCGTTTGGATGAAACAGTAGATTTACAGGAAATCGCACTTGCAACAAGCGGTGCAGTTGGTTCTGACCTTGCAAATATGATCAATGAAGCAGCTATCAATGCTGTAAAAGAAGGCCGTCAGAGTGTCAGCCAGAAAGACTTATTTGCAGCAGTAGAACAGGTATTGGTTGGTAAAGAAAAGAAAGATCGTGTGATGAGTCAGCAGGAACGAAAAATTGTTTCTTACCATGAAGTAGGTCATGCTTTAATCAGCGCACTTCAGAAAAACAGCGAACCAGTACAAAAAATTACAATCGTACCTCGTACTATGGGTGCACTTGGTTATGTTATGCATGTTCCAGAAGAAGAAAAGTACTTAAACAGCAAAGCAGAACTTCAGGATATGTTAGTTGGTCTGCTCGGCGGTCGTGCAGCAGAAGAAGTTGTATTTGACAGTGTAACAACAGGTGCTTCTAACGATATCGAAAAAGCAACAAAAATTGCTAGAGCAATGGTAACTCAGTACGGTATGAGTGATCGTTTCGGTCTGGTAGGCTTAGAAAGCGTAGAAAATCAGTATTTAAGCGGTAATACAGTCTTAAATTGTGCAGATGCTACAGCAGCAGGCGTAGATGAAGAAGTAATGCGT
Source organism: uncultured Lachnospiraceae bacterium (assembly GCA_964424345.1). Lineage (GTDB taxonomy): Bacteria > Bacillota > Clostridia > Lachnospirales > Lachnospiraceae > RGIG6307. Next base: position 62,227 of record CAYRIK010000006.1, read on the forward strand.
ATTTTAAGAGAAAGCTACGATGAAGCATTACGTTTACTTCGTGAAAATCGTGAAGTAATGGATAAGCTTGCTGAGTTCTTGATTGAAAAAGAAACAATTACAGGAAAAGAGTTTATGCATATTTTCCGCGAATTAAAAGGTATTCCAGAACCAGAAGAACCACAGGATAAAGCAACTAAATTAATGAAGGAAACAGAACAGGCAATGCATACAGAAGATGTATCTGTACAGTCAACTGTAACTGCTCCTTCTAATACAGAAAAGTCTTCTGATGTAACAGATGATGCTGCAAAGGAAGCAGCTAAAAAAGCGGAAGAAGAATTTAAGCAGAATTTAGAACAGCAGACACTTAAAGAAGTGCATGATGCAGAAAAAGAACCTGTAAAGGGACGTTTCTCTCAGGTTGATCTGCATGATTAAAAGGAAGTTTCAATATGTTTCAGCTTGAAGAAGAACTGAAAAAATTACCAAAGAAGCCTGGCGTGTATTTAATGCACGACCAGGCTGATACTATTATATATGTAGGAAAAGCAATCAATCTTCATAATCGTGTCAGAAGTTATTTCCGAGAAAAGGTAGGAAGAGGTCCTTGGATTGATAAGATGATCAGTCAGATTGCACGATTTGAATATATCGTTACAGATTCTGAATTAGAAGCTCTTGTTTTAGAAAATAATCTAATCAAGGAATATAACCCAAAGTATAATACACTTTTAAAAGATGGGAAAACATATCCGTATATTAAAATTACAATGGGGGAAGCCTATCCAAGAGTACTTCTGACAAGAGAGGTCAAAAAGGACAAAGCAAAATATTTTGGACCATATTCGAGTCATACTGCGGTAAAAGATACGATTGAATTATTAAATAAGTTATTTTTATTAAGAACTTGTAATAGAAATCTGCCAAGAGATATTGGAAAAGAAAGACCATGCTTAAATCATCATATTAAACAGTGCAATGCACCATGTATAGGTTGTATCACACAGCAAGCATATATAGAGCAGGCAAAAAAAGCATTGGATTTTTTGAATGGAGAGCATAGTGCAATCGTAAAAGAGCTGACTGCTAAAATGCAGCAGGCGAGTGAAGAATTAGAATTTGAAGAAGCTGCTAAATATCGTGACCTTTTAGCAAGTATTAAAAAAGTACAGGAAAAACAAAAGATTACAGATAATGACAGCGAAGATAAAGATGTGATTGCGTTAGCAAAAGATGACAGAGACTGTGTTGTACAAGTATTTTTTATACGTGGCGGCAAGATGATTGGGCGAGAACATTATTATATGATGCATGTATCTGAGCTGTCTAAAAATGAGATTTTGCAGGAGTTTGTAAAGCAGTTTTACGGTGGGACACCTTTTATCCCAAAGGAAATCTTTTTACAGTATGATATAGAAGAACGAGACTTATTAGAAGAGTGGCTTACAACGCTTCGTGGAGCAAGAACGTATATCCGCATACCGAAAAAAGGGCAGAAAGAAAAGTTAGTAGAATTGGCTGCAAACAATGCAAAACTTGTGTTAAGACAAGATGGTGAAAAATTAAAACGAGAACAAAATCGTACAAGTGGTGCTGTGGCAGAATTAGAAAAAATACTTGGATTATCTCACATAGAGCGTATGGAAGCATTTGATATTTCTAATACGAATGGATTTGAAAATGTTGGCTCAATGGTCGTATATGAACAGGGTAAACCGAAAAAAAGCGATTATCGCAAGTTCCGCATTAAGACAGTAACAGGGCCGGATGATTATGCTTGTATGAGAGAAGTGCTTACGAGACGATTTGTGCATGGAATCGAAGAAAAACGAAGACTGGATCAAAAACAAGTAGATGCAGAATTTGGCAATTTTACGAAATTTCCAGATTTAATTATGATGGATGGAGGTCGCGGTCAGGTAAATGTTGCCCTGCAAGTACTAAGGGAGCTTGGAATTACAATTCCGGTATGTGGTATGGTAAAAGATGACCATCATAATACGAGAGGGCTGTATTTTAACAATGTAGAGCTTCCAATTGATACTCATTCAGAAGGGTTTAAGCTGATTACACGTTTACAAGATGAAGCACATCGATTTGCAATCGAGTATCATAGAAGTTTAAGAGGAAAAGAACAAGTAAAAAGCAGCTTGGACGAAATCGCAGGCATTGGTCCTGTCAGACGAAAAGCATTGATGAAACGATTTGATTCTATTGCAGATATCCGTAATGCAACGATAGAAGAACTATGCAGTATACCAGAAATTCCACAAAGTGTCGCAGAAGAAATTTATCGTTTTTTCCGCAGTTGATTTAACCTTGGATGCTTTACCTTCCAAAGTCTTTGTGTTAGAATGGTGTTATCTATCAAGAATAATATTTTTGGGAGGGCATATATGGACGAGTTTATTTATCTGAAAGAATTTGTGGAGCAGATGCAGTTGACTTGTTTTACACCTGAGATCGATTATGAGAAAATACCGGTAAAGCAGTCAGACGTAAACAGACCTGGTTTACAGCTTACAGGATTTTTTGAATACTTTGATTTAGAGCGTATTCAGTGCATCGGTCAGGTAGAAAAGTCTTATATTGATCATCTGACAAATGAAGAAAAGGCAGAGCGATTTGAAGCATTATTTGAGTACCCAATTCCTGCAATCGTATTGTGCAGAGGTATCGAACCAGGTAACATTTTAAGAGAAATCGCACTCAAACACAACATTCCATTGTTTGGAACAGAAAAAGCAACATCACGTTTTGTTGCAGAAAGTATTGGCTGGCTGAATGTAAAGCTTGCACCATATATGACCGTACATGGCGTATTAGTCGATGTATATGGCGAAGGTATTTTAATCACAGGTGAAAGTGGTATCGGTAAATCTGAAACTGCATTAGAACTTGTAAAACGTGGACATCGTCTTGTAAGTGATGATGTCGTAGTACTTCGTAAAGTAAGTGACAGAACATTAGTAGGAAGTGCACCTGACATTACAAAGCATTTGATCGAACTTCGAGGCATTGGTATTGTAGATATTAAGAGTATGTTTGGTGTATCCAGCGTTAAGGATACTCAGTCTGTAGATCTTGTTATCCATTTGGAAGATTGGGATAGAGATACAGAATATGACCGTATGGGTCTGGAAGATCACTACATTGAATATTTAGGTCATAAAGTAGTATGTCATCACCTTCCTGTAAGAAGCGGTCGAAATCTTGCGATCGTAGTAGAAAGTGCCGCTGTAAACTATCGTCAGAAAAAGATGGGTTACAATGCAGCACACGAATTACAGAACCGTATTCAGAGAAGAATGGAGAACATGAGAAAAGAAGAGGAATAACATAGGTTTATGGGCAAAATAGTTTATGGGGTGGACATCGGTGGTACAACTGTAAAAATCGGAGCATTTACCGCAGATGGTGTATTAGTAGAAAAGTGGGAAATTCCAACAAGAACAGAAGAAAATGGCACAAAGATTATACCGGATGTTGTAAAAAGTGTGCGTGATCACATGGATAAACATGGCTATCAGGACGAAGACGTGGTTGGTATGGGTGTAGGAGCACCAGGACCAGTAGATGCGGACGGCATGATTTATAGAGCTGTTAATTTAGGTTGGGGAACATTCAATCTTGCGAAAGCTTTTGAAGAACAACTGCACCTTCCAGTAAAAGCAGGAAATGATGCAAACGTGGCAGCACTTGGTGAAATGTGGAAAGGCGGTGCAAAGGGCTATAAGGATGTAGTTATGGTAACGCTTGGAACAGGTGTTGGCGGTGGTATCATCGTGAATGGAAGATTGGTAGCAGGTCATACAGGAAGTGGCGGAGAAATCGGTCATATTAAAGTAGAAGAACAAGAACCGATCGCTTGCAACTGTGGTGGATATGGATGTTTAGAGCGTTATGCTTCTGCAACAGGAATCGTAGCATTGGCTCAGAAATATCTTGCAGAAAGTAATGCAAAAAGCATACTTCGCAAAGAAGAACTTACTTGCAAGAGCGTGTGGGATGCTGTAAAGGCAGAAGATGCAGTTGCATTACAGGTTGCAGATAAGTTTGGATATTATCTTGGTAAAGGCCTTGCAATGATTGCAGCAGTAATCAATCCAGATGTATTTGTTGTTGGCGGCGGTGTCAGCAAAGCAGGAGAGATTTTATTCGATTATACAAAGCCATACTTTGAAAAGTTTTCGTTTGCAGGATGTAGAAATACAAAATTTGTATTGGCACAGCTTGGAAATGATGCGGGCATTTATGGCGCAGCACAGTTAGTAAGTTTGCGTGATTAAGGAAAAGATAAGCGAGGACAGTCCGATGAGCTGGAAAGAGATATTACAAAATGAATATGCAGATAAACTGCGTTTAGAGTGGAATGTTCCACTTGCAAAATATACAACAATTCATATTGGAGGACCGGCAGAATGTCTTATTTCTGCAAGAAGCAGTGAAGAAATCCAGATGGTACTTCATTTCTGTAAAGAACATGATGTAGCATTACATATTTTAGGAAATGGTTCTAATCTGATTGTAGATGATAATGGCGTAAGCGGCATCGTTCTTTATATAGGACGCAGATTACAGGAAATCACAGTAAATGGTACAGAAATTGCAGCAGATGCAGGTGCTCGTATGGCATTGGTAGCAAGAGCAGCAGAAGATGCTTCTCTGACAGGACTTGAGTTTGCATTTGGTATTCCTGGTACAATCGGCGGTGGTGTTATTATGAATGCTGGTGCATATGGCGGAGAATTAAGTCAGGTAGTCAAAAAAGTAGAAGCGTTTGATGAAGACGGTAATTTCTATGTATTAGAAGCAGATGATTTATGCTTTGGATATCGTAAGAGCACATTAAAGACACATGGCTATATTGTAAGTAAAGTATACTTAGAATGTAAGCCTGGAAATAAAGAAGAAATTTCTGCACTTATGGCAGATTTAGGAAAACAGCGCAGAGAAAAACAGCCATTGGAGTATCCAAGCGCAGGAAGTACATTTAAGAGACCAGAAGGATATTTTGCAGGTCAGCTTATTGACCAGTCTGGTTTGAAAGGCACAGCAATCGGCGGTGCACAGGTAAGTGAAAAACATGCTGGATTTATTATCAACAAAGAAGCAGCATCTTGTCAGGATGTACGTTCTTTGATTGGTCTTGTACAGTCTACTGTACATGAAAAATTTGGTGTAGATTTAGAACCAGAATATGTATTCTGGAGCGATAAGTAATCGCAGTGGCTGAGGTGAGTATGTCCTTTTCAGCAAAAGTAAAACAAGAACTGATTGGCGTAGTGCCGGGGCATAAACATTGCCGTAAAGCAGAATTAGCTGGCATTTTTCAGTATGGAGGCCAGATCGGAAGAGTAGCAGCAGACTGTTATACGATCGGTTTTCATACGGAGAATGCGGAAGTTTCAAAAAAAGGCTTTACATTATTGCGAAAAACATTTAGTATAGACTTCGACAATCATTTATCAGAGCAGCAGTTGTTTGCATTCTTAAAGCAAATGGAAGCTGTAGAACAGGAAAGCTTAGAAAATGTCACAAATCGCATTTGCTGCAGACGTGCATTTATCAGGGGTGCTTTTCTGGCAGTAGGTTCTGTGAGTGATCCCGAAAAAGGGTATCATTTAGAGTTTGTCTGTGAAGATGAAGATCAGGCAGGATTATTACAAAAATTGTTGAGAACCTTTGATATTGATACAAAGATATTGGAAAGAAAGCAGCATTTCGTAGTATACATCAAAGAAGGAACAGCCATCGTGGATTTATTTAATGTTATGGAAGCTCACGTTGCTTTGATGGAATTGGAAAACCTTCGTGTATTAAAGGAAATGCGTAATTCAGTAAACCGCAGAGTAAATTGTGAAACAGCAAATATCAACAAAACGGTAAATGCTGCGGCCAAGCAGGTAGAGGATATTCAGTATATAGAGGACACAAAAGGGCTGGCAAGTTTGCCTGATACACTTTATGAAATGGCTCGTGTACGGTTAGAACATCCAGATGCTACCTTAAAAGAATTGGGAGAAATGCTTGTTCCACCTGTTGGAAAATCAGGCGTTAATCATAGGCTGCGTAAGATCTGTGAGTATGCAGAAAGACTCAGAGACGGCGGCGTATAAAGCTGTATAGTTTGAACAAAAAGCTCATATCTGTATAGACGTTGGCAGATGATGAAAGCAGATGATTTTCAAACACATTCTAAATGTAAGGCTTGAAATTGAGATGGAGGATGTTATGATTAAAAGAACAGTTAAGATGGGCTTAGACTCAGGTTTGCATGTAAGACCTGTAGCAATGTTGGTGCAGATTGCAAATCAGTATTCCAGTGAGATTTATCTTCAGGATGAAAAACACAAATTTAATGCAAAGAGCATTATGGGTGTTATGACGTTGTGTGCAGACAAATTCGAACAGATCGATGTTGTTGCAGTAGGGGAAGATGCCGAAAAGGCAGTAGACCATATTGAAGAATTTTTAAAAAATGCTAATTAAGTGCAAAAGCACTTTAATTATAGGAGGTAAAAAATGTTAGTTACAGCTACAAAAATGTTACAGGATGCTAAGGCTGGTCACTATGCAGTAGGTCAGTTCAACATCAATAATTTAGAATGGACAAAGGCAATTTTAACAACTGCTCAGGAATGCAACTCACCAGTTATCTTAGGTGTTAGTGAAGGTGCAGGTAAGTACATGGGTGGTTACAAGACTATCGTTGGTATGGTAAAAGGTTTAATCGAAGAATTAAACATTACTGTTCCAGTTGCTCTTCATTTAGACCATGGTTCTTATGATGCTTGTGTAAAATGTATCGAAGCAGGTTTCACATCTGTTATGTTCGATGGTTCTCACTATGCAATCGATGAGAACGTAGCAAAGACTACAGAACTTGTTAAGATGGCTCATGAAAATGGTTTATCTTTAGAAGCAGAAGTTGGTTCTATCGGTGGCGAAGAAGATGGCGTTATCGGTGCAGGTGAATGTGCAGATCCAGCAGAATGTAAGAAGATCGCTGATTTAGGTATCGATTTCCTTGCAGCAGGTATTGGTAACATTCATGGTAAATACCCAGCAAACTGGGCTGGTTTAAGCTTCGATACATTAGATGCTATCCAGCAGCGTACAGGAGACCTTCCATTAGTTCTTCACGGTGGTACAGGTATCCCAGCAGATATGATCAAGAAAGCAATCAGCTTAGGTGTTGCTAAGATCAACGTAAATACAGAATGCCAGCTTGCTTTTGCAGCAGCTACTCGTAAGTATGTAGAAGAAGGCAAAGACCTTGAAGGTAAGGGATTTGACCCTCGTAAGCTTTTAGCTCCTGGTACAGCAGCTATCAAAGCAACTGTAAAAGAAAAAATGGAACTTTTCGGTTCTGTAAACAGAGCATAATTTTGCTTCAAAATTTACAAAATTCATAAAATTTATTAAAAAGCCTGCAATTTGTTTCTGAGTAGAACGAGTTGCAGGCCTTTTTATACATTTCCAAATTAACAAATTGTTCATATTTTATTAAAGAAAAATTCAACGCGAACACATTTTTTCGACAAATTTCTCAGGTACTATGTATACATAGTTAAATAAAAGTATTGAATTTCTTTTTCATAACAACGTTAAGCGATACGCTTAACACCTCCTTTGATAAATAAATTCTCACCATTCATCAACCAAACTTTTATATTCTATAAACTATATAAATCATCCATTGCTTTCACCATCAACATCAACCTCTGCAATGGGTGATTTTTTTATGTACTAAAAATGAGAGATTTTCTGACACATAAGGATGCACACCGATTTAGAAGGAAAATACCTGCTACAGCAAAAAGATATAAGTTGCATAGAAAAAACAAGAAACCCCAGCGAATCCAAAAATTGGAAGGCTGGGATTTCTTGTTTTAAAAGTGAGCAGAGTGTATGTGGAAAAGTTGTCCACTTGAAACAATCTTATAAATTAGAAAAATTTGCTGCGTGTAATCTTTTCTGGTTCTGGATATTCTACACCAAATGTTTCTACAGTCATAGAAGCAATCTTCTGGTCTTCTAATGGACGGTCATTGTAATCTGTGCGTACACAAGCAATCTTGTCTACAACATCAAGACCTTCGATAACCTTACCGAATGCTGCATAAGAGCCATCTAAGTGTGGAGAAGTTTCGTGCATGATAAAGAACTGGCTGCCGCCTGTGTTTGGAGCCATAGCACGAGCCATAGAAAGAACACCTTTTGTATGCTTTAAGTCGTTCTTGAAACCGTTGTTTGCAAACTCGCCGCGGATAGAGTAACCTGGATCACCCATACCAGTTCCGTTTGGACAACCGCCCTGAATCATAAAGCCACGAATAACACGATGGAAGATTAAACCATCATAAAATCCTTTGTTGATAAGAGAAATAAAGTTATTTACGCTGATAGGAGCGATTTCTGGATAAAGTTCTGCTTTCATTACATCGCCATTTTCCATAGTAATGGTTACGATTGGATTTTGAGCCATGAGTAAGCCCTCCTTATAAAAAATATTGAAATTTTACATAGTTCATTTTAAGATAAATATAACAGAAAGTAAAGTAAAAGGTAAAGTTATGCAGGAAATTATATTATGTAGACTAAAACAATGGTCACCAGAAATAAAAACAACAGATCCGGTTGTAATTGTTGGAGAACCAAATGAAGAACTGCAAATGCTGCAGCAAAAAGGCTATGCCGTATTGGCGGAATTGACACATTTACAGGGATTATCAGAAGAAGAAACAGCCGAAGCACTTTGTAAAGAAGATGCAGTAGAAAAATTTTTAAATATTTGTATTTGTGCAGAAGAATTACCGCAGGCATATCTTCGCCGTATTTGGTGCAAAGCAAATCATATTCCGGTTGAAATTTATGAAACAGAAAGATTGCTTCTTCGAGAAAGTACAGAAGAAGATGCCGAAGCATTTTGGAAACTGTATGAAGATGCGGACTGTCAAGCGTATTTAGAACAGCCACCTGCACAGACTCTAGAACAGTACAGACAGTATATAAAAGAATATCAAAATGGTCAGTATGCTTTTTTTGAATATGGAATGTGGAGCGTAGTAGAAAAAAAGAGCGGAATGGTCATAGGGCGAGTTGGTTTAGAAGAAAGAGAAGAACAAGTAGCACTTGGATATGCTCTGCTGCCGGAGTTTAGAAAAAAAGGATATGCCTTAGAAGCGAGCATTGCAGCATTACAGTACGCAAAAGAATGTGCGTATGCAGATGAAATATATATTTTTATAGATAAGCACAACGTGGCTTCTCAAAAAATGGCACAAATACTACAGGAACGCATACAAGAGCCAAATATACATATCGTTGCAGAGCATATAAAATAGGTGATATAATGCTTATTTAAAGAGCCTCATAAATAAACAAAGTGTGAGTGAAATAAAAAACGCTTGTGATGAATACTATAACGAAAAAGTATCGCTGCATAACAATGTAATATAGTTATGCGGCGATACTTTTATGTGTCATATTATTTCTGCCAACGTCCGCTTGCACCACAAGGAAGTACAAGACCATTAGAAGTTACTGGAAGACCAATTTCAGAAGCATCTACATGACCACCGAATTTAGATACGATGGCAGTGTTAATCATGTAAGAAAGTACTGCTGGCTGTAATCCAGTTGTATAAGAGTTTACTAAAAAGAATAATGGGTCATCAGATAAAATCTGGCTTGTAAGTTCGATGAAAGGATAAATACTTTCTTCAATTTTCCAGATTTCACCTTTTGGACCACGACCATAGCTTGGAGGGTCCATGATGATGGCATCATATTTGTTGCCACGACGGATTTCACGTTCTACGAATTTACCGCAGTCATCTACAAGCCAACGGATTGGAGCATCACCAAGTCCACTGGAAACGGCATTTTCTTTTGCCCATGTTACCATGCCTTTAGAAGCATCTACATGTGTTACCTGTGCGCCTGCTTTGGCAGCAGAAAGTGTAGCACCGCCTGTATAAGCAAATAAGTTTAATACTTTGATTGGTCTGCCGGCATTTTTAATTAACTCAGAAAACCAATCCCAGTTTGTTGCCTGTTCTGGGAATAAACCAGTATGTTTAAAGCTGAAAGGCTTTAAGTTAAAGGTTAATTCTTTGTACTGAATACTCCATTCATTTGGCAAATCAAAAAATTCCCATTCACCACCGCCTTTGTTAGAACGATGATAATGTCCGTTTTTATGTTTCCATCCATATTCTTTCTTTGGAGTGTTCCAAAGAACCTGAGGGTCTGGACGAACTAAAATATAATCCCCCCAACGCTCTAATTTTTCACCATTTGAGGTATCGATTACCTCGTAATCTTTCCAATTATCTGCAATCCACATATTTTTCTTCCTTAATCTTTACGTTTATATTCTAGGGTATCACATTTAGTATACTAAAATATACAAAAAATGCAAATATATTTTGTGTGAGAGATTTGTTTCTTGCACAAAGAAGGGGAATATTGTATTATCGAGTAAATGTGATTGGAGGAGAGTAGCAGATGGAATGTCGTCTGAGAGAACTAAGAGAAAAAAAGGGCTTAAATCAGACTGGTATGGCTATGATATTACATGTATCTCAGCAGACGGTCAGTCGCATTGAGAGTGGCTCTTTGATTATTCCAATTGATCTTGCAATAAAATCGGCAGAATATTTTGAAGTATCAGTAGATTATTTTCTGGGACTTACAGAAGAACGAAGCCATACAACCTCAGCAAACCGTATTATGCATATAGCAAAAAAATATGAAGGGTTTTTAGAAGAATATTGGAAACTGAATTCTAAAAATCAGAAGGTAGTAGACCATATGATACATGAATTATTAGAAATTCAAAAAAAATCTTAAAAAATCAAACTTTTTTTCAAAAATATTGGAACAAAATCAAAACTCATCCGTTATATAAGTAAAGAGGGAAAAATTCCACTTGAAACTGCAGACAGGTTATGGAAAGGGGTGATTTTTGATATTCATGTGGCATTCAGTAAGTAAGTGTAAAAGGGGACACTGAATACTTTGTAAAATCAAGGGTAGGTACTTCAACAGTCAATAACACAGAATTTCCAACTTCTATAGGTAATGAGAAAGCTAAACTTGTAGAGTGGCAATCTCAAACTGTGGATTGAAATGATGCAGAAAAACAAAAGAAAATAGGAGGTAATGAAATGAAGGTTAGCGATGAAAAGTTGCGTGCCAGTATTGAAATGGTAACGGATGAAGACATGAAGAAACTGGAAGAAGACATGAAAAACGTAGAGCCACATACGTTCTCAGATGAGTTTGAAAAAAAGATGGAGGCATTGTTAGAAAATCCAATGCCGAAAGCAAAAAAGAAAGTATACAGCATACCACGTTATGTGGCAGCGGCAGCCGCTGTTGTTTTAGTCGTAGGCGGTTTTGGAATTGCTGGTAGTACAAAAATGTACGCTTCTGAAACAAAGATTCCTGTATTGCAATGGATGGAAAATTTCTTTGTAACGGAACACGATACAGATCAAATGAAAGGGGAAAAGTCAAGTGAAGTACTGTTTGGCCAAGATCAGATTGGATATGTACCAGAAGGATTTGAATTGGTAGAAGAGATTTCAAGACAATCAAAAGTATCTTATAC
>CAYRIK010000007.1:0-65624 GCA_964424345.1 uncultured Lachnospiraceae bacterium
AAACAATCAATTGAGCCTATCTTCAATAAATTAGAAGCAAAAACCGAACAAACACATAGAATGATTACGCAGTTTTTGGATATTGCCAAAATAGAATCAGGAAATATAGATATTGATTTTTTAAGAATTGATATTGGCAGATTGTGTAGAGAGTTGATTATGGAATATTACGATATTCTGGAAAACAGTGATATAGAGGTTGAAATTGATATTGACACAAAACCATTGATAATAGAGACGGATAAAAATTCAGTTAGTTGTATTATACATAACTTTATTGACAATGCTTTGAAATATGGTGGAAATGGTAATTACTTAAAACTGAGTTTAAAGGAATCTGTGAAATATATATCTGTAGAGGTTGAAGATCATGGTCAAGGAATTTCAGAAGAAGAACAGTCTTTAATTTTTAACAGAAATTATAGAGGAAAGGCAGCAAGGCAACAAACCAATAATGGCCTAGGTGTAGGCTTGGCTATTTGTAATAAATTAGCTAAAAACCTTCATGGCACAATAAAAGTATCCAGTATTCCGTATGTAAAAACAATTTTTTCTTTAATGTTAGAAAAAAGTTAGAAAGTAGAAATGGAAAAGATAACAATAAATGTTATAGTACTCTATGTGATAGAAAGGATGTGTGTATATGGACTACTGTATTTTCAGCCAAAATGTCCAAAAAAATTATCTTTCAAAGAAGGCATTAGATAATGTTGATATTCATATACCCTCAAATAGTATTTATGGATTGATTGGTCAAAATGGAGCAGGAAAAAGCACATTATTAAAAGCAATTATGAATTTGATCACTATTGACAATGGAACTATATGTGTTTTTAATAATCCAGATGGAATGGGGAAAAAAGAATTAAATAGAACAGGTTCTTTAATTGAATATCCATATTTTTACGAAGATTTATCAGGAAAGGATAACCTTTTAATTCATTCAAAATATATGGGATATTACAATACGAAAAGAATTGATGATGTATTAGAGGAAGTGGGCATTGCTTCAGATTCTGGTAAAAAAGTAAAAGAATATTCTATGGGAATGCGACAACGCCTAGCAATTGCAAGAGCAATACTGATAAAACCTGATCTGTTAATTTTGGATGAACCTATCAATGCACTTGATCCAGATGGAATCAAAAAGATGCGAGAATTATTTATACATCTAAATAAAGAACTGGGGACTACTATTGTTATTTCTAGTCATATTCTTTCTGAAATGGATTGCCTAGCTAGTCATATAGGTATTATGAATAATGGAAAGCTGATACAAGAAAAACAATTGTCGGAGATTCATAAAGAGAATAAGGAGCGCATTGTTATAAATGTAGATGATTTATCCAAAGCGACAATGCTTTTAGAGGAAAAAGGTATTCAAGATTTTAAGATTTTTGACAATGGACAGTTAAGCATATTTGATATGAATTATGACACCTCATTTTTTTCAGATTTATTTGTTAAAAATCATCTGAAACTTTATCAGATTACTTCTGTCAGAAAAACATTGGAAGAATATTTTTTTGAGATATTGGAGGGCAAAGAATGTTCTTGTTAATGCAGTTGGAATTATCAAAATTTAAAATTAAAAAATATATTCTTTGTGCTGTTTTTATAATGATAGGAATATGTTTGTTTGCAACGATCTCGCTATTTGCAATTGCACAGGATCATGCTACTAATTATGAAAATTCTATAAAAATGATAAATGCGGTAATTATTGACTGCTATCTTATTTTTGGTGGAATTTTAATAATAAAAGTAATTGTAGAAGAATATCTCAAAAAAACGATTTCTGTTTTATTTACATACTCTGTAGATAGATATAAATTGATGCTTTCAAAGGTTATATTGATATTATGTATTACAAATATAGCTTGGCTTATTACTGAAATAGTAAGTATATCCTATTTAGTCACAGTAGGTAATCGCTTGGGACTTGCATTGAATGAATTTAATACAGGAGATTTCATATATTGGTTAATACAACTCGGCTGGGGATTTATGATTATGATTTGTTTTATTCTGCTGATTGTAGATGTTGCATTTATAAAAAAGACGAGTCAGTATGTTTTTTTATCGTCCTTATTATCTATTGTTGTAGTACAAGTTATAATCAGCCAAAACCTTGAAAAATCTGTTGTTTATTTAGGTATATTAGCTTTATTGATTACAATGTTATCAATAAAAAAATTTTCTGGTAGGATTGAATGATTTAGAGGATTAACTATCCGATTTATCATAAATACATTGGTATTTCTAAACATTGACTCGCATAAACTATACCAAATCCATCCTGTCAGGTGCTGTATGACAGAAAAAACATTACAAAAATGGCTGCACTTATGTATGACTGCCATCTTTTTGTGTTCGATGATCGTATTATCCAAAGAAGCTGCACTTTATACAATCAGTACAAATGCCCAAAAGCAGCCATTTACTGTCGTAATAGACAGCGGGCATGGTGGAGATGACCCCGGAAAAATTGCAGCAGACGGTACGTTAGAAAAAGACTTAAACCTTTCGATTGCAAAAAAATTGCAGACATATCTGGAAGCTGCTGATGTCCATGTTGTCATGACACGCACAACCGATTCCGGTCTTTATGATGAACATACTTCCGGTAAGAAGGCACAAGATATGAAAAATCGTGTTGCCATTATGGAAGAATGTGCTGCAGACGTTGTCGTAAGCATTCATCAAAACAGCTACTCTGACTCCTCTATACATGGAGCACAAGTATTTTATTATACGACAAGCAATTCTGGAAAATGCTTAGCACAATTGCTTCAAAATATCCTAATACAAGAACTCGACCCAGATAATCATCGACAAGCGAAAGCAAATGACAGTTATTATCTTTTAAAAAAGACCAGCCACCCTATCGTAATCGTAGAATGTGGCTTTTTGAGCAATCCAGAAGAGACTGCGCTTCTTTGCAGCCAAAGCTATCAAGACCAAATTGCTTGGGTTCTCCACATGGGCATTTTACAATACCTTCATACAGCCAATAAAACCTAACACAAAAACACAATAAGCCCCTATTATGTTCATCATAATAGAGGCTTAGATATCATGTAAATATCACTCAGAATGCTACTGAATGTAACTTCCGATCAATTCCCAAGCTGCCTTTTCTTCATAACCAAGTCTCCATGCAGCAACACCTGCAAGATTTCTCTCAGAAACAGCTTTTAATTTATTTTCCAAAGAATCCATATCTTCAATCCACATCTGGTATAATTTGTTATCTACACTGGAACTTGCATATTTTTGTCCACTCTGAGCATCGTCTGATACATCCATCTTCCACTGCTCGATTGCTGTTGGAATAGCCTTCATAAAGATTGCTTTATCCGTAACAGCTCCGGTTTCAGATGTTGTCCACAATCTCGTATAAAATGGAAGTGCATTGATAATTTTGGATGCATCTACCATTTCTAACAGATTATCCATAGACGCTTCTGCAAATGGCTGACTAGAGGTACTGCCTGGTTCTCCGCTTCCGCCCCAATGCTCGTCATAATTCATCAAAATAACATAATCGGTAATAATACCCTGTTCCTTGTAATCGTAATATGTGTTTCCCTGATTTGGAGGATAATTGTCTACAGACAATACCAATCCTTCCTCACGACATCTGATAGAAAGTTCTCGTAAAAACTGTACGAAATGCTTGCCCTGTTTTTGACGAACATGTTCTAAATCAATATTTAATCCATCCAGTTCTACTTCTTTTGCTGCTGCAATCAGACCCTCAACCAAATTAGTTCTATGCTGACTGTTTGCTAAAATCTCATACAAATCCACATCATAAGAAATATCTTCTACAAGTCCCCAAACCTGAATTCCTTTTTCGTGTGCTGTCTGCACATAAGACTTAGATGCAATATTTACAAAACCGCCTTCGTTGTCATTTAAGTAAAACCAAGTTGGTGAAATCACATTGATATTGTATGCTGTCTCTAATACATCATTTAAAGTAGCATTTGCATCCTGATTGTATACCGCATGGAAACCAAGACGCACCTTTTCATCAAGCTGAATAGATGTATATTCTGGCTGAACATAATCCAATGTACTTACAGAATCTACCATCTGTTTTTCTTTAATTTTATTATTTTTGATATATCCTACAAAACCATCCTTTGTAGCAACCTTTGTCCAGCCTTCTACTTGTTGTGCATCTAATATCATTACAGAATCGTCCTTAGCGGCATATGTCAAGATATCACTTTTCACACCTGCTCTCCAACGAACAGCACTGTCTTTTTTGATAGTGCCCATTTCTCTGCATCCTTCCATAGAAGTAATGACTACTCTGTTTGGCTCTGCAAAAATTTCATGTGTAACTGGTACATATTGTTCTACAAAATCCAAAGCGACATAGCAAACATCATCCAACGTCAATGCAATCATATAAGATGCATCCTGTTTTGTTGTTTCTCCTGCTGATGTAACTGTCCATGAACTTTGATCTAATGCTGCTGTCACCAAAGATACCGCATCTGTATAACGGATTTCTCGGCTAAGCTCTGTATAGTAAAAACGATTGTGCAAATACTCCTGCACCGTTTCGATATTCAAATAACAAACTCCATTCAATATTCGGCATGTTTCCTGCTCCAATATCGAACCATCCAACATAATTGCTCCTTCATTTGAATCTGCCTCAGCCAATTCAAAATAAGAATATAAATCAGCTTTTTCTGTTCCCTCAGAATATTTTTGATAACATACATATCCTACTGCAAGACCAACTACCAATACAAATGCTAACACAATCGCTATAATCGCAGTTATTTTTTTCTTCATGGTATCTCTGTTACTGAAAACTTATAAAATACTCAGTAACTCTCCTTTCTTACGTTTCTCATATCTTACCGATATGGAATTTCTATCGTCTTATGTGCCATGTACCATATATGCACATGGCACATTTTAGTGGGTTATACACCATTTGTGCCAATAATGTCTTTTACATTATAGCAAACTTCGATTGTAATGTCGATAAACTTTCTTTGTTACAAGAAAATATTAAGAATTATTGCCTTCTGTCTGTTTGTAAGAGGCTGTCCGTTTATTTTGAACAGGAGGCAACGGCTTACAAAGCACTGTGATATATTCCTACGTGTGTTCGTTTATGACATCTTACAGTTACTTTTTTGATACTGTTTCTTAGGAAAACAAAAGAAATGTTGCTCTTTAGCATGCATAAAATAATAGAAACGGATAATACTATCCTTTAAGTTTTGAAAATTTAGAATATACTTGTTTATTTTAGTTGGTAAAATTTAATTTCTGAAATCAGACACATAGCTTTCAAGACAACTCCATATGATACATATGAAAAATATAAGATACGTTTGTAAGCCTGTCATAATATGCTTATATCACAAGGCTTCAAATAATATAGATTTGTTGTAAAAGATTAGAGTTCAGAAAAGTAAATGAAAGCCGTCAACCTCCTTTCTATGCAGATTGCCGAGCCACTTTCTTTGCTATTATGTTATCACAGCACCATTTACAAACACAATGATAACATTCTTGAAATTTATTAAGCTTTTATAAAATCAAAAAAACGAAACCTGTCAAGTATTGACGAAATTTCAAAACCATTATAAGATTGAATAAAATTCGAAATAAAGGAAGTGATTTTCTTGAAGATAGAAAAAATTAATGATAATCAAATTCGCTGTACTCTTACAAAGAGCGATCTGGCAGAGCATTCCATCAAAATCAGTGAACTGGCATATGGTTCCGAAAAAGCCAAAAATCTTTTCAAAGATATGATGCGTCAGGCGCAAAAAGAGGTCGGTTTTGATGCTGAGGACATTCCGCTTATGATTGAAGCGATTCCATACAGTGAGCATGTCGTATTGATCATTACCAAAGTAGAAGATCCGGAAGAACTGGATACCAAATTTTCTAAATTTGCTCCAAGTATTCGAAATGAAGACCCTTCTTTAGATGCTGTCATGAAAGATCTGACTGGCAATTCTGAAGTGTTAGATTTGTTCCGTAAGATTCAAAATTCTATTGCTGGTCATGCATCAGATTCTAATGGCACAAACGCAGCTTCCGAATCCCTTCAGGAAAAAATCTGTGAAGAGGAGGAAGAAAATCCAAATCTTACCCGTATGTTTACCTTTTCTACACTTGCTCAGATTAACCGTCTTGCAGGTCTTGTAGGAAATACGTATCAAGGCACAAACTCTTTATATAAAGATGACGCATATAACACTTATATTTTGTTAGTGACCAGAGGACCACATACTTTAGAAGATTACAACCGCTTCTGCAATATGCTTTCTGAATACGGCAACATGCAAAAAGCAATTCCAGCAGCAGAACACTTTTTAGAAGAACATTTAACACCAATTATCAAAGATCATGCACTTGCTACATTGGCTGCTCTGTAAGCCAACGGTCCGCAGCAAATGCATGAAGCAGTATGTTTCTCACTTGAATAAAGGCATAAAATCCGAAACATTTTTAGAAACTACTCCTCTTTGCGTGTTTATCTGCTATAAAAATGGCAACAGTATAAAACTGCTGCCATTTTTTTGTTGTTTTTATAGACACTACGATGTTTCTCTTTCTAACACAATCGTAAGTATTTCCGGTGGATTAAATATACGAATTGGTATCGCAGAATTTCCAATCCCTGTTCCTACATACATCTGCATATCCTCTGTTTCAAAATACCCTGCTGTGTATTCAGGGAAAAATCCCTGTCCCGGTGCATATACTCCCCCAATAAATGGAAATCTAAACTGACCTCCATGTGCATGCCCAGTCATACAAAGGTCTATCGGATACTGATCATACAATTCAAAATACTCTGGTCTGTGTGACAACAGCACAACAAATTCTTCTTGCGTTCTATCTGCTGTCACTGCATCTAACATTGCTTCCATACGCTCAGCATTTGTATCATAATACGCATATTTCAAATCTTTATACAAGGTAGATGGGTCTTGAATACCAGCAATATAAATTTTTTCCTGCCCTGTTTTATCCTGACATACCATCATATCATTGTTAATAATATGTACTCCTGCTTCCTCTAATGCCACCTTACATGCATTGTTTTGCGGGTCATCCAACAAAATCATTTCATGGTTTCCATATACAAAGCAAACTGGTGCAATCTTTACTAAATCTTCCATCAACGCAATCGTGAGACTTTCTCCAGCCACTTTATGACTTGAATAATATGTAGAATCTACCAAATCACCCGTAACACATATCAAATCAGGATTTTGTTCTACAGTTTTTTCATATATCAGCTTTTTTTGTTTTTCACTACGGACAGAATGAATATCTGTAAGCTGTGCAATTCGAAATCCATCAAAGCTTTGTGGAATATCTGTATTTTTATGTACATAAGTATGTACCACAATCGTTTGATTCCAATATACATTCCAAGCAACCGCTATTGCTATTATGAGAAACACGATGCTTCTATGCTTTCTTTTTGTCGTCATCTTACTCTTTTCCTTATTATAATATAATGACTTTTTTATCATATCAATTTATGATTTTTTCCCCAAAAAAAGAACTCGCGGAACACCAGTTCTAAGTATTCCGCGAGATTTCTATGCTTATGATTATTCACCAATTGCAGCATCAAGCTTTGCCATTAATTCATCTACATCGATACCATGTACCATAGCAGCTTCTTCTAATGTTTCCATCTGAGCAGATGGGCAGCCGATACAATGCATACCAATTTCAAATAAAACAGGAATAATGTCCTGGCTTACCTGAAGAGCCTGACCGATTGTCATGTCCTTTGTAATCTTTGACATATCAAATCCTCCTAAAAAATTTTCTAACTTTTAGTATAATACTTTCTCTCGCTTCCCGCAAGTACCCGATTTTGTTTTTAGACATTGTTTATAAAAAAATAATTTTTTAAGCACATTCACTAAATTCTATACAATTTTTTCATGCTTGTATAGAAAAAAGTACACTTTATCCGCTTGACTAAGAACCCGCTCAATCTTATAATAAAGTCATAGGAAGAGGTAAATTCCGTTAACTATACTAACCAATTAATTTCATTTATAGGAGGCTTTTCAAATGAGACCAGAATGGACAGATTTTGTAGGCGGCAAATGGGAAAAAGAAATCAATGTACGTGACTTCATCCAGAAGAACTACACTCCATATGATGGAGATGATGCCTTTTTAGCAGGTCCTACACAGAACACAACAGATTTATGGAATCAGGTTCTTGATTTAATGAAACAGGAACGTGAAGCTGGCGGCGTACTTGATATGGATACAAAGGTTATTTCCACTATCACATCTCATGGCCCAGGCTACTTAAACAAAGACAAAGAAACTATCGTTGGTTTCCAGACAGACAAACCTTTCAAACGTTCTTTACAGCCTTACGGCGGTATCCGTATGGCAGAGAAGGCTTGCTCTGACAACGGTTACACTGTAGATCCAGAAGTTTCTGAATTCTTCACAGTTCACAGAAAAACACACAACGCAGGTGTATTCGATGCTTACAATCAGGAAATGAGAGCTTGCCGTTCTGCACACGTTATCACAGGTCTTCCAGATGCTTATGGCCGTGGCCGTATCATTGGTGACTACAGACGTATTGCTTTATACGGTATTGACAGATTAATCGAAGATAAATTAGCACAGAAAGATTCTACAGGTCGTGTTATGACAGATGACGTTATCCGTCTTCGTGAAGAAATTTCTGAGCAGATCATCGCATTAAAGATGATGAAAGAAATGGCAGCTTCTTATGGCTGTGATATTTCTAAGCCAGCTACAAACGTACAGGAAGCTATCCAGGCTACTTACTTTGGTTACTTAGCAGCTGTTAAGGAACAGAACGGTGCTGCTATGTCTCTTGGCCGTACTTCTACTTTCATCGATATCTACGCTGAAAGAGACTTAAAGAACGGTACATTTACAGAAGAGCAGATTCAGGAATTCGTTGACCACTTCATCATGAAGTTACGTCTTATCAAATTTGCTCGTACACCAGAATACAATGCATTATTCTCTGGTGACCCAGTATGGGTAACAGAATCTTTAGCAGGTGTTGGTATTGATGGTCGTCATATGGTTACAAAGATGAGCTTCCGTTACTTACACACACTTTCTAACTTAGGTCCTGCTCCAGAACCAAACTTAACAGTACTTTGGTCTACAAGATTACCAGAAAGCTTCAAGCGTTTCTGTGCTAAGATGTCTATCTTATCTTCTTCTATCCAGTACGAAAACGACGACTTAATGAGAGTTACTCACGGTGATGACTATGCAATCGCTTGCTGTGTATCTTCTATGAGAGTTGGTAAGGAAATGCAGTTCTTCGGTGCTCGTGCTAACTTAGCTAAGTGCTTACTTTACGCTTTAAACGGTGGTATTGATGAAAAGACACGTAAGCAGGTTGGTCCTAAGTACCGTCCATACGTTGGCGATATCTTAGAGTACGATAAAGTTATGGAACTTTACACAGACATGATGGAATGGTTAGCAGATGTATACGTAAATACTCTTAACATCATCCACTACATGCATGACAAATACTGCTACGAAAGAGCACAGATGGCTCTTCATGACAGAGATGTTAAGCGTTACTTCGCAACAGGTATCGCTGGTCTTTCTGTAGTAGCTGACTCTTTATCTGCTATCAAGTATGCAGAAGTAAAGGCTATCAGAGATGAAGAAGGCATGATCGTTGACTTCGAAGTTAACGGCGAATTCCCTAAGTATGGTAACGATGATGACCGTGTAGACGAAATCGCTTCTGAATTAGTTTCTAAGTTCATGACAATGGTTAGAAGACATCATACTTACAGAAATGGTGTTCCTACAACATCTATCTTAACAATTACTTCTAACGTAGTTTACGGTAAAGCTACAGGTTCAACACCAGACGGACGTAAGGCTGGTCAGCCATTCGCTCCAGGTGCTAACCCAATGCACGGACGTGACAAGAACGGTGCTGTTGCATCTTTAGCTTCCGTTTCTAAATTACCATTCAACGATGCTCAGGACGGTATTTCTAATACATTCACAATCATTCCTGGTGCTCTTGGTAAGGAAGATCAGATTTTCGCTGGCGACATCGAAATCGATTTAAGCAAATAATTTATTCACTTATCAGTATTTCTGATGACATAGTACATACTCTTTACTGATAAGTATTTATCAGAAAGGGGTATGGCTATGAACCAAAATAAACTTATTGATGACTTCATTAAAATGATGGACGGCGGTATCAAAAAAGGAGTCGGTCATGTAAATGTCGATTACGATGCGAATATGACAGAATCCAAAAAAGTGCAGACTATGGGTTGTGCAGACTGCTCTTCTAACCCAATGGCGTGCAGCGTACCTACACTTCATGAAGGCATCGATGATCAATTAGAAAAACAGGAGGATTGACATCATGGCAGCAAGCAATGCTCAGATTGATAACTTAGTATCATTATTAGATGGTTATGCTACAAAGGGTGGCCATCACTTAAACGTAAATGTACTCAACAGAGAAACATTATTAGATGCTCAGAAACATCCAGAAAACTATCCACAGTTAACTATCCGTGTTTCTGGTTATGCAGTTAACTTCATCAAATTAACTCCAGAACAGCAGGCTGACGTTATCTCTCGTACATTCCACGAAGGATTATAAGATCACTTGCAAGCGGTGACCCAACGGTCACCGCTTTAGTATATCTCAAAACTATTATTAACAAAGATTAAAGCGAGGCGAAATATTTATGACAAAAGGCAGAATTCATTCAATAGAAAGTATGGGTACCGTAGACGGTCCTGGTTTACGATTTGTAGTATTTGTACAGGGTTGTCCTATGCGTTGTGCATATTGTCATAATCCTGATACATGGAGTACACACGCTGGCACTCTTATGGATCCAGAAGATATCCTTGCTCAAATGGAACATAACCGCAGTTTTTATAAAAATGGCGGTATTACAGTAACAGGCGGTGAGCCTTTGTTACAGATTGATTTTCTTATCGACTTATTTACACTTGCTAAAGAACGCGGCATCCACACTTGTATTGATACTTCCGGTATCACATACAGACCTGGAAATACAGTTTATAACGAAAAATTAGACCATCTGATGACGCTTACAGATTTAGTAATGCTTGATATCAAGCATATTGATCCACAAAAGCATTTAAAGCTTACACAGCAGCCAAATGATGGTATCCTTGCATTTGCACGTTATTTAAACGAAAAACAAATTCCAGTATGGATTCGCCATGTTGTTGTGCCTGGTATTACAGATGATCCAAAATACCTTTACCAGTTAGGAGAATTTATCGCTCCTTTCACAAACTTAAAGGTATTAGACATCTTGCCTTATCACACAATGGGTAAAGTAAAATATGACAATCTCGGTATGGATTATCCATTAAAAGATGTTCCTGCTATGTCTCAGGCAACTGCTATCGAACTAAAAAAATATGTTCTGAATGGCATCAAAGATAAAAGAAGAGAGCTTGGAATGCTTTAATTTTGTGTATAAGATTTTATTATTTTTCACATCATTATCCTATAAGGAGGAACTTAATTATGGCATTTAAGATTAGTGACGCATGTATTTGTTGTGGTGCTTGTGAAGCAGCTTGCCCAGTTGGCGCAATCAGCATGGGTGAAGACCACTTCGAAATCGATCCAGAAAAATGCATTAGCTGTGGTTGCTGTGAAGCTACTTGCCCAGTTGGTGCTCCAGCTATGGCTGAATAATTTCCCAGTAAAAAAGAGAAGCTGTCTTTATGGACAACTTCTCTTTTTCTATATTATTATTGTTTTACTATTTTATTATTCTCCAATGACATCAGCCAATACAAATTTATCTAAGATAGTCACATCTGAAAATCCTAAAGAAGCATCGCATTCCTGCTCTTTGAACACTTCTATAAGGCTGTCAAACAATTTGGTATCTCCAGTATAATTGATAAATTCCATATGCATTTTACCTTTATCATTGTAAACCAAAATCCAAGGGAAACCAGAGCATCCACGATGAGAATAAGAAACAGTTTCCACGCGTTCCTTGATACCATCTGGTAATACCATCGTTCCGAGATAAGAAATCTCATATGTACACATAGAACTAGAGCCTTCCATCAAGCCTCTGATCATCTGACGGCTTCTTTCGATCAATGGCTTTTTATTATTTTCCAAGAAATTGGCAATCAAAACTTGCTGCTGCAATGTAACAGACATTGCCTTTTTGGAAGTCAATTTCTTTAAGTCTGCTCGCATACTTGTACACTGTTCTACAAAAGAAAGTTTCTCATACTCTTTCTTAAATGGAAGTGTCACGACATGAGAGAAATTGCGGCATACATTTGCACCATAAATTGTACGCAAGTTAGCTGGAAGCATACATACAACGTGTTCTTTCTTGCCAATATCATGTGTTCTGTTGATTGCACAAGCAAGAGCTGCCATACACATTGCAACCGGTGTTGTTTTATTCGCTTTGGCAAATGCTTTTACCTGTTTTTCTGGTACGGATAATACATATTTCTTTGCCTGATAGCTTTCGTCATCGCTTACTTTTCCCTGAATAGTATAAACTTTTCTTGTATTTGGTAAAGACAATGGCAACAGCTTATGTGCAGAATATTCTGCAAATGGGTCTGGAATATCTACAATATTCATTGTATCTACAACAGATTCTGTATGTTCTTTTGCATAGTCTGCATCAATCATTTTATAATATTCGTCTAATAATAATGCAATAAACATAGATGCACCGATTGCATCGGACATACCATGGAAATAAGAAAGTACAAACTCTTTCTCGTCATAGCTGATACGATACATATAGTGGTTTGTATCTTTTGTTCCAAGACGATATACACATTCCTCTTTTGGAAAAACAGGAAATTCTTCTGTATTCTCTGTATAATACAATATTTCATCTTCTACTACAACTTTCATCTTAAAGTTGCGGAAAGTTCCTGCAGCAATTGCTACTGCTTTTTTTAATTCTTCTGGTCTGATTGCATCCTTCAGCACTACATTCGCCTGGTTTACATAGGAATTTTCATCACCGGAAGAAATGTAGTACATCATTCGGTCACAAGCACCGATTTTTTCTAAATTCATCTTATATCCCACGCTCCATTTTTTATTTTTATTTATTATACCCAAAATGACGCAGGAGTACAATTGACAATTAGTTTAAAATGTCATAAAAACCATTTTCGTTTCTTTTTTCCCTTTTTTTCGACTGTATTTCTAAGATGCTCGTCCAACTGTCGAAAATGTTCATCTTCTTTTTCAATGCGAAGTTTGTCTCTTTGTTCCTCACGTTCTTCCTGTAATCGAAATTGATAATCCAGTTCTTTAATCAGACTTTCTTTCACCTGCTCTAAAAACTCAGCTTGGCTTTCTTTGATACTTTCCGCAATAAACTGTTTCAGTAATTCCTGAAGCCTTTTTGCTTTTTCTGCACGCTCTATTTCCGCTTCCTGTATGTACGAGCTTTGCTGTATATTCTGTTCTAAATACTCTTTGGGACGATATACAAGTATCCTCCTTTCCATGGCTGGCACTTTTTCTGCATTGGCTTTATGAAGCAACGCTTTAATTTCTTTTAACTGCATCCCCTGTTTTTTCCAATCCATGATTTTTTGAAATGTTTTCATATTTTCCTGCGAATACATACGTCTTCCCTGCTCATTTCTAGCAATCTGAAGTTCTAATTCTTCCTCCCAAAATCGCAGTGCATGCGCCTCTACGCCTAATTCCTTTGCTGCTTCTTTAATAGAATACATAACCTGTGTCATAAAATTCCCCTTTCTACCTTCCTGCCCTCACTCATAAAAGGCTTTGACCACTTTGCTGAGCCGAGCGTTTTTATATACTAGCGAATAAGTAATTCCCCAGTATATAAAAAAAAGAGAACAGTGTCTTTCTGTTCTCTTTCGTAACATACTGATGTTATCAGTCCTTTTGTAAATTTGCAAATTTTGTGTAATCAGCAAGCCATGCCAGCTCTACCGTTCCGATTGGACCGTTTCTTTGCTTTGCTATAATAACTTCTGCAACGCCCGGCTTGTCTGTTTCTTTATTGTAGTAATCATCACGATATAAAAACATTACTACGTCGGCATCCTGCTCGATTGCTCCTGATTCACGAAGGTCAGAAAGCATTGGTCTGTGATCAGGTCTTTGCTCTACTGCTCGTGATAACTGGGACAATGCCAATACCGGAACATTCAATTCTCGTGCGATTGCTTTTAAAGAACGGGAAATCTCAGAGATTTCCTGCTGTCTGGACTCACTTCTTCCACCGCCGCTCATCAACTGAAGGTAGTCAATGATAATCATGTCTAACCCACGTTCTAACTTAAATTTACGGCATTTAGAACGAAGTTCGGCTATCGTGATACCCGGTGTATCATCAATCATCAAATTTGACTGACCAATAATACCTGCTGTTTCTGCCAACTTTTCCCATTCACTGTCACTAAGCTGACCTGTACGGATATTTTGACCGCTTACTTTAGATTCCAAAGAGAGCATACGATTGATCAACTGCTCCTTACTCATTTCCAAAGAAAAGATTGCAACCGCTTTATTTTGCTTAAAAGCCACATATTGTGCGATATTTAATACGAATGCGGTTTTACCCATAGAAGGTCTTGCTGCGATCAATACGAGGTCAGAAGGCTGCATACCAGCGGTACGATAATCCAAATCTAAAAACCCTGTCGCAATACCAGTTACACTTCCATTGTTACGGCTCGCAAGTTCTATTTTATGCATCGCATTGGCAACAACTTCTCGAATCGGTACAAAATCCGTTGTATTTCTATGCTGACAAATCTCAAAGATACGTTTTTCCGTATCATCTAAAATAAATTCCAGATTTTCCGTTCCTGCATAACAGTTTTGGGCAATCTCTTCATTCAGACGAATCAGTCTTCTTAATGTTGCTTTTTCTGAAACAATATTCACATACTGTTTGATATTTGCAGATGTTGGCACAATGACCAACAAATCTTTCATAAATTCCAGACTGCTGATTTCTGGTGGAACATCCTTTTCTCTAAGCTTTTCCTGCAATGTAATCAGATCGATTGGTTTTCCATCTGTATACAGCTCTACCATAGCATCAAAAATAATGCCATATTGTTTGCTGTAAAAATCTTCCCCATGCAGAATTTCACTTGCTGCAACGACTGCTTCTCTGTCTAAAAGCATGGAACTGATAACAGATTGCTCTGCCTCTATACTATGCGGCATAACTCTTTTGAGTACCGCCTCTTCCATTGTTGCTGCCATAACTAATTACGCTTCCTGTACTTTTACACGAATAGTACCTGTTACCTTTGGATGTAACTTTACTGGTACTTCATACACACCAAAATTCTTGATTGCTTCTGGAAGCACGATTTTCTTTTTGTCTACTTCGATACCAGTCTGTGCTTTTAATGCCTGACCGATTTCCTTTGTAGAAACACTGCCAAATGTACGTCCGTTTTCTCCAGCCTTAATGCTTACTACAACAGATTTTGTTGTAAGTAATTCAGCAAGTTCTTTTGCATGATCTAACTGCTCCTGAGCTACTTTTGCTTCATTTGACTTCTGTAATTTCAGATCATTTAAGTTCTTTGGAGTAGCTTCTACGCCAATTTTCTTTGGCAATACAAAATTTCTTGCATACCCTTCGCTTACTTCGATGATATCACCTTTTTTGCCTAACTTTTTCTCATCCTGTAATAAAATTATTTTCATGACAAATCACCTTCCTCAATCATAGTATCCAATGTGCTCTTTAATGCTCCTTCTGCTTCTGCTAACGTAGCATTTTCCATTTGGCATGCTGCCATATTCAAATGACCGCCGCCACCCATACGTTCCATAATGATCTGCACATTTACTTCATCAATAGAACGGGCTGATATATAAATCTTTCCCTGATATGGAGTCAGCACAAAACTTGCCTTTACGCCTTTTATATTTAACAGCTCGTTAGCTGCCTGTGCTCCGATAACTGGTGGATTATCCACATCCTCTGCCTGACAGTAAGAAATCGCATAATTTCCTCTATAAATTGCCGCCTGACTTACCGCATCTGCCTTTGTCTTATAATCCACTGCATTTTCTCTAAACATCTTTCGTACTCTTGTTACATCTGCACCATTTCTTCTAAGGAATGCTGCTGCTTCAAATGTACGTACACCCGTTTTTGTAAGGAAATTATTGGTATCTACTACCATACCTGCATACAGACAATCCGCTTCTTCCGGACGGATACGCAGACTATCAGAAGTATATTGTAATATTTCAGATACCATTTCACAAGAACTGGATGCATATGGTTCAATATAAGACAATGTAGCATTTTCAATCGTATCTGAACTCTGTCTATGATGATCGATTACTACAACTGTCTTACACATTCTAAGCAATTCCGGACATTCTGTAATAACAGAACGGTTTACATCCACTACGACCAAAACTGTATTTGGAGTTACCATTTCCATCGCCTCTTTTGGGCTTAAAATCATCTTTTCTCCATATTCATTTTTGTCTGTAAATAAAGAAGTCATGCACTGAAGAGAATTAGAAACATCATTTAATACAACATGACCTTCTTTTCCGCAGATTCTGGCAATACGACAAATACCAACACCTGCACCAAGACAGTCCACATCCGGCATACGATGTCCCATAACAAGCACCATATCCTTAGAAGCAATAATTTCTTTTAAGGCATGTGCCTTTACACGAGCCTTTACACGCGTATTCTTTTCTACCTTCTGACTCTTGCCTCCAAAGTATAAAATCTCTGTCTTGTTTTTTACAACTGCCTGGTCACCACCACGACCTAATGCAAGATCCATCGCATGACGGGCAAATTCATAATCCTGTGCATAGGAATAACCATCATATCCAATACCAATACTCATGGTAACAGCCATTTCATTGCCGATATTTACGGTTTTTACATCTTCTAACAAGTCAAAACGAGCTTCCTGAAGCTTTTTAAGATTTTTCTTACGCAAGATGACTAAATATTTATCTTTTTCTAATTTAGAACAAATACCGTCAACTGCACTGAAATATTTATTAATCTTTCGGTCAATCAATGCAACCAACAAAGAACGACGAACCGATTCAATGCTTTCTAATGCTTCTTCATAATTGTCCAAACACAATAAACCAACTACAACACTCTGCTCATCCACCTGACGCACTGCATATTTTAATGCTGTTTCATCATATAAAAATACATGCAGCAATACATTAGAATCTTTAGGAATCCCTTCTTCTACCTCTGTCGGCTCTTCTCCAATCACCTGTTCAAAAGGAAGTCTTGAAATTCTGGCACGATATTCCTTTTCTTCATGTGTAAACGAAATATCTGCCATCTCATCCATTTCTCCTAATGGAAGTTTTTCTTTGGTAATAGCGGAAAACAACTGCCAAATACCAACATTTCCAATCGTTTCTTTTCCAGCAGCTTCCCGAAACTTTGCATTTGCCCACAAGCACTTTCCATTTCCATCCAGCAATGCATACGGAACATCAAACTCTTCCATTAAAACATGCTGTACCTGCCCATACTCTGTGGCAAAATCTACCAAATCCTTTACAAACAACTGTCTGTTTGTAATCATGACCCATAAAACAATAGCAAAATAAATGAAACAAAAAACACTTAAAACAATTCCAGCTCTAATATCCAGCAAATATATCATACTATTTACCAGAAGCAGCCCAATTCCTAAATAAATAGAGAAATTAAAATATTGCTTCCAGCGACCTTTTAATCTGATTGCTTTCTTCATACGGTTTTCCTTTCTGTCGTATTGTTCATTATAACACTTTTCTTTCTATCTGACTAGACTGCAAAATGTTCTTTGAGACAGACAAACAACTAATTTTATCCCCGCATCTGTGTACATCGTTTTTATATACTAGGAAATGAGTAATTTCCCAGTATATAAAAAAAGCTACCACAAAGATAGACTTAATTTCTACTTTTGTAATAGCTAAAAATAGGCATGAAAAAATGCCCAGAGCCGGAATCGAACCAGCGACACGAGGATTTTCAGTCCTCTGCTCTACCAACTGAGCTATCTGGGCATTGTTGTCACACAACATGGTTATTATAAACAATGCACTTGTATTTGTCAAGTATATTTATGCAAATTTTTATGCAGACAACAACAGCTTATTCACCACTTACATCCAAACTCTCACTTGCAAGCTGGCTAAGATATTCTTCTAATGTAATACCCTGTTCCATAATCTGTGTGGCTGCTTCCTCGCCCACATAACGGAAATGCCATGGCTCATAAATGATGCCTGTAATATCTGTTGTATTGTTTGGATATCGCAAAATAAAACCATATTCCTGGCAATGTGCAACAAGCCACTGATAACCTTTTGTCTTTTCTGCGTCCTGATCGAGCTGTACATGCTCACTGGAAACTAAATCGACTGCAAGTCCAAGATGATGCTCACTCGTACCAGGATATGCAACAACAGTTGCTGCTTTTTCCTCTGCCTCTGACTGCTCTAATCCTTCGTACAGCCACTTTTTCACCTCAGCCTCATATAAATTGACCTGCTTATCAATATCACGATAAGAAGACAAAATATAAATGCTGTATCCCGCTTCTTTTGCACCTGCTATCATATCCTTTAAAGAAGCTGCAATACGATAATCTACTTTATGTCCGGAACCAACCTCTTGTAACTGTGGCTTATATCCATCTTCCAACGCATTCCATTTATTTACAAGAAGTAAATTCCAATCATCAGACTGCTGTTTTATCGTTCCATCTATCTGAAAGCCTTCCATATCACGATAAACACTGACATTATCACTAGCTTCTAATCTTAAAATATTTTGCTCAATCATGCTTTGATACTGTGTACGGATATTGGCACTGCTCTGCATAGTCCATCTGTCAGAAAATGCCATTCCAAAACGCTGTCCCAATGTATTTCCACCTATAACAGCTGCACCAAGCATTCCAGCTAAAATAATTACTTTTCCTTTCATTTGTGTTTTCCTTTCTCTTTTTTAACGAAAACGTGTCCTATCATTTTATATCGTCATCTATACAATATGCTCATCAAAATGCCAATAACATAACAAATCGGCTGATGTATCATATATATAAATAAAGAGTGTCTTCCGAAAAAATTTATCGGTTTGATTTTTCCTTTTCTCATCCATGTAACATGCAACATATTTCTATTTAGCATAAAACTATATAAAAAATATCCTGTGCCGAACAAAAATATCCATGGAAGTATCGGAAAATAATCAGAAGAAGCAAATATTTGCTTTATACTCTCATACTTCATAAAAGAAGCACTTAATCTGATTGGCATACTATCTGTCCAAGACTTGCAAATCAAAAATAAGCTAAAACATACGCACATTCCAAGTATTGGATTTACCTTTTTTAATTGCTTTTCTAATACAGTCCAAAGCAAAATACAACTGCCAAGCAATGTCAAAATTCCATATCGCACACAATTTTCAGGCATAACAAGCCTTGTCACAATAGAAACTATACATCCACATCCAAAAATCCATGCGCCACGTTTTACATGTCTTTTTCCAAGCTGCCAACAAAATCCTGATAATAAGATAAACATCCAGCAAATAGATTGCTGCCAAATATAAGCACGATATGATTTATACCATCCAATATGGATATCAAATAAATATACCAAATCCCAAAGTAAATGATACAATATCATTTCTATCAAGACAATACCTCTTATCAGATCAAGTAATGCCAATCGTTCCTTTTTTTCCATAACCTCTCCGAATAAGAGGAGTTAAAAACTCCTCTTTCTACATCTGCGATACTCTTAGATTTCTTTATTTAACCATTTTCCTGAATGAAATCTTCCGGCATTTAACAACAGTCTTACGCTTTGGTCTGCCAAAATACCAATCCAGATACCAGCAACACCAAAGTTCAACACATACGCTACCAGATAAGATACACCTGGTCTGATAATAGCAACACTAATCATAGAGGTAACTGTTGTGAATTTTACATCTCCCGCACCTCTTAAACTACCTGTAAAAATAACCTGTGATACCTGAAACAATACAATAACAATCATAAATTTCATAATCAATACACCGATTTCTACAATCTGTGGATCATTTGGGAAATATACTCTATAGAAGGTACGTCCTAACAATATGTAAAGAACGGCTAATATACAGGAAATCACAAGACCGATAGACTGACATATATTTCCGTACTTTTTGGCAAGTTCTTTTCTACCCTGACCAAGGCTTTGTCCAATCAACGTAACTGCTGCCACCTGAAGACCATCACCAAAAGAAAAGCTAAGACTCATAATATTCATACCAACCTGATGTGCCGCCATCGCATCTGTACCAAGTTTTGCTACCAACAATGCTGACATAAAAAATCCAAAACGAAGCACTATCTGCTCTGCAAACATCGTAGATGCAAAGGAAAAAATATGACGGAATGCAAGTATCGTTGGACGAATCTTTTCCTTTAACATATATGGAATACTCACATAACTGTTTTTATGGAATAAAGATGCTACACTCATAATACAAGCAATTACTGTACCAAGTACTGTCGCGATTGCTGCACCTGCAATACCAAGCTTTGGAAATCCGAAATTTCCTTGAATGAGCAAATAGTTGAAAATTACGTTTACTAAATTAGAGGTTACATTTGTTCGCATTGCAAGTTTTGTATTACCGCTTCCTCTTTGTGCCGCATTGATTACAAGAGAAATAACATTAAATATCATACCACTCATAATAATTCTGAAATACAATACTGCACTGTCATGGGTATCCGGCTCACTTCCGGAAAAATGAATGATTGGATCTGCAAATACGACTGCTACCACACTTAATATAATAATTGCTACCAATACACACAAAATTGCTGTCAGCAAAATACGATTGGCACTTTCTTTATCCTCCTGTCCCTTTCTACGGGCAACCAATGCAGATACTGCTACGTTAGTCGCTAAGAACAATGCCAGAAAAATAAATTTCGGCTGCGTTGTAAGTCCAACTGCCGCTACCGCAAAAGAACCAATACCGCTTACCATAAAGGAGTCTACCATACCGACCAATGCTACAAAAAAAGACTCCAATACCGCTGGCCATGCTACCTGAACAGCTCTTGTTACTAATTCTTTATTTTTTTGTGTTTTTTGAAATGCCAAATCCATATCTTTTCCTTTCTCTTTTGTTTATAATCTCACTACCTTTTATTGTATCATATCTTATAGGCAAAAAGAAAGTGCATGACAACATATTCATACACTTTCTTATCTTAATATTTAGTTAATAATACGACGTACTGCTAATATCGTAGGACCTGCACCGCCTCGACTATAATATACATTATCCGTTACAATGCCATAATCGGAGTTTTTGGCATGCACAATCTTGCCATTTCCAATATACAACGCTACATGACCGCTATAACATATAATATCGCCAGCTTTTGCTTCTGAAAGCGTTACACCCGTTCCACTGCTTCTCATAGAATAAGAAGAATGTGGCAGAGAATATCCATATTGTGCGTATACAGCCATAATAAATCCAGAACAGTCTGCACCGTTTGTCAAAGAAGTACCGCCCCATACATATGGATTTCCAACAAACTGTAATGCATAAGATGCAATATCTGCACCAGTTCCAGAACCAACTACACCTACAGAAGAGCTTGAAGAAGAACTTCCTGAAGAAGCATTATTGCCTGCACCAGAATTGTTGGAAGCACTATTATTTGCTGCATTTTGCTGCTGCTGTGCTAAAAGTGCCTTCTTCGCTTCTTCCTCTTGCTGCTTTTTGATGATTTCTATCTGTTTTTGACCAGAAGCAATCTGCTTTTTATAAGCACTTGCCTGACTTTTTGCATTAGCTACCAATGTATCATAATCAGAAATCTTGTCCTCAAGATCTGCCATAATACGGTCCAGTTCCACTTTCTGTGCTTCTACTCCCTGCTGCTGAACTTCAAGATCTGCTTTATCCTGCTCTAATGTATGCTTCATTGTATCAATATCCTGCATCAGCTTCTCATAATCTTCTACGATAGACTGGTCATATTCATACAAACTGTCTACATACTCTGCACGATTGAGCATTTCTGCGAAACTTTTGCAGTTCAACAACATGGCAAGCATACTGTCATCGCCTCGCTCGTACATATATTGAATATGCATAAGCATTGCCTGATACTTTTCTTCACGCTGTCTTTCTGCTTCTTCCAGATCTTCCTGTGCCTGTTCGATTGCCCCTATTTTTGTATTGATTGCTTCTTCATAGTAAACAATGTCTTTCATCAGATTGATCATTTCTGATTTCTGATCGTCCAGATAACTTTGATATTCTTCTCTTTCAGCCTCATACTGGCTAAGCTGCTGATTGATTTGATTCAAAGCATTCTGCTGCTGATTGATCTGCTGCTGAATACTACTTATGTTAGAAGCCTGCACACCTACTAACTGACTTCCAACTAAAACACATGTTACAGCACATGCCGCAATTCTCTTCGGTAGCTTCATGGTAATCCTTTCTTATAAATCGCAGTTGTTTACAGTTCTTGGGAATGGGATAACGTCACGAATATTGCCCATACCTGTCAGATACATAACGCAGCGTTCAAAGCCAAGACCAAAGCCTGCATGACGTGCAGAACCGTACTTACGAAGATCTAAGTAGAAACCATAATCTTCTTTATTTAATCCAAGTTCGTCCATACGAGCTTCTAATACTTCTAACTTATCTTCTCTCTGAGAACCGCCAATGATTTCACCAATACCTGGAACAAGACAGTCCATAGCTGCAACAGTCTTTCCATCTTCGTTTAACTTCATATAGAAAGCCTTGATTTCCTTTGGATAATCTGTAACGAATACAGGACGCTTGAAGATTTCTTCTGTAAGATATCTTTCATGCTCTGTCTGAAGGTCACAGCCCCAGAATACTTTATAATCAAACTTATCGTTATTCTTTTCTAATAATTCGATTGCTTCTGTATAAGTAACATGACCGAATTCAGAATTTACTACATGATTTAATCTCTCTAACAATCCCTTATCTACGAACTGGTTAAAGAAATTCATTTCTTCTGGTGCATGCTCTAATACATAACGAATAACAAACTTTAACATATCTTCTGCAAGTTTCATATCGTCTGCAAGGTCTGCAAAACACATTTCTGGCTCAATCATCCAGAATTCTGCTGCATGACGAGTTGTGTTTGAATTTTCAGCACGGAATGTTGGTCCAAATGTATATACATTCTTAAATGCAAATGCATATGTTTCTGCATTTAACTGACCACTTACTGTAAGGTTTGTTGGCTTGCCAAAGAAATCCTGACTGTAATCTACAGTTCCATCTTCCTGTAATGCTGGGTTTGCCATATCCATAGTAGTAACCTGGAACATTTCACCTGCACCTTCACAGTCACTTCCTGTAATCAGTGGAGTGTGTACATAAACAAAACCTCTTTCCATAAAGAATGTATGAATTGCATATGCTGCTAATGAACGGATACGGAATACCGCCTGGAATGTATTTGTTCTTGCACGAAGATGAGAAATGGTACGTAAATATTCAAAAGAGTGACGCTTTTTCTGTAATGGATAATCCGGTGTGGAGTTACCTTCTACATATACTGCTGTTGCCTGCATTTCAAAAGCCTGCTTTGCATCAGGAGTTGCTACGATTGTACCTGTAACAACCAATGCAGCACCTACATTCAACTTGCTGATTGCCTGGAAATTTTCTAATCCATCATGGTATACAACCTGTAATGGTTGGAAGCAAGTACCATCATTTAATACGATAAAACCAAATGACTTGGAATCACGAAGGCTGCGAACCCAACCTCCTACTGTTATTTCCTGTCCGATGAATTTATCAGGACAAGCATAAAGTTCTCTGATATCAATTAAATCCATAATTCTATTCCTCATAACATTTCTAATTTAAAAGGGGCATAATCGCCTACTACAAGCTATTATACCCCAATCTACTACATAATTGCAACTAATTTCTATTCTGTTTCTGTAATGGTCGCAGCTTCTTTAATGAAGTTGACTACATTTTCCTGCATTAAGATCTGTTTTATATCATCTTTTGTGTATACTTCATAGAAATCATCTCTTTCGGAGATGTCATATGTTTCGCCATACAGCTTAATGAAATCATCTACATAAGCATCTGCATCTGCATCAGAAGGATTTAAGTCTTCTGCATTTGCGATAGCCTGGAAGATAACAGCCTGCTTTGCATATTCTTCTGCTACTGTAACTGCATAATCAGCTAAGTTTACTCCGAGTATAGCCTGTGTATATGTGTCTCCATCCATACCATACTGAGCTGCTTCTGACTGTACCTGACTGATGATATAAGTTCTTTCTTCTTCATAAATTGTGCTTGGAACTTTTGTTACAATACTGTCTTCTAATAACTTTTCACAGATTGCAGTTGTAACGCTGTTTACATAATTGCTTTCAGCTTCACTTTCTACAATGTTTCTCATTGTACTCTTATAAGAATCTACTGTTGTAATACCTGTATAACCAAGAGCCTCTACAGCTTCATCTGTAAACTGAACCAAACCTTTTACAGATACTGTAAATACTACATCTGCTCCTGCAAGCTCTGTATTTCTGTGATTTTCTGGGAAAGTAAGTTCTAAATCAACAGTATCTCCTACCTTTACACCTACTAAGCCTTCTTCAAAACCATCGATAAACTCACCAGAACCGATTCTTAAAACAGCATCTTCTTCTGTACCGCCATCAAATGCAACGTCATCTTTTTTGCCTTCATAATCGATTAAAACATAATCACCATCTGCAACTACACCGTTATCTGCAAAAACGCTTGTATCTGCATAACCGAGATCACCTGTAAAAGAATCTTTGATCATCTCATCAAATTCTTCATCTGTGTAAGTTGTCTTTGCTGCTACAGAAAGCTGCATATTCTTATAAGTGCCTAATACAACATAGCCTTCTACTGGAACAGCAGATAATGCTGTACCTTCTGCAGTATCTACGATTTCTACACTTGGTGTAATTGTAGCTTCTGCTACCTCTGTGCTAATTGTAGTATTTGTAGTATTTGTGCTGTTGTTTTCTCCACATGCTGCCATAGAAGAAACAGCTAACATGCAAGCTAAGACAGCCGCCATTTTTCTCTTCATAATTCATTTCTCCTCTTTAAAAAACTTCTTTTACCACAAAAACATCGTGGTTTCGTTTTGCTCGTTCCATCATACCATACTTTTAAAATTTAGCAAAGCATTCCTTTGCACTCTTCACACATTTTTAATACTTTTCTTCATGTTTTAGTTGATTTTCTTTGCATAATTGCTTGCCTAGCATCGCAAAATTTGATAAAATAGGTGTATTAAGTGTCATTTTATTAGGAGGAGAACTTCATGTTACAGATTATTCTTTTGTTACTGGGTATCGTCCTTGTCATCGTTGCTACAATCGGCCTGTACAAATGGGGTCGTAAAACAATCGATAAACAGGATGAACAGCGTAACATACTCAGCGAGAGCAAGCAATACACATCTATGCTCATCATTGACAAAAAACACTTGCGTCTGAAAAACTCCGGTTTACCACAAGTTGTTTTAGATCAGGCACATTGGTATCAGAAAAACACTTACGTTCCTGTTATCAAAGCAAAAGTTGGTCCACAGATTGCTATCTTTACATGTGACCGTGAACTTTTCGATATGATTCCTGTCAAAAAAGAAGTACGTGCCGCTATCAGTGGTGTTTACATTTTGGAAGTAAAGGCTTTACATGGTAAGCTTCCAAAACCAGAACCAAAGAAAAAGAGTGGTTTCAAGCGTTTCGTAGAAAAGATTCAAGAAAAAGCTGGTGCTAAACCATTATAGGTATATGAAAAGGGCGTTGCTGATGCAACACCCTTTTCGTTTTTTCTACTATGATAACAATCACTATTTTTCAGCTAATACTTTCAAATACTCTGCACTGATTCCACACTTTAAAACAACGAGCATTTGTCCCTTTTCTCCATCTACTGGTGCGAAAGATAATTCACAGGTACTCTTTTGCATTGGCGAACCATTTTCTTTTGCGATGCTTTGTGTCCATACGACATCATTGCCATCTCTAATCTCTAACAACGTATCGTTCACATCAGGCATATAAACCTTTGCCTGCAAATAAAGCATACGGCAAAATTCTGACAAATCTTCTTCACTTAACTGAAACCAATATTCAACACCCCATACACCCAGTCCTTCTGAGAAAAGAACTTTTCTTAAAAACTCTACTTCATCAATATTTTCTGTTACATTTTTCAATGTTTCCTGCTTTACGACAATCTCACTGTCAGAAGAAGGTATATCAGCTTCTGTAAAATCTGTTGCTTTAAACATTTCTTCTTTTGTCATTCCATACGCTACTTGTGCCGGAGCGAATGCATACTCTGAATCATCCAAACGGACTGCATATGCAAACAGATTTGTTTTGGAATCAACCGCCTGTTCCGTCTTCTGACTTTCCACAGTGCTATTCACCGCATCCTGCTTCTGCTCTCCACAAGCTACTATACTACATACAATCATACTCACTGCTAATAAACTAGCGACTCTTTTCTTAAACATATGCCCTCCTACAACAGCCCGTCCATGTACTGTTTAGAAAATATTTGTTATTTTTCTTTATTATATCATAATCCCCCCAAAAGCAATATAATATCGCAAAACTTTATATAACATCAAAAAATATCAATAAACAAGACGAAAAATATTATTCAAATATCCAACATCATCTGAACTCAGTACAATATCGATTGAAAGAGGTCCATATCCTACTGAATACGATACATTACCTCCACCAGAAGTATCGTGTACATATGCCAGTGCTATCTTCTTTACAGGATCATCCACATCTATATCAACTCTATAATAAAAATTTCCTCTCAAATAAATTGGAAAATCTGGTATTCCCAAACTATCCCCAAAATGATGCTTTTGATGTGTAACTTTTTTTCCTGTTTCACATATACAATCCCATTCAGCTCACATAGATATTCCAATTTGTTTCGTAACTGACCATATGGCCCTCAATACAGTTCTTTCGTTTCTGCATTGTATTCCATCAACTGTGTATACTTGATCCAGCCAACGGAATCCACCATTTCTCCAATTTGTTTAAAATAAACAAAAACCCATGTCTTGTCCTCTGCATTTTCATGTATTGCAAAATCCGTCATAAGCTGCGTTTGTTCTTCTATAAGCTGCTCTAATTGTGCTTCGAGAAGTTCTTTATTTTCCATAAGCGATACTAATTTTTTTTGATAGCTTTCATTCAAATAATTTACAACTTCCAACTGCTCTTCATAGGATTGTATTTCTTTTATATCATAATATCGGACACATAAGCCGCAGCATACAAGAGAAAGACTAAAAATCACTGTCCATAATATTTGTTTTCTTTTCATGATATCGTCTTGTATATAATTATTCTTTCTAATACAATTTCTTTTTTTGAAATTCTGTATTCAAACTAAAAAAGCTATATTTTTCGATTTCACTCGATAAAATATAGCTTTTTCGCATTTTTATATTTATTTTCTTTACTAGGAAATGAGTACTTTCCTAGTAAAGAAAATAGAGTGCTGCCATCTGACAACACTCTACATTTCATTATTTATCAAATTTTTCTAAGCTGTCCCAGATACCTAATAAGTACATGATACCTAATGCTCTGTCATAAAGACCATATCCAGGTCTGCACTTTTCACCCCAGAGGTGACGACCATGGTCTGGTCTGATGTATCCCTGATATCCGATATCATGATATGCTTTCATGATGTCTAAAATACCAGTATCGCCATCGCAATCTCTGTGAGATGCTTCGCTGAAGTCACCATTTTCAAAATGCTTTACGTTTCTTACGTGTGCGAAAGCAATTCTGTCTGGATGTTTGCGAATAATATCTGCTACACAGTTACATGGATTTGCGCTTAAAGAACCAGAGCAAAGTGTCAAACAGTTGTATGGGTTATCTACCATGCTTAAGAATCTGTCAATAGATGCTTCATCTACTAAAAGTCTTGGTAAACCAAAGATATCCCATGGTGGATCATCCTGGTGAATAGCCATCTTAATGTCACACTCTTCACAAGTAGGCATAATTGCCTCTAAGAAATACTTTAAATTTTCCCAAAGTACTTCTTTTGTAACTGGCTTGTAAGCTTCAAATAAATCATTTAATTTAGCAAGACGTTCTGGCTCCCAACCAGGCATTGTCATATCACCGCATTCCTCTAAAATGTACTTTGCCATTTCGTTTGGATCGTCGATGATTTTATTCTTTTCGTAGAAAAGAGCTGTAGAACCGTCACCTACTGGATGATATAAATCAGTACGTGTCCAGTCAAAAATTGGCATGAAGTTGTAGCATACAACCTTTACACCAAATTCTTTTAAGTTTCTTAAAGTCTGTTTGTAATTTTCAATATACTGATCTCTTGTTGGAAGACCAATCTTAATATCGTCATGTACGTTTACAGATTCAACAACATCCATGTTGAAACCGTATTCCTGAAGCTGCTTCTGAACTTCTGCGATTTCCTCTTTCTCCCAAACTTCTCCGGCCTGTTTATTGTGAAGAGCCCAAACAATACCCTCTACACCCGGAATCTGCTTAATCTGGCTTAAAGTAACACTGTCGTTTCCTTCGCCATACCAGCGGAATGTCATCTGCATATGCAATCCCTCCTTAAAAATTTATAATACTTTGTCGTATCATACTTGTTTCTATTATACCATAAACTATGTTTTGTTGAAATAGATTTTTGTATATTTTCTGTTACTTGCAATATTTTACATGTATAGAAATATTATTTTCACTTAAATATTGCTGATTTACATCCATGCTGTATTTTGCACCGATATATACACCATCTTCATCTTCTGTAACAGCAACTTCTTTTCCATGAATCGTAAATAACATATTTCCAAATGGTGTCAAATAATCTGCATGATGTACTTTTTCTTCTTCTATCATCATGTTGACATCAATCAGACCTTTTTTGGTCATTTCTAAATATCCGTTTTTTACTTTTACAAGTACGTCAGTTTTTTCGGTAAAGCCTTCCTGCATTTCTTCATATTTAATGTAGTAGTAATCTCCTATTTTCTGACATGCTCCAGGCATAATATCTTCTATTGTATCATCTTCCACATCTGGAACAACCTGCATTCCAATCACATGGATCAGTGCTTTTTTGCTTTTTGTATGTAAAGTCATGTTAGTATTCCTCAATATTGATTGTTTTTGTAGATAAAATACCATATTTAATGATGGAATTTGCAAACTGCTTGAATTTTTCTGCGCCATCAGATACATAGAATTGATATGGATTACTGCCAAGCGGAGGTGCTTGTTCCTGCAATAAGTCATGTTCTTCTAAAAGCTGTCTGAGGGCAATCGCTGTCTCGTATGCAGGATTTACCAATGTCACATGTTCTCCCATTACCTGTGCGATTACAGAACGAATCAACGGATAATGTGTACATCCCAGTATCAATGTATCAATATCTAAATCTATCAGCTCTGTCAAATATCGTCTTGCAATTTCTACTGTAACAGGGTCCTGCCAAAGTCCTTCTTCTACAAGCGGTACAAACAATGGACAAGCCTTTCCATAAATAACAGTATCTTTTCTAAGTCCTTGTATGTATTTGGTGTACAGTCCGCTTCCAATCGTTGCTTCTGTTGCAATAACACCAATTCTTCCGTTTTGTGTTTTGTCCACAGCCATCTTTGCCCCCGGCTTAACCACACCAATGATTGGAATATCAAGTTCTTGTTCTAATTCCTCGATTGCATATGCACTCGCCGTATTGCACGCTACTACGATTGTTTTTACATTGTGTGTCTGCAAAAAACGAACAATCTGTTTTGAAAATCGTGTCACCGTTTCTTTGCTTTTGCTGCCATAAGGCACTCTTGCTGTATCACCAAAATATATGATTTTTTCGTTTGGCATCTGACGCATAATTTCTCTTACAACAGTAAGTCCGCCTACCCCAGAGTCAAACACACCAATCGGTGCATCTTTTTTATTTGAAATATTATCGTTCATGTTCTAATCCACATCTGCTCTTTATCATTTCCCATAGCTTGCTGCGATATGTGACGGTTACTTTTCCTGCCAATATATCATTGTATAACTGGTCTGCGTCTTCCATGTTTTCTTCTCCGCTTATGATTCGATATGTGCCATCTACCAAAGTCAAGTCAGGAAATAAATATCCCCAAAAGCCATAACATGCTGTCACTACAGAAGCTACTCCTACCATATATCTTATGATATTTTTGATATTATGTAAATCACATTTTTTCATAAAACAAGCCATACCTCGCATTTCTTTTTGATATAGCTAAGTATGACCTGTTTTTCAGACTTTATACATCTTGTGATAAATTTAATTGTTTTGCAATAGACTCCATCTGGTTATCAATGTGTGTCACCGCTGCCTGTGCTGCAGTTTCTTTGTCTTTATTTTTGATTGCTTCATACATCACTCTATGTTCTTCAATCAATCTTTGATGCATAGAAAAATCTTTGATATATTCAAAGCGATAACGATACATCTGCTCTGCAAGATTGTTTACTAACTGCACAAGACGTTTATTTCCTGTTGCTTCTACAATAATATCATGCAGTGCAACGTCTGCTGCCGCAATTTTTCTGACATCTTTAGAATCTATAGCAGCTTCAAACGCCTTACATGCTTCCCCTAATGCATCCAATTCCTCAGGAGAAATTCTCTCACAAGCAAGTTCTGCACACAATGCATCCAGACTGCTTCTTACCTCTAATACATCCTGAAGGCTCTTTCCTGTAATCTGTGCTACTTCCGCACCGCGTCTTGGAATCATCGTAACCAAACCTTCTAATTCCAGCTTACGGATTGCTTCTCGGATTGGTGTACGGCTTACACCAAGTTTATTTGCCAGATGAATCTCCATAAGGCGTTCTCCTGGTTTTAACTCTCCTGTTAAAATGGCCTGTCTTAATGTATTAAATACGACATCTCTAAGTGGAAGAAAGTCATTTGCCACCAAATTCAGATTATTATTCATTCGCTTTCCTTTCCAAAAAAGTCTTTTATCTTTATGTTTATTGCCTATATGAGCATATCCTAAACATTTACAAATCCTGTTACAAATACCTGTTTTGCCAAACCAAGCTGTTTAATCTTGTCTGCCGCAGCTTTTGCTTTTTGTTCATCTGTAAACATACCAAATACAGTAGGACCGCTTCCGCTCATCAATGCATTTTCAGCACCTTCCTTGCACATGATTTCTTTAATCTGTGCAATAATTGGATAAGCTGGAACGGTAACAGTTTCCAATACATTTTCCAATCGTTTTGTAATGCCTGTTAAGTCTTGGTCTTTGATTGCCTGCAGCATACCATCAATATCAGGATGCTTTTCCAGTTCATTTGCTCGTAAATTTTCATATACAAATTTTGTAGAAACATTGATATCCGGTTTTGCAATGACAAGATGACACTGTGGTGGTGCCTGAAGCTTTGTAAGCTTCTCTCCGATACCCTCTGCTAACGCTGTTCCGCCTTGAATACAATATGGAACGTCTGCACCGATTTTAACACCAAGCTCTTTTAACTGTTCTATATCATAACCAATTTCGTACAATTCATTAATGCCTAAAAAAGCTGCTGCCGCATCTGTGCTTCCGCCAGCCATTCCTGCTGCAACTGGAATATGCTTTTCTAATGTAATGCGTACACCGCCTGTAATACCTGCGGTATCTAACAACAACTTTGCCGCTTTGCAAATTAAGTTATTACCATCTGTTGGAATTTCTTCGTTATCTGTCTGTAATGTAATTCCTTCTTCACACTTAGAAAAAGTCAACACATCAC
Organism: uncultured Lachnospiraceae bacterium; assembly: GCA_964424345.1. Taxonomy (GTDB): domain Bacteria; phylum Bacillota; class Clostridia; order Lachnospirales; family Lachnospiraceae; genus RGIG6307. Next base: position 31,992 of record CAYRIK010000007.1, read on the forward strand.
AAATTCCTACGTTCTGCATAATCATACGCACCTCATGATACCCATTTGGAAGTCGTCTGACTACATCCAGTCCTAAATTGATTTTTGCATAAGCATTTTTTGTGATTATGTTACTCATAAAAGTGTCCCTTTCAATATACTTTACTCATTTGTTGTATACAAAATACAAGATTGTACTTAATTTTATACAATTTTGCGTATTTTGTCAAGTATTATGATTTGCAGCAAAATAAAACAAACCTGTATTATCCTTGACACGTTTTCTAAGCATAGGTACAATCAAGGTACATCTTAATCATGATAGACATTGTCCAAAAACTGTCTATTATACTAAAACAAAAAGGAGAAACAGCACCATGTTAGAAGTTGCTTCTTGGATTGGCTGCCCAGAGGAGGCACAAGTCCCTGTCATTCAAAAGTGTTTTACTTTGAAACATCCAACATCTGGAAAAATTGCCATTACAGGTCTTGGTTTTTTCACGTTGTTCATAAACAAAAAACGAGTGACAAAAGATTGCTTTACCCCAGCACTTACAGATTATGAGCCTAGAGATAAGTCACGTTGGAATTATCCACTCTTTGATGAAACGACCAATCGTATTTTATATTTGACGTATGATATTTCTCATTTGATACAAGATGGGGAAAATATAATGGAAATTCGTCTTGCACCAGGCTGGTATCGCCAAAAAGAACGTACCTGTGAGGGACAGATGAGTTTTGGTACAAAGTTAAAAACATTGTTTGCTGCTGTATGTATCAACGAAGACGGCAGCTGTGTAGATATACATTCTGATGGTTCCGAAACTTGGACTGCAAGTGAAATTCTCTATAGTAATATGTATATTGGAGAAATCCATGATGCCAGAATGCTGAAAACAGCACAAACTCCCAAGCCAGTCGAATTATTGCCTGCTCCAGCTTCTATTTTACAAGAGCAGACTTGTCCGTCTGACCGCGTAATCCGCACGATTACGCCTGTTTTGATTGCACAAAAAGAGCAACGACGTTTATACGACCTTGGAGAAAATACAACGATTCGCATTTGTGTAACAGCAGGCGGTAAGGCTGGAGAAGAAATTCATATAAGCTATGGAGAAAATAAAACCGATGAAGGTACTGTAGATGCTGCTTCCACTGGTACTTATTATAAAACGCCAAAAGGACTTCCTCAGCTTCAGCAGGATACTTTTATATGCAGTGACCAACCGCATACATTCTGTTCTGAATACGTATGGCATGCCTGTCGTTATATAGAAGTACAAGGAGACATTGATGACATTTGGGCAGAAGTCGTGCATACAGATATTGCTGTAACGTCTTCCTTTGTGTGTGACAACGATACGATCAACTGGATTTATGATGCGTATATCCGTTCTCAGCTCAGTAATATCCACAATTGTATTCCTTCTGATTGCCCTCACCGAGAACGTCTTGGTTATACTGGTGATGGTCAGATTACCGCAAAAGCTGCTATGCTTTCTTTAGATATGAAGGGCACGTATCACAAATGGATCTGGGATATTTTAGATTGTCAGGATATCATCAGCGGTCATGTACAGCATACAGCACCTCTTATGGGCGGCGGCGGTGGTCCAGGAGGCTGGGGCTGTGCGATTGTTATCGTTCCTGATGAATATGACAAACATTATGATGATAAAGCATTTCTTGCAACGTGTTATCCTTATATGCAGCGTTGGATTGCTTATCTTCGTTCTCACAGCGAAAACTTTTTAGTTGTTCGTGAAGAAAGCGGTGGCTGGTGTCTTGGAGACTGGGCTACGTTATATCCAACTCGTATTCCGGAAGCGTTTGTAAATACTTGTTATCTGCTTGACAGTCTGCGTCGTATGGAACGAATCGCACTTCGTCTTGGATATCCTTCTGATGCACAAGCATACCGTCATTATGCGGGTCGTGTGCGTTATGCACTCAGAACAAAATATTATGATGAAGGAACAGGAAGTTTCTGCGGTGAAGTACAAGGTGCTGACGCTTATGCACTTTGGGTAGGTCTGCAAAAAGATACGCGTACATTAGAAAATTTAGTACAGCGTTATGAAAAGATTGGTCAGTTTGATACAGGATTTTTAGGTACTGAAATTTTAGTAGATGTACTGATGAAATATAACAAACAAGATTTGGTATATCGTCTGCTCACTACTGACAAATGGGGTTCTTATCATTTTATGAAAGAACATGGCGCTACAACAATTTGGGAATATATGCATGGCCGCCTGACACAAAATCCGGGTTCTCAAAACCATCCTATGTTTGGCTCTGTTGTACAACAGTTTTTTGATGGTTTCCTTGGCATCCAGCAGACAGAGGAAAGTTATGGCTATCGTTCTTTAAAGATTGTTCCAAAACTTCCTTCTCAAATGCAATATGCCAAAGGCTCTGTCACACTTCCTTGCGGAACGGTAAATGTAGATTTAAAACGTAATCAAGACCTTATTACAGTTCATATCACAATTCCGGAAGCTGTCACTGCCGTATGTGAATTAAACGGACAGCAATATCCGCTGACATCTGGCGAAAATACTATTACAGTATAAATATAAGTGTTTATATACTAGGAAATGAGTAATTTCCTAGTATATAAAAAAGAGGATGAGCAAAATCTCATCCTCTTTTTTTATTTTATCAATCTAATACTTCTACATGGTATTCTGTTGGTGCGCTGACTTTTACTTTGTCGCCTTCTGTCTTGAACACAATGTCTCCACAATCTGTTTTTAATGTTACTTTATAATTCATGATTGCTTTTCTTGGTTTGATGCTGATTGTACGATCATATGGATTGAATGCTTCCAAACCTGTAAGACCTTTTACAATCATAATAGCCGCATACGCATTATATCCATGATTTAAGCTGATGTGATTGTCTTCGTCCATTTCCCAAAGTGTGCCGTTTTGTGCTGCCATCGGACCATAATACTCTTTCACTTCATCAAAGAACTGCTCTATCTTTCCTAAGTTCAATAAAGAAATCATACGAAGTGTCAATCCAATAAAGCCAGAAGAGAATGCAATTTCAGGGAACGCATTTTGTTTCTTTCTTGTGTAGCCTAATTCATTGTAGAAATTATCATAGAATTTTTCGTATCTTGCATCTGTTTCTTCTGTAATTCCTGTAAATACTGCATATGTCTGTGTTGCTTCTGAAACAAGTTCTGAACGAACCAAAGAACCATCCTCTGCAATATTTGCACCATCCATAAAATATGTTCCATCGAATGCATCTCTCTGGATAACTTCTTTAATGATTGCTGCCTTTTCAAGCAATGTTTCATCTTCGTATAACTGTCCCATCTTACAAAGCATCAGATAGTATACCATATTTCCTGGGTAGCTGATGTCTACCATATTAACATAGTCATTTGCCTTAGACCATTCAATGAACTGTGATTCTAAATGTACTAACAGATGATCTTCATTTTCATATTTTGCAAAATAAGCAAGCAAATCATAGATGAGCTTACGGAAATATTCTTTATCGTCATTAGAGTATTCGATGTACTCTGCTAATTCGATTGCATACCACATTGCCCATTGTGTCAAATAACCACCATTAGCCTCTGCTGGATATATATGTGGAAGCATTCCGTTTGGAATTCCCGGAAATTCCTTTGCCTGTACAAAGTTTCTCAAATATAAGGTTTCTGCCTTCGCATCTCCTGTAAAGAATAAAGAAGCTTTTCCTGTAAAATATGTATCACAAAGCCAGCCTGCTCTTTCTCGTCCCGGACAATCCATAAAAGTATCTACTGTATTTTGTCTGAAAGATTCCTGTGCAGCGTTGAAGATAGACATCAATGTTTTATCTTCACATTCCAATGAAAGCTTGTCATAAACTGGATAAGAGTATTCTCTCAAACCAACATCCTGTACTTCTACATTACCTTTACGAACAATAATACCAATATACTGCATACTATATGCTTCAAAACTCTGAAGATCGTAAGGAATTTCACTCTTCTTTAAATCATATTTCAAAACATTGATGCTGACCCAACGATAGATACCGCTGTCAATAACACCTTTTGTCAGTCGTTCTGAGAATATTACATATACTTCACTGTCTTCTTTTGCCAGTAGCTTTGTTGTAATAAATCCAGAGTTAATGCGAGGCAAGCGATAAAATACATATCTATCCTGTGATAATGCACGACCTTTATCTGGTTTAAATTCTCCATGTACCGCTTCCATTACTTTATGTTTGATTTCGCCAAATGGGAATGTATTATGATTTTTTAAGAAACGCTTATTTGCATAAGAAGAAAAATCATCCTTTGGTACAAATTCACCATACTGGAATGGCTTTGCAGAACAATCCATAAGGAACTTTGGATTTAAAAATCCTCTTTCTAACAGTTCTTCTGTATAAGGACATTCTATTAATTCTTCTCCTTCAAAATCCTGTGTCATCCAGTTTGTCAATGCATCGTTGTTATCTAAATTCCATACTTCTGTAAATGCTCTCTGATAGCTGTATCGATATACTTTACGCTCTCTAAGTTTATCCAAAGAAATACCTTTGAAATCTTTTCCTGTATATGCTTTTACAACGCCATCTTCTAAAATTTCAGCCTGTAAAAAGGATTTATTGTTTGCAGTATAGAATGTACCACAGTTCAAACCAGATACGCTGATACATACTGTATTTTCGCCCTCTTTTACCTGTAAAGGCACTTCATCTACACGAAAATATCCGTATGGTGCTCTTGCTGGACCGTAAAATACAAATTCATTGTTTATATAAACTGCATAAAGTGTTGCACCTGTCAGTTTTAATGTATATGTTTTTGTACTGTCCGCTTCAAAGCTGCATCGAAAACCAGCCTGAAAGTTCATCATCTCTCTTTTATTTTTAATAAAAATCGGTTTTGCTAAATCAAATTTCATAAAATTTCCTTTCTTTATTTGATTCATTTTCTTTATTATAAATTTTTATCTTCCCTTTTGCAACCCTCTTACACACATATAGCAAGCAAACTCTCTTCTCCACAGGTACTTCATTCATATAACAAATAGAGTTTCGCATAATTATTTGTAAAATTTGCATCCTTGTGTTATATTATAATTTATCAAAATGATAAAAGAAACTTTTTGTAAGTTTTTAGTTTGGAGGAATGAATCATGACTTATCGTTGTCCTATGATATATCCTTTACAAGATGGTGAAGAAGAACGTACTGCTTACATTTGTCTTCCTGCTTCTTATTATGAAAATGAAGATAAACGTTATCCTGTCCTCTATATGTTCGATGGTCATAATGTATTTTTTGATGAAGATGCTACATTTGGAACATCTTGGGGCATGGATGCCTATATGAACGAACATCAGCCGCAGATTATCATTGCTGCATTAGAATGTAACAAACATCCAAACAATGGACGTTTAGAAGAATATTCCCCATATACCTTTTTCGATACACATTTTGGAAGTGTCTTTGGACATGGACAAGATACGATGGAATGGTTTATCAATGTATTAAAAAAAGAAGTAGATTCCAGTTTCCGAACACTTCCGGATAGAGAACATACTTTTATTGCGGGCAGCAGCATGGGTGGTTTAATGAGTCTTTATGCACTGATGGAGTATAATGATGTCTTTTCAAAAGCTGCAGCTTTATCTCCTTCTCTTTGGACCTCTCCTCGTAATCTTCATCGTATTATTTCAAAAGCAGACTTAGATCCAAATACAACTATTTATATGAATTATGGCTCTAAAGAATTTTGCAATCATACGAACCAACGTCGAGCATATCGAGAAATCATCGGTCATTTAAAGGAACGCCACGTTACGGTATATCATCAGATTATTCAAGGCGGAACGCATTGTGAAGCGTGCTGGCGAGAGCAAATTCCTGCCTTTATGGAAATATTACTTTCCGAATAGCAAAAGAGAGTCAGTGGAATCATAGTCCACTTGACTCTCTTTTTATTATTATAATATTATCCAATCTTTACCGGACCAAGTAATCCAGAAGCTGTCATTGGATGATAGGTTGCATAAGGATCGCGTTTCTTTTCACGATATGCCGGGCTGTTTACTACTTTTACAACAAGTTTGTTATTTCCCTTTTGAACTGCTTTTGCAATATCAAAAGTATATGGAGCTGCAACCATAGTGCCACATGCTATATCATTCAAATATACGTCTGCAATTTCTCCTACATGTCCAAGGTCCAGAATTGTTTCTGTTCCTTCTGCCTCAAATTCCTTTTCATAACGAATAAATCCACAAAAATCCGGTTCTAATGCTGGTGTATTAAATGGTACTAATGTATGTCCTGTTAATTCCTTATATTCTTCACTTCCTGCTTCGCAATAAGAAATATTCCAGCAATCTTCTAATTCTTTTTGTGCTGTCACATCGTATGGATAAGGCGGATAAACTTCCTTTTGGTTTGTTACAAGCACTGCTGCCTGTCCAAAACCAAGTTTGATTCGAATACCATTTTCTTTTACATCTGGTCTGTACGCTTTATTATTCCAGCCATCATACCATATTGCATCTTCCATACCGTCTAATATCAGTCTCGTATCAATATCTTTCTTGGACTCATTAAACAGTAAATATACAGAATTTTCTTTTCGATCCACACGATAACTGCGTAAGCCCGCACAATATGTTTCTGGTAATATGTGATACCAGCCATGTTCTCTTATATAAGAAACAAGCTCTTTAGAAGATACAACGAGCTGTTTTTCCATAATGCTTTCCGCTGGAATTTGATCTGCTGTCTTTTCGCAAGGCGCCTCTTCAAATATTACAGAAAGACCAAGTTTCTGCAATCTGTCCAGACTCTTTAACATACGTGTTGGAAGCATCTGACTGTAAGATACAATCAACGCACCATAGCTTTCCTTATTGATATACAAACGGCCATCTTTTACAACAGCATCTTCTAATACATCTTCCGGAAGAATATCATAATCAATCTGATTTGTTGCAAGACGCTTACAAGTTTCTTGGAACAGTTCTAATTTACCGCCTGTCCACTCTGCTTCTGCATTATATAAAACAGCAACATCTGCCTTGTGTACACTGTCAGCTGTCATTCTGGAAATTCTCTGCATATAGCCAGTTAATTTGCCAAATGCTTCTTCCTGAGGATTAAATCCATGTGCATGAAAATGTGGTGGACAATCCAAATCAGGATATTTTGGTGTATATGCGTGTGGTACAAAATGATTAACACCGCTGACTAACATATGATCTGCAAGATATTTCATATATCCTACGCCTTCTGCCCATCCAAACGCACCAAACACTTCTGCCATCGTGCGGTTTTCCATTTCTGGATTGATATGTGAACAAGAAGAGCCCAGTTTTGCTAATGCATAATGGAAAAAGGTTGGATCAATCAATTTTCCAGCAACAGGTGCTGTATGTATCACATCTGTATTTCCAGGTATCATCTGATTTAAAACAATATCTAAACCAGACATATGCTGTCCTTTTAATGCTCTGAAAAAGTGTCCAGGACCATATCCTAAACGCTGATGTGCATTGTTATCTTCAATAATATGTCCAATATAAAGCACATTTCGTTCCTTACACCAATTTCCAATCATCTGTGTAAAATTCTTGGTGTACAATCTGGTAATTTGATCCATATAGCCTGCGCGAACAGCTGGAGCAATGTTTGGAAGTGTATCCCAAAGTGCTGGAAGCATCAAACGAATCGTTTCTGCGTCACAGCCAATTTCCTTTGCAATCAATTCCAGTAACGTATCTTTCCATGGAAGAAGTAAATCTTCGGTTCCAAGTTTATGCTGATAACTTCTTTTTGCATTTGCAAAGCTTGGTTCATCTGAGAAAAATCCCTTAAACGTATTTCCAAAATACTCTGCAAAACGTTCATAATGTGGTTCATATACTGCATGAATCAATGCTTTACAAGATTCTTCTGAAAGCATATCAATATAATCTTCTTTGACACCTCTTGTATTTTTTGTTGCAATGACATAATAAATACGCCATGTGCCTTCTGGAACGTCCCATTCAATCATGCCGTTTGCATTGATTTTTCCTAATAAATCCACAGGTTCTCCTACTACGGTATGAAAATCTGCATCTCGCTTCCATGCAGTAATAGAAACGTATCTTTCTTCAAATGCGGCATCTAATGGAACTGGATAAAACTGTGTCTTATACGTTGGACCTGTCACATCACGATATACCATATCCAAGCAAGTTCTTCCTAACTCCGGATGTTTGCTGATATATCCATTTGCATAACCAGTAGGAAACTTCTTATCGTCTAACAGCCATACTTTCATGTCGTTGTCTTTGGCATAATCCAGCATGAATTTAAAGTCGTCCCACCACTGTTCTTCACAGAATTGTTCGTGTGTTCTGCTCTCTACACAAAATTCCGTAGCACCACTGCTTTTGATGGCATCCATTTCCGCTTTCAATGTTGCATGGTCTTCTCCATGCTGCCAGAAAAACGGTAATACATACCCTTTGTATTCCATGTCAGAGGTCAGACATTCCTGTAAATATTTATCCATATCGATTCCTCTTAATTATAATGTATCTGCCATTTCATCTAAAATGCCTAAATCCCAGCACAGACGGGATAATACATATTTGTCACGAATATCCTTTGTTGCTTTAAAGGTAAGTGCTGCAATGCTTTCATCAATGCCGATTTCTTTCATTGTCTTTGGTGCACCTAACAGATTAAATAATGCATCCAATTCTGCATAAGAAGGTAATTCTTCTTTGATAATCTGTAAAATTTCATCCCAATGATTTAAAATATGGTCTAAACGTGCTGCATGACGTTCTACATTGTACTTCTGCTCTTTTTCTTCTAATGCAATCATATTTTCTGCACCGCTGCCGATAAATTCTCTTAATGTATCTGCCCATGCATTAAAATCGAAGTTCTTTGCATATGCCAATGCCTTTTCTTTATCAGGAGTAATTGCAACAAGCTGTTCGTATAATTTTACTGCAAGCAATGTACCTACTGCACACTGTAATCCATGTAATTCGATTGCGGTGCCAAATTCTGCACCACGCATATCCCATACATGTGAGAAATAATGTTCTACACCAGAAGCTGGACGAGAAAGTCCTGCATATTTCATAGCTCTTCCGCCAAGTACCAGACCATCAAATACTGCTTTAACAGCTTCTTCATCTCTCTTTAATAAACCTTCTGCATTATCTACACAACGCTTTAATGCAGTTCTTACCATGTCTGCGATTTCTTCACAGTAATACTCACCTGTAATTAAATGAGAAAGTCTCCACTCACAAATACTTACATATTTTGCAAGCATATCACCAAGTCCTGAAATCATCATCTTTAATGGAGCTTCACAAAGAACATCTAAATCTCCTAAGATAACATCTGCACATTTGCTGTTTAAGGAAATCTTTAATCCATCTCTTGTCATAGAAGAAGTTGCAGATGCATAACCATCCATAGAAGGAGCTGTTCCTACGATAATATATTTATTTCCTGTTACATTACTTATGATTTTGGAAATATCATTTATAACACCAGAACCTACTCCTACTACGAGGTCACAAGCTGTATCATAATGCATAATTGCAGAACCTACTGCCTTTTCATCTGGTTCTAAAGCAGTTTCATGAAATACATGCTTTGTATATGCAATTTCGTTTTCTTCCAATGTCTTACATACTTTTTCTCCAGCTGCAGCATATGTATTTACATCTGCGATTACAAATACTTTCTTGCATCCGAACTTTTTAACATATTCTGGTAATAATGCAATTGCACCTCTTTTTACGATACAATCCCCATCATCTTTTACATGCACTTTTCCACAAGAACATACCTTTGTTTCTAATTCACTCATTTTTTTACCTCTTTTCTTTTTTATAAAAGCAACTCCTGCTCTATCGTCTGATCTGCATGCAAAATAGCCTCTTTTAATGGCGTTAACTCTCCTGCATCCATACAAACGAGTTTCTTTCTTGTACTTGATTGTAAAGCGATACCAGCACCCCTGTCAATCGCTTTTTGAAAAGCATCTGGATCCATACAATATGGCTGCAATTTTGGAAATACGTTCTTTTTGATAAACTGAAAAATTCTAATTCCTCCATAGTCCATATCACCCCAATGATAAAACGTACATTCTGAAGGTACAATTTCCAAAATACCTCTTAAAAATCGCACCTCCTTAGGTGAGAAAAATCCATGGCAAAATATGTACAGTGTATCATCTTGATAAATCATATTTTCATAATTGGCTTTATTTTCTATTGTAAAAATCTTTTTACATCCAAATAGATTTTTTATAGCTGCATGTTCCATCGTTTGAGAATTTAATACAACCCCATAACGATCCTTACATGTATCTACAAGATATTTCTCATCTATAATATACTGCAATGGACCTTTCCATTCTAATGTCTGGGCATAGGAATGAATTTCATGTGCAGCCAATAACTGTTCTTCATCCATTCCATCTTCGTAATATGGTGAATATTTCTTCAATATAGTACAAATACGATCTCGGTATCCATCATTTTTAAATGTTTTCGTATTATGAAAAACTCTTCCGCTGAACACTCTTTCCCAAACAAATTCTTTTTGTTTTACCACCGCATTTAAACATATAAAAAGCAACGTATCTTTGGCATCTTTTACAATCTTTCCAGCTTTTAAATGCTCAAGTATTTCATCATAATACGATAAAATCCATTGCTCATCTTCTACCTGCTTTTCCACAATTCTACTTGTGTCGTTTGTTTTATCTGCTCTTCTCTTGGATCAGGGATTTTTTCCATTTTGCAAAGTTCCGGCATAATAGATGTATGATAGTGTATCTGCTTAATATCAGAGCCTAAATTATACCAATCTATCTTAACTCGACCACTTTTTCCAAATACATTGTCACGTTCCAGCTCTTTTGCCTGCTTTTGCAGATTAGACATGCCACCTATCTGATCCAACATTTTCTGATCTACTTTCGGATGCTTCCAGCCATCTAATGTGCCGGCTCGATAAGCATCACTGTTCATACTATTGATCAGCCATTGCGTCAGTGTGATCATCTGCATTTCCTTCCATCATCTGAAAATAATTTCCTTTATCAATGTGTATCATGGAAATACGATTGTTTGCTCTTCTTAATGCGTAAACGCAATCGACATTTCGTACCAAAGATTGTAAACGTTCATCTGGTACACATACGATAAGCTGTAAGCCAAGCTGTCTTGCATAATGGAGACAAACTTCGCTTCGTTCTTTATCCATTTTGGAAAATGCCTCATCTAACAATACAAGTCGAATCTTAGATTCACGATTGCTCTGCTGCTTATAAAGCATTGCAAAGCCAGCAAATAATGCTACATATTTTGGATTCTGTCCTTCACCACCAGAATCACGACCTGCCATATCATCTACGTAGTTTTTACGAATATTGCCATCCGCATCTACTGCCTGCTCATACATGCTAAACTTCAAATACGTACGATAATCCGCATATTTCTCCATATTTAACTTGTATCCTGCTTTTTCGTTTGGATCTTGTGTCTTTGGCGGCATAAACTTTTCTGTTAAGCGATTAATCTGTGCTTCGTATTTTTGATAGAAAGCATCTTCTCCAAAACTAATCTGTCCATCCATATCCATGTCAGATACTTTCATATCCAACTCTTCTGCAGTAAGCATATCGTAGAACTGTCTATTTTCGTCATCTGTTGGTAAAATATCAATCTGATAAATACTATCAGAGAAACGGATTTCAGAAAGCATGCTGTTTATCTCTCGACGATGTCTCTTTGCTGCCTTAATTTCTCCATGAATTGCTGCAATAACATTATCACGAAGCATCTGATATACGAGCATATATTGATTTTCAAATTCGGCTTTGTATTTTGGTTCAAAATCAAGTTTACATTTTTCTAACAATTCATCATAACGTGTATTGTCTTTTTCCATTGCATTAAAATCATAAGATGGGAATGTGCGGATAAATGTCATTCTGGCATCTACTCTTGCTTGTTCTTCTTTTTCTTCTAATGCTTTTAATACTGTAACTCTTTCTAAATGCTCTTTTTTAAACGCAGCAGCCTTTCCTGTTTCCAATACTTCTGTAACTTGTCTGCATAATTCTTCCTTTGGTTCAAATCCCTCGGTAAGTCTTGCTAACATATCTTTTAATTTTTCAATTTCGTCTTCTAACTTACCTTTTCGTTCTGTCTGAGCCAAAATTTCTTTGTGTAATGCTTCTTTTTGATTTTCTGTATTATCAATCTGCTCTTTTAAGGTTGTCTCCTGCTTTTTAAGTTCTGCAATAAACGTACCTTTTTCCAATTCAGAAATTTCTTCCTGTAATTTAACAGCTTCCTTATTATACGAAGCAAGTTTTTGTCCAGACTGTGCAAGTCTTAATACTTTTTCATAATCATACGCCTGTAAACGTTCTAAATCATTTACTTGATTTAAAGAAGCCAATCCCTGCTGGAATGTGATTAATTTTTCTTTTAATTTTTCAATTTCATCTTCCAAATCTCGAATCTGCTTTGGAGATATTTTCTGACCAATGCTTGGATATTTGTAATCTTCCTGTCTCAGATGGCGGAAGATATAATTGCTGTAAGAATAACAATCCTTTGTCACACCATCTTTCACTTCATGAAGCTGTTCTACTGTATCACACTTAAAAATACGACCAAGATAACGTCTCAGACAAGCATCTACATAGTCACTTTCTGTTTTAACAGTATCATATAACGTGCCGTTTTCTGCCTGTGGCTTATCTCGTTCTATTGCGGCTGTATTAATCAAATCTACAGATTCATATTCCTGTTTTTTCATGGTACGGAATATTTCTGCTGCCTCCAACGCATAACGAGGTTCTGTTACAAGTGCAAACTTTACACGACCTAATCTGCCTTCTACTGCATTTCTCCATGCCTCATCGGTCACATCAAATAAATCCGCTAATACTTCTACATGAATTGTTCTTCCATATCGAAGACTTAAGGCATCCTGTAATTTTCTTTTGGCTTCCTTTAATTCCTTTTTATAATGCTTTTTATCACTCTTTAAATCATCCAAAAATTCTTTCTTTTCTTGATAGTCTTTCTGAACTGCATTTTTAAGACTGCGAATCTCATCTGCTTCCTCTTTTACATACTCAAAAGCATCTTTTAATCCTTTTTTTAACTTTTCCAGTTTTTCTTGTGAAATATTTCCTTCACAAATATCCATTAATGCCTGTAATGTCGGATTGCTTACATAATCGCAAACATCTTCTGTTTCTTCCCAACGCTTCAGTTCTTTGACAAGTTTTCTCCAATCAGAAGCATCCTGTGCAAATTTCTGTATCAATTCATTGAGTTGTTCTAAACGCTCTCGTTTTCTTTCACATTCACTTGCTTTTAATTCTGCCTGTATTTTTGCAAGTTCCTCTCGTTTTTGCTGTAATACAAGTTTTAAATTTTCCGTCTGTGCATCTATATGTTTTATCTTTTCAGTAACACCAAAGAACTCTTCTTCTCGCACTGATAAATGTGTTTTTTTGTCTTCAACATCTAAAATCTTCAGCAATGTTTCTGATGTTTCCTGACCGGTACGGGCATTCTGCAAAGCGATATCATGTACCTTTACCTGTTCCAGCATTTCAATACGGCTTTCTAACTGTTCTACCTGCTCTTTAATATCACGATAAGCCGCCAACTGATCACTAATTGCTGAAATCGTATCTTCCTTGCTCTTTGGGAACATATAGTCTTTAATAAACTGTCCTGTACCATTTGTCATACGAAGAGCGATTGCACTTTTTTCCATCGTTTTAAAACGACCAGCATCCACATAGCCAAAAATCACTTCATTTAATGTTGTAATGTACGCTTCCTGTGATGGGTACATACGATTTAAGTTGACGCGTGCAATATTTTCTTCTGAAGTGCTTCGTTCCTGAATGAGTTTTTGCATTTTCTTATAAGAGTATGGAATCCCTTCTTCCAAATACTCATCTTCCGGAAATCCGCCAACATGACTGAAAAAGCTATATTTTTTCAACTCTGCATCGTTTCTTGATACTTCAAAAACAGCTCCGACACAGACACGATTTTGTGTTCCAGTATCTAAAATTTCTAAAATAACCTGGGAATGAAAATCCTGATTTTCTCGATTTGCACTTCCATCTTTTTGTGCTCCTCTTAAATAACTCATAACACTTCGCTTATTTTTTGTATCATCTGCTGCTTTATTTAAAAAGTCATTTCGTACACTTCCGTACAATACCATCTGCATGGCATCCATAACGGTAGATTTACCAGAACCACTTTTCCCGCTGAAAAGATTCACATACTCGTGAAAATAAATAATCTGATGGTCGATACCGCCCCAGTTATTCAGCAACATGCGTGTAAATATTTTCTTGGACTGCTTCATCCTGTGTCTCCCCCTCTTTGTACTCCTCTAATAACTGCTGTATCATAGCAGAATTGCAATATAAATTAATCGTACTATACAAATAAATAGGTGTATTATCCTCTATTTCTCTTACATTGCCAGGATATTCCAATATCTGATGTTTTTTCATAAACACCAGTGCTTCTCTCCACTCTGCATCTGCGATTTTTTGTGTCAATAATCCTGTATTTCGTCCATACTCTCGTAATTCTTCAAGATTTGTAACCGTCGCTCCAAGACCTTTTCCCATAATCTTCTCACGATAAATCAACTTAACCAACAATATAAGCAAAGTTGTCATTCTTGACATGGCAACTGCTTCTGCACCTTCTCCTGTCAAACGAAAAATATGTTCTTGTGCATTGTATTCCAATTCACAATCCATAACAGAAAGATACTGCTCTATAAACTCTCGATATCTTGTACAGATTTCATACTGTTCATTGTCACTTGGTACTAATGTGATTGGATCATATTTTTCCTGCAAAATACATGTTTGTCTGAATAATGCAGTAATCGTCTTTTTTATTTTTTCTGCTTCTGATACAGGCAGTGTTTCTAAATAATGTATCATCCTTTTTTCCTTTCAATCGAAAAGCCAGTATATTTCATATTGTCTTTTGTCGTAAATTCCTTACCCATTTCAATTTCTACATCTGCACCAGAAACCTCTGTTGCCTCTTGCCATATAAACAACAATTTTTCCAAATCTTCCATTGTCTGTACGGTATGTTCACTGACGCAGAATTTCCCATCTTTTTCATTCTGCTTACGAAAGGCAGTTAACTCTGCCTGTGTATACAATGGCTTTACTACAAAGTCTCCTAAATTTGCTGTTTTTTCTATCTGTTCTGGCAGCTTTTGTGGTTCAAATTCACGTTTTTGTACATTTCTTGGTCTGGAAAAACTATTTTCCTTTATAACCTGTATTTTTTCTGTCATACCATATCGCTCAGACAGCTTATCTAATATTTCTTCTCTCTTTGTACTGTTGTTTAACAGTTTGATCAAGCCTTTCACGCAATCCTGCTGTGCTTCTCCCTCAGACATAATATATTGGATTCTTGCTGCTGCACGCTTTGCAAACAATCTCTTTTGATCAATCAAGCGATTATATCTGCGTTCAATGCTGTCAAATTCACGATTTATTTTCAACAAAATATCCATTGCTTCTTCACAAACTGCGATTGCACGTTCATTTCGATGCCATGCGATTGAATTTTCTTCTAAATCTGCTCTCTTTTCCATAAAAAGAAATTTTCTATCGTCATTTTTAGCAAGGTTCGCATCGATCAATTCTTTTACTGCCTCTTTATAACGATAAAAGCTGTCCGTTGTCGTTAAGATTGCATATTTTTTACTGTCTGTATTGTTGATTTCCTTTACCAAAAGTCCCTGTACGCCTAAAAAAGTTGTTTCTTTTGATAACGCATCAAAATACTCTCGAATGCCTTCCTGCATATTTACAAGCATCTGCAATAATGCTCTGGAAGTCTGCAACGCACTGAGCAAAATATCGTTATTTTTTTCCTTATCTGCATTGTATGTAAATAAATGACTGTAGACTGCAAGAATACTTTCTCTTTCCATACTCGTATCTTCTCTGAAAAGGCGTGAAAAAACGTCCACATACATCTGGCTGTAATCAGGAAATGATACGACATATTGATTTAATTGTTCATCATAATCTTTTCGAAGCCATCCCCATTCTTCTAATCTTCGCAGCATAATGGATGCCATATTCGATCTTGTGAGCATTTCGCCTTCATCTTCTATCTGTGCCAATGTCCAATCTACCGTAAATGCAGAAATCTCTTCATTGATAATGTCCTGACATTCCTCCTGTGTCAGTCCAAGCAACGAGTAAGACTGTCCGCTTTCCTCATAGATTGCTATGAGAATACG
Organism: uncultured Lachnospiraceae bacterium; assembly: GCA_964424345.1. Taxonomy (GTDB): domain Bacteria; phylum Bacillota; class Clostridia; order Lachnospirales; family Lachnospiraceae; genus RGIG6307. The sequence continues at coordinate 48,328 of CAYRIK010000007.1, forward strand.
CTGATAGTATTCTATATATTTACTGCTGAATAATTTATAAAATTCTTTTGGTATTCTGCTTTTGATATTCATAACTAAATGATAATTCCTTCTAAATGGTCAAGTTCATGCTGACAGATTTGTGCTGGCCAACCGCTTAACTTTACACGCTTTTTTTGCCAATTCATGTCATAATATTCTATTTCTATATGCTCATATCGTGTCGTTTTGCGTACACCATCCAAAGAAAGACAGCCTTCCTCTGTTTCATATGGTGTATCCTTGTTTAATAAAATCGGATTAAACATCACAACATCCATAAACCCCATATTTACAATAATAATTCTTTTCTTTACGCCAATCATATTTGCAGCCATACCTACACAACCTGCACGATTTGCCTGCAATGTATCCTGAAGGTCTATGCCAACCTGCATATCTGCCTTTGTTGCTTCTTCAGAACGCTGTGCTAAAAAGAAAACATCTCTTACAATTTTTCTTACCATACTATATTCCTACTATTTCTAACTTTTATCTATCAAAACACTTATCTTTTAAGCGATTTTTGCCGTTCGATTGTACTACTTTTATAAAACAAAATATATGCAACTATTCACATCTATTCATTTTGCCATTTACTCACAATCAAATTCTTTTTTCAAAACGTTTTCCACATAGAAAACAGAAGCAATCATTACTGCAAGTTGAATACTCTCTACTACAATCGTTATCCAACCAATCACATCCGCACTACTTTTCATAAATGGAAGCTGTACTACAACCGTTGGAAGCAACAATATAGCCCCTAACTTTACCCACAGCCTGCCGCAGTAATTGTGTGCAAACTTCCAAGCTTTAAGACTTCTGCATGATTGTCTTGTTCTATATCCAAAAAAACTATTTATATTTTTAGGTGGATGCTTATACATCATGTATCCTGCAAGAAGCATCAAGATTGGCACAAATAAATTACAAATGAACATTCCAATAAAAAATAACATAATAACTACTCCTTTCGGCATACTTCATCACTGCAACAACGTAATCTGCAATTTAACTGTTATGAATATTTTTCCAAAATGCTTTTATACAGTTTCCACACAATATATATTCCTAATGTACATTCTAACAATAAAAAGCAAATTCCCATACCCAAATGTACCAAGCAACATACACCTGTTAATGCTAATACCAAAGCACATTTTGTATATAGATTTGATATTTCAGCATTGTATCCTGAAACATCCTTCACTTTTTCCTTTAATTTTTTATCTCCAGACCAAAAGTTAATTGGTTCTTTGCTGTTTTTATTATAATATCCTACTATGAAAAAAGGCCATGCACATAGCATGCAACAAACTAGTCCTACAATTCTGCCTAACATATCATTCCCTCCATAATTGAATATCTATTTCTTATATTTTTTCTCTAATTATATCACTTACTTTCGATGCTGACCACCTAAAAATAAAGCCTAATCTTGCCTTTGCGAAAAAATGAATTAAGAAAAGCCATTACTGATTTTATGTTTCCATAATATTGCCACGAGGGCATTATACAAAAATCTATTTCTCATACGCTTCAATGACAACTGCATTTCCATTTGCAGTAACACAAAATACCTAAGGAAGATTGTTGTACCTGCTGTTATACTTTCTTGTATTTCTTTAACACTTAATTCCACACAAAAAATTGCTGTCCATTGAATCATTACTCGTTACTTCAAAACAAAAAAACCTTACCGACTTTCAGTTCGAACTGAAAATCAGTAAGATTTTTCTATTTAACTACGATATTTTAAATATCAAACGTTGCCAAATTATTCGAATTCAATTGTTGCTGGTGGCTTTGGACTCATATCAAAGCAAACTCTGTTTACATTTGGTACTTCTGCCAAAATTCTATTTGTGATTACTTCTAAGATATCCCAATCCACTTTTTCAATGCTTGCTGTCATAGCATCAATTGTATTGACAGCACGAATGATACATGTATATTCGTAGCATCTCTGATGATTTCTCATACCAACGCTCTTGAAATCAGGTACTACAGTGAAGTACTGCCATACTTTCTTATCAAGACCTGCTTTTGCAAATTCTTCACGAAGGATTGCATCAGATTCTCTTACTGCCTCTAAACGATCACGTGTGATTGCACCTGTGCAACGTACACCAAGACCTGGGCCTGGGAATGGCTGACGATATACCATGCTTTCAGGAAGACCAAGTTCAATACCGCAAGCACGAACTTCGTCCTTAAATAACTGCTTTAATGGTTCAACCAATTCAAACTGAAGATCTTCTGGAAGACCGCCTACGTTATGATGAGATTTTACCATCTTTGCTGTCTTTGTACCGCTTTCGATGATATCTGGATAAATAGTACCCTGACCAAGGAAATCGATATTTTCTAACTTACGAGCTTCTTCTTCGAATACTCTGATAAATTCACCGCCGATGATCTTACGCTTCTGTTCAGGATCTGCAACGCCCTCTAATTTACCTAAAAATCTTTCTGTAGCATCTACGTAAATTAAATTTGCATGAAGCTGATTTCTGAATACTTCTACAACGCTTTCGGATTCATTCTTACGCATTAAACCATGATTTACATGAACGCATACAAGCTGGTCGCCAATAGCCTTTACTAAAAGTGCTGCTACTACAGAAGAGTCTACACCACCAGAAAGAGCTAATAAAACCTTACGGTCTCCTACCTGCTTACGAACTAATTCGATCTGGTCTGCTACGAAGTTTTTCATGTTCCAGTTAGCTTCTGCTTTACATTCATCAAAAATGAATGCCTTTAATTCATCTACTTCTGGAAGAGCTGTATACTGCTTTGCACATTTGCTCTGTGGATAATCTACAGAGATTATTGGATAACCACAAGCATAAAGTTCTTCACGAACTTCTACTGCTGCGCCATCTACTACGCGGTTTTCACCACCATTTAAAATGACACCCTTTACATTATCTAAGGCTTTTAATTCCTCTACAGTAATATCATGTGGATGAATCTCACTATACACGCCTAAATCTCTGATCTGGCGGGCAAGTACTGTATTCTCTGTGCTGCCTAAGTCAAGAATAACAATCATATCTTGTTTCATTTCTTGCTCATCCTTTCTTTTTTAATTTTCATTTCTTGTGAAACAGGTCGTTTCTCAATCCTAAAAGCATAAAACATGCCTTTTTGACAATTTATAGTATAAACGAACAATTCCCAGAAGGCAATCGTCTTCTGGGAATTTCTTTAATTTTTATATGAATTAATTTTCTGATTTTCTTAATGCATCTACTGTAGATACGAAACCTGTTACAAAATTTGGTTCATATACATATACAACAGTTGGATCAGATTCTTCATACATATAGTAGCAATCGGTTACATCATTAAAACCGCCAAGTATAAACTTATAGGTTTTGTCTGCTGTTTCAATGCCATATTGCTTAAAGCTGTCATCAAATCCATACTCAGATAAATCTGTGACATTTTCCAGCTTATGTGTTGCTGTCATCTGTGCAAGTGCATTGACCATTTTTTTCATCCAGTCCTGCTGAAGCTGTGCAGAAGTATCGTTCATGGCAATCCATACACCGTCCTGCTTTTCAAAGCGACGTTCTTCTCCTACATACCAGCAAGTAAAACTTTCAATGTCTTCTGGAGCAAGATTTGTCATATAAATAGTATTTGCTGCAATTTCTTCTGCTTCTTTTTTCTCAGTATACTCCATATACTTTGTGAAACCAAATGCACCACAAACAACTACTAATAATAAGATAATAAGAATAAAAAACTGTTTCTTTTGTTTTTTCATACGTTACCTCACTACTGTCTTCTACGCTTGAACCAGATTACAAAGCCTGAAATCAATAAGCTTAATGGAAGAATAATGATTGTTAATGCTCCAATTACTAAAACAGCTACGTTTGGAACCATAATCTGATTTACCTGATAACTCTTCATTGGAACAGTAATATTGTACTCTACATCTGTATTTGCTGTAATACTGCAAACTAATAAATACTGGTTTGTACCGTTAGATACTGTACTTGTACCATCTAAAAATAACTGAGAACAAGAGTAAAGAACTAATTTACCTTTGCTGATATTGTTTGTTACTTCCATACCGAGATAGAATGGACCTGCAATATCATTTTCTTCTTTTTCAATAACTGTGCTCTGTAAGTTTACTTTAGAGTAAGACTTCTTAGAAGTATTCATAATTGGTGTATATACATGATCGCTCTTTTGTTCTTCAATCACAATACCCTGAGAATATGGTGCAAATACCTGATATTTATTGTTTACGATAACATCTGTATAGTCCATAGCAGTAACGTTTGGAACGATGTAAAGCTGATTCTGATAATAGAAATCTGTATTTCCTTCTACGATCATACCATCTACAAGGCTAAGTCCCATATAGTCAATGATAGATTCACAATATGGTCTGCTTACATCTGTGCTTCCTGTAACTAAAATAACAACACCGCCATTATCGATAAAATTAGTAACAACGCCTGCTTCGTATTCGTTTAAGTCACGCTCAGGTGCATGAATGAAAAGTGCACAAGCATCTTCTGGAACTGCTTCCACATTCTTTAAATCAATTGTTTCAACAGCGATATTTTCTTTGCTGAGGGAAGTAGAAACATATTCTGGAACTGCTGCTTCTGTATGACCCTCTGTTACATAAAGAGTAGATGTGCTTTCGCTTGTAACATAGCTGATTGCACCTGTAATCTGACCCTCTGCATCATAACCGGAAATTGTAATATCACTTCCGCTGCCGCTCCAATCCCAAAGATCAAAGTAATCAACTACTTTATGTCTTGTATCAGATACTACTACAACACTGTTAGAAGAAACACTTGCATCTGTATACTGTGCTGCAAAGTTTGGATTTGTGATTGGATCGATATAAGATACCTCAATGCGATCAGAATAATCTGCATAACGATTTAATGTGTGTACAATCGTAGGATTTGCATTTTCCTCAGAAGATAATAAATAAATATCAATATCCTGATCCAATGTATCCAAGAAATCTTTTGTTGTATCTGTAATAGAATATAATCTCTGTGTAGATAAATCCACAACTGTCCATGTACTTGGAAGCTGTCCTAAAAATACGTTTACTACTACTACTAAAGCAGCAACGATTGCGATTGTTCCTGTGCTGTATGCACCCATGCTCAAGTGTTTTACAGATACACTATAACGGCGTTTCTGAATAACCTGAGTTGTTAAGAACAAGGAAAATACGATGATAGATAAAAAGTATACGATAGATGTAATATCGCAGATACCATTTAACATCTTACTGAAAGGAGTTGCTAAATCAAATACTCTTAATACTTTTGTTACAGCATTAGAACCAATTAAAGAACTTAAATTTGCTGTAATGTTTCCTAAACATAATACACCGAAACCAAGTACAGCTGCGATTACCTGGCTTTCTGTTAAAGAAGACACCAATACGCAAAGTGCGATAGAAGCTGCACAATATAAGAAATATCCAAATACGGCAACAAATGTTTCACCAACTAAGATTGTACCATACGCACTTAAAATCATTGGATATAATGCGATAATCAAAGTAGTGATACCTAAAATAGATACTAATGCAAGATATTTTCCTGCTACAATCTGACCTACACTTACTGGTGCTGTCAAAGTTAACTGGTCTGTCTTATTATGACGTTCTTCTGAAAATACTTTCATACATAAAACAGGAATAGAAATCCAGCAAATGATGGATACAGCATTGATACTTACGGCAAAATATGGAGAACCGTTGATCAACTGATATGATGTATAATATACACCTACAAAAAATAAGGTAACGGCCATGAACAACAGACCGATAAAGGAATTAATGTGTGATTTAAATTCCCTTTTGTAAATCGCAAACATTTATTTGACCTCCTTCTTGGCTGCTTTTACGTCGTTATTTGCCAAAGTATCATCAGAACCTGTCAATTCAATAAAGATATCCTCTAACTGCTTTTCATCCAGAACCATAGAAAGAACAGGCATCTTCATTTCTGCCAGCTTTAAGCTCAACGCTTCACGAATATCTGCATTTTCTGCTAAAGCAATCTGTGCATTTACAAAACCAGTTGCTGCATCTACTTCTGTCTGTACATCGATAACACCTTCCATTGTAGCTGCTGCTTCTTTTACTGCTTCTGCATCTCCCTTTACACTTAAAATCAATGTTCTCTGTGCTGCAAACTGCTTCTGTAAACCTTCTAATGTATCATTTGCAATCAACTTGCCATGAGAAATGATCATAATCTGGTCACATACAGCACTTACTTCTGAAAGAATATGAGAACTTAAAATAACGGTGTGGTTTTCACCAAGTTTTTTGATAAGCTCACGAATTTCAATAATCTGCATTGGGTCAAGACCTACACTTGGCTCGTCCAAAATAATAACTTCAGGATCACCTAAAATAGCCTGTGCCAGACCAACTCTTTGCTTATAACCTTTAGAAAGGTTTTTGATCAGTCTGTTTGCCATATGTTCAATGCCTGTCATAGCCATAACATAAGCTACCTGCTCTGCACGATTCTTCTTTGGAACCTTTTTTAATTCTACACAGAAATCTAAAAATTCCTTTACAGTCATATCTGTGTATAATGGTGGTATTTCTGGTAAATAACCGATACACTTTTTTGCTTCTTCCGGCTCTTTCATAACATCAAAACCATTAATGGTAACGGTACCTGATGTTGGTGCAAGATATCCAGTCATAATATTCATTGTTGTACTTTTACCAGCGCCGTTTGGTCCTAAAAAACCATAAATCTGTCCCTTTTCTACACGAAAGGATAAATCTTCAACAGCGAAGTGATTACCGTACTTCTTTGTTAGATTTTTTACTTCTATCACGTTTTTTTCCTCCTATAAGATGTACCCATTAGCATGGGATTTCATACACCATTCTCCCAGTTTTCACATCTGCTTTATATGCCTTTTTCGTTTAGGTTTGAATACCCTAGAATATACTACTAAAACTTTGTGTACAAACTTTGGCTTAAATGTGTTTTTCGTGTGTTCCAATCATTATCACCGTCCCCATAATGATTTTTCACAGACTGTTGAATTATATCATGACAACTATGTTTTTTCAACTAATAAAGCGGAAACTGGCACAAATAGGCACATTGCAGCGAGTTATCAAAGCTCCATTTGAGCAATTTACTAGTATAGAACAAAGTGGACAAGTCCACTTCAACTTCCTATATTTCTCACGCAAAGAAACTTGCTCCACTTTGCTGAGCCGAGCGTTTTTGTGAAGCAATACTTTCCCTATACGCTCATTTTCATCTTCGCAGAACGTTTTTATGCATACAAAAAACGACAGAAGCATCACTGCCTCTGCCGTCTTACACGTTTATATACACTATCGTTTTACAAAATATTCCTCATACCAAACAAGGAATGTATAGATTGTCCACACTTTTCTCCAGTTATCGGAATTTCCGCCTACATAGTCATCAAAAATAGCATTGATTTCATCCAAATGGAAGAATTTTGCAGCAATGTCGCTGTGGAATTTTGCCTGTACATCCTGATTGTAACGTTCATCTGCCATCCAAATACGGATTGGTACGATAAATCCAAGTTTTTTACGGAATGCAACTTCTTCTGGAAGTACTTTTGTTGCTGCTGTTCTAAATGCAACTTTATTCTGCTCTTCATTTACCTTATATTTAGATGGTATGCGGGAAGCAATATCAAAAATTCGCATATCTGTAAGCGGCATACGAACTTCTAAACCTGCTGCCTCACTCATTTTATCTACATTCAGATAAATATCGCCTTCTAACCAAACCTGAATATCAACGTCAGCCATTTTAGAAAGTGGATCTAATGCTTCATTTTCTTTGTAAATATCCTTTACCAAATCGATTGGAAGAAAATCCTCTTTGTAATGCTTTAAGATTTTCTTTTTCTCATCCTCTTTCATGATATTGGTATTTCCAACGTAAAATGTCTTTAAGTTATCTCCATAACGTTCTGCATTGCGATACATATTGTAACCGCCGAAAAATTCATCTGCACCTTCTCCAGAATAACAAATATCCGTATGCTCTGCGGCAGCCTTACAACCTAATGCAAATACAATTGCAGATGCATCTCCAAGAGGCTGTTCCATGTTGTACATAACATATGGCACAATTGCAAAATATTCTTCTGGAGAAATCACACGACGATGAAATGTTACATCTAATAAGTTAGCTGTTTCTTTTGCAAGTACAGACTCGTCAAATCGTTCTTCCTCATAGCCACAGGAATTAGCAGCTTTTGCTTTGCTCATAGCAAGTACATAAGAAGAATCTACACCGCCTGATAAAAAGGATTCTGCACTTTCATCGGAATCTAACACTTCAGGCATTACCTGCTGTAATGTTGTATGGATTTCATCTGCCCACTCTTCCAAAGACTTTGTTTCATCTGGCTGAAATGTTGGCTTCCAATAGCGTATAATTTCTAATGAGCCATCTTTCCATACAAGGAAACGACCTGGAAGTAATTTCTTTACTCCCTTAAAGAAGGTGTCCTCTCCTGTTGTATAGGTCATAGTCAGATATATCTGCAATAAATCTTCATTTAATTCCTTTTTAAAGCCAGGCTGCTCCATAATCTGACGTATCATCGTTCCATAAAGCAAACGTCCGTCCTCTGTTACATAATAGTAAAAAGGCTTTGTACCAAATGGATCTCTTAAACAGAACAATTCCTGCTTTTGGTCATCCCACAATGCAAAAGCAAACATACCATACAAATGAGATGCCATATCATGCCCCCATGTCTCATATGCTTTTACTAAAATTTCCTGTTCACGTTCGCTGCGGGAATATGTTTTATCAATACCAAGTTCTTCGCAAAGACTTTCCCAATTACGGATATGTCCTCTATATTCTTTTACTGTTATCATATGCTAATCTATCCTCTGTATATTATCACTTAAAAAAATCTAAAACCAATTCTATGATAACTTTTCTGTCGAATTATGTCAACGCTCAAACATTTTATCGTTCTGACATATTTACATATTCTCGTTTTTCAGAAATACTCTTATATGCCGGACGAATAATCTTATCCACATTGATTAATTCTTCAATACGGTGTGCACTCCAGCCAGCAATTCTTGCAACCGCAAAAATTGGAGTAAACAATTCTACTGGAATGCCAAGCATACTGTAAACAAATCCACTATAAAAGTCAACATTTGCACTAACACCTTTATAAATAGCACGTTCCTGTGCGATTACTTCTGGTGCTTTTTTCTCAATCATAGTATAAAGCTCATATTCATCATGTAAGCCTTTTTCTGTAGCAAGTGCTTCTACGAAACCTTTAAAAATCTGTGCACGAGGGTCAGAAAGAGAATATACTGCATGTCCCATACCATAAATAAGACCTTTTTGGTCAAATGCTTCTTTGTGCAGCAATTTTCTTAAATATGCTTCTACTTCCTGCTCATCTTTCGTATCTTTCACGTTCTGCTTCAGGTCATTCATCATTTCTACTACTTTGATGTTTGCACCGCCATGCTTTGGTCCTTTTAAAGAAGAAAGTGCTGCTGCCATAGCTGCATACGTATCTGTACCAGAAGAAGAAACAACATGTGTCGTAAATGTAGAGTTATTACCACCACCATGCTCCATATGAAGTACCAATGCAAGGTCTAATACTCTCGCTTCCAATTCAGTATACTGCATATCAGGACGCAGCATTCTTAAAATATTTTCTGCTGTAGATAAATTTGGATCAGGTCTGTGGATATACATACTGCCATCTCTTTCATAGTGATTGTATGCATGATATCCATATACAGCCAACATTGGTACTTCACTAATTAACATCAGACATTGTCTTAATACATTAGAAATAGATAAATCAGAAACCTGATCATCGTAAGATGCTAATGTTAAAATACTTTTAGAAAGAGAGTTCATCATGTCTTTACTAGGCGCTTTCATAATAACGTCTCTTACAAAGTTCGTTGGAAGACTTCTCATTTCTGCAAGCATTGTCTTAAACTCAGCAAGCTGCTCTTTTGTTGGAAGTTCTCCAAACAAAAGTAAATAGGTACATTCTTCAAATCGAAGATTATCCTGCTGTCCATGTCCATTTACCAAATCTAAAATATTGTAGCCGCGATAAAAAAGTCGTCCGTCACAAGGAACCTTATTTCCATCTACCATGTCAAATGCCTCAATCGTAGAAACCTTTGTAAGCCCTGCTAAAACACCTACACCATTTTTATCACGAAGCCCTTTTTTCACATCGTAAGTACCATATAATGAAACGTCTATTTTGCCAAGTTCCTCACATCTTTCAGATAATTTATCCATTTTTTCCTGCCAGTTCTTGTTCATCAACATGCTGCCACTTCCTTTCTGCTACAGTATTTTCTTGTTATCATACAAAATCTTCCCCTCATTTGTCAATAAACCCATCATAATTAAATTATAAAAATTCAATAAAAATATCGCAATTTTCAGACAACACATAGTTTTTTATCCCTTGACATTCCCTATATATTGTGCCAATATATTCAATACAGTTCTTTAAATGCACCACATATTGTAGTGCGTATATCATTTTGAGGTTTGTCCGAATAAACCTCAACTTCTACTATCAAAACAAAGAAAGCAAGGTCTTTAATTATGATCCAAAGTATTATTAAACGTGATGGTCGTGTCGTTTTATATGACCAGACCAAAATCGCTAAAGCGATATTGAAATCTCTGGAAGCATCCGGTGAAGGAGATGCCTCAGACGCTGCCCGCGTAGCGAACGATGTACATAGTGAGCTGGAAAGTCATTTTTCTTCTGAAGCACCAAACATTGAACTGATTCAGGATGCAGTAGAGCATCAGTTAATGAACCATGGTTTTACTGCTGCTGCCAAATCTTATATTTTATATCGTGCAAATCGTACACGTGCGCGTGAAGCAAACACTGTACTGATGAAAACGATTAACGAGATTACTCAGATTGATGCCCGTATCAGTGATATGAAACGTGACAATGCCAATATCGATGGAAATACTGCAATGGGAACCATGTTACAGATTGGTTCTGCTGGCGCTAAAGCATACAACGAAATGTATCTGCTCCGCCCAGAACATGCAAAAGCACACCGTGAGGGTGATATCCATATCCATGATTTTGATTTCTATTCTTTGACAACTACATGCTGTCAGATTGACATTATTAAATTATTTAAAGATGGATTTTCTACCGGTCATGGATATGTGCGTGAACCACAGAGCATCCAAAGTTATGCTGCTTTGGCTGCTATCGCTATTCAGTCTAATCAAAATGACCAGCATGGTGGACAGTCTATTCCAAACTTTGATTACGGCATGGCGCAAGGTGTTGCAAGAACTTATCGCAAAGCCTATATCCGCCGTATGAAAGAAGCATTGGAAGATATGCTGGATTTAGACGATGAAATGCAAAGCATTACAGACATCGTTTCTTTTGCAGAAAAAGAAAGCAACGAAAAAGTTCGTTTGGAAAATAATGCCATCTTTGATGAAGTGATTTGCCAGAAACTTTTAGAGACATACCCTCTTACAAAAGAACAGGCTCTCCACTTAATCCAAAGAACACGCAAACGTGCATGGGACAAAACAAATCGTGATACAAAACAGGCAATGGAAGGTTTTGTACATAACTTAAATACTATGCATTCCAGAGCTGGTGCACAGACACCATTCTCTTCTATCAACTATGGAACGGACTGTTCTGCAGAAGGTCGTATGGTCATCCGCAATGTCCTTCTTGCATTAGATGAAGGTCTTGGACATGGTGAAACTTGTATTTTCCCAATCCATATTTTCAAGGTAAAAGAAGGCATCAACTACAACGAAAGTGATCCAAACTATGATTTGTTCCGTTTAAGCTGTAAAGTCAGTGCAAAGCGTTTGTTCCCAAATTATGTTTTTCTGGATTCTCCATTTAACTTACAATACTATGTTCCAGGCAGACCAGAAACAGAAGTTGCTACAATGGGATGTCGTACACGTGTTATGGGAAATGTACATGATCCTAGCCGTCAGATTGCAAACTCCAGAGGAAATCTTTCCTTTACTTCTATCAATCTTCCAAGAATTGCGATTGAAAGCAAAGGCAATGAAAAAGTTTTCTATGAAAAGTTACAGCATATGTTAGAGCTTGTTTCCCAGCAGTTATTAGACCGTTTTGAAATTCAGGCAAACAAACACATTTACAACTACCCATTCTTAATGGGACAGGGCGTATGGCTTGATTCCGAAAAATTAACAACAAAAGACGATTTACGAGAAGTGTTAAAACATGGCACATTATCTATCGGCTTTATCGGTCTTGCTGAAACATTAACCGCTTTATACAGCAACCATCATGGTGCCGAAGAAGCAATTCAGCAAAAAGGCTTAGAAATCATTGGATTTATGCGTGACTTCTGTGACAAGAAAGCAGAAGAACTCAAAATGAACTTTTCTTTACTTGGAACACCTGCAGAAGGACTTTCCGGTCGTTTCATCCGTATGGATCAAAAACGTTATGGTAAATTAAAAGGCATTACCGATAGAGAATATTACACAAACAGCTTCCATATTCCTGTATGGTATCCAATCTCTGTATATGACAAAATCCGTTTAGAAGCTCCTTACCACAATCTTTGCAACGGTGGTCATATCAGTTATGTAGAATTAGACGGCGATACTACACAAAATATCGAAGCCTTTGAAGCAGTTGTACGCTGTATGCATGACTGTCATATCGGTTACGGCAGTATCAATCATCCTGTAGACCGAGATCCTGTATGTGGATATGTTGGTGTTATTGGTGATGTATGTCCTAGATGCGGTCGTCGTGAAGGAGAAGCGATTTCTCCTGAAAGAATCGAAGAATTAAAGAGAAAATATCCTGAAATGCCTGCTTTTGTAGGTATCCGTTAAATCAAAAAAAGAAAGTGAGAGATTATCATGAGTGAAGAAGTAAGAAATGAAAATTTAGGACAAGGTGTTGGTTTTGAACGTATTCGCCGTATTACTGGTTATTTAGTTGGTACTATGGATAAATGGAATGATGCAAAACGTGCAGAAGAACGTGATCGTGTAAAACACAGTTTAAACAGCCATGCTTAATCTCTCTGATATTTTAACTGACAGTATCGTAGACGGCCCTGGTATCCGTACCGTTATTTTTAGTCAGGGCTGTCCGCATCACTGCCCAGGCTGTCATAATCCTTCCACGTGGGCATTTGAAGGCGGAACTTGTATGTCTGAGGAAGATATTCTGCACATTGTACAATCCAATCCTCTCTGCAAAGGCGTTACTTTTTCCGGCGGTGAACCGTTTGCACAAGCGGAAGGCTTTACCAAACTAGCTATCTTATTAAAAGAACATGGCTATGAAGTTGCTTCTTTTTCCGGATATACTTTTGAACAGCTTTTACAAGGAACTGAAGCACAAAAACAACTTTTAAAACACATTGATGTTTTAATCGATGGCCCATTTTTATTAGCTGAGCGAAGCCTCTCTGTCAGCTTCCGAGGCAGTAAAAATCAACGTATTTTAGATGTTCCGGCAAGTCTTCTTGCACAAGAAGCAGTTTCTATCCAAAAAGGTCGCTGGGTTGGAGAATACGAATAATTCTATAACAAAACAGTGGCGGTATAGCTTTTGCTGTACCGCCACTTTTTGCTATTAGGCTATTTTCTTTTTCTACTTTTCATACCGAGCCTACCATTAGTAGCAATGCAATCCTCGTCACGCCTTTTTTGTGTTACAATATCTACCATTGCTTTATCTACGGATATTTGCTGCAAATCAATATCAATTATAATTGATATTTTCTTTGCACTCGACATTACCTTCTATTGTCTTGCACTCAATACTGCCGCCGCAATAAGTATTGCCCAAAACCTCAACCTTAAAGCATTCAATGCCATTTCTCCTGTTTCAGGTATATTTGCTACGAACGCACTGTCTACGATATTGTATACCTCTTGAAGCATCATGGAAATAATCATAGGGATTCCCATGTTTAATTTTTCGCTCGTTTTTTCGTTTTAGCATAAAGAATAAAATTTTTGCAAGTTCTTTTTATAATATACCAGCTTCTATTTTTCTGTTTTTGAAATAATATTCTTTATCTCGCTCATCTATTTGACGCAAAACCTTACATGGATTTCCTACTGCTACTACGTTGGAAGGAATATCCTTCGTAACAACACTGCCTGCTCCAATTACTACATTATCTCCAATTGTAATGCCTGGTAAAATAATAGCTCCTGCACCAATCCAACAATTTCTTCCGATGTGTACCGGTGCATTATACTGATACGCCTGTTCACGAAGTTCTGGTAAAATCGGATGACCTGCTGTTGCAACGGTAACATTTGGGCCAAACATTGTATAATCTCCAACGTAAATATGAGTATCATCCACACAAGTCAAATGAAAATTTGCATATACGCTTTTGCCAAAATGACAATGTTTTCCACCCCAGTTAGCATAAAATGGAGGTTCAATATAACAATCTTCTCCAATTTCAGCAAACATTTCTTTTAACATTTCCTGACGCTTTTTTGATTCTGTTGGACGTGTCTGATTAAAATCATATAAACGTTCCAAACATGCTGTCTGCATTTCCATAATTTCTGCATCACCTGGAAGATATAATTCTCCTGTGTGCATCTTATCTTTCATTGTACTCATAAAAGTACCTCCCCTAGTTCATTCCTGCCCATTTTAACATGAATAATTTTTAAAAAAAATTGTTTTTTTTGTACAAAAAATGTATTATGATAAAGAAAAAAGGAAAAGGAACTCTTTATTATGAAACAAGACCGTATTATTCCTGACAAAACCGAAATCGTTGTTATCGACATCAGCGGAAAGATTCCAAAAGGGATCAATCTCTCCTACGACAAAATTTTGCGTATTACATTCAATCCTTGTGTAGAAGGCTTCTTCAAAAAGCCATCTCAAAAAATCATTATCGATGTAAACGGCAGACCTGCTCCATTTGAATTTTATCGTAAAAAAGAAGGCGAGCAGCGTTTTGACAATTATATCGACATCCTTACTACTTTTGCAAAAGACAATAACATTACTTTAATCAACAACTTGTCTTAATTTTCTAACAAACAAAAAGCAAGCATCTTCTATACCAAACATCGCTTTTGGTATAAAAGATGCTTATTTTATATTATTTTACTAAAAATAAATATGCAAGACCATAGTAAGTAACAACTGCTACGAGGTCATTTACTGTTGTAATCAATGGACCGCTTGCTACTGCTGGATCAATTTTTATTTTATGGAAAAACATTGGAATCAATGTTCCAACAAGACTGGATACCAACATGGCTACGATTAACGCTACTCCCACACAGCTTGAAACTGCAAATGCTGCATTCCATGCATATCCTTTGGACATATATACATACAGACCAAGAATCAAAAATGTTAATATTCCAAGAATACCGCCATTAATTAGTCCTGTTTTCATTTCTTTCATCAAAAGCTTTCCTTTTTGTCTGCTCGTAACATGCTCGTCCATCAAAACACGAATCGTTACTGCAAGAGATTGTGTTCCAACGTTTCCAGCCATATCAAGTACCATAGATTGGAAACAAATAACAATTGGAAGCACTGCTACAACTCCTTCAAACGCTCCTACAACAGAAGAAACAAACATACCAAGTCCCAGCAAAACAATCAGCCATGGCAATCTTTTTTTCATACTTTGCAAGGTTGTTTCTGTCAAATCTTCTTCTGCTGTCAGACCTGCTAATTTTGCATAGTCTTCACTCATCTCATCATCTACAATTCCTATCATATCTTCTGAAGTGATTACGCCTAACAACACACCGTCATCACTCAATACCGGAATAGAATCTTCTGCATACTCTACGATTGTTTTCATGCAATCTTCCATTTTCTCATGCTCTGTAAGATATGGATAAGAACGAATGATACTATTTTCTAACGCATCATGCTCTCTTGCTATGATTAACTTCTTTAAATCAATAGCTCCTGTCAGTCTTTTACACGCATCAACAACATAAATACTCATGATATTATCGTGTACACCTGCCTGACGCACAACTTCACTCATCGCTTCTCGTACAGATAATCCTTCTCTTATGCATACAAAATTTGTTGTCATGTAGCTTCCAATTTCATTTTCTAAATATCTTCTGTTCATCTTTGTATCCTCCTAATTTTAATACTTCCCTCAATTTTTGAGAAAAATTTGGCTTAAAAGGGCACAAAAAAAGCACTTTACAGTGCTTTTATAGACAACAAAAGTAACACAGCTATCAAATTTTATCCGACAGCTGCGCCGATTCATCATAATATAAAGCACTGTTTTTCATACTTCGCCCTAAACCGTCACTACTGTCCATAAAATTAGTTCCTCCTTACTGTGTATTTTTCTACCCCATAATACCATCTGTGTGAACATTTTTTCAAGCCATTAGCAGTAATTTATGAAAATTTAAGAAAAGCAGAAGGTATCTATCAGACACATTCTGCTTTTTTATAATATTATTTCGCATAAACCATATCTCACTATAACTACAGATAATAGTCCACAACGCCAACACCGATTGTTGCCCAGTGATTGGCTCTTTTTCTTTCATATTGTATTTCATCATCAGACATCGGATGACCCAAATTTGCTGCTTCTTCTATCATTTTCTCAATCGCTTTTGGAACAACTTCTCGATAAATTCCGACACTAATATTTGGAAACTGATAGGAATATCCACATTCCCTATCTTGAGTGACACCATGATTTTGCTTTTCTAACAGCTCAAATAGCTCATTTGCCAAAGTCTCAAAAACAGAACTTCCATAAATAGTAGGTTTCAGCATACCATCAATACCACCTAAAAACTCTATAAATATGACTTTATCATCTTTATAATCGATTGCCATCTCATTATGAAAATAATAATGTCTCGTTCTAACAACTTGTCCTGCTCCGATTATGCTTTCAACAACAGCTTGTTCCATTCCAAGAAAAATTGCTGCTCCGTCAATTACTACCTTTTCTAATGGGTATATCTCTATCTTCCTGCTAAACATCCTGCAAATTTCTATCTTTCTCTCATTATGATATAAAACCCTGTTTTCTTCATTCGTCCATCCTCTTACACAAAATTATTCAAACTCCTTAGCGGATAATGTGAACTGATTATCTTTCTGCGTTTTGTCTTAATTACATTATTTATATTTTCCCAAAAAAGCTCACGTATTTGTGCCACTGAAAATTTTTA